>NZ_JABXYX010000013.1:0-33156 GCF_017982655.1 Brasilonema sp. CT11 | reverse complement strand
AGGGCATCAGTCCGAGGTCAGGAGTGCAGCATTTAGCCCGGATGGTCAACGCATTGTCACTGCATCAGTTGACGGCACAGCCAAGGCGTGGGATACAAATGGTAAGCTGCTTGCTGACCTCAAAGGGTATGAGGACAAGGTCAGGAGTGCAGGATTTAGCCCGGATGGTCAACGCATTGTCACTGCATCATTTGACCGCACAGCCAAGGTGTGGGATACAAATGGAAAGCTGCTGGCTGACCTCAAAGGGCATCAGTCCTCGGTCAACAGTGCAGCATTTAGCCCGGATGGTCAACGCATTGTCACTGCATCATATGACAACACAGCCAAGGTGTGGGATACAAATGGTAAGCTGCTTGCTGATCTTAAAGGGCATCAGAACTATGTCAGGAGTGCAGCATTTAGCCCGGATGGTCAACGCATTGTCACTGCATCAGTTGACAACACAGCCAAGGTGTGGGATACAAATGGTAAGCTGCTTGCTACCCTCAAAGGGCATCAGAACTGGGTCAACAGTGCAGCATTTAGCCCGGATGGTCAACGCATTGTGACTGCATCAGTTGACAACACAGCCAAGGTGTGGCGGGTTGGCGGGTTGGATGATTTGCTGGGGCGGGGTTGCGACTGGCTGCAGGATTATTTTGTCACCCATCCAGAGGCGCGGGAGAGGTTGTGGGTGTGTCGGGCGAAGAGATAGGAGGAGGGGGCAGGGAGGAGTCACTTTTGGCGTTAAGCGTAGCTCTGCGGTAGGCGATCGCTCAACATTACTTACAATTACTGTCATTGCGAGCGAAGCGAAGCAATCGCAGGGGTTTGGGATTGCTTCGCTCCACTTCGTTCCACTCGCAATGACATATCGTAACTAACTAGCCGGACATGATACTACCAAAGGCGATCGCTTGCAAAGGTAGCCGCCGAAGGGCGATGGCATGGAGGAATCATACTCAGGCCTTAAGCTAGCTGCGTCTTTGGCGATCGCCCACAGGGATCATACGATTGCGATAAGCTAGAGGCTTGACGCTACGCGTATCGCGCTCTTGAGGGCGTGTTAGCATCATCTCAAAGCTGTTTCACCGAAGATATATGACTGGAATTAATCTAGACGAGAATAAACTAAAGGACATTTTTAAAACAGCAATTCTAGAACTACTTCAAGAACAGAAAGAAGTATTTTCTGATTTATTTATCGAAATACTCGAAGATATAGCACTAGAAAAAGCTATCAAAGAAGGTGAAAAAACTGAGACTGTAAGCAGAGAAACAATTTTTAAAATTCTTGCTCATCAAGGATGAAGGTAGAATTCCGATATCAGGTTGAATTGTACCAGAGCTTGAAACAGAGCAAATTCGAGAAGTTTTTGAAGGTTCATATCGAATTATTTACTATATAAAATCAGAATAAATTGATATTCTTGCTGTCATACATGGTTCGCAACAAATCCTATCTAATCCTATAGACGAGTAAGATGAGTTATGACCAAAGCAGAAGTCTTAGAAGCACTGAGAAAGATGACGACTGAAGAACGTTTGGAAGTCATTGAAATCGCATCAAAGTTAATTCGTCAAGAAATCACTACAAAATCGAAAGTTCCTCTTCAAAAAGAACTGAGTTTAGCTGAAGCGGCTGTTGTCATGCGTTCTTTTTACGAACAAGGAAGTGAGTTAGTGATTTTCGCTGACAGGGATACAGAAGACTTCTATGAATATGAAGATTATGCGTAGAGGTCAAATTTGGCTTTTTAATTCTGATCCCACTGTTGGAGACGAAATTGGCAAAACCCGCCCCGCAATTATTGTTAACAATGATGAAATTGGCACATTACGGCTGAAAGTTGTTGTACCAATTACTGGATGGAATGATGCTTTTACTGGAGTCTTGTGGATGGTTCGATTAGAACCTAATGCTGAAAATGGTTTAAGTAAGCCTTCTGCTGCGGATACATTTCAAGTACGTTGTATCTCGCAGCAAAGATTAGTTCGTCAACTGGGTATTTTGTCAGATGAACAGATGCAGAATATCAGCAAAGCCTTAGCAATTGTCTTATCCATCAATTAGTTTGCTTGTCAATATAGCAGTCCGAATTGAATCGTGAGAAAATACGTAGATGAAAGCTCTCGTTGAAATGTAACATTTTGTTCAATCCTGGCGATTAGAAATCGCACGCCAGGTGCTATCTCCTGCGGAGACATCGCACATACGCTATCACCAAATCTTCAAGCCAAAAGACAAGCTATTGGGAAAATCAGATACTCTAAGAAAAACAATTTCCAGATGAACTGATAAAAACGAGCAATTTCACTTTTCTCTTGCAAATCAACTTGTCTACTCCGCCACCACATCAAAACTAGCGCGACGAGATGAGTCACCACCAAAAAAACAGAATTAACCTCAGCCAGCCGCAACACACCAACTCCAATCATCCCCAAATAGCAAACAGTGATCACCCAAAGAGCAAGATTAAAAACGGCTTGCTTTCCAATTTGGAGAGTCAAAGTTTTGATATTGTACAGTAAGTCACCTTCCATATCAGGGACATCTTTGAAGATGGCGATCGCAAAAGTAAAAACCAAAACAAACAGCGTCAACACCCATACCGCCGCTGTTATTGACGAACTGTGTTCAAACACCCAACTATAGTGCAAAAACAGCCCTAAATTCACAATCGCCCCGCGCACTGAAAAAATACACACGGCTGCCCAAAACGGAAATCTTTTCAAACGAATAGGTGGTAAAGAATAAGCAGTACCAATCGCCAAACTAATAGCCACCATTCCCAACAAAAACGGTCCTTGAAGCCACGCAACAACCAGCGCCAAAACACCAGTAATACCTACAATCAACTTGCCTGTTGTTAAAGAAAACTCCCCAGCCGCAACAGGCAAATGAGGCTTATTAATCTTGTCAATTGCCACATCCTCAAGTTGATTCAGCCCCACAATGTAGATATTGCCACACAAACAGGCAACCCATGCACCTAAAAGAGGGAATAAAGAATAAGTGCGTTGGCTAACAGCAACAGCAATCAAATACAACCCCAACACACTCAAACTCGTGCCAATAATTGTATGCGGACGCGAAAACTTCCAAAAACTATAAAACCAACTACCCTGAAACTTTGTGAGTGAAACCTGACTCATTGTTTACTCTCTCTGCGCCTCTGCGGTTCGTTACTTCTTCCCACACAACAATCCAAATCGAATCAACCCGCGTTCATAACCCCGACTCATCAGCCACAAAGACAGCGCAGCTTGAATAGTACTCCAACCCGAACACAGCAAACCCCAAATCGCCATTGGAGAAAACGCTGAATCAATCACAATATCCCAAAAAGGAGCAACAGCCTTCGACCAATCAGCAGTCCGAATATTTTGTAACCCCAACTGACGAGCAATAACCTCATACTCAGGCAAAGATATCACATAAGGCAAACAGTACACACGATAAATTTCTGCTAAATGCTTCACCTCATCCGCCGTCAGGGGTACATTATCAATTGGTCGATGACACCAAGTCACCATAATCAACGTTCCACCGGGTTTGAGCACACGATAGCACTCTTGCAAGAACTTGCTCTTATCCGGCATATGCTCACCAGATTCTAGTGACCATACTAAATCAAAAGAGTTATCAGTAAAAGGCATTGCTTGAGCGTCAGCCACTTGAAAATGACTTCTTGCACTCAACCCAAACTCAGAAGCGCGTTTTGTCGCTCTTGCAGCTTGTACTGGACTCAGAGTAATTCCTGTTGTTCTGGCATTAAATTTTCCTGCCAAGTACAGAGAACTCCCACCAATTCCACAACCGACATCCAAAATGTTCTCAGCTTGTTGGACTCCTGTCCAGTTGACGACTTCTTCAATTAAATCAATTTGCGCCTGACGACGATCTTTTTTCTGTGTACCATCTGCACCGTAGTAACCGTGGTGCATATGTTCGCCCCAAATCTGTTCCCACAGACTGGAAGAAGCATCGTAAAACTGCTGAATTTGCTGGTAAAGTGTTGCACTCATGGAAAAAGCGGTGTTAAGAGAAAGCAGAACTCAAATAAATCATATATCTGGTAGGCTACCATGTGTTTTTAATTTAATCAGGGTGTTTTCTCTTTTAGAAAAATCAGTTATCAGTTATCAGTTATCAATTATCAGTACTTGTTGTCGTCTGAAACGTTGATAACTGTTCCCTGTTCCCGTTCGGACGTTCGGACGTTCGGCGATCGCTCAGTCGAGCCGCGAAGCCTCAGTCGAGCCGCTGACGCTCTAGGCGTTCCCTATTCCCTGCGATGCACTGAGCTTGTCGAAGTGTTCCCTGTTAAGAGCGATGCACTGAGCTTGTCGAAGTGTTCACTGTTCACTGTTGTTGCTTCTGGCAAAATTAACATGGCATCACCAAAAGAATAAAAACGATATTGAGATGATATCGCTTGCTGATATATATTTAACAAACGTTGCCGACCAATTAAAGCACTCACCAACATGAGCAAGCTAGAACGCGGTAGGTGAAAATTGGTAATTAAACCATCTACAACTCGCCATTGGTAGCCGGGGTAGATAAACAAATCAGTTTTGCCAGAAAATGGTTGCAACTCACCTTTGGCTGCAGCTCCTTCTAATGCGCGTGCTACTGTTGTACCTACAGCAATAATTCGACCACCAGATGCTTGAGTTGCACGGATTTGCTCTACCGTGGAGGAAGGTACTGAAATCCATTCTTCATGCATTTTATGGGTTTTTACGTCCTCCACTTCTACAGGGCGAAATGTTCCTACGCCAACGTGTAATGTGACAAAAGCTTGATGAATTCCGCGATCGCCCAACCTCTGTAGTAATTCTGGCGTAAAGTGAAGCCCTGCTGTAGGAGCTGCTACTGCTCCTGGAACTTTAGCATAAACTGTCTGATACTGTTCACTCTCGGCATCAGATGCAGTAATGTAAGGTGGTAGAGGAACTTCACCAAATACATCCAACAGCTGTACTAAAGACATCCCCTCTGGTAAATCAAATTGCAAAAGACGCCCTCCAGTCGCCTCGTCTGTTTCTAAGACTGTCGCAGTGAGGGAGGATGGGGAAGATGAGGAATTTGCCCTTGCTTCAAAAATAATCTTCGCTCCCCGTGTGAAACGTTTTCCTGGCTTGACTAAGGCTAACCAACAATTATGCTGGCGTTCTTCTAACAACAATACTTCTATTTCCGCACCAGTAGATTTACGACCATACAAACGTGCTGGATAAACTTTAGTATTATTCATTACCAGTAAATCACCAGATTTGAGTTGTTCTGGCAAACTTCGGAAAATACAGTGTCTGGCTTCTAATTTTATACCTGTCTTCTGGGAATTTACTACCAAAAGCTTGGAATGATCCCTGGGTACCACTGGGTTTTGGGCTATGAGTTCTTGAGGTAATTCATAGTCATATCCAGTTAGGGAACGATCTAATTCCAAGTCTTGCTTCTGAGGACTAGATATTGGGTTTAAATTGGTTTTTGCTCGTTGTTGTTGCATCTATATTTCGACTGTCTGAAAACTTGTTTTCGCTTTTTTTATAGGGAATTCTGTGATCCCCACGTAATTCTCCTTCCATAACTTTGCCGTGAATCCAATTTAGATAACACGGAAATACCTGTATGAAAATTGGGTAAACCTCCCTATCTAAAAACGGGGGCTTTTACCCTAGCCAGCACTAGGGTCTTTATACGGATAATAAAAAAGTAGGATTGGCTTTGATCCCAAACACACCGATGGAATACTTGTATTACCTGGCAAATGCCAGTCTAACTCTAAGAGTTGTTCAATTCTTGCACGGTAAACCCCAAATACCTGTTTCGTTCGTCACCGTCATTCATCAGATTGATGGTTGGGTGGTGAGAGTCAAACTAAGACGTCACGTCTCACCTCAAGAAGATGGGGATATTCGGGCTTTCCTCAGTGAATTAGGAATTAGCTACGAGCCAAAAATGCGAGTACAAATGGCGTTTTGGAGTTTAGAAGCAGGACAGTGTCCAGTTGACGTGATGCGTCGCTACCAGGTAGCGATCGTCTCTCATGGTAACCCAGAAAAAGAGGAAATAGAGGCGTTCCGGCAACAGTTTGTCAGAGGTTTGGGCTATTGTCCAGAAACACTGGCGTGATGCCTTTGACTTATATTACCTGTTATATGACGATATAGGTTTAAGTATCAAAAGCTGCTGCAATATATTCTTGTAGCATCAACAAATATCCATTTATTGATAAAGTGGCTATAGCTTCTTCATTAATTGTACGCGCAGCTAACTCTTGTGATATTTGTTGACAGTAGACAATAGCAACATCAAATTGACAAGGGTAGTCTGCCTTCTGGGGATATTTAGCTAAGAACATTAAAGAGGTTTGTTGGAGTTTTGTTTGCTTCTGTTTTGTGATGGCGTTTCTTCCCCCTGCATCCCAATTATCTCGGCTGCGAGTTTTCACTTCCACAAATGTCAGTATGGGAGATGAGGAAAGTGAAGGAGTCAAAGAGTGAAGGAGTGAGGTTTCCCTCGTTCCCTCACTCTTTGTGTTTCTCTGTGCTCTTTGTTGCTGTTTCCTTGGCTGTTGCTGTCCATCATATTGGGCAATGATATCAATTTCTCCGTTACGGTAACGCCATCGGCGGTGCAAAATGACCCAACCATTGGATTGTAACCATTCAGCTACCAGGTCTTCTCCTGCGATACCTATATCGAGATAATGATATGGAGAATCGTCTGACATTGGTAAAAAGTACAATGAGTAAGTTCAGCAATCGAATTTGGGTAAACACATTCAGTTTATTACTTTGGGTTGTCATTTGCATCACTGCATCTGTTGGTTTTGCAGGTTTTGCTCCAGAAGCTTTAGCAATTGACTACAATAAAGAAACTTTGATCGGGTCTGATTTCTCAGGACGTGACTTGACAGACTCCAGCTTTAATCAAACTAACCTCCGCAACAGTAACTTTAGTCACTCTAATTTGCGCGGCGTCAGTCTGTTTTCTGCAAAACTGGAATCTGTAAATTTTGAAGCAGCTGACTTAACAAATGCTATTTTAGACTCGGCTCTTTTCACTAAGACAAATTTGACAAATGCGGTATTGGAGGGTGCTTCTGCTGCTAACGCCAGGTTTGATCGTGCTATTATTGACGGAGCAGATTTCACTG
Source organism: Brasilonema sp. CT11 (assembly GCF_017982655.1). Lineage (GTDB taxonomy): Bacteria > Cyanobacteriota > Cyanobacteriia > Cyanobacteriales > Nostocaceae > Brasilonema. The sequence goes on along the minus strand of NZ_JABXYX010000013.1, from coordinate 26,002 downwards.
ATGTGCTGCTGCGTAAATATGAGCAAGAGAAATTGTGCAAAGTCGCCTCAGGTACGAATCCAACTACAGGACGCAACACCCGCGACACCTTATTTTGCTCGTAGCTTCAGCGACACAACAAACGGGGGAGCATGAAAACCGCTTTTCATTTTAGTGTATCTCCCTACCGTTGTTCAATGGTTCTGAATTATGGGACAGATTGTATCTTGCGGCTTTGTTGATAAGCTGTTCCATCCGGACAGTAATCCTCTCAATTCTTCTCGCAAGGTCAATAACTGTTCAATTTGTCTATCAATATCTAATATCTTATCTTTCAGCTTGTGATGAATTTGATCACAGGCTGGTTTACCTCCGTCATAAACTTCAAGAATTTCGCCGATTTCTTGCAAGCTTAAACCTAAACTTTGAGCACACTTAATAAAAGAAAGACGAGTCAACACATCTGATGAGAATTGGCGGAAACCTCCTTCTGTTCGTCCGATAGACTGAACTAAACCCAAACTTTCGTAATAGCGAATTGTCCTAATAGGAACTCCGCTCAAAGCAGTCACCTGACCAATTAAAAACAACTTTTCATCTTGATTTAACACAGGTCTTATACCTTACCCGTAGAGTTTTTATCTTTATTTTCAGATGTAAACTAACAAGCAAAAAAAACTTCGTAAGTCAACCTTAAAAAACATAAAATACGATTCTTGCGATCGCTTTGCTACCCATTACGTTTAATTTGGTTGATTTACTTATTAATTGCTAATTGTCAACAAAATTTTTCTATGCGTTACTAAAGTCTCTACTCAACTAGAGACTTTAGTATACCATAAGTCTCTTAACTTAGATTTCGCATCTAGAGGACTTACCTGGAACAACGTAACTATAGTCCGCAGCGATCTGCCGAACGCTCATGCTGAGCGCTTGGCGCTTAGGCAGATCGCGAAGCGCAAAGCGCCCTTGGCGTTCCCGTAAGGTAGATACCTCATAAAAAACCCACTGGCTCCCCTACACCGTTCGGCACTCGCGCTCACCTTGGCGTTGCCCCTACACTCCTACACCCCTACACCCAAAGCTATTGGTCAAACGCAATAGCAGTCTACGCAGGCGATCATTAACTAAATTTGTAGTACTGTATAGGTGAACTGCTGAGTGGTATAGCTGTGTCCTTTGGGGTGTCGGCGACAGCTCTGATTTTCTTAAGGATATTATTTTTGTCTTACCTTTTAGAAAAAGAAGTGGCAAAGCCACTTCTGCGTAATTCCCAGGTAGAACCTAAAAAACAGTATAACTTTTCTAAAAAGATGAAATGGTATGATTGTACACTTGTTAACTAATATATTTCCTTTAATTGCCTTCGTGATGTTGCTGATGTTTGAAGTGCTTGGCTAAAACAAGCGAAAAATCTGCCAGTGGAGGTATGAGATGGAAAAATCAGCTAAGCCTTATGAAAACTGTGGGTAATGAGGACGACAAACCAATCAATCACGTTCGGTGGGCGAAGGTGAGTGGGTGTGCAGGCGCAAGAGATGTATTTAAGGATGCAAGGATGCAGGGGAAAAAAGCGGCGAGGACGTCTTCCTCCCCCCATCTGACTTGCACAAGATGCACAAAATGCGGGGGAGCCGTCTAATTGTATCAACCTTAAAGTGAAACGATATAACTCAACCGATTGCAGAAGATATAGTAATCCTCCGGATTAATTTGACAATCTATTGGTTCAGATTCCTAACTACTCGCATGAACGTGAACAATAAGATTGTTCACGTTCATGCGTAGCAGGCTCATAGGACTTATGATTTAGGATTGTTATATTGCTGGCTTTTGGGGATAAAGAATCACTTTTTAAGACTGCTTTATAAGCACTAAAGATGAAAAGCAAAAAAAATTTATGGTTATGATTATTTTGTTACTTTTAACCTGACAAAAGTTTAGCAAAAAAATCTAGCTTGTTTTCTGCTATCTAATAAAGATTTCTTGGGTAAAAACAAATATAAAAAATTCTTGGTATTCCTGATAAAAACTCTATTGACCTGTAACAAGTAATTAGATTATCTTAGCAGTCAGCAAAATTGGTTAGAAAAACCCATGAACAAAAAACTTATACTTAATTTATTGTCTAGTTCCTCTATTTTTGTCTCGCTGATGTCTACTTTGGGAGCCATTCATCCCGCACACGCTGCTGCTAAAGCGGGATTAATTCACAAAAATGGTCAGACTTGTATAGCCAGTCCTCACGCTGTCAACAAGTTAGTGTGTATCAAGGATTCAGACAGGAAGCAACAATCCCCTTCTACACCGACATCAAGCGTGACTACAGGGCAAGCTGCGAAGAATATTGCTTCGGTAGCATTTACAGAAGAAGAAAGTGATCGTGCGATTCAGTTATTTGGCTGTGACTGTCCAGCTTGTATAAACTCTTTACGCCAGTTGCAGGGGACTGGAAACCTCGTGTATTAAGACTTTCTTATTTCGCGAGGACTGCAACTTTTGAGTGAAAGTTCAGTATATTAGGACTTAGGACTTAGGACTTCAAACTCCCAATTCCTAACTCCTAACTTATCCCCCTACCTCGTTAACTGGGAACCTATCAATAAGCTGCATAGCACGATGGGCATTGCGCTGCAAGGATTGTGACAAATAAGGTACGTGGGGAATTTGCGATAATAGATCTAACGTACGACGTAAAATTCGCACCACATCACCTTCATCCAAACTCGTATTTTCACAAAGTTCTATCCACTCCGTCCCTAGGGCCCAATGTTCCACAATAGCTATTAACTCAAACTCTAACCATATTGGTAAGGCTACATTATAACGACGTTGCAGTTGGAAGATCTTGCGACGAATCCCTCGCAATTTTGATAAAGCTTCTGCCACTGCTTCACTCAAGTCAAAACGAACCATGCTGTCTGGACGTGGGGTTTCTGTCACCAAAGCTGCTATCGCCGCTGCTAAGTGGTGTGGATCTAAGTTGTCCAATTCTCCACCCTCAAGTGCTAAGCCCAGCCACAACTCATTTTCTCCTCGAATGGCTGCAGCCATTTGTCCTAACCTTGTGGGAACTAGATTCTCCAGACATTGAAACTGCTGCAAAATCTCAATGAGATTGAGAAACTCTTCCCAATGACGCTGAGATTGTTGCTGTATTTGTCCCTGCATTAATTCAATTTCAGCTTCAAGTTCAACAACCTGTGTTCTGCGTTTGAAAACACTAACAGCGTCGCCTGATTGATGTAAGGGATGAGCCTCTAATTGCTCTTGCACAGCAGTGACGCGACTAAGTTGTTCTAGGACTTCTGGAGGCATAAATACAGCTTCGCTTGGCTCAGGAATTTGTTGAGTTATGATTGCGGTTTGCTCATCACCAACAAGCGACTGTCCCCGTTTCAATGGCATTTCTGCTGGTGGTAACAACTCAGCAGGTATGTCAATTCGCGGTAGTTCTGCAAACAAATCTATAACATCAGAGGCTGTCGCTACATACCAGCGGTTATCTCGCCCCAAGCATACTAAGTAACAAGTTTGACTAGAACCTAGTGTTTTCCCTACTAACACTGCTGTTATGGGTGCAGGCATTGTGAAGTTTTTACTCTTGAGACTCAACAGTGTTCCCGACACTGCAAAGTCCAACATCATCCCCAATTCCTGTTGTCGGGCTTCCTGCGCTTGCTCTTGCAGCATTTTCAAGTTTAAGCGTTCTACTCGCAAGCGTTGCCGCAATTTTTCATAAACAGCCAGTTCTGCTTCGTCAATCGCAGCGATTTGTGATTGAAGTTGAGCAAGTTCTGTTTGTAAGTGGGTTATGTATTCGTGTTGCGGTCGCAGGTGCAAGTTTGCCGAGTACTGCCCAAAGCTGCGTTCTACCAATTCCTTGGCTTCTTCCAAAGTGTGAGTTTGCAGCAAGTTTAGCACCATACCGTAACTTGGTGTAAATTGACTGACTAGAGGGTCGCTTTGGGATGTTGCCAAGTACGCTGCTTCTTTGGCTCCCTCAAAAGGAGTTTGTAACGTCACAACGTGACCCCGTTCATCCATTCCCCGGCGACCTGCCCGACCTGCCATTTGCAGAAATTCGGAGGCATTCAACAGGCGATGTCCACTATCAGTACGCTTAGAAAGGGTAGAAATCACCGTTGTCCGGGCTGGCATATTAATTCCAGCTGCCAAGGTTTCGGTGGCAAAGACAACTTTAATTAACCCCTGCTGAAATAGTTCTTCAACAAGCACTTTCCACGCAGGTAAAATTCCAGCATGGTGTGCGGCTATTCCTCGGTAAAGAGGTCCAACGTGTCCAGAACGTCCGGCTTCCGGATTACGGGTTAAAAATTCGTCAATCTGCCAGCGCAATTGCTGTGCTTCTTCCTGATCCACTAACCACATATCGCCGCCCACCTCCGCCACCGCTTTATCACATCCCCGACGACTGAAGATGAAGTAAATAGCTGGCAGCATATCCCGTTCGTGTAGCTCGCCCAGAACCTGAATCATGCCGGGGGCTTCCGCTCTCACATTAGCTTTGCTTTTGTTTTTCTCTCCTTTTTTCTTCTTTCTTAGCAGGCGCTGGTTAATTTGGGTTTTGTCATCATTCAGTAGGGGGAATAACCCTTTGATGTTACCAAAGTGAAATTCCAAAGGTACTGGGCGATGATCGGAGTATATGAGGTCAGTCGGACCATGAACTTGATTTAACCAGTCGGTCAGTTCATCACTATTAGCAACAGTTGCTGAGAGGGCTACGAGTTGAATTTCACGGGGGCAGTAGATGATGGACTCTTCCCAAACTGTTCCCCGTTGGCGATCGTTCATGTAGTGGCACTCATCCAGCACCATAGCCTCTACGTCTACTAATGAAATGCCAATTTGCCCGATAGGTGTGCCATAGAGCATATTCCGGAAAATTTCTGTGGTCATCACCAGAATCGAGGCATCTCGGTTAATTGAGGCATCTCCAGTTAACAGTCCAACATGGTCAAAGCCGAATTTTTCGCGAAAGTCACGTAGTTTCTGATTGGAGAGCGCTTTTAGGGGAGTGGTGTAAAATACTCTTTTTCCACGCGATAGGGCGCGATATATAGCGTATTCCCCCACCAATGTTTTGCCCGAACCTGTGGGCGCACACACAACAACGGAACGTCCGGCATTCAAGGAAGCGATCGCATCCTTTTGGAACTGATCCAATTCAAATGGAAATATCGAACTTGGTTCAAGTTCTGGAGACAGCGCAGGGTAATTCACTCAATCACATTTGCAACCAAAACTGTTTACTATGGTAACGACTCTTTTGTCAACTTAGTTATCACTCATGAGTGATGATTATTTTCCCAATTCTTGTGAGCGGGCTGTTGCTGCTTTGACTGCTTCAATTAAAGCTGAGCGAAAGCCGGCTCGTTCTAACTGAGCTATGCCAGCAATTGTAGTACCACCTGGACTGGTGACGCGGTCTTTGAGTTCTGCTGGGTGTATTTTTGTTTCATGTAGGAGCTTGGCTGTTCCTAAGACAGTTTGCAAGGCAAGTTGATTGGCAATTGTCCTTGGTAAACCTGCTGCGACTCCTCCATCAGCAAGTGCTTCTATAGCAAGTGCTACGTATGCAGGACCCGATCCTGATAGTCCTGTCACCGCATCCATCAGGTTTTCTGAAATTTCTACGACTTCTCCCACCGCTGAAAAAAGTTTCTTGGCGGTTTCGTGGTGATTTGCGTTGGTGTATGCCCCTGGACATATGGCGGTGATTCCTGCTCCCACAGTTGCTGGAGTATTAGGCATTGCTCGGATGACTGGCAACTGGGGAAAAGCTGCTTCCAACTGATTTAATGTCACGCCTGCCAAGATGGATATCACCAGTGGTTTTGAAACTGTATCGATCACATCTGCCAATTCTTGGGCGATCGCACTAAACACTTGAGGTTTTATTGCCAAAAATACGACTTCTGTTGTTGGTGTGAAAATCAGACGATTATCGGCTGTCACATTAACACCATATTCGTCTTCTAGAAAACCTTGGCGTGAGGTTTGTGGTTCGCTAACTAGGACTTCTGAGCGTTGATAAATTTTACGAGCAATAAGGCGGGATAAGAGCGCCTCTCCCATTACCCCGCCACCAATTAAGCCGAATTTAATAGTCATTTTTCATTAGTCATAAGTCATGAGTCATGACTTATGACTCATTAGTATTTAGACAAAGAACTTTCGACAAAGGACTTTGGACTAATCACTCATTTTACGTTTATTGTGCCATTCTGTTAACTTCGTTTCCCCAAGCTGGGTTAGGTCCAGTGGAACGTGAGGGACGTACTGCTGCTTGAGGTACTTCATGAATAATTCCTGACTGGGTGCTGACTTGCACACAGCTTGGTGTGAACAAAAATATACTTTCGCCTATCCGTTCTTGATGCCCATCAAGCGCGTAGGTACCACCTGCTACAAAATCTACTGCCCGTTGCGCTTGATCGGGATCCATTATTGTTAAATTTAATACTATTGACTTCCGTTCTCGCAATGCTTGAATTGCTTGAGGCATTTCTTCAAAGGTGCGTGGTTCTAGCACCAAAACTTCTGATATTCCATTAATTACTCCAGGCATACCAATCACATTGCTCATCGGCTTTGATCCTGCGGCACTTACATCTCCCATTGTAGGCACGGGTTCCCGCCAGCGTCGATTTTGAACTGGGGGTTCTTGTGCTACTGGTTGTTGAGCAGCATTTTGTTCCTGATACAGATTTTGGTAACTTTCTGTCTCGGGTTCTTCTTCATAGTACTCGTATTCTACTTGCTCGTTTAAACCGACGAAGTCTCTAAGTTTGGAAAATATATTATTCATGGTTTACGCTCCTAGGGCTATTCACTCGTAAGGATATGCCAAAAACTGATGATGAAATCAATTTTTACCCTTGTAAAGGGCAGATTTTTGCGCTGTTCTATTCATATTTGTTCTACCCACTAGGGGTTTTTGTTTGAACAAACGCGAATAGAAAGTCTGTATATGTTTTTTAGGTAACAATGAGTCAAGATTATATCTTAACCAGTCGGTTTCGGGAAGTGATTTTCCTCTGATATTATATTGACTTTTGCTTTTGTCAATACTATATCCTTTGTCACCGATTGAACCAGTATTTCAGGAAGTTTTTTTCAACAAAGTTTTATAAAGAGTGTCGGAGCGCAAAGCGTACTGAAATAAGGTATTTAATCGTACGATTAAATACCTTATTGTTGCGTAATTATACTTTTGAAACCAATATTAAACAGAACGCTCTCCAAACAAGAGAGTTCCTAACCTTACCATTGTTGCGCCTGCTTGCACTGCCAATTTGTAATCCCCTGACATTCCCATTGAAAGGTGATGCATTTGAATATTAGACCAGTTCTGTTCTCGGATTTCTTTTGCTAATTTACTGGTACTATTGAATACGTTGAGAACTTCGGAATCATTTAATCCCAAAGGTGGAATTGTCATTAAGCCCTGAATTTGTAAATTTTCACATTGATCTAGAGCAGGCAAGTCAGCCAATAGTTGTGATGGACTCCAACCTGACTTGTTTGGATCGGGTCGTATTTTGACTTGCAGACAAATCTGAGGACTGATTTTTAACTGTTGTGCCAGTTGATTTAAACGTTGGGCAAGCTTTAAATTATCTACGGAGTGAATCCACTGAAATTGTTCAATGGCTTTTTTGGCTTTGTTATTTTGCAAATGTCCAATAAAGTGCCAAGTTATGTCTGGTAAGTCTTGCAACACAGCTTGTTTGCTGGCTGCTTCTTGGATGCGACTCTCGCCAAAATCTCGAATTCCTACGGCGTAAGCACAGCGTATGATTTCAGCAGAGACTTGCTTGCTAACAGCAATCAACCGGACTGAATCTGGTAGAGAGGAACCAAGGGTAATTATACGTTCGCTAATGGAACTGCTCATTGGAAAGTACGTTGGAAAACAGTCTGAAGTTGATCGTACTCCTGAGATTGCCCTGTACGACGCAGACTACGTAAGCGATTTTCAATCATCATTCTAGCCTCAGTGCGTCCAGTGGGCTGAAACTTCATACCTTTGACATCACTTGTTACTATGAAGAATAAGCGTTGGGCATACAGTGTTGTGAACAACTCTTGGTTCTCGTCTACCATACAAATCCTATAGAGCAAACCCCAAGTTGGATGATTGATGTAAGTTTCCGAGTTGTCTAAGTTCATTTAATACTAAGGGATGAATATATATATTTTTGCAGCTGAAGAGAAACATTTTGACGGCAAAGGACGCATTTCGTCAAAATTTTTGCTAAAAATGCCAAAAACCCCAAAGTTAAGAGCAAGCACTACCTCGCCAACATAAGTAGCAGCAGAGGCTTGCGCTGGAGCGCGTGCCTTTTGTGGAGGAGCTTACGGTTCGGACTTAGCGTGTCCCTAAAGACATAGAATACTCCAAACAATACCCTGCTTTGTACGTAGCTTGCCTCTGTTAGAATGCAGCATATACTAACACGAAGTGCGTGCAGCGCATACGAAAGTTTTCCCCTTTGTCGATGCAGATTGCCGTTCATTACTGAATAGCTCTAAATTACAGAAGAACAAACTACAGCGCATCGGTTCTAGTTCTTCAATCATTTCGATCCAGCGGACTTTAGGACAACCTGTGAACGTGCCAACAAAGGAACATGGCTCGAATCAACTCAAGCACGCTACAATCAGATTTTAAGCTACCTTTGATGTTGCTGACAAGGTGCATAACGTTGCTGTAATCCTCAATTATTAGCAATTCATTAACAGCAACAGTTTCACATTCAGGCGTTAAGCTAGCTGCGCCTCCGGCAATCGCCCTAAATCATTGCGTTTAAAACTTACTAGCATAGCGGTGTTCAGCGGGTCTTGTGCTTTGTAATCGTGAACATGTAGAGTGATACACAAGATATAACAACTTAAACCCCTTACTACTTTTTTGAGCTTTTGGACTTTGTGCCAAAGGACTTTGAGATGCTTTGTAGGTACGCTCGTGCCACTGTAAATTCTAAAACACTAATGTGTTCATTCCATTTTTGAACTTTGGAATTTACTGCCATTTGTGCTATTGTAGACGAAATTGGGCGATTAGCACAGTGGTAGCGCACTTCCTTCACACGGAAGGGGTCACTGGTTCAAATCCAGTATCGCCCATTTCTGGAATTCTATTTAACGTTGAGAAGCGACAAGCGTGGCTTGTTCAAATCTACCATTCATGAAATTATTTAACTAGCTGTTGTTTCTAAGGATGGAGGAAACAATATGTGTTCGCCAGCTTATATTTTCAAATAGCAACACAATTTTTCGGAAACATTAATTTTTGAGATGAATTGCTATTATGTTGTACTTGAGATAGCGATAATCAAAATGTCTCCATGCTAGATAAATTTATGGAAATTGTCATTAAAGAATGAAAACCATTATTTCACGATATTTTTGGTTGATTAATCTCCTGATACTTATAGGATTCCTAGCAACTGGATGCAATGATAAACAACAAGACATCAACTCGAAAAAACTAACTGTCGGTGTGGTCAGCTACGGTGAAGGAACTGTTTCTTTAGAAAAATACGAGCGCTTCAAAGACTACATAGCAAAACAAACTCAATCAATTGTAGAACTGGAACCAGCTTACAACGAATTGCAAGCTTTAGAGCAAATTCAACGCCAAAATTGGGAAATTGTTTTTGCGCCTCCTGGTTTAGCAGCAATAGCGATCGGCAAGGAACTTTATGTTCCTTTGTTCTCGATGGAGGGAACACGTGGTAGACAACGCTCTTTACTGATAGTTCGAGATGATAAACCAATAAAAACAATAGCAGACCTGGCAAATAAAACTGTTGCTTTGGAAACAGCAGGTTCTGCTGCTGGCTATTATGTTCCTCTGTACGATTTGTACGGTTTAACCCTTGCTCAAATCCGTTTCGCTCCTACTCCCAAAACAGTATTGGAGTGGATCAGTGAAGGTAGCGTTGATGCTGGCGCATTATCTCAAACAGATTTTGAGCTTAATCAGCGAGAGTTTAGTACAACCAAGTTTAGAATTTTACACACTAGCCGATCAATTCCTCCTGCGGTTGTTTTACTAGCACCAAGTGTAGAACGGAATCAACAGCAGCAGATTCAAAAAGCGATGAACCAAGCACCTGGAGATATCGTAGCAGATGCTGGTTATGTCCCCGCAGCCAAAGTACCTAGCTACGATCAGTTTATTAAATTAGTAGATAAAGTCAGACCTCTAGAAGAGCGAGTCAAGAAAAAACCCGCCGTTTTGCTCAACCAACAATCTACCACTCCATAGTACCGCGCTCGTCCCAGGCGGACACGCTCTTGCAACGCGCAATTCGCAGAATCAGAAATTCGCTGCCTGCGGCACGCTGCTAACACATTCAAAATGAATATAACGTAAGCTTTTCACTGATTTTGGATGGGTGCTTTACTTCTGCCATGACGTAATAGAGGGTTGGAAAACAAGTGATTAACAAAAGACAACTTCAGAAAAATTCATAAAACTTAATCATGATTTTGCGTTTTTTTGGAAAAATCTGCTGATATCTTAATTAAGCTCTCACCCGGTTGGAGTGAGGAGTAATCAACTTAGTATAATATCAGTGATCTACCAAACAGATTTATTGGCTGAAAATACTGTGTTTGACGCCCTCCATCATCATAGACAACCCTGATGGGATAAATCTATTAAAATTTTTACTTAATAGACTTTTTTGTTTGAAAAATACCAAATTACTTATAAAGAAAACAGATTACAGAGCTAGGAGTGCCACCTTATGTCTCAGTCTTACATAATAAAAGCAGAAATTCCCTCTGGGACGATGATTGATAATCGTTATATTATTCAAAAACTTTTGGGACAGGGGGGCTTAGGAAGAACATACTTGGCGTTTGATACTCGTCGGTTTAACGAAGCATGCGTCCTGAAAGAATTTGCACCCACAGGTTCAGGGGAGAATGCTTTAGAAAAATGTCGCAATTTATTTAAAAGAGAAGCAAGAATTCTTCACCAGTTGGCACACCCTCAAATTCCTCGTTTCTTGGCTTGTTTTGAAGGAGATGGTCGGCTGTTTTTAGTACAAGAGTTTGTGGATGGTAAAACCTATTCATTTCTGTTGCGAGAACGGCAAGATTTTGAAGAAACTTTTTCGGAAATTGAAGTTATACAGTGGTTAAAAAGTTTGTTACCTGTATTGGGATATATTCATCAGCACAACATCATCCATCGAGATATTTCTCCTGACAACATTATGTTACCTGATGGCGAAAATTTGCCAGTGCTGATTGATTTTGGTGTGGGAAAACAGATAGCTAACCTGAATGAAAACACCACTCCTGACCACATGAGTTTTGTTGGTAAAATGTCGCTTGTGGGGAAAGTGGGATATGCTCCTCGTGAGCAAATTAGCTTGGGGTTGTGTTCTCCCTCCAGTGATCTTTATGCCTTGGGCGTGACTGCAGTTGTCCTACTAACAGGTAGAGATCCATCTTTTCTTATGGATCAGTACTCTTTGGAGTGGAGATGGCGTTCTTACACCAAGATCAGCAATGATTTTGCCAGAGTACTCGATAAGTTGCTAGCAGATACACCAAAGCAGCGATACCAATCCTCAAAGGAAGTTCTCACAGATTTAGAACGTCTTGGACAGTTTCAAGTAATGGGACAATCAACTGTTCTTGATTTGCCTAGCACAGTTATAGAACAGAAATCTCAACCTACATTCACAACACGACAGCCACACTACCAATATCCACAGACTACAGCAAGTTCGGCTAGAAGTTCATCTAGTCAGCAGCAATTCCCTGTTATTGGGCCACAACCACAATCACAACCGGAACAATCTTCACTAAGTTCGGCTAGAAGTTCATCTAGTCAGTCGCAATACCCTGTCATTGGGCCACAACCACAACCACAACAATCTTCACTCAATCCAGCTTTCATACAACGCTGTCAGCAAGAACTAGCTTACTACATTGGACCAATAGCAAGTCTAGTTGTGGAAGAGATTCTAGAGCAAACTCCTCAAATTTCGCCTTACCAATTTATTGAATTTTTGGCCAGGGAAATTCCTGATGCATCAGCAGGTATTGAATTTAGAAAACACTTATTTTCATGAGTGTTTCGGGGGAACCGACTCATCCAAGTGCCTTCAATAAAATCAAAACTGTCATAAATATAATTGTGGCTTATTTAAGTTGCAGCTTAATTTCCTGCTGTTCCTCCAGTATTTCCTCCATGAGTACGTCTAATTCTTTTCATTGCCATTTCTAAACTTAATTTCATCCGTTTAAAAGCTTTGGCAAGATTACCAATTTCATCATTAGAAATCTGATCAAAATCAACTTCTAAATGCCCTGTGCTAACTTCTTCCGCTACACGAGTTATCCGCTTGAGGGGAATAATAACCTGTCGATGCAAAAAGACATTCACTAAAAGAATAACCACTATAAAAACACTAGATACAAGTCCTATTATCTTCAAAGAAGATTGATTGGCTTTTTCAATCACCTTACTCGCCGGTAGTGAAATAAATTGCGCTGCGACAATTTGATTCAACTGCCAATTAAATCCATTAACTGCACCGAAACGCTCAATCATAGTTTTTGGTGCGACATCAGGCGTGCTATGACATTTCAGACAACTTTCTTTGCTAATGGTTAGCGGACGAGCAATATAAAATATATCGCCTCCCGGAAGTGAGCGAAATCCACTCACCTCTTTTAAATTTTTATCTTTTTGGAAACCCTCTAAAATTCCCGTCTCAAAACTGTCAGCCTTATCCCGAAGATTTGTGGGATTTGTTGCTGCTTCTTTATAAAAAAAGTCTCGATATTCTGGTCTTTTTCTGAGAATCTCAAAGACCTCTCGTGCTGAGTATGCAGATACAACTTGTGGCAAAAACTTTTCTTCCAGTTTATCAGCAAGCTCTGGATTAATTTGGGTAAGTGTGTACTCACGAACAGAAGTCATTGTATCGATGAGTGTTAAAGCTCGTGAGGTAATTTCATTTTCAGCATTCTGTCTTAGCAAAGCAGAAAGAGCCAATCCACTAAAGCTTAGACCTACTACAAGAATGACGACTAGCAAAAGTGTAAATTTTTGTCTCAACTTTAAGTTTTTTAACATCATTCCATATCATGTGAAGATAATACTACAATGAGCAAAGAATTGAAGGCATGTCTTAACCATTATATGGACAGACTAAGCATAAATAACTGAAAATGTAGATGATTACAAAATAACTTTGTCGTATTCCAGATAATGTACACGAAGTTGTCAAAAAATAGATGAATATCAATTTTTCCTTCATGATTAAGTTCATGAATAAATCTTAGAAGTCGTTTTTTTAAAAAATACTATATTTATCAATTTGAGGTTTTTGAGAAAAATTATATCCTCATTTCAAAAATAGAGCATAACAGTCGGAAACTAAAAATTTTCAAAAAATATTAAGATATTACTCATTTGCTAATAGCCTGTTTGTTCAGTTGAGTCCTAAACTGTTGACAGTGCCAGAATAAGACTAAAAGATAACTTAGTTCCAAATATACCTTACACGTTAAGCTTAGCGTGCAACTCTTGTGTAGGAGACACAAATTTAGAATCTCAAAATTTTCCCCTGAATCCTTACCTAGCTTTAATACCGTGCCAAAATAAATAGCATGGGGAGAGTTACTAATATAATGGTCTGGAATCCAGGACAGGCGTTGCTTGGGGGACGCTACATCATCGAAAGAAAATTAGGCGAAGGTGGAATTGCTATCACCTATCTCGCTGGAAATGAACGAAATGAACTGCGGGTCATTAAAACTCTAAGAGAAGACATCCTTAATCATGAGACCTGGAAACCGCATCAAAGCAAATTAAAGCAAGACTTCCGCGATGAAGCTGTTCGGCTTGCCTTGTGTCGCCATCCTCATATAGTGCAAATAGAAAATATTTTTGATGAAGGCGATTTGCCTTGCATGGTGATAGAGTACATCGATGGTGAAGACTTAGGCAACCGCCTTCGGCGAATGAAAGTCTTACCAGAAGCTGAAGCGCTTTTGTACATCCGGCAAATTGGCGATGCTTTAAAGGTGATTCACAGTAGAGGTTTGCTACATAGGGATATCAAACCACGTAACATCATGCTTCGCGCGGGCAAATCAGAAGCTGTGCTGATTGATTTTGGTATTGCCAGAGAATTTATTCCCAATGTTATCCAAAGGCATACAGTGTATCGTACACCAGGTTTTGCCCCCCCAGAACAGTATGAATTGGAAGCACCACGGGGAGAATATATTGATGTCTATGCACTAGCTGCCACCTTGTATAGTTTAATCACTGGAGTGACACCAAGGAATGCCGATGAGAGAGCACGCCATAACATTCCCCTAGAACCACCGAAACACTTCAATCGTAATATTACTGACACGGTCAATCAAGCAATCATCCGGGGGATGGATTTGCAACCCAATCTCCGCCCGCAGTCCGTACAGGAGTGGCTGGATTTATTGGATGTTGAGATCCCCGAGGAACCGCCCACACAGGTAATCGTACACCGCCCAGTACTTCCTAATAATCAGTCTCCACCCCAAAATCAACCGCGAATCATACCATCTGTTGCCACTTCTGGAAACTGGCAATGCGTACGTACCCTCAGAGGTCATTCCAGCATGGTTCTTGCTGTTGCTATCAGCTCAGATGGACAGGTGATCGCTAGTGCCAGCAATGATCATACAATTAAACTCTGGCAACTAGAAACTGGTAAACTTTTGCGTAGCCTTGGTGGTTGGTTTTCTGGTCATTCCAGCATTGTTCATACTGTCGCTTTTAGTCCCGATGGACAGTTAGTTGCTAGTGGAAGCTGGGATGAAACCATTAAGTTGTGGCAAGTCAGTAGAGGAAAAGAAATTCGTACATTGACCACTCATGGCAGCTGGATCAATTCTGTAGCCTTTAATCCAATACCTCTGAAATTTTCTTATCAACAAGAAGAAACTTACATGGGAAGGTGGATTTTAGCGAGTGGTGGTGCTGATAGCACTGTTAAGTTATGGATAGTAAGTACAAGTATAGAAATTAGCACTTTGATAGGTCATTTTGACTCAGTATGGTCAGTTGCTTTCAGTCCGGATGGAGAACTTCTAGCGAGTGGTAGCGCTGATAGTACAATCAAGCTTTGGCAAGTAAGTACAGGTAGAGAAATTCACAGCTTTATAGGTCATTCCTTCTTTGTTAATTTCGTTACCTTCAGCCCAGATGGGCGACTTTTGGTAAGTGCCAGTGCTGATGGCACTATCAAACTTTGGCAAGTGAGTACAGGGAAAGAAATTCACACTTTTAGAGGTCATTCCGATGCGGTGTGTTCAGTCACTTTTAGCCCGAATGCACAGCTTCTTGTTAGCGGTAGTTGGGACAAAACTATTAAAATCTGGCAGATAAGGACAGGTACTGACATTTGCACTCTTTATGGTCATTCTAATTACGTCAGATCTGTTGCCTTTAGTCCAGATGGACAGACTATTGTAAGTGGTAGTGATGACGATACGATCAAAATTTGGCGATGCTATTTTTAATTTGGGCAATTTATTCTGATACTTTTACAGTTAAATTCTTCTAACTCTCTAGATAGACTCGATATTTTCCAAAAATTGAAACAATAATCAGGGTAACCTTGATTTTGGCAATCTATACTTAGCTGAAATGCTTTTACACAAAGCACGTAGATGAGACGCTTGCCGGAGTTAGGCTTTTAATTTTAACTGTGTTTTAATTTTGAATTGCATATGGGCTTTGGTATTGGAGATTTATTCTGGATTTTCCTCCTGCTTTCTTCCCTGCAACCCCTGTGGCAGAAACGTCAGGTAGAATATCGGCGTATCCGCGCCCTACAGGAATTTCAGCAACAACGCAAAAGCCGAGTGATTTTGCTCATTCACCGCCAAGAGTCTATCAGCTTTTTGGGAATTCCTGTATCGCGATATATCACCATCGAAGACTCAGAACAGATACTGCGGGCAATTCGGCTTACTCCGCCAGAGATCCCCATTGACTTGATTTTACATACTCCTGGTGGTTTGGTTTTAGCAACAGAACAAATAGCTAGAGCATTAATTCGCCATCCTTCCAAAGTGACTGTCTTTGTCCCTCACTACGCTATGAGTGGTGGTACAATGCTTGCCCTAGCTTCTGATGAAATTGTTATGGATGCTAACGCTGTTCTTGGACCGGTTGATCCACAACTGGGTAACTTCCCTGCAGCCAGCATCTTGAAAGTTGTTGAAGACAAACCTATTGGTGAAGTTGACGACCAGACTTTGATTATGGCAGATCTATCACGCAAAGCGATCGACCAAGTGCAGCGCTTTGTACGGACTCTGCTGAAAGATACAGTACCCACACAGAAAGTTAAGCCAGAAAATATTGAGAGTATAATCGATGCCCTAACGACTGGGCGCGTTACTCACGACTACCCAATCACTGTTGAAGAAGCAACAGAAATGGGGCTACCCGTAACAGTCGGACTGCCCAATGTTATTTACGACCTTATGGATTTATATCCACAACCACAAGGCGGACGGCCTAGCGTACAGTATATTCCCATGCCCTACGATGACCGCCGCCCCATTTTACCAACTCCTAAAGGTAGACCATTAGAAGAACCTGGTCCAACTTAGATGAGTTAAGCCAAGTTATTATCTTGTCGGTGTTGGTGTAGGCGTTGCTGTTGGTGATACTCCTGGTGCGGACGTAGGACTCGCTGTAGGCAACGCTTCTGGTGTAGAAGTAGGTGTTGCTGTGGGTAACGTCTCTGGTGTAGAAGTAGGCGTTGTGGTTGGTTTTGCTGTTGGGGTACTTCTAGGTGTAGAAGTAGGCGTTTTAGTTGGTTTTGCTGTTGGTGTTGGCTGGGTTGTCGGTGAGGTTGTTGGTTTTCGTGGCTTTGTTGTTGGCGTGGATGTTGGTTCTTTCTTGATGTCCTTTGCTTGTTGGCTGAGTTTTTGCCTGAATGCTAAGTCAGCAATTCCTGTTTGTTGTAAACCCAGTTTTTTCTGATATAGCTTAACTGCTGCTTCTGTTTGAGAACCATAATATTGATTACTGGGCAACAGAGGATTGGGCTTAGCTACCAAGTTTAAATTTGCTTGCAAAGTTTCAACTATTTTTGCAGCAACATCTTGAGTTTTTGGTCCGACTATTCCATCCGCAGGTTGTAGTTTGTGCCCTTTTTGAAATTCTTGAATTGCGTTTTTAGTATCCGCTGTGGTCAAAGGTGCATCTGATACCTTGACGCTGTAACCTAGTCCCCGTAACACAGCACGAAATTGCCGTGGGGTATAAGTTCGTGCCGCAAAAGCGACATCTGAAATCACTACACTAGCTGTGATCAAACAGGCAGTCGCAACGGTAATGTTTGATTTTCCAAACCCACACCACATAAGTAAAACTCCTCTTGGTCAAATCAACCGGATATTGACGTTGACAGATAGATGCATTTTAAGTTTCTGTAAAGTCTTTCGGTCGCTTTATTAATGATTATTGATAACTTAAAGTTATCGTACATGGATGTTAAGATTCATAAACTAATGTCATCTATCTTAGATATAGCAATCCTGAATCATACATGAGATAATACTGGCGTTGATTTTAGTTTTTTTTGTGCTAAGTAGATATGACTTTGGTCGCTAAAATGCTTAATTTATTGTAAAAATCAAGCGTCAAATATTTAACTTAGTTTTCTATAAAGCAGTATTTTCTCAGAAATTATTTAGGATTCCTATAAATATATTGCTTGAAAGCAGCAGGTATAGGTAGACAAGACTTGAAACCACGTAATTTAGAGATGTTGTATCCAAAATCTGTACTTTACTTCTTTAAAAACCAATGACTAACGTGAAAACCTTAACAAAGCGAAACATATGGTTTGAGCGGTTGATGGCAATTATTGCCTCTGTTAATCTAGGGTTGGTTTTATTTGATTTAAGCTATGTTCCTTGGCGAGATTTTTACAAACGAAATCTCCCCATAATCACTCAGAAATACGATCCAGTTAAAGGAATTGAACCCCATCGAGATACAGAAAACTATTTGGTGACGGTAGACGAACTTATAGAACAAGTCAGTCAAACAGGGTTGCAATCACCTCAGGTGGTAAAAAAACTTGAGGAACTCAGCCGTCTTAGTAGCGAGATGATTGATAGCAACCCGTTTGAAGCGGCGAATAAAAGTGGTAGCTTGGAAAAAATCAAAAATCGGATGCGCGATCGCGTAGCCGTTAAATCTTCCAAGCAAGCCTTTTCTACATTCTGGAGTCAGGCTTATTTATCAAAACGCGGTTGGAAGCAAGAAATTGATTTTTTCAACCAAAAAATTCGTCCTCTAATTTTCGTCAACTATTATCGAAGTATTGGAGAAAATGGCGAATTAATTGATTATTTTTGGATAATTGACTTACCATTTGTCATTTTATTTGGTGTGGAGTTATTAGCACGCAGCTTCTATATCAAACGTCAGTATCCTAGTTTGAGTTTTTTCAATGCGATTTTCACGCACTGGTATGATTTGTTTTTATTGCTACCATTTTTGCGTTGGTTGCGAATTATACCTGTTTCGATTCGCCTAGACCATGCACGAATGCTGAGTCTAAATCCAATACGTCAACAAATTCATCGAGGAGTCGTGGCGAATTTTGCCGAAGAACTGACAGAAATTGTTGTTATTCGGGTGATTAACCAAATTCAGGGATCAATTCAACGGGGTGAACTAAGGCGTTGGCTATCACAAAAAGAAGATACCCGTTCCTACATAGATATCAACAATATTAATGAAGTAGAAGCAATTGGAGCCATTTTGGTAAAAACAATTGTTTACCAAGTACTGCCAAAAATCCAACCTGAAATTACTGCCATTTTGCGGCACAACATTGAAAGCACTATTAAACAAATTCCCATTTATCACAACCTACAAATATTACCTGGACTGGATGCGATGCAAACTCAATTGAGTGAGCAACTCGCAACGCAAATCACAACTAACCTTTATAATGCTGTTGTCAGCGCAGCAGAAGATCCAGTAGGAGCAAAACTTTCTAGTCAACTTGTGCAAAGCTTTAGCGAAGCTTTAGGAACAGAAATCCAGAAAAAACAGGTTTTTTCAGAAATTCAGAACTTACTTATTGACTTTTTAGAAGAAGTCAAGCTTAATTATGTCCAACGGTTGTCAAAAGAAGATATGTGGAAAATTATCGAGCAAACCAAGCAGCTACGAACACAGCCACCAGTTCAACCAGTGGAAGATAAAAGCTCTACTATGCTGGTACGTAGAGAAGGAAGTTGATGTGAATTTGCAACAGCAGTGGAAAATAGACAAATAGACAACAAGACAAGGAAAGGAATTTTCCTCTGTGGTACGACGTCTCATAATGCCTGATTTCAAATCAGCCAATCACGGGAAAATCCCACAAATCTTGCCATGAAAATCTGGCTTTCCCCTACACCCCTATTTTCAAGGCAGAAAGATTTTTCCGTACACCCTTACATCCTTACACCCTTACACCCCTACAACGCCAGGTGCTAACTCCTGCGGAGACGCTGCGCGAACAAGTCGGGAAACCCGAACGCCAGATACCTACGCAGGGAAACCCTCCTGCAGTACTGGCTCCCCAACGCACTGGCTCCCCTTACACCCATATTCAAGCGAGTTTTTGCTTCTCGCTCCCAAAAAAATACGCTAAACTTAGATAATCAGGCGAACCTGTTAGGTTCGCCCGAAGACTTCTTGGAAGATATCCCTATCGCAGGAAGTGGGTAATGACCCACTTTTTTTGTTGGAATAGCCGCATGACTCACCCTCTCGTTCCACAGATTATTGAATTGGCGACACCAGTGGCAGAAAAGCTGGGATTGGAAGTTGTTGGCGTGGTTTTTCACACCAATCAAAATCCGCCGGTTTTACGCTTAGACATTCGCAATCCTCAACAGGACACTGGGTTAGATGACTGTGAGCGAATGAGTCGTGCTTTTGAAGCTACTTTAGATGTAGTGGAAATCATTCCAGATGCTTATGTATTGGAAGTATCCAGTCCTGGTATTTCGCGACAGCTGACAACCGACCGAGAATTTATTTCCTTCAAAGGATTTCCTGTTATTGTCCAGACTGCTCCATCCTATGAAGGACAGCAACAGTGGATTGGTCAGTTGATTCGCCGGGATGAGACAACAGTTTATTTAAATCAAAAAGGTCGTGTTGTTCAAATTCCTCGCTCCCTAATTACTAAGGTAGATCTCGATGAGGGCAGATAGAAAAACTATCAGCATTCAACAGTTGTGAGTACCGAAGTTTAGAGGAGCGACAGCGTCCCTTGTGAGGTTTATCCCTCAAAGCAAGCGGCGCTGCTGAGTCAGGTTTTAAACAATTCCACAAATCACTAACTCAGCAATTAGCACTGTTTTTCTGCTGACCATTTTTTGCATAGCTATATAAGGAGATTGTTTATGTCAATGGTAACTTTACCTGGATTAAAAGATTTAATCGAAAATATAAGTCGTGAGCGTAATTTACCTCGTGTTGCAGTTCAAGCAGCTATCAGAGAAGCATTACTCAAAGGTTACGAACGTTATCGTCGTGCTCAAAACTTAGAGCGAAGACAGTTCGATGAAGATTACTTTGAGAATTTTGATGTCCAACTAGACGTTGAAGATGAAGGCTTCCGCGTTGTTGCAACCAAAACTATCGTTGAAGCTGTGACCAACTCTGATCATGAAATTGCGCTTCAACAAGTTCAAGACATGGGAGGGGACGAAGCGCAATTAGGACAAGAAGTTGTGCTGGATGTTACCCCCGACCAAGGAGAATTTGGTCGCATGGCAGCAATGCAAACTAAGCAGGTCTTGGCGCAAAAACTGCGGGATCAACAACGCCAGATGGTGCAAGAGGAGTTCCAAGACTTAGAAGGAACGGTTCTACAAGCAAGAGTTCTGCGGTTTGAAAGACAATCGGTGATTATGGCTGTCAGCAGTGGTTTTGGTCAGCCAGAGGTGGATGCCGAATTGCCCAAGCGTGAACAATTACCTAATGATAATTATCGGGCAAATGCCACGTTTAAGGTCTATCTGAAAAAAGTTTCTCAAGGTCAGCAACGAGGACCTCAGTTACTGGTTTCACGTTCTGATGCAGGTTTGGTGGTTTATTTGTTCGCCAACGAAGTGCCAGAAATCGAAGATGAAGTCGTGCGGATTGTCGCTGTAGCGCGGGAGGCAAATCCTCCTTCTCGTCATGTAGGACCTCGGACCAAAATTGCTGTTGATACTCTTGATCGTGATGTAGATCCAGTAGGTGCTTGTATTGGAGCGCGGGGATCACGAATTCAAGTTGTCGTCAACGAACTGCGCGGCGAAAAAATAGATGTGATTCGCTGGTCTCCAGATCCTGCTACCTATATTGCCAACGCTTTGAGTCCCGCACGGGTAGATGAGGTTCGTCTGATGGACCCTGAAACAAGACAAACTCACGTACTGGTGGCAGAAGACCAATTGAGTCTGGCGATCGGCAAGGAAGGACAAAATGTTCGTTTGGCCGCTCGTCTGACTGGTTGGAAAATTGATATCAAAGATAAAGCAAAGTATGACCACGCAGGAGAAGATGCTAAGTTTGCAGATGTGAGAGCAAAATATATACCAGAAGTAGATGACTCTGACGAGGAGGACTTAGAAGATAAAAATCAGGAAGAATTTTTTGAAGATGAAATTTTTGACGAAAATGATGACGAGTAAGAGTAAAGTTATCAGTAAACATCGTCCTGAGTAACGAACGAGCGCGCCTATGAAACCAAATTATCGGCGTTGTATTAGTTGTCGAAAAACAAGATTAAAACAAGAGTTCTGGCGAATTGTCCGCGTGTTTCCTTCAGGACAGGTACAATTAGATCAGGGCATGGGGCGTTCTGCCTATATTTGTCCGCAGCAGAACTGTCTTTTGGCAGCTCAGAAAAAAAATAGATTAGGGCGAGCCCTACGTGCATCAGTGCCTGAAGCACTGTACCACACATTGTGGCAGCGTCTACACTAAAGGAATAACCAAAAACAAACTTAATCAAAACTACGTTGTGGCGGTAATTCCCAAAGAAATTGTGGTGACAGCCGAATTATTTGTGCTATCAACACACTCTGTTTTATCGCTCATGTAGTGCCAAAATAGTAAAAGGGTGTCATTAGCGTAGCTCTTGGTTATCCAAAGGGGCGAAGCAAGACTCCTAATAAGTTTTACTCGATGTGTCGTGGAAGACTCAGAATCAACAAAACAAAACAGTACAGAATGGCAACCTGGTAGCGCCCAAGCGCAGTTCGGCGTCAACCATCTTTCCTGGTGGGGATGCCAGCGATAAACCGAAACATCTCTCTTTCCTGAATGGAGGCACCGGCATTCATTAGCAGTGGCAACCTAACACAGTAATCGAAGGATGGAGATGTCGCCAACCAGGCAACCATCCGCTAAAACTGTAAATTAAAGGGGAAGAGTGGATGAACAACGGCAAAGTTAGAATTTACGAATTATCAAAGGAATTGAATTTGGATAACAAAGAGCTATTAGCAATTTGCGACCAGCTCAATATTGCGGTCAAAAGCCATAGCAGCACAATTACAGAATCCGAAGCCCAACGCATTCGGGCTCAAGCAGAAAAAGTAGCTCAGACAAGTGTGACGCCCAGAATAGGAAATGGCACTAACAGCCATAGACCAAATTCACCACAAGATGGTGGACGTAACCGACCTGCTGCACCTAATAAACAACAAATTTTGGAGATTCGCAAACCTACAGTTTTGAAAAACCCCATCTCTAACGCCCCAGAGGCGTCGGTTGCTACCAATATAGTTGCTTCTGAAGTCAATCCTCCTTCACCCCCTAAGTCCATCGCTCCCCCTGTCTCACCCATGAAGCCGACGGCACCAATTCGATCTGTACCCCGGAATCAGTCTGAGACCACACTTGAACAACCAGCAGTGACAGACGCGGATAAAGACATAGTACCCAATACAAACCAGCCGGTTGAAAAAGTAGCAGCGGAAAAACCGGAAAAAGCATCTGCACCAAGAGCAAAACCGGAAAGACAGCCAAAACCACAACTGGCAGCCCCGCCCACAAGACCAGCTGGGGAAAAACCAGATTCTCCAACAGACGCTGACCAACCGAGTGTGAGCGAGAAACCGATTATAATTCTCAAACGCGATCGCGACCAAAAACGCGATGCATCCGTTGGCAGCCGACCTGTTGCAGGCGATGGCACACAGCGGCAACCTCAAAAACGCGATGCTCCCGAAGGCAGCCGAACCTTTGCGGGCGAACGCGACCAAGTCAAGCAGCAAAGAGTCAATAAAACGGCAACAGGGGAAACAGCACAGGCTGCTTTGCCGCAAAAAACTGAAAAACCTGTGCGTTCTACTACCCCCTCACCAGTAAAACCTGAGCAAAGAGGAAATAGGCCTTCTGCACCTGTACAAGTGGGAGAGTCGCAACGACCCAGCAGACCAATAGTACGTCCTGCTGAACAACCAGGAGGTGCGCTACCAGTCGCTACGCCTCCAAAACCAATGCGAGTCTCACTGACAAAACCGCAGGTTGGGCAAGAAGATGAGGATGAAGCACCAACAACGACTGAAGAGGTCGTCGAACTAAAGCGCCCAACCCCGCCACGTCAAGTCAAAGGCGGTAAAAAGTGGCAGGAAGAAGAGATAGAAGAAATCAAAGAGTCTGCTAAGCCCGGAAAGGGAGCCGTTAAAGGCAAACGTGTCAAGCCAATAGTTGATGAGTTTGAAGACGAAGATCTCTTAGATGAAGAGGGACTGGAAATACCTGCCACTATCCAAGTCAGTCTCTCTATTGCCCGTCCACCGAAACCTAAGGCTTCCAAGCCGACACAAACAGCAGTAGCCACGGCTGTTGCGCCAGTTGCGAAAGGGAAAAAACCTGCTTCCTCTCGTGAGCAAAACCGTCGCCAAGAAACGGAACAAAAGCAGGATCGTCCAGAAATACTGGAAGTCACAGGTCCGATGACAGTGCAAGAACTGTCTGAGGCTTTGGTAGTGGCTGATACAGAAATTGTGAAAATTCTGTTCATGAAAGGCATGGCGGTGAGTATCACCCAAAATTTGGATATTCCCACAATTACACTGGTAGCCAACGAGTTGGAAATACCAGTTGAAACCGTCGAACCAGAAGCTGAAGCCCGCAAAGTCACGGAAATGATAGACGTGGCAGATCTGGAAAACCTGCATCGCCGTCCGCCAGTTGTGACAATTATGGGTCACGTAGACCACGGTAAAACGACTCTGCTTGACTCGATTCGTAAAACAAAGGTGGCATCTGGTGAAGCAGGAGGTATTACCCAGCATATTGGTGCTTACCATGTAGATGTAGAACACGACGGTAAAGAGCAGCAAGTCGTATTCCTTGATACTCCGGGTCACGAAGCTTTTACGGCTATGCGGGCGCGGGGAGCGCGAGTCACCGACATCGCTATTTTGGTGGTCGCTGCAGATGATGGCGTTCGTCCTCAGACCGTTGAAGCGATTAGCCACGCCAAAGCCGCTGAAGTTCCGATGATAGTAGCGATCAACAAAGTCGATAAACCAGAAGCACAACCTGATCGTGTTAAGCAAGAATTAACAGAATATGCTTTGGTGCCAGAAGAGTGGGGCGGTGACACGATTATGGTTCCTGTCAGCGCTATAAAGGGCGAAAATCTGGATACACTCCTAGAGATGATTCTCTTGGTAGCAGAAATAGAAGAACTTTCTGCTAACCCAGATCGACTTGCGAAAGGAACCGTTATTGAAGCTCACTTGGACAAAGCAAAGGGACCAGTTGCAACCTTGCTGATTCAAAACGGTAGTCTGCACATAGGCGATTTGTTGGTAGCTGGCTCAGCCTTCGGTAAAGTCCGAGCAATGGTGGATGACAGAGGTAGAAGAGTCGAAGCAGCGACTCCTTCCTTCGCCGTTGAAGTCCTGGGTTTAAGTGATGTACCAGCAGCAGGCGACGAGTTTGATGTCTTTAGCAACGAAAAACAAGCACGCTCAATTGCCGCCGGACGCGCTGAAAAACTCCGTCAATCGCGTCTGATGCAGGGACGTGTTACCCTGACCAGTATCTCGGCTCAGGCTCAGGAAGGCGAGTTGAAAGAACTCAACCTGATATTGAAAGGAGATGTCCAAGGTTCAGTGGAAGCAATTGTGGGATCGCTCAGGCAAATTCCGCAAAACGAAGTACAGATTCGGTTGTTGTTATCAGCTGCTGGTGAAATTACCCAGACAGATATCGACTTAGCCGCAGCCAGTGGAGCAGTTATCGTTGGCTTCAACACTACTTACGCCAGTGGCGCAAGACAAGCTGCTGATGAAGCTGGTGTAGATGTACGGGAATACAACATCATCTACAAACTCATAGAAGACATCCAAGGAGCCTTGGAAGGTCTACTGGAGCCAGAGTTGGTGGAAGAACACTTGGGTCAAGCCGAAGTGCGTGCTGTCTTCCCCGTTGGTCGTGGTTCCGTTGCAGGTTGTTACGTGCAGTCTGGCAAACTCATCCGTAACTGTAAAGTGCGGGTGCGTCGTAACGGTAAGGTGATCAATGAAGCTCCTCTTGACTCGCTCAAGCGAATGAAAGAAGACGCCCGCGAAGTAAACGCAGGTTACGAATGCGGTGTTGGCATTGACAAATACAATGACTGGGCAGAAGGTGACATCATCGAAGCATTCCAGATGGTGACTAAGCGCCGCACTCTCTCATCTACTAGATAAGGAGTAGTTGACAGGTGACAGGTGACAGGTGACAGGTGACAGGTGACAGGTGAAGCGAAAAGTTTTATTTCCCTGCACTCTGTCTCCCTTCTATGATCTGTACCCTTGATTGAAGAAGCCGTTAAAACGATGCAATTCATTAGAAATAAGTGTTTGCGTTATTGGATGGATGCTCCAAGAGAAGATAATATTAATAATTCTGCCAAAGCGCCGATATTCAACAGTACTACGCGCT
>NZ_JABXYX010000338.1 GCF_017982655.1 Brasilonema sp. CT11 | reverse complement strand
GCTCATAACTTTCGGATTGAATGCAAAGTAGTGATGCGAGGTGTCAGTGACGGGTGTCACCATGTCTCTGAATGTTTCAACGCGATTGAGACGCATCAACGCCACTTGTTCTTCCGTACGACGTTTGTTGGCCAAGTCGAGCATGAGCACGAGATTGGAGTCTTTCTTCGCGCTCTCGACTTGCTGACGCGTGACGAGGTAGTACAACGAACCCATGAACACACTCGCACCCGCACCACCGAACTGTCCTGCTTGCGCTGCTTCTTCTGCATCGGGCTTGGCTTCGTCTTCTTGTCCGGTCTTGCTCTCTGTTCCCTCCTCGTCGGTGGTCTTCTCTTTCTCCTCACTGTCTTTTTGGTCCTTATTATCCTTGTTGTTGTTGTTATTATTAGCCTCTGCGTAGCCGCGGTGCTGACTGAACCAAGGCCGAGACTCGCGTTGATCTAACAACGAGTGTCAACACTTAGAGCATGCAAATAATAATTTTGCGACTTACTTGTATATTCGTTTTGTGTATATTTTTGTGCCAGAAGCGATTTCTTTTTCAAGATCAAGTTTGACAGAGCTGAAATAAAAAAAATGAACTCAAATTAATTTAAAAATTCAATTAGGGTGTATTTACGTACTGATACAACGTAGTTATATTTTTAAATGATAAATAATATATTTGGTTCATACGACAATTCAAAAAAGGAAAAAAAATTAGATAAAATTAGATTCGGCCTGTGTGCGGTTGTATATACATACCTCGACTCATAGTCTTATTGTTATTATTAAACATTGATACCATTTTAAATTTATTTGCGCCATTTTGCGGCCTGAGTATGCTTTGGATCACACTCCTCGATCCAACCCGAAACATGTTGCTCTACGAACTATAAAAGCAATATATTTCGTGAACGATAAAATATAATACACCTATTGACGTGTTATCGAGGGCACTGAGAGGTAAACGATTCGGTTGAGTCCGAATTGTATTTTTTCCCTCCTTTTTTGATCCACGCACACACACAACGGTTCCTTCAAAAGATTCGAAAAGAAAATTGTATATTTATTGATAATGCAAATAATTAGAGTATTATAATGGGAATAGAAGCAAGCAAAAGAGAGAAGGAATCAAAGCGCGGCGAATCTAGGCTGAATGTTAGTCATAACCGCTTAGCATCGCTCGACACCGTTGTGCGGAAATTCAACGAAGAAGTGCGCGAGCTACGATTGATGATGAACGATGTCACGTATCTGCCGAAAGAAATTGAATATTTAAAAGGCTTGGAGGTGTTGGATGCCAGCGGCAACAAACTGGAATTCTTACCCACGGAAATCAAATACCTCGTTAATTTAAATCAACTCATATTAGCCATCAACAGATTAACCTCACTATGCCCTGAAATTCAGTACTTAACTTCTTTAACACTGCTTGATCTACAGGTAATTTAATCAATAATAATACGCCACTATTTTTATCGTAGCTATTATATTAATTGTTATTCGGTATCGCGATAGCTATTGATGACGTTAATTATTATTTTATTTTCTTTTCAAATTTTTGAAATCATCACCTATTTTTGACACCTATTCACATTCATCGCAAATTATGTCGGATACAACTCTACGTATATTAACCGCTCTCTATCAACACAATTTCTTATCATATTGATAAATTCTAACGTCCCCCGTAGAACAATGCGCTACAACTGGTGCCCGAAGTGTTTGACAGTTTCGTGCACATGACGCGTCTCGACATGAGCGGCAATCTATTGCGCGCATTGCCCTCGCTATTCTCGCACAACTTGGCTATTCTCAGACTCGGGCGCAATCAACTCGCTGCCTTGCCCGCCACTCTCTCGCGTGCCACGGCCCTGCAAGAACTCGAACTGCAACACAATTTCATCACCGAACTGCCCTAGAGCTTCGAGTTCCATCGCCTTCACAAACTCGTCTTGGCCTCCAATCAGCTGCAGTCCTTGCCACTCGCGGTGTTTGACTGTCGACAGATGACACACTTGGATCTCAGCAAGAATTATCTCACCAATATCTCCGAAGCCATCTCGCAGCTCACCAACTTGCGACATTTGAACGCGTCGTATAATTTGTTGCGCGGACTGCCAGCTGGCATCGGTCAATTGAGCTTTTTGCACGAACTCGCGTTGGATCACAATCGACTTAGTAGTTTGCACCCCAACATTTGCAAATTAGAGCTCGTGAGCAAGATGCCGCTGTTCAACAACTGTTTGCAACAATTACCCGATGAATTCTGTCAATTGAAACGACTCGACGAGATCAACCTCGCGTTCAATCGCTTGAAGACTCTGCCCGCTGATTTTGGACAATTGACTCACTTGGAACGAGTGCGTATTGTTTGTTACATGTCGTTCTATCGTGCT
>NZ_JABXYX010000122.1 GCF_017982655.1 Brasilonema sp. CT11 | reverse complement strand
CCTCTGTCGCCACCAGTTACAACAATCTGGCAGGACTCTACGATTCCCAAGGACGGTACACGGAAGCTGAACCTCTGTATCGAAAAGCTTTAGAACTCAGACAACGGCTGCTGGGAGAAGACCATCCCTCTGTCGCCGCCAGTTACAACAATCTGGCAGGACTCTACAATTCCCAAGGACGGTACACGGAAGCTGAACCTTTGTATCTAAAAGCATTAGAACTAAGGCAACGGCTGCTGGGAGAAGACCATCCCCATGTCGCCACCAGTTACAACAATCTGGCAGGACTCTACGATTCCCAAGGACGGTACACGGAAGCTGAATCCTTGTACCGACAAGTCTTGGAAATGCGTAAACGACTGCTGGGAGAGGAACATCCCGAGATAGCAGATGTCCTCAGTAGTTTAGCATATTCTTACTCTTCCCAAGGGAGGTACAGCGAAGCCGAACCCTTATGCCAACAAGCTTTGGAAATGCGTAAACGTCTACTGGGAGAGGAACATCCCTCTGTTGCAAGCAGTATCAATACGTTGGCGAGACTTTACAATTTACAAGGACGATACAATGAAGCCGAACCTCTGTATCAACAAGCTTTGGAAATGCGTAAACGTCTATTGGGAGAGAAACATCGTAATGTTGCAGATAGCTTAAATGGCTTAGCAAGCGTTTACGCCTCTCAAAAAAAATATGAAGAGGCGCGAGCTTTATACCTTGATGCTTTAAGAATTTTTGAGAAAAAATTAGGAGAGAACCATCTTGACACAATCTCTTGCCGTAATAGTCTAGAACAGCTTTAAACAATAGGTTCAAAAAATCAGGCTTAATCCTTGTACCTGTTTGTATGATTTTAAGGGATTACTGTTTTATAAAATTACGTGCATAAAATTCTGTTCATAAAAATCTCTCAAAAAATTTAGGGCTGAAAAAATCATAGAACAACCCACTTATGCCCAACTCACTGCAACAATGACTCAAGCTTTGCCAACAACTCTTCAAATTCCTCTTTCTTATTGGGATCTTCCCAAATCTTACGTTTCTTCATATTCTCATACAAACTTTTAGCTCTCTGCGGATACGTTTGCGGCGCTGCCTTCTTCACCTTATCACTCGCCTTCAACTCCTTAACCCGCTCTCGAATTTGACTGAGCGCCATATTCTGTGCGATCGCCTCCGTCAGCAACTCACTCTGCTGCTCTTCATCCTTAACTTGTGCGATCGCCTTAGCTTTGGTATATTCAATATCCCCCTGCTCAATCGCACAAATCAGTTTCTCCGGCAAATTCAGTAAGCTAAGTCTTGACGTAATAAAGGTCAGCCACGTCATTTTCCCCAACTGAGCGAACACCTGATTGACCTTTTCAACTCTACTAGTAACGTTACTAGTAGATTCTAAAGTTTGATTTTGCATCTGATAAAGCAAAGACTTTACCTGTTCGACATCTATATCCAGTTCAATAGCCAATAAATTTAAGATACCCTTCGCTTCTTCAATCGGGCTAAGGTCTTCTCTTTGCAAGTTTTCAATCAGTGCAACCTGCAAAGCTTGCGTTGCATTCAACTCGTGAATCGTGACCGGAACTTCCTTGAGGTCAAGATTCTTCGCTGCACGCAGTCGTCGTTCCCCAGCGACTAATTCATAATTGCCATCATCCAACGGACGAACAATCAACGGCTCGATAATGCCGTATTGTGCAATAGACTTTTGTAATTCTTCTAATTTTCTCTCGTTAAAGTTCTGCCTGGGCTGATACTGCGGTAAAACGATGCTTGTCGTCGGCAGTTTCGATTGTTTCAGCTTTGCCGCTTGATTGACACCCCAGGCTTGAAGAACACCGCCAAACTGGTGAACCTCAGAAGATACTTTAGAAGGCGCTTTACTCACAAAACATTTCCTTTAAGAATTTGCGCTATATCATGCAATACTTTAACAGCAGGATGCTTGGAGTTGTAAACAGCCAATGGCAACCGGTCTTGAGAAGCATTAGCAAAGTCTGTGGCGCGAGGGATGATAGGTAATATTTTAGCGAGTTGGGCGAGTTGCTGAATCGCCTCCAAACTTTTTCCTGCTTGCGATAAACGGTTGTCGTACATCGTGGGAATTATTCCGGCAATTTTCAAATCAGGATTTGCGGCGTTAATAACCTCCATAATTGTATTGAGCAACATCTCTGTCCCTTTCAGAGCTTTGAACTCTGTCTGTATTGGCACAATCACATGGGTGGCTGCAACCAGGCTCATGATGCTCAATATCCCTAAACTGGGTGGACAATCGATTAGAATGACATCATAATTATTCCGCACCTTGTCTAAAACCTGCTTCAGCCGCAAATCTCGCATGATGACGCCTGCAAGTTCCATTTCCGCACGACTGAGATTGATGTTTGCTGGTAATAAATCGACACCGTAAATATCGTGTTTGATTGCTGGCTCTTCTTTGTGAACGACAGCATTATAGACAGTTTTCCCCAAGTCCATAGGTTCTAAGCCCATAAATGCCGTCAATGAGCTTTGTGGATCGATATCAACAACCAATACCTTCGTCTTAAGTTGCGCCAGGTGATAGCCAACATTTTGGGAAACGGTTGTCTTTCCGACACCGCCACTCTGGTTAAATACGGTAATTATTGATGCAGGCACTTCTCATCCTTTCATTCTCTAGGACTTACTCTTCGTTTATTATCTGTGCAAAGCGCCTTAAAGAAAGTCTAGCGAATTTTCAGGAATAGTAAAATTTTACAAACAAAGAAGTCACTAAAGAAGCAGAGGGGGCAGGGGGAGAGGGAGAAAGCAAGGGGAGCCAGTGCGTTGCGGTGAGGCAGCGCGGTCTTGGGGAGGCAGTGCGTTGCGGAGGTTCCCTCCGTTGTAGCACCTGCCGTGGTTTCCCCTCTTGTGCGACTGCCGAACCCCGAAGGGGTGAGACCAGTGCTGTAGGAGGGTCTCCCACCCGGCTGCATCTGGCGTTAGCGAAGCGGAACCGGAGGTTCTCCCCGGAGGGGGGTTCCTCCGCTTATAAAATACCTACCTTTGTAAGGAGGAGTAGAGGGGCAGGGAGAGAAGAGTTAATGGACATTAATTCTTTTCCTCGCCTCCTCCCGAAGCTTCCTCTTTCCTCCCCTACTTGCCTCAACCAATAAATGCCTTAACTGAACGGTATTGCGTTCTAAGCCAAACCTTGTAAACCTATTCAATTATTTTCCTGATAACTGGATACAAGGTTGGCTGCCTGCCTACCACATAACCAATCCTAAGACAGCCCAATCCAAAAGCACCTAACCCTGCAACAACTAAAATTGACGCTAGAGTGGCAGACAAAACAACAGATAATTTTGGCGCATTAACGTAAAGATATTTTTGCGGAGAGCCAATCACATTCCAAAACAAATCTTCAGCAAAACCTGTTCTAGAGTTAGCGATCGCCTCCATTGCCTTAACCACATCATCAACAGGCAAGCCGTACTGAACCTTCATCATCAGAATACCCCTGAGAAGCTTCAGGCTGGTATTGGGATGCCTATAAAAGGCATGTCCTTGACATTCGGCTGAGTGAAGAAAAACATTGATAGCTTCGGAAATATCTTTAATTGGTTGGTCATTTACTGCCTTTGTTACCAGTGCCGCCCTCAAATATTGCAGCCGCTCACGGTCATCGCCATGATTATAATTGTCGAGGTAGTGTACTGATTTCTCCAATTGTGAGTTCAAATTGCCATTAACACGATGAGCTTTGAGGTGATTGATATTTTGTGGCTCTTGTTCGTCGCTAAACATTTTTTCTCCCCTAATTTCTTCAAATGTCAACAGTAGAGATAGCAATGCTTTTTTGGTTGTTCGATTTAGAGAAGCGCAACGAAAAATGTCAGAATTTGGGAATTATATAACTCAAAGTATCAAAAAATAATTTACTGAGTATATTAGATTTCTTCTGACTTCTGACTTCTTTCTACTAGAACAAATCAGAATGACTACCTGTAGCAACAAGCCACAACATCTCATCCTGAATTTTGTAGACAAGGAGCCAATCGCTTTCGATATGGCATTCCCAGCAACCAGGCCAACATAACAACGTATGATTTTGATGGTGTCGAGACAACGGTAAGCCCTGACTCATGCGTTCTAAAAGTTGATAAAGCTTATGCAGCGGTTTAGAACGCTTACGCAAGCGCCTGACATCCTTACGAAAGGATTTTGTTTTGTAGATAGGGTATTCCATGTGATCAAATCTGAATTTGATACTTCTAAATAAAAAAACATGTGCTTACATGTGAGTTGAATAGAAAATTTCAACTCAACCAAACCTCATAAGCTGCAAAAGCTTTAGCTTCGATATACTGTAGAAACCTCCAATCGACCCATGTGTAATCTGTGCAAGGTTTTCTCTTAATCGACTTCAACTGTTCTGCCTCTTCTCGTGTGAGGCTGTGTGCCATAGCATGACTGCGACTACTCCCACTACCTTCTAGGACATGTCTAACTTCATCGGTGATAACTAAAGTGTGTAAATCATCGCGGCGCTGATCTGTGTCTTGTCCCAAATCTAGAGATTGTTGAACAATCAAATATTGGTTATAAAGCGAATCGAAGTCTTCTTCCTTTTGTGGAAGCCAGTCATGTTGCCACTCTCTATAAAACCGCCAGTCTTCTCTAATTTGTTTGCAAACAGCCAAGTCATTTGCCCAGGTTTGAAGTATTTGATTAATATTTGACATTTTGCTAATCCTTCAATGCAATATTTACTGAGAAAATCCCTTTAATCAGAATTCAGGAGTCAGAATGAGGTCCGAAAATTTGGGGGAGTTGGGAATAAATAAATGGGATTGAGTCCCCAATATGGTTCGGATAAGCAAGGAAGTAGGGGGAGAAGGGTTAATGGGCATTAACTCTTTCCTCCCCTGCTTTTACGCGCGTAACGGTGCTTCCCCTGCCCCTCTACTCCTCCTACTCCCTTTGCTTTCTTCCTTACACCCGATTTGGTCCATGTGGTGGATTCCCTTTTTTGAATTTCGGGGTAAAACGTGGAGGAGGCTTACGAGACAATCGCTTATTAATTGGAAGCTTCGAGATTGGGTTTATGTTGATATTCGGCGGACTCAACCCATCATCATCTATTGAGATTGCGTCGTCATCATCATCATCGTAAGTATTGGGTGGTGTTAGACTAACCGCACTGCCATTACTCTTAGAAGAAGAGGATGCAGAGTGTTTGCTCTTGTTCTGTAACTGTTGCGCCTGCTTTTTCAATTGCAGTTGCTGTATGATATTTGAAATCCCTAACCTGCCCCAATCAGCGGGAGTCCAGGGAGACAACTGTTCCCAATCAGGGGGGATAGGTTGGAAATCAGGTTTTTGTAAATCTTTGTTAACAAACATATCCTCTAATTCCCACCATTTATAGGTATGCTTGTAAAACTCCATACCCAAATAGAAACCAGTTAAACCCACCTTTTTTTGTGCATTAATAGGTTGAATACTCGTCAATTCGGCAGGTAAGACAACCCGGTGAATATGGTTTTTACGATTGAAGTTATTTTTCTTACCGTACCCCATATCACTCCCATCATCAACATACTCATATCCACAATCTGCGCGAATCACCTCCGCTTCACCAATTAGTTTTGAGCACCATTCAGCGGTTGCCGTATCATCCAACCTAAGAAAGTTTTTCGATTGGAATTGCCCTAAAATGGTTTCAACTCCATCATTGCCGTAAAAATGCGTTAAACTTTGTATCGACTGAAACGCACCAAAAATGCAACAACCCTTAGACCGTGCTTGCGTTGCTAAATCCACAAGCTCAAGTTTAATCGTGTGCATTTCATCGAAAAACAAGAACGTTGAAGCCTCTTTCGTATCCGGTTGACTCAAAACTAACTGAGCCAAACTGGTTGTGATATAGCGATTGAGCACAGCAGTCGATGTGCCAACAGTATCACTTTGAATGACATCTCGACCTAAAACGAGAATTTTTCCGTCTTGCTTTATCCACTGTTTAAGGCTGATTTTTTTGGTGGCGTGTTCCCACCTGGCTGCCAGAATTCGGTATTTGTAAATCTCCGTTCTGATAGAACTGAAAATGTTAGCGTTGGTGGTGTCCGACGACAGTAACCCTAACGCATACCGAGTTCTTGGATCACTATCCAAAATTGCTCGCAGAATTTCTTCGCTCTCGAAAAAATTCACGATATCGCGCAAAGTCCAGACACCACGAGCGTTTAGGTGTAAGTACTCTACCACAGCACGCAGTATTTGAAGTGGATTGTCACGCCAATATTTTTCCTGCCTTTCATTGTGCCCTGGTGGGGGAACCAGAATGTTGGTGAATGTTTCTATGTCTGAAAACGATTGAATGTCTGCTGCAAAATCGAGAGCGACTGCACGGAAATCTTTAGGATTAAGAATGATGATTTCCGTATCAAAAGTATCCCCAACAATTCCAAACAGTGTGGAAACAACATCTAACTTCGCATCATAAACCACTGCCCGTCGATTGCTTCCTACTCTTACCAGTGGTAGTATATCCGCCATCATCTGGTTAAGGGTAATTGTCTTACCACTTCCAGAGGCTCCAATAGTCAGAACGTGAGTACGCGCATGGGATAAAGGTCTATCTTGCCCTCCTAAATGAAACGACTCAGATTCTGATTTGAGTGCTTGACGGTTATCGAACCCCGCTCGCCCTTCACCAACTATTTTGCGTCCGCGTACATGTACATCCTTATCGTCTGATATACCCTCAAGCCATTTCAAGCGGTAATGAGGAGCAATCAAAGAGACGATAAATCCGAAGATGGCATGTAAAGCGTAGCAGAAGGTAATAATGACGAGACTTGCCAAAAACCAATACCAGAAAGCTAAGAGCTTATGGCGTTGATTGCGAAAGACCTTATTGAGAGTCGTTATTGATATCAGTACTAACCAGATTGCGCTCAACACAACTGTCCAAGCAAACTGATTGTTGAGCACTTGACTCAATTTACGATTATCTTGTTCGGTCAAGAATAACGTTGTTGGATCACACGCAAGGTAGAGATAAGCTAAACCCGCTGTACCAATTGCTATCAAGATAGCTGGCGAGTAACCTAAAGGCTGGAAAAACCTAAATAAGTAGGCTACAAGTGGGATGACAAAAAGCCCAACGAAAATTGTCTGACTTGACGAACCCCAATGAGTCGGTTGTGGTATGCTCTGTAAGCTGACTTTCAAACTTATTAACAGCCACCACAATCCAATTATGGCAACGATAGTCAGAGCGTTCACCCTGTAGCTTTCATATCGTGCCTCTATATCGCCAGCGAAATTTTTTGCACGCTTGTTCAGCAACCTGAACCAGCGCACAAGTGACGTAAACGGTTCTAATTCAATTTTCATGGTTCAGAAAATTAGTCTTTAGCAGTTTATGACGGCTTCTTACTTATTCTAATCATAGCCGCTGCGATTGTATTAAAAACCTCTTATTTGTTTATAAATGTTGTTGAAAGGTGAATGTAATTTTGTAAACATTAAATTGAATCACTTATTGCAGCGCTTAAGACATGCAATTCCAGAAATCTACCTCCTTCACAAATAGCACCTGTCATCCCTGCGCCTACTCCCAATACGTTTCGGAAGTGTCGGTTATCTGTTGAGGCAAGCAAGGGTAGCAGGGGGAGAAGATTTAATGGACATTAATTCTTTTTCCTCGCCTGCTTCTGGGAATCATATTGCGTCTACTCCTTATCCTGCGTATAACGCTTCATCTAGTTGATTACCCTTAACTTCTACCAGTCATTCTGCATCTGTATCTGTTGGACAGACAAACCCGACAGGAAACCAAACCACTCCATCACCCGCATCATTGTCTGTAATAAAACCAAAGAACTACAGCAACTCCGCTTCCAACCTATCTCACTCAACGAAATCAATCAAATCCAACAATATTGAACCCTGGAAGAAATACCTTGGCTTTGGTGTCGTTGCCGGTGTTGTCGCCGTGATGTGCAGCATTATTTATTACATAAGACAGCGATGCCCTTAAGCTGTTCTAAATCGCACTTATTGGCAGTATTTGGGTTCTGCAAATAATACCAAACATTCTTACCACCGAATATAAGAGCAAGATTAAACGCAATAAAAATTACTATTCCTATAATCAGATTGTGTGAACCCTTAGTTTTCTGTTGTGGATGGGTTGTGCTTGGTAATTTATTTGAGTTGTCTATTGTGACTTGAGGCAGTTGAGGATTAGTAGGAATAACAGGCAGGACTTTTACAACCGGAGGAACTACCGGAGGGAGTATCTGTTGGGAAGGTTGACTTATATTTAAAGTCGGGGCTTTTATCATTATGGGTGATGGAGGTGACTTAGGAATTTTCCATATCCCATGTTGTGGAGATTTTGGTTTTTGAATTATTGGAGTGGAGTTAGGATTTTGAGTTTTCGTTGAGGATGTAGTCCCCTTTTGCCAAGGAGTCGGAGATTTCTTAGCTAACTGAGGTGATGGAGACACTAAAGAGGATTTTTTCGCAATCGAATTAGCGTTTGTCTGTATATTCTTCTCTAAAGAAGGAATTTTAGCAATATCATCAATTGAACAGATGTCCTTTAAAATAATTGCAAGTCCAGCTACCTCGTCATTGAAGTTGCAAAGTGTCTTGAAAATTGCTGACTGCTGAGGTTGTTGAAAATCTTTACATGAAAATAAGATAGGTTCTTGGTTATCAAGTTGGAGAGTAGACCATAAACTACCCTGTTCAGCCAATGCTAATATTGAAAGATAAATCACAAGATGCGAAAAGTAATCTACTTCCAGACACCGTTTCTTTAGCTGTTCTCTTAAAGGATGTTGATATCCGTCAAACCCTTTATTAGTATCATCAATATGTCGTTGAGATGCAGCAATAAAAACGCTATCGAGGTCAATTAATTTCAACAATAGACCGCTAGCATCCTCTATGACCATGATATTATCATGATGTAAATCTCCATGTCCCACCCGCGCATTTGTTAAATCGTCGCATACTCTGCGCCACGCATCAGCTAGAGTTTTCAGTTTGTGAGAACTTGATAAGTTCTTTTTTATATAGCTTTTTAAACTTGTTCCATTTACCCATTCCATTTTTAGGATGGGATGTACTTTTCCATCCCTTGTGCGAATCCCCTGTTCATAAAATGTCGCATCCACAAAATATTTAGATATAGGAGTATGACTCAAATAGTGTGAAAGTTCTTGATAATGAATTGCAGCGTTCAATGGAACTTTATTAAAGCATTTTATTGCCCAGCATTTGTTAGGTGAATAAGTTTTAAATTTAAAAGCACTTGCACAGCCCCCAGTAGAAACCCATAGTTTACCGTCACTTCGCTTGACAGGTTCTCCGGCGGCTAACTCAAGAACCAGTCCCTTAAACGCAATATTGGGGGTTGCGATCGCATTCATAAAATCAGCCATATGCTTAACAGAGGATTTAATAGACTATCTATCAACTGAAATGAAAAGAATTCAGGAGTCAGGAGTCAGGAGTCAGGAGTCAGGAGTCAGGAGAAATTAGACAGTAAGCCTTGACATTTCAAGACGTGATAGATTGGTAAAATGTACATGAGTTCGTTCTGTGTTTGAAAAAGTACCATTTGTCACAATACAGAAA
The DNA here is from genome assembly GCF_017982655.1 of Brasilonema sp. CT11. Lineage (GTDB taxonomy): Bacteria > Cyanobacteriota > Cyanobacteriia > Cyanobacteriales > Nostocaceae > Brasilonema. Next base: position 12,926 of record NZ_JABXYX010000122.1, on the reverse strand, counting down.
CGAAGCATCAAGTATTTCCATTCCTGACTCTTGATTGCTTACTAGAAATAAAGTCTGACAGTTAAATAAACACAATTAGCTACTATTTTTGAGGGAATTAACCCAATGGAATAAATGTTGTATGTGCCTGGATTCAACCAACCTGCCATGTCTTCGCTAATTGGGAGAGCACCATTTTTATAACGCCAAATTTGATGCTTTTGTTTTACCTCAAATTGTCGAACATGAGATTCTGTGTAAATAGCACTATTTGGTACTTGCACCCAAAATATTTGAGAGTTTGAAAGTTCAAAATCGTGAACCAGTTTCGGTAACAGTTGAATAGTATTTGTAGAGACATTACCTTGATTATACTGTTTCACACTCACCAATTTGTCCCCTAAAAAATGGGCAGGCTTTGAAGCCCTAGCCCCGGAGGGGGCGCTACGCAAACGATAAATCGTGGGATCAAGACGAGTACCCGTATTAAGCGAGAAGTTTGAGCGGAGGTTTCCTCCGATCAAAGCTTCGGTACTGCCCATTTTTTTCGTGTTAGACTCGGTCACAGAAACATATTCTGAATCAAGATATTTTTCTACTTGAGGAGTCATTACCTCATCAAAATTTTGATTTCCACGATTTAATGTTGAATCAGGAATAGGATTACAGTTGATATGGAAAGGTAAAAAATGAAGAACTAACAGCACTAAGCTACAGACAGTATTTATCAAAATTAGAATGACTAGAGAAGACTTCGGATCAATCAGAACTTGGTTAGAAAAAATTTGTGTTTTGCAAATTGCATCATGTAAAGTCCCCAGTTTATCGCCCTCTGCCCGTTCTTCCCGTTGCTGAACAGGTTCTTCATCATCTAATTCACTAATATCTGACTTAATCGTACCATCGTTTTTGCTTTCTTCTGCTACATAATGTTGCTCAGAACTTTCACCTGCATCCTCTTCTGATAAAAAATTGGTTTCATAATAACAATATGTTGTATCATCGTTCTTTATCTGATGCTGTTGTCTTAATGGCTCAATGAATTGTATGAACTGCTCTTCATTGGTAATTGTGAGCAACCCCTGCCACTCAACACTTTGCTTTTCCAACTGAAAATGTATCCATTCAGATAAAGCATCAGTAGAAAGTAGAAACGTATCCCCCAACTCATATTCATCCTCAATCAAAAGTGGCTTTTTGTTATTGCAATCCAAAACGCTTGAAAAGCCTGAAGTCATCCCAGAAAAGTCTTCTGATTTCTCAACAGGAAATGATTTTATTAAGGTATAGTTATCTGAGTCCTTCCTGAATTGAAACAAACAACTGTCACCCAGCGCCACAGCTTGCCATTTTCCTTTGTTAGTTTCTTTATCAATAGGAAAAATCTGTAACCCAACAAAAGTCGCTGAGGCACCTCTGTTTTGTATTCCTGATTTAGCAGGATTCCATTTCAAGTCCTTAGTATCTACTGGTTGTTGTAAAATCTTTAAATAGTATTGATAAAACTTTCCTTGAAACGGTTCTAACCATTCATGCCAGTTTTGAGCGATGTATTCACATACCCTTTCCTTCTCACAAGATGTAAACCCCTCAGCCAACGATTTTGCCCATTGTCGGGGATGTGAAGAATTGGACATTCCATCTGCGATCGCCATTAACCCACGTCTTGGTTCACACCGACAAGCGTCTTCATTCAGATTTGGATTCTCACCAATTTTGGGTAAGGTAAAGCTTATTGGTGTTGGAATTGGATTATTATGCTGGTTCATTCTCTGTGTTACCTGTAAGAAATCGTTGAGTCCAAAGCGCTATAGTGCGAAAAGCTGCACACTAAAATTGCTCACGGAGTTGGAACTCATTGCATATTTGAAGAAGTTGAACGACAACAGTTATCTGTGAACAGTGAACAGTAAAAACTAATCCCCATCTGGTAACCCTTCGGGGAGAACCTCTGGTTCCGCTGCGCTAACGCCAGTCGCCTACGGAGGGAGAACGCCACATGCTTCAAGCTGGGAAACCCGTCCAACGCAGTGGCTCCCCTCCTGCAGCGCTGGCTCACTGATAACTGATAACTGATAATTGTGTTAATCGCCACTAAAGATTGCTGATTTTGGATTCAGCAATCTTTAGTTGGGATTCATACAGCGTATTCCACTTGCCCCCTATCTTTAGAACCGATATTGAGGATACTTATCATTGTTTCTGCATCTGCATTATAAGCAAATCCACGTGCCCCATATTTAACGTCGTACCCTTCGGATTTCGCTTGGGCTAACATGATTTCTGGTAGCGTACTTGAAATTTCAAACAAAAATTGAGCGTTGGCATCGCCATTCGGTAATTGACTGACATCACTTGGTAAAATGACTTGTGCAGCTCGACCACTTGAAATGTGGATATTGAAAATTAGAGTCGCACCGTCATTAGTACCAACATTCATAAGTTTTAAGGCATTTCTCTTGGCTAACGCCATATCATTAGGCTCACCATCTGTAATATTCATGACAATTGGTGGAAAGCTTTCAGGATGTTGAACTACCCATTCGGAGATTAAGTCATATGCTTGTTCAAAGGCTTCTCCCATTGCTGTAGATCCAGAAGCGACAGGCTTAACCCAAACAGGGAACTCATCATCGACTTCAATGAGAGAACCTGCACCATCTGAAACTTTGACTTTGACAGTTTCTATTTCGATGCAATTTTCAATTAATTCTTCCATTGTCACGAACTTTTTGCTTTTGAGATTACCTCCAAAAGCATTCGTCACAGTGCTTCCATAGGCTAAGATGCTGATCTCACAACGATTCTTAACGTAAGAATTGCCTGCATCATCAGTCGCTGTGCAACGTATTCCCAACTCTCGCAGAACCCGATTGACAGCTTTAGCGCATTCTACACTTTTAATTCCGCCTAATTTACCACCAAATGGAGCGCCCATAGAACTTGAGATGTCCAAGAGGATTAAAATTAATCCTGGAAATGAAACGCTAAGTGATTGATTGTAAGGCATAAATTACTCCAAAAGTAACAACACTAATCAGAATGGAAGGCGAACTCCCGTGATTAAGGGATTGAAGGGAACTGGAATCAATACCGTTCGGTTAAGAAATTTCTTGGTTGAAGCAGGCAGGGGAAGCACCGCTACTTGCGTAAGAGCAGGGGAGGAAAGAGTTGATGAACAATTAGTTCTTAGTCCCTCGGCTCCCTCTGCTTGCCTTGCTCCAGCTTTCTCGCCGCACAAAGCGCTAACACGAGTCTCTTATCACTAAGAGTATTGCCCTTTCCCCTACCCGGAGGTGTGGAACGTCGCGCCGTCTATAGCAAGAGGATGCTAAACGACTAGGGATAAGATGGAACTTTATTTATAATAGCCGATGCGATTAAATTTGTAGCATTAAAATTTAAAATTTGAGATAATATAGAAATAACAATATCAACCTTCATCTTTAAGTTCACAGTTCCAGTCCCTGGAACGGAATAACAGTAAAATGGAGGAAATAGCGATAATCAAAGAATCTAATGACGATACGATGGCACATGGCTGCCCTTATGGCGGAACGCGGCTTCTCTAACAAAGCCTTGGCGAAGGAGATTTCCTTTCACGAAGTCACCATTTCCAAGCTCAAGTGCGAAAAATATATGCCTAATCGCTTGGAACGCGAGACGTTAGAACGGCTTTGCACTGCTCTTAATTGTCAACCAGGTGACTTGTTGCGTTGGCAGTCAACCACAGAAGAAGATGAAGAGGACTCAAATTATGAACAACCGGATTCATCATTGCCTCTAGCCAAAGAAGACTCGGACACCTACAAACCAGAAAAGAAGAACTCCAAGACTTTAAAGGCGAAAGCAAAAAAAGCCAGAACTCAAACCTGGGAAGAGCTACGTAAGCCTCTGAAAATCAGCAAAGTCCAAGTTTAAGAAGAATTATCCTTTAAAGAGTGAACCGTAAACAAGGGAACACAACACTAATAACTGATAACTGATAACTGATAACTGGTAACTGGTAACTGATTAAATGGTTCGAGTACTATTAAGTGGGCGATCGCTAATCAATCTCATAGTAGACAGCGATTCCCAACCCCGTTTCCTGACTAATGATAATCGTGAAATTCTCTGGAAAAGCATCGAAAGTGACACTTTAAAGCTATTTGTTACTGACTTGGCGCTAGATTGGGCGTTTGCCATCTGCCGTAAAATCGGCGGTAACGATTGGGCAAAAAACTTGATCAATAGAATCAAAAAAGACAACGAGGTTTGTAAAATTACTGGCGAGATGATTGAGAAGGCGCGGTTGTCTGACCTAAAGGGATTAGATTTTGAGGATATTTTAGACATCGAATCCATTTGGGCTTATAGTCTTGAAGGGTTAGTCACAGACCGTGCAGAACTTTTCCAAAAAATCCCTAAGTTTAATTGTTTAACTCCTACCCAATTACTGCAGCATTTGCCTGTATCCATTCAAGTCTGGGCAGATTACTCATTGAAAAGCCGAAGGGATTTCACAGATTGGGATTTGCAAGAAGCAGAACTTGGGGATGTCAATTTAGCTCATTCTAATTTTGAAGGCAGTGCTTTAGCTGGAGCCGATTTTATTGGTGCAAATCTGTCTGGTTGCAATTTTACTAAAGCAGATTTGAGTGATATTTGGGGAAGTGAAGCGGATTTCTCTGGTGCAATTCTCCTAGAAACCAACTTAGAAGGAGCAGATTTAACAAGTGCAGAATTTTCAAACTCTGATTTGACAGGCGCTAACCTTGCAAGAGCGAATCTTGGCAAAGCAAATCTTCAAGGGGCGAAAATTGCAAATGTTGATTTGTCAGTTGTTGATTTGTCTGAAACCGACACTTCAGCAATTAACCTAGAAGGTACAAAGCTTCAAGATTACACTGTCCGCAACATTACAAATACCTATGAGCTAAAACAAGTCTTTCAGTTACAGAGGCATTTTACTCCCACCTCTGATGCTGACTTTGAACGCTTAAAGGATAGGTGGCAAGCTTATCCTGCTGGTATCAAAGCACTATTTTATCAGCAGAAAATAGTTGTCGGCACAGTTAGTTTGTGGGCGCTTTCGGAGGAATCTGCAAGCGAGTTGGAACAAAGCATCAAAAGCGGACAGCTTCTTGACGCTGATATTGAAATCTGTTCCTCACGCTTATTGAGAAGAAACCAAGGGTCCCGCCACTGGTATATTGATAACGTGTTCCTCAACCTTAGTCTCAAAACTGAAGCAAACGTCAATCGTGAGCGCGTAGGTTTATTGATATCAGAAGCATTCAAGATTTGGCGCGATGACGAAGATAAATATATTCAAAAGGACAACGGTAATATTGAGATTTATTCTTGGGAGACCGATGTCAATATCCTGAAAAGTTTCCCTGGCGTTTTCCCTAAACAGAAGTTCCACAAGCTGCTGGGACAAGCTGAGGGGAGAAAGTTGTATAAACTGTCTTTTTCATAAGAATTATCAATAAGTAAGAGGAAAGCCGCCCCTTTGGGCAAATCAATAATCAAAAGCATCAATTATCAGTGAACAAATGATAACTGTTAACTGATAACTGTTAACTGTTTGAATAGCCAAGGTAATGGATTATGACAGAGACTCACTTATCAGAAATTCATCTGGTTGGTGGTGAAGTCGGTGGTCCTGGAAAGACCACTGTAACAAAAACTGCTGCCCAAATGCACATCGAGCGAAATATTCCCTTTAGTCTTTGGGAGTGCGATCGCACAAAGCCAGATGTGCACCAATCCTATGGCAGAACATCGGGATGCAATCTTGCTATCCTTTCTGAATCACCAGATCTTCAAGATGCATCTAATGACCTTTTCAACGTAGCATTAGAAACCCGTGTCATAGCGAACTTACCTGCGAATGCCCTGATTCCTCTCAAGGGCTGGATTATGAACAATAACATCCTGGAACTCGCCCAAGAATTTGGTGTGACAATTTACTTTTGGATGGTCAGTGATGGTACTCTAAATTCACAAGAGTTGACTATCAAGACAATACAAATTTTTGGTCGTAGCGTTAAGTATGTCGTAGTCAAGAACTTGGGTAAAACGAAAAACTGGGAAGAATTCGACAGTAACGTTGAACTGAATACCTTGATTGAGAAGCATTGCGCCCCAGTGATTCATTTGCCGGAATTTTTTGGCGATCGCATACGTCAGCAGATGGACGCGATGTCCTGGACATTCGGTGAAGCGCTTGATTATTATAAGTCTGACCCCATCAACAAACGCCGCATTCAAACCTACTTACAAAAAAGCTGGGCTGCTTTCGACGAAGCGGGGGTGTTCAATCGAAATGGTAAATAATGGTAAAGACAAAAGTTCCAAGACTGATGAACTTTTGTCACTGGCGCTGCAAGACTTCACTCCCCAGCAGCGTAGTCGTGCCTTGGAACTTGCCTTAAGATTGGGTATCAAGCCAGAGGATGAGTTCTGGCTGCTCTTTGTTTCAGTAGGTGGTATTCAAACCCTCATCTTTGACTTGCAAACTCTTGTCTCCCAGGCTCCCGAGCAATGGCAAGAACTCTTCTTTAGCTTTCAAGGAGAATTATCCGAGTGGAGCGACAGCAACCTGCAAGTTCTCGACAGCCTGATTCTCAAGGCTCAGAACGAGGACAATTTGGCGAAAAGCTTGCAACAGCTTATAGCGGCATTAAACAACTTAACACAATTCTCACAAATACTTACGCACGAGCTTCAGACATTAGCTCGCGACTCCCACAACTCGTCCATGCAAGCGAACTCTTGCTTCAAGGACATGGCTTATCAATTGAACGCTCTCCAACAACAGAGCGATCGCAACAACCAGGTTCTCAACTCCATGAACCAGAAATTGGGCGATAAAGCAGCATCAACAAGGTGGTTCGTATGGCTTGTAGCGGCTGTTGGCAGTGTTATGTTCTTCTTCGGCTGGCAGTTGTGGCAACAATCTAGTGACACGAACAAGCGTGTTAGCTGGATTTTGCAAAGAATTATTAAGGTTGAATGCTCGACAGGAAAAAAACTAAAAAGTAGCGCTGAATGTAGAGGTTTATGAATTGTCTCTGAGTCGCTTTGTGGGAAGGAGTCTAATGCCAATTGAAAATGCCATTTCTAGGCATTTTTAAGGGGGTAGGAGAGGATTGAGAGGGTTAGGGTGTAGGTAAGTAGGCAATTCACATGAACCCCTGTGAAATTGCCTTACTCTTACTCCCATCAGGCGTGCAAGATTAGCTCCTTCTTTTTGATTTTCTTGGCGTCTTGTTGCTAATCGTTAAATTAGGTATTCTTCTGGCGGTTCGGGAGTAAGCGAATCTAAGCCGTCTCCAAAGTCCATAGTGAGTAAGCTGTATTAGGTGTTTTAAATCCTTAACTGTTGGTCTGCTTCATTTAGAAAATATCTGTTACTATTTTGTGGTCTATGATTTGTAGGACTGAATTATTGGTCTGAATTTTTCTTAGCCGTTGTTACAGTGTTTTAATATATTAAATATATAATAATGTGTTGTGTCATATAAGAAGAACTGGTTTTTATATTTAACTATATGTGTAGTGTATAGCAGGTTAAAAACCTGGTCACATGCTGGCTTCAGGCATATTTGCTCTAGTGTTTCGTCTCATATCACTCTAGTGTTTCGTCTCATATCACTCTAGTGTTTCATCTCACCTGACTCTAGTGTTTCGTCTCATATCACTCTAGCGTTTCATCTCACCTGACTCTAGTGTTTCATCTCTCTTTGGATAAAAAAACAGGTAGGAAACCCTACCTGTAATGTTGAAGAATGATGATATTTACATCAATAATTATGGTCGTTTTTTGACCTTTTTACTAACAAAACCTAAAAACGCTTTATCAATATTACGTGGAGTCCCACGTTTGCTTGCATACTCATAAAATTGGCTTTCGAGCGCATATTTACACCAACCAGTGCCAGCGTTCGCGATTATAATACAAGCTTCACCGAAAGCTTCTGCCGAAACTTGAATTTGATGATTGACTGATGGAACTGAAGCTACTGATTTTAAATTTTGTTTCCTGGACTTTCGTGAGATAGATGGAACACAAGGGATGACTGTGATTCCCCCTGTCGTATACTCAAATTGAAACCACGGATAAACTGATTTGACTTTTTCCAATGCTTTCTTGAGATTCTGCTGAAAATTCCAAATATTCTTGTAGTCACCTCCCATTTGGTTATGCAAGGCTTCCCATGAAACGAATTGTGGTTTATCTTTTTGTTGAGCAGCATAAGCCCTGAGAGTTGCCCAACAGTAAGTATCTATAGCTAAAGGGGAATTTTTAATCGCTTGAATACTTCGGTGATCTAACGGAATCGGATTCTCAATGATTGCATTGAAAAACTCTTCTCCTAATTCTACCCAACTCCCTTCCTCAAAAGCCAGAGATGGATGGCGATCGCTCCACCACAGATGTGCTTTGGGTGCAACCAGCATATCTACACGTGATTCGTACCTCTTACCGTCAATCTCTCCCCACTTTTGGAAAGAGATTCTAGCGCTGAACAACCTTTCTGCCTGTTCTGACAATCGAAACCTGTCACTTCGTGCTGTCGTTCCATTCCTGCTATTGAGTCCTATTGAACGCATAAATTCCGCAAGACTATCACACAGTTCAATGCGTCTAGTATTAGTTCTCAGTACTTCAGCAGTCATCCAAATTACAAGCAGACGTGGTATACTTCCATAGGGGTAGCCAAGAAGCTTTTCCTTGGCGGTACTGTATCCAGGCTGGATAATCAGCGAGAGGTTACCATTTCTTCGTTTCCATATTGGCACATTACCAGGATCTGAGTGGGGCAAGGTCGTTTGTACTAACTCCCGTGGAGTAAACACCAGTTGTGCAGATTTTGGCGGTGATGCAACAATTTGTTCAGCCGCAAGCTGAATTCTCTTGACGAGAGGTGATTTTTTTCTCATGATACAGTACTTTCATTTTTCGCAAAATAACGTTAAGGTCTCTTCTGAGTTCTGCCAAGAAGAGGCTTTATCGTTTTATGGTTAAGATGAAAGATTATTAGCCAATGTTGTAATATTGCAACAGTGAGGACTTTTGAAAACTGAAAACAAGAATTGCAGAAAATGGAGGGTGGTAATATCGAGAAACGACTTTTTTTAAAAGAATTCAGAATCTAGCAATTCCTGAGTCAGAATCAATCGAATGGGGATTTAAACCCCAAGACGAGTCCGCCACTCGCACAGAATTCATACTGAATTCTGGCGACTGACACCTTCGTTCTTTTTGTAAAAGTTTCCTTTTCTGAAATTTAAGTTGTATGCAATCTCTGTTTGTAAATATCTCTTAACCTTGAACAACAGCCAAACGAGAATACCATCTTGTTCAATTGATTTTGTTGGCTCTATACAATTAAAAAGATTTACAAGTCTTACCTTATCTTTCTCTTCCAGACGCTTAAGGTAAGTCCCGAAGTTATATTCTTCCTCTTCAGCGTCGGGAGTTAAATTCATTAATTGAGGGTTAATCGATTCTTGATTGATGTTACTTTGAGCCATGTGCTCAAATTCGATTTTTCGCTCAAGCTGCTGAATCTCCTCTATCGTCTTCCCTTCCTCCGCTAACTCCAATCGCCATTGAGCATTAGCAATTACAGCATCGCGCCTCCACTGGTATTCTTCATCGCTAAGTTTGTGATATACCTTTTCTTTTTCTAAAACCCACAATCCTATTTTCTGAGCGAATTTAGCATAATTTATTGCAGAAGTTTCACCCAGATAATCAAGATACTCTTTTGCGATGGCTTGCTTGTAGAAAATTATTTGCTGCCACACAAGCGTGTTATCCTTAACTACAATTGAGTTGGGATGAGCGAAGACCGAAGACAACCAAATACCGATTGAATTAAACACATCTTCAGTGTGTATAGGGTGATTCATAAAGATGCCCTTTCGCTCTTGTTTAACATACATCAACGTTAAAATTCTCAACGTTTTATGTCAAGAAAAAGGCTATATCTCCACACGTTTTTCGTCAACGATCACGTTCTCCCGGATGCAGAAAATCAACGGTTCTTTCATGTGAGTTGAGTCTCGGTTCTTTGTGTTCAGAAATTATTGACTCTTCACGAGTATGAAACCCAAATCTGTTCAAGCGGGTTTCATTTTGTAGATGTGGATGAATCTGCTTGTATTGTTCAACTAATTGTCTCATTTCTTGCCCTTCTTTGGAAATGAGAAATCTTCTGGCTTCAATAAACTGTACCTGTCCATAATCTTTACCTGATGCATAAGGACTGGCTTCATTTAAAGCTTTGATGATATCACTTTCTTTGTGTCCCACCAACGCAAGCTTTTGGGCGATATATGAGTCTTGGTTATGAGAATTGCCCAAAGCAAGATTTCTCCCTAACTCAACCATGTATTCTTCTTTGGTGGTTAGCTTTGTGTCAGTTCCTTGATGAAACTGAGCATTATATTTATCCCTGGCTGCTTTGGCTTCAGAAAACTTGATATCAACCCATTTTTCGGCTGTAACTTTTGCTTCACGCTCAGTTAACTTTTGTGCTAACCGATATTCATCTGGTGTTCGTTTATCATACAGTGATATCCTATTTTCTATTCGCCAATCCTGTATCTTTTGACCTGTATTATGTGGTGAACGAATAGATTCTACAACCTCTTTGATATACGGGTGGTCTTTCTCTAATCCTTTGAGAAAAGGGTCATGTGATAGGGCTGATGCAATTTCATGATTCTCAAAACCATCGTGGTAAAGCCGTTGTGAAGAAAACTTATGGAATCTAGTTATTCGCTCAGGGTGAGTTACTGGATTGAAATACTCCTTACCAAGTCTTTTGGTAGCATAAGTAAGGAGATATTGATGTTTTTCGTCTGCTGTACCGATAAGCTTGTTTTTTTCAAATTGAATGGCTGTCTGTTCCGCCTTCTCTAAATTTTTTTGTGTCGCAAGTTTCATTGCCGGTTCAGCGTGTATTTTTGAGATTTGTTCTTCGATTGAGCGTTGATTTAAACTCTTAATCTTATGTTCAATCTTGCTTTTTTGATTTTCGAGCTTATAATCTGTGGCGTGATTCCATGATTGTGTCTCTTGTGCAAAATATTTAGTTTTCTCTTTTATTTCTTCTATTTCTGTATTGATTCTTTGGAAGTTCTTTTCCAAATCACGCGATTTAAATGCGCGTTCAAGCTCCTTCTTCTTATAAAATGCGATTTCTTCTTTTTTCTTGAGCATGGCTGCAATCGCCTGCTCTTCTCGAATAAAATGACGTATGTCTTTACCAAATTGGTACGCTTCGTATGCGGCTAGTCCAATGTTAAGACCTGGGACTTCAGCAGCACCAGCCAGTTCCCTGCCTACAAGACGTTTAGCGCGATGTATAGCCGTACTTTTAACCTTGGACCAAAAAGAGGGGCGCTTCGGTTCTTGATTTGGCTTAAAATCCAGTTGATCAGGTTGTGTTAAGTCTGTAAGTTCTTTTAATTCTTCGTCGCTAATTAGTTGTTGTTTACTGTTATCCATGATGCTGTATAGCGAACTATACAGATATTTTACTAAGTTTGATGGAAAGTTATAAGTTAGGATTTATTGTAGTTTTAGGATAAAGAAAAAATTAAGTTTTTTTGCTAAATTATTGCAAGTGATTTTTCAAATATTGTGACGTTTCCAATTTTCTCAAAGACGCTCTTAAACTTCTCTGGCTCTTTCCCTAAATATAGAAAATCATTGTAGTATCGTGGCGATCGCTGCTGCATTCCATGCTTATCAATAAAACTAATTCGTTTGTGAACTTCACACAAAGCCGTGACTTGGTGTAAAAGTTTTTTATACCAGCTTGCGCCAGTGCGATTGAGTAGAAGGATAGCAGCAGTTATATTCCCAGATTGATACTCAAATATCGCCTTTTCGAGAAACTTTTGAGCCAGCAATCGTACTTCTGGGCTACCGTAGGGTGGATTTAAATATACCGATAAGAACCAGGGTTGATTCAAGCCATCGTCTTCTTTTGTGTAATATCTACCAGCTTGAATCCATTGTTGAGCAGTATCATTACTAGCTGGGTCAAGGTCAATTGTACCTAATACCTGCCTGACCATTTCAACATACATAAGTGGCGTGTACCAGTCATGAGAACTGTCTGCATCACCCAGCGGATTTTGGATGACTATTCCCCGGAGTTCAGCACGCTTTATTAACCTAGCTGCACGCTGTGAGGTAAGTTTGATAAAGCGTTCAAGTTTTTTGATTTCTCTGCCGAGTGCGATCGCTTTTCGGTATTTTTGGACTTCATCTTGTCGCACATACATAGTTTTGCGACCATTGGGAAATAGTCCATGTTTTGTGCGTAAGCGCCAGTAGTATTGAGGTTGTTTAGTGTTGAGAGCTAATTTTTTCTCCAGCCAAGCATCACTAAGGTAAAGTCCCTCCAACTTCAATTGTGCTATTTTTCGCTTGGCATTTCTAACCTGGTTGAGAAGGTCGGGAAGTTTGGTAATTTTGGTTGGCAGATAAATTCCTGAATTTGGAGATGACTTACCCAAAATGTAGTGTAATTTGGTAAAAAAATTCTAACCGAAAAGCTGTTAACCAAGAACTCAGGAGTCAGGAGGAGCCAGCACTGCAGGAGGGTCTCCCTCCGTAGGTGTCTGGTGAGTCCAGCGCTGCGGGAGGGTTTCCCTCCGCAGGCGACTGGCGTTAGCGCAGCGGAACCGAAGGTTCTCCCCGAAGGGCGTTCAGGAGGAAGAGAAAAAATAGAACGAATCGCCGAACTAATCTCCTGTACAAATGACTCCTCGTCGAGGGGTCCGCTTCGCTAGCCCCGAAGGGGCTAGCTTTCAAGGGTAGGTGTTTAAGAAAGTCGCCAAATGAAGGTATGATAGCGATCTGAGGCATGTAGGTAGAAATCACAAATTCAGGGAGGGCGATCGTTAGCTTTCAGGGGGTTTTCTTTGGATGC
>NZ_JABXYX010000121.1 GCF_017982655.1 Brasilonema sp. CT11 | reverse complement strand
AGCTCTTGGTTTATCGCTGCCAACAACTAATGAAACAGCACGATTTTATCTCTGGACTAACTTGCTACTACTGGTGGCCCAGAACCAGGGCGGCTTAATTATAAGTATTCATCCGGACATGATATAAATCATTCATGAAAAACAAAATCCCCGACAACTTCTAAAGAAGTCGGGGATCTATATCTTCAATTTATGCACTACGCGCAGGCACTTTCACAAAATCTATTAACGCCAGCCTAAAAAGCGTAACCCAGGGACAATAAGATAATGACTCACCCCCAAAAAGAAGCTCAGAAAAACGCCGACAAAACCAAAAAAAGTTACTGGAAGCCAGAGTTCGTTCCAGTTGGGTAAGCTGAGGAAGTCGAATATATTTGTTGGAAATCCGAAAAGAACGAAAACCGCGAAGACAACAGCGGTGCCAAACGCAGCAACTATAGCGTGAACGATATGATGGCTACGAAGACCTAAGCTAATAGTGAGCAGAGAAACAGCTGCCAAAATCAATCCGAGTAATCTCTCACCACCCTGTTGTGGTGTGAACAATTGTAAAACTAGCCAAGCGAATCCATAACTGATAATGCCCATAATCGATGTTACAAAAAACCGCCGCTTCTGACCAAAACCCCGTGCAAGTGTTAGTCCCCATGCGGTTCCCAAGCCAGCACCTGCAAACAAAAGAAGCTCTAAGCCTGAGATAGCTGGGGTTGTCAGACTCAACTCGGGTAGTTGATGAGATATAAATTTGGTAATTTGTTCGTCTATGGTTGTCTGTGAAGCTAAAACAAAGCCACCTATAGTACCAAAACTAGCGCCGATACCAGTCAGAAGGATTGTCCAAAATGTGTCCAGACAAGCGAAAAAAATCTTGAAAATTGCCTTTAGTATAAACAGAGTTGTTTGACCGACGGCGTTAGCAGAGGTGGTAAGTGCTTGTCCTACAGAGTCCTCCACTTGAACCAAAATCCCCTTGGCTTGTCCAAACCCCTGGGCAAAAGATTGCTGAATTTGGGATTTTACCCCCTGCTGTGGCGAAATTCGGGAAATTTTTTCTAGACGTTTTTGAACAATTGCTGCATTTGCTGGACGCGATCGCCCATCCTCCTGTACCATCTCATCAAGCAAATCTGCGAGTTGAGAATTGACATTAACCACTTTGCGCCAAAGCAATTCCCCAGTTACGGGATTTTCCAAATCTGATAAAGATTTGCCCGTTAACATCTCAATCATCGTTCGACCAAGGGCATAGAAATCAGCCGCAGGTCCAATAATACCCCCAATAATTTGTTCTGGGGGACTGTAGCCAGAAGAATATAACCGAGTTGAGGAAGATTTTAAACCAAACAAGTTGGAACTATATTGTTTTGCTCCCCCAAAATCAATCAGCACCAGCTGATCTTTCCTTGTTCCCCCCTTATTTACGGAACCTTGCGGAGTACGCAGCATTAAATTAGAAGGTTTGATATCGCGATGAATGATCTTGCGAGTGTGTAACTCCTGTAAAATCTCCACAGCTTGAACAAGCCAGTTTAAAATCCACTCCTGAGGACAGCCTTGGGGATACTGCTGGAAAACTTCTTCCAAAGTTTGACCGTGAATTTTTTCCATCACCAGACAATTGAACTGGTAAGGCTTGAGATTGCTTTGTGAAGTTGTTACAGACAACATCTCTACAGAAAAATATCCATCAGCATCAACTCTTGGAACACCTGGATGTCGCAAACTTTTTAAAACCGTCGCCTCTTGAGCAAACAATTCCAGCGCCTTGGGTGAACTTTCCATCAACACTTTCAGCACTTTTTCTGTTTGTGTCTTTTGATCCCAAACTGTGTAAATTTGGGCAAAACCACCTGATCCCAAACGCTGGAGTGGGACATAGCGGTCTAAAAGTTGTAACGGTGCGCCACAGGTGTGGCAAAATTTGTTTCCCCAAGGCTGGGGATAGGGACGCGGACAGTCTGAATTAATGCAATGAACTGCATTTTGATTAGTGTGAAACACAAGCGCTCAAAGACATAGCCTGAGTCGATTGTACATAACTGGAGACGGGGAAATGGTTCGTAGTTAGTGGTTACTAGTTTAGCAGTCCTTTTTGACAGCCAACTCGTACGCAGCTAACTACTCACAATTCTTCATTTCCTAGCAGCTAGATCCATCCCAAGTCATAGGGAAAGCATATTCCGATGACGAGGATAAATCGTTATCGTTGCTCAAAGTTTCTTTATCCAAAACTTTGATAACTTTGTTGTAAGTTTCTTCTGCCTGTTGTGGAGAATTACCTATACTCGTCAATCCCAACTTACCAAACTGGGAAAGACAACCCATCAAGTGAAATACCGTGCCTGTTTCGGTTCCAGTGTCAAAGTGTAGCCTATGACGAGCGATGATGTCCATCAAATCGTTGGGCAAAAGCCCCCGATAGCAGTCTTTTTGTAAGTTATCAGTAGCCATGTAGTATTTGGGACGCCCTTGCTGAGTGTAAAATAAACCCGTTGAGAGTTCATAGCGACCGTTAGTTAATAATTTCAGACTCATAAAGGGATGCGTCGTACCACCTTTACGTAGGTTAATTTCAATTGCTTGCAAGTCCCACTGTCCATCACCGTTGTCAACGGCGATAAAATCAACTGCAAATCTTTCTAATGCGCCTTTGTCTGCCAAATTTCTGCCAACTTTTAACCCTATCTGCTGCAATTGCAGTCGATAGGTTTCATCGGCAGGAAATTCGCAACCCAGATAAACTTGACCGTCAGGTCCTCCCAGAATTTGGTCGTGGGTTGAGAGGATTTCCACCTCGCCATTGGGTGTAATAAGTCCTTGGACGCTGGGCGATCGTTTGACTTCTCCTTCCAGGAACGCCTCAACAATTGCCCCTAACTGAGGTATTTTTCGCGAAAATGTTTCCCAATTCTCTTCTTTCGCTTGAAAGCGCATAGTTTTCAAGGACTCACTCATCGCTGTTACTCGTTCCTCATAAGAACTAGCAGGAGGTGCTAAATTCAAAATCGGTCTTAAGTCCAAGAGCGCATTTCCTTCTCCAGAGATTCCTTCGTTGAGTTTTACCACAATCCGTTTTAATGTCGGCTGGCGTTCCCACAATTCGGCTGCTGCTTGTGCCAAATCTGCATCATTCCAAACACTCTGGCAACCATCTGGAAACGGAACTCTGCTTTCTGCAAATATTTGCCGACTGCCACTTTTCGTCCCCCAAATTTGTGAATCTGGTGCTGCGGCGAACAGCGGCACTCCCAATTTTAAAGACAATTCTGCTTCTAATTCTGTCGAATTATAGCATACCATAAATGATTTTTCAAGCCTTAAGGCTTGATGAATCTGCTTTAGCAAGCGGGGGCGTTCTAAAATCTTTTGAGTAAGGGGTTTGGGAGAGGAATCGTAAGTGGAAAGTAGCAGCAAGCGATTGCGAGCATGAGAAAAAGGAATTCCCGGCAAAAGTTGCAGATAGTAATCAATGACGCTGGGATGCATTGGCATTGATGTGATATAAATCAGTCGAGTGCAGGGATTCTGCAACTGAATCAAGTAAAACAGCAGTCGTTCCTCATAATGCTCAAAACCTTCGATTTTTTTGAGTTCTCCCTGGTCAATGCTCAAGGAGGGAATAACTAAAATATCCGCGTCGCTGTTCTCAAATTCCTGAACAGTTTTCCAGCGTTCGCTTAAAGTTAACTGAAGATTCCGAAACTTTTCAGTTTGTTCATTAGAAGAAATATCAAGTTTTTGCATAAAATTAAGTTAAATCCTGCCTTGCTTTTTCCAGTCTTGTCTTACTCTGGTATATTTTAATTAATTTTTCGTTTGTCGCGGCTCTGCGACTATTCATTTTTTTTAGGGCTTCTCATTTCATTATTTATATTATCAAAGGAAGAAAGAAATAAGACTCTCAATAATTCGTAAAGAATAGGGATGAAATGGGATAGAGTTAGAAATTTTTTTGACTTTTGAGTCCCAGTCGCACGCCACTTGCACTCAACAAAACGGACAGTTTGCCCCAAAGCTAGATACGCGCTTGTGCTACAAGCCGGGAGACGCAACTCGCTCACTGGCTCCTCTTTTCGCCTCAACGGGACGCTTAAGCGCAAAGCTCGGTACTGCTGGCTGCCTCACCCTGGCGCTGACTCCTTTTGACCGCAGACGGAGCGTCTTTGGCTGCGCTCTTGACCTTGACTTAATATTGTATAAAATTTTTTTACCTCTTAAGATTGAGAAAATTGAAATTTGTTTACATCTAAAGGGTGAGAAATAATCGCCAGACAATAGATAACTTAATAAACAGATGAAAGGTTTAAATATTTCCTTTCATGAGAATAGCATAGCTGTGTTTAGTTGTCAGAGACAGAGTATATGTCTTGTGTGACGATAATTAATAACAGTAACGTACAATTGCTCTGGCAATGACTACGACAGGCTTAAAAAGGGATAAAAGCCTAAATTGTTGAATGGCAATTGCTAGCCAAAAAATAAAACCTTGGATTGAGAGTTCAGTCCAAGGTTTAGTTTTGAAATAGTATTTTTTTAGTTCGTTTATTTTCAAGGAAGATTCTACTATGCCAGAAGAACAATTACAACCACCTCAATCTCAAGAAATACCGGGCACGGAATCAGAAATGACGCCGAAACCCAAAGCAGATGATTCTCAATATAAAGGAAGTAACAAGCTCAAAAACAAAGTCGCATTGATAACAGGTGCAGATAGTGGTATTGGTCGTGCAGTGGCGATCGCATTTGCTAAAGAAGGGGCAGACGTAGCTATAGCCTACCTCAACGAACACGACGATGCTAAAGAAACAAAACAATTAGTTGAAGAACAAGGGCGTCGTGCTGTGACTATAGCTGGTGACATAGGTGATGAAGCCTTTTGTCAGCAACTTGTACAACAAACTGTCGATGAATTTGGCAAACTGAATATTTTAGTCAACAACGCTGCTGAACAGCATCCGCAAGAAAGCATTGAGGATATCAGCAAAGAACAGTTAGAGCGCACTTTCCGCACAAATATTTTCTCGATGTTTTTCTTAACCAAAGCGGCGTTGAAACACCTGAAAGAAGGTAGTACTATCATAAACAGTACATCAGTCACAGCTTACCAAGGTAGTAAACAGCTCCTTGATTACTCTTCAACAAAAGGTGCGATCGTTGCCTTTACTCGTTCCTTATCACTGAGTTTAATTGAAAAGGGAATTCGTGTTAATGCTGTCGCTCCTGGTCCAATTTGGACACCTTTGATTCCCTCAACTTTTCCTGAAGAAAAAGTGAAAAAATTCGGGAAACAAGTTCCAATGCAAAGACCTGGACAACCTGAAGAAGTCGCACCCAGTTATGTGTTTCTAGCATCTGATGACTCTTCTTACTTCTCTGGTCAAGTGTTACACCCCAATGGTGGTAATGTCGTCAACGGGTAATGAAGTTGCACAGACGCCCCATAGTGCGTCTGTACATTAGAATTCAATCCTAACTCTTAACTTTTTTAAACCATTAGGGGGATGAATTAATACTTGAATTGATAGATAATCTGAAAAGGAAACCTTTATAAAGTCATAAAAACAGATATGGCATCCCAAACACCACTAAAAGGCACCGAATTAGTAGATTGTGCAAGAGCAAATGCCAAGCAAGGAATTGAAACCGCTGCTTACCAATGTGGCTATGGAGATGACCTCAGGACTTTTGCACAAGAATTACGACAAGCCTGTGAGGAAATGAATTTACAAGTTAAGGAACTCACAGATTTAATTACCGATCAGGACATGATCCTAAATGTGGGAACTGGCGAAATCGTTGCGCCAGATACGGCATCAAACCTGTGAAAATCAATAATCACAAATGAGGAATTATGGACATTTCTCATAATTCCTCCTGATCCTTAATTGCTCACCATCCTGGCGAGAATGTTACGTGTGATAGCTTGTGCATCAGCATTTAAAACAGAAGGGCGTACTTGTGGTGCATTGTAATCATCTAGCCCCCAATTCCATTGCATAGAACCGGTCGCAAATACTGTTGCTCCTGATTTTGCAGTATAAACTGTCATATCTGCATATCGGATACCTCTGCGATAACGATAGGGTGAATGGGCAATGCGGATCGTATTAAGTGGTGCCTTGCTAAACATTCGGTCAACTTCGTAACCCAAAAGCCCCTCAAGACGCATTTCTTTGTTAGGTACTTTCAATGTACCATCCACAGAAGCTTGAGTTTTACTTGGACTTAATTGTGTATTGACAAGCAGCCAATCTGGAGCTGTATGATCAATGACAATATCCGCGTTGACCTGAAAAGTCTGGTACATGACTCCAATGAGAGCTTCCTCCGGAAGACTCACAGGTTTTGAACGCCAAGTAGTTGTAACTAGGTAATCGTTGTTTGGATTACTGTCTCTAGCAAACGGGTCAAGGGCAGCACCTTCTTTATATGTCACGATAGTGCGATTGAGCTGTTTCGTCAAACCACTTGCTTCAAAACGAATTTGCCAATAGCAGGTGTTGGAAGAAAAAAAGCCGAGACTCACCCCAGCGTCTCTTGCTGCTTTTACATTTTGGCGCATATTCCATGACCAGTATTCATCATGACCAACCGAAAAAAATGCTTTATGCAACAATAACATTGGTTTGCCACTGTATTGGTCAATGCGATTCTCGTGGGTGTCAATATCTGTGCAATAGGTGACATCATAGCCTTCCCGTTCTAGCCATCGCACCATGTTGTATTCCCACCCAGCGCTAGAGGTTCTCCTTTTGGGTTGAAAGTTAGTCAAAAATTCTCCTGCACCTACCCCATAAGCCGCTTTCAAGTTGGGACTCAGAGCATATGGACGGTTGAAGGAAACTTTGTATGCTTGTTTCTCTCGACTGTTCCACCGATAAAGCGACATTCCACCCCAGTTGTTATATGCTTGATAAGTTGTGACGCTCGATTGAAAGAGAAAATCAGAAGTACGGCTATCATCACGTACTACAAAAATAATATAGCTTTGCTTGCCACTTTTGCTTGTGGTTAGTTTGGCTAGGTAAAAACCACTTGCCCATTGTGTAGGATCTGTTGAATTGTAAGGAATTTTCAAAACATAAGGATCTTTCCAATTGCATTCAATTGATCCCGTTACTTGATCCACTTGTGGCAGCGGTTGTTTTACACTTTTGCGTGTTACTAGAGGTGCTGTTTGCCGTCCTCCTGCGCCACCATACCAGCCCATACGGAAAATTTCAATCGTATAGCTGGGTTCTTTGGTACTCACAAAAAACTTGATTTCGTCGCCGCGATTGACACTAGTCAGGGAAGCATAACCTTCAATTTCTCGCTTAGTAGCAGGATTTGTCAACTGCCAATTAGTCGTACCTGGTTTAGTATTTTCAATAGTTATGGAATTGCTTTTATGGCTGAGTTTTGGTAGGTCTACAGCCTGATTAACGCCACTAAAAGGAACAATAGCGATAATGAGTATAAAAAGTGCTGGTAACAGGACTCTGAGAACTGAGTTGAACTGTTTTCGGGAGAATATTTGACTCACAGTTATTTTTGCCACTCAAATGAGAACTTATTGCATTTTGTCACTTTTATACATAAATCAGAAGAAAAATAAGTAATGATTTGATTAAGAGTTATAGCAGGGAACGCTTAACAGGGAACGCTTAACAGGGAACAGGGAACGCTTAACAGACTTGAAACTCTCTTGGTGACCGTGTTTTCTCATTAGTTCGTGTCCTAATCTACCTGGCGACTGCTATACAAATGAGGATTTTCACAAGTAAAATGAGTGATGAGTAGAACGCGTAGACATAACAAGTCACCTCACGCATCACTCATCACCCATAACTTTCTACAGTTTAAGAGCCTTACGCCAGTCAGCTATTTGCCAAACCCTTTACCGCGAGTCGTCGAAGGAAGACAAACGCACTTTTCAAGCTGGTTGAGCAAAGTTTCACGATCCAGATTTTGACCAATTAACACCAACTGGTTTTTCTTCTCACCTTTCCATTCATCATCATCCAAACTGAAGCGCTTGCCGCAAAGATGGAAAATATGACGTTGAGGGCTTTCGTCAAACCACATTATCCCCTTTGCTCGGAAGATTGTTTCAGGTAGCTGATTATCTAGAAAATATTGAAATTTTCTAATCGCAAAAGGTTTGTCCGTCTGGAAAGATATGGAAGTGAAACCATCATTCTCTAAGTGATCGGAGTGATGATGGTGATGGTGCTCATGATCATGATCATGAGTGCACTCAGAATGATCGTGGTGATGATCATGCTCATGGTCGTGATGATCATGAGCGTGCTCAGAATGATCGTGGTGATGATCATGCTCATGGTCGTGATGATCATGACTATGGGAACTCGCAGTATCAGCGAAATACTTGTCTGACTCAAACAAACCAACGCTGAGAATTAAGGGTAGTGGTACTTGTGATTTTTTTGTACGGATAATTCTCGCTCCTTCCTTGACTTCCCGAATTTTAACTTCCAGCGTCTCTAATTCTGCTTGAGAAACTAAATCCGTCTTGTTCAGTAGAATCACATCACCATAGGCAATTTGACTGTGAGCTGCCTCAGAATTGAATAAATCCAGGCTGTAATTAGCTGCGTCTACTACCGTAATGATTGAATCCAGACGGGTTAAGTCGCGTAACTCGGTACCAAGAAATGTGAGCGCCACTGGTAGCGGATCTGCCAGTCCAGTTGTTTCCACAACGAGATAATCTATTTTGTCTTGGCGTTCCAAAACTTTGTAAACGGCATCCACCAAGTCATTATTAATGGTGCAGCAGATACAACCGTTACTCAACTCCACCATGTTATCGTTACTATCGTCAGTGGAGATAATTAACTCATTATCGATGCCAATTTCGCCAAACTCATTCACCAAAACAGCAGTTTTCAGTCCCTGCTGATTGGTCAGGATATGATTGAGTAAAGTCGTCTTACCGCTACCGAGGAATCCAGTAATAATTGTTACTGGTAGTCCTTTTTTCGGTGCATCCATTGATTTCGATTCGGAACTAACTGCTTGCATAGCGATGCTGTGAAAAAATCAAAATAGTCAGAACAAAGAATGTAGCGCACAGAGGACAGAAAACACTAGCATAGGGTAGCTGGTTTTTCATCCCAGTTATTCTCCCCTATTATTACGTATCTTTATTTCAGCAGTATCACGCTTGTTATGACCCTAACACTTTACAATACACTCACCCGCCGCCAAGAATCCTTTCAAACCGTCGAACCTGGAAAGGTTAAGATGTATTGCTGCGGCGTGACAGTGTACGACTATTGCCATTTGGGTCATGCTCGTTCCTATATCGTCTGGGATACGATACGTCGTTATCTCCAGTGGCGCGGCTACCAAGTGCACTATATTCAAAATTTTACTGACATTGACGATAAAATTCTTAACCGTGCCAGAGAACAAGGCTCGACAATGGAGGCGGTGGCAAATCGCTTTATTGATGCATATTTTGAAGATATCCGCCGCTTAAATGTCATGGATGCTGATGAGTATCCCCGTGCGACAGAGAATATTCCTGCGATCATTGAACTGATTTATGCTTTAGAAGAAAAAGATTACGCTTACGCCGTTGGGGGTGATGTTTACTACAGGGTAGAGCGTTTCCCTGCGTATGGGAAGCTATCTGGACAACAACTGGATCAAAAGCAGGCGGGTGCGAGCGGAAGGGTAGATCCTGAAGATTCAGAAGGAAAAAAGCAACATCCCTTTGACTTTGCCCTGTGGAAAGGTGCAAAACCAGGAGAACCAGCTTGGGATTCACCTTGGGGAAAAGGTCGTCCAGGCTGGCATATTGAATGCTCAGCGATGATTAGGGAAACACTGGGTACAACTATTGATATTCATGGTGGAGGTAGAGATTTAATAAATCCTCACCACGAAAACGAAATTGCTCAATCGGAAGCTGCGACGAACCAACCACTCGCTCGTTACTGGATGCATAACGGTATGGTGATGGTGGATGGTGCAAAAATGTCTAAGTCTTTGGGCAATTTTATCACAATTCGCGAGTTGTTGGATGGAGTAGGGGCGCACAGTCATGCACCTGTAGACCCAATGGCGGTACGATTGTTTGTGCTGCAAGCCCATTATCGTAAACCGCTTGATTTTACGGAACAGGCGATCGCCACAGCTTCTGCACAGTGGAAAACCCTTAAAGAAGGTTTACTATTCGGCTATGTACATGGCGATAAACTTGCTTTTGTTCATCATGTTCATCAATTAGATAAAAACCTTATCCAAGAGTTTGAAACCTCAGGAGATGATGACTTCAATTTCTCCAAAGGTTTGGCAGTGCTGTTTGAATTAAGCAAGAAGTTACAACGCGAGGGAAACCTTCTCGTGCATGAGGGAAAAACAGAAACTTCACCAGTAGAATTACAGAAGCAGTGGTATACACTAGTAACACTAGCTCAAGTTCTTGGTTTAGAAGTAAAACAAGAAGTAGAAACACCTCAAAGTAGTGGTATAAGCGATGCCGAAATTGAGGCTTTCATTCAGAAACGGCAGGATGCGCGTAAAGCTAAGAATTTTGCCGAAGCCGATCGCATCCGTAACGAACTACAAGCAAAAGGTATTATCCTCATTGATAGTCGTGAAGGCTCTAAATGGCACCGCAACTGAGAATTCAAAATTCACCCTTCGGCTCCGCTCAGGGTGAAAAATTCAAAATTAATAATTGAAAAGAAAAAATGAGTAGTCATCAGAAAGTAATTACTGACAGGACGTTTGAGTTTGCCATCCGCATTGTTAAACTATGTCAAGTACTAAATGAAAGTTCGGGAGTGGCAGAAACACATTCTAAACAGTTAACAGTTAACAGTTATCAATAAATTTTTGAACTTTGAATTTTGTTCGCGAAGCTTGCCCGAAGGGCATATTTTGAATTGTTATGTGGTCTGAACTAAAAAAAGCGATCGCTCAAATAGATATACCAGCCGACTGGGTTGGTATTAGAGTCGTCAAGGAAACTTCATCTACCTGTTATGTCCGTGACGGCATACCTCAAAGTAACGGCAAATCCTCAACGATGGGGTTTATGCTGGAAGTTATGATCAACGGCTGTATAGGATATGCAGCGACCAATTCGCTTGCAATCCAAGACTTGCAAGCTGCAGCCCAAAAGGCATATGCACAAGCACTTGCAGCCAGTGAGTGGTGGATACATCCCTTTGGAGTTGAGAATGAACGCCCCAAAGTTGTTGGTCAATATATCTCGCCATTTCTGAAACCCTTTGATGCTTTGAGTCCAGGGGAAATCAACGATTTACTTATTCGTATCTGCCATACCCTAAGAGTTTCTGACCAAATTGTAAAAACTCTAGCCAACTTGACAACAACCGAGAGAGAGACTTGGTTTCTCAGCAGCAATGGCTCAGAAGTGTATCAAAAATTTATGTTTTTTGGCACACATTACGGTGCAACAGCACAAGATGGGGTGGTTGTCCAGCATCGGAGTAACAACGGCTTCCAAGCGAACTGTTACCAAGGTGGACTGGAACTTTTTCAAGAAGGTGACTTGTGGGTTCGGGTGCAGCAAATTGGCGAACAAGCAGTAGAACTGTTGACAGCAGAAGAATGTCCAACGACTCGCACTTCATTAGCGTTAGCCCCAGACCAAATGATGCTGCAAATCCACGAAAGCATTGGACATCCCCTAGAAATTGACCGCATTTTGGGCGATGAGCGCAATTACGCTGGAGGTAGTTTTGTCAATCAGAGGGATTTCGGCACTTTGGCGTATGGTTCTCCCCAGATGAACATTACTTTTGACCCCACCGTAGTTGGTGAATTTGCCAGCTATGGCTTTGATGATACAGGTGCTGTGGCAACACGGGAGTATTTAATCAAAGAAGGCGTTCTCCAGCGAGGTTTGGGTAGTCTGGAAAGTCAAGCAAGAGCAGGTGTACCAGGAGTCGCCTGTGCTCGTGCTTGCTCTTGGAATCGACCAGCAATTGACCGTATGGCAAACTTGAATTTAGAACCAGGGGAAGGCTCTTTTGAGGAAGTTATTACTGGTGTAGAACACGGCGTCTACATGGAATCCAATCGTTCTTGGTCAATTGATGACCGTCGCTATAAATTTCAATTTGGTTGCCAGTACGCTAAATTAATTGAAAACGGCAAACTCACCAAAACCCTCCGCAATCCCAACTATCGAGCCACAACACCAGAGTTTTGGCACAGTTTAGTAAAAGTAGGAAACTCCTCTACTTGGGAAATGTACGGGACTCCTTTGTGTGGCAAAGGAGAACCTAACCAAACGATTTGGGTAGGTCACGGTTCACCCATTTGTGTATTTGCTAACGTGGAAGTCTTTGGTGGTGGTTGAAGAGTATAAACGGAGGTGAGGACGAATCAATTCAAAATTCGCTGCCTACGGCACGCTACGCTAACATTCAAAATTCGCTCATCTCCCCTGCTCTCCTGCACCCAACTGCTCCCCTGCTCCCTCTTGATTTGCAATTCTCATGAAACACGAAGAACTATCTGCCTTAGAAGCCAGCTTTAACCAACTAATTGAAACCCTTTTAAATAAGAAACAAGAAAGTGAACAATTTACTGTGAAACTTAGCAGTGAACGCAGTCAATTTACTCGTTTCAATCATGCCAAGGTGCGGCAAACAGGCTGTGTAACTGATGGTTCAATTGAACTGACTTTAATGCAAAATCAGCGCAGTAGTTTTCGGCAGTTTCCCTTTACAGGAGATTCGCAAGTCGATTGGCAATTGGCATACCAAGCATTGCAAGAACTACGAGAAGAACTTCCTCTGTTACCTCTAGATCCATATTTGGTTTTACCATCAGGAACAAATACCAGTCGAGAAGTTCATTGTGGAAATCTATTGGCTGAGGAAGTGCTTGTACCAACAGTGCTAGAACAGCTTGCTGAATTAGATTTTGCTGGAATATACGCTGGGGGAGTTGTTATTAAAGCTTATGCTGATTCCAGTGGTCAAAAGCACTGGTTTAGTACCGAAACTTTTTCATTAGACTATTCTATATTCACAACTGAAGCACAAGCTGTTAAAGGGACTTTTGCTGGTAGCGAGTGGAATCATGAAGCTTATAGCGAGAAAATTAGCGATGCGAAAAGACAATTACAATTGCTGTCTCGTCCAATAAAAGAATTGCCACGAGGACAGTACAAAACCTACTTTGCACCAGCAGCAGTTGCTGATTTAGTGCCTATGCTTTCTTGGGGAGGTGTGAGTGAAGCTGATTTACAACAGGGAGGCAGTGCTTTAGGGTTACTGTGGCGCAAAGAAAAGCAATTATCTGTTGCATTTCATGTGAAAGAAAACTTTCAACGAGGGTTAGTACCGCGATTTAATGAATTAGGAGAAATGGCTGCGCCAGAATTACCTGTTATTGAAAAAGGAGTCTTGGTGAACACCCTAGTCAATTCTCGCACTGCTAGGGAATATCAAAAAACTGCTAATGGCGCTAATAGTTATGAGGCTTTACGTGCACCAGAAATTAGTCCAGGAAATTTAAGTTTTGAGGAAATTCTTACTCATTTAAATACGGGTTTGTATGTTTCTAATTTACATTACTTGAATTGGAGCGATCGCCCCACCGGTCGAATTACAGGTATGACCCGTTATGCCTGCTTTTGGGTAGAAAATGGTGAAATTGTTGCCCCTATCGAAAATTTGCGTTTTGATGAAAGTCTTTATCGATTTTGGGGAGATAATCTTGTAGATTTGACCAATTTCCAAGAATTTGTGTCTGAAGTCGGAACATACGATGGTCGTCAGCTGGGAGGTAGTATGGTTCCAGGTATGTTGGTAGAGGATTTCACGTATACCTTGTAAACGAGTAAAAATTCTATCGATAGCTTTGTTGTGCGACATTAAGTGCAAAGCAGATGCACGTCATCTTTAATAAAAGTCTGGACTTCAAATTTGCATCTGCTTTTAAATTTTTAGAGAGTAACTTTAGTTCAATAGCAATTACATATCTTCTAACTCCATTCCTTTGGTTTCTTTAATAAAAAACAGAACGAAGAATAACGAGATAGCCGCCGCAATTGTATAAATACCATAAGCAGAACCCAGTCCGAAATATTGCAGGATAGGAGGAAATGTTGTAGAAACGAGGAAATTTGCAATCCATTGCATTGCAGCAGCGACTGAAAGGGCAGCACCTCGAATCTTATTATTAAACATTTCTCCTAACAGCACCCAGGTCACTGGTCCCCAGGAGAAACCGAAGCAAAAGACATAGAGATTGGCTGCTATGAGAGCCACAACACCTGCTGAGCCGCTCAAAGTGGGGTTACCAGCAGCATCAAGCGTGGCGGTTCCAAAAATAGAAGCCAACGTCCCCAATGTTATCAGCATGCCGATAGACCCTAGGACGAGTAAGGGCTTGCGACCAAATTTATCTACGAAGGCGATCGCGATCAGCGTAGTAATAATGTTTACGGCTCCTGTGAGCACCGTGATTGTTAGGGAATCTTTTTCAGAAAACCCGACTGCCCGCCACAAAACGCTGCTGTAGTAGAAGATCACATTGATGCCAACGAATTGCTGGAGCACAGATAAGCCTATTCCGATCCAAACAATGGGTAAGAGTCCGCCACTTCTGCTCAAAAGGTCAGAAAACTTAGGCTCGCGCTCTCGAAGCACTGTTTGGCGAATTTCTTCGATTTTTTCCCGTACATTACCACCCAAAATCTTGGTCAAAACGTTAGCAGCTTCTGGATCGCGTCCTTGGGCAACCAAGTACCGGGGGGATTCGGGAATCGTTAAAGCCGCCATCCCGTAGAACACGGCTGGCGGGACTGCTGTCCAAAACATCCAGCGCCAAGCTGCAACCCCAAACAAAAATGGCTTTTCTGCTGAACCCGCTGACACAGCGATAAAGTAGTCGGACAGGAGGGCTATGAAAATTCCAATTACAATCGCTAGTTGCTGAAGAGATCCTAGCCTTCCGCGCAAATGGGAGGGAGAACATTCCGCAATGTAAGCTGGCGCGATCACGCTGGCTGCACCGATTGCAATCCCACCCAACAGTCGCCAAAAAATAAAATCCCAGATACTGAAGGCAAACCCAGAGCCAATAGCACTGATAGTAAACAACACCGAAGCAACCACCATTGCCTTGACTCGACCATAGCGGTCTGCAATCTGTCCTGCAAAGAAGGCTCCTACCGCAGATCCCAGCAACGCTAGGGACACTGCCAGACCAGTTACCCAACTACTGGTGTTAAAGGCTTTTTCTAGAGCTAAAACTGCACCGTTGACCACGGCAGTGTCAAAACCGAACAAAAAGCCGCCGAGGGCAGCAGCACCAGCAATCAAGATGACATAATACGTGTTGGCTTTACGACGACTAGTAGCGGGGGTCATAGTTATATCCCATATATATTGAGCATTGGGTATTGGGCAATTGTTTAATGGGCATTGGGTATTGGGCAATTGTTTAATGGGCATTGGGTATTGGTAATAATTCTTCTGTTTTTCCCCTGTCCCTAATCCCCAGTCCCCTTGACTAGCGTCTGGAACGTCTGCGGAGGCGATCCATCGTCACCGCCAAAATAATGACTAATCCTTTGACAACTAATTGCCAGAAGTAAGACAAGTTCAACAAAGTCAAACCATTGTTGAGAATAGCAATGATCAATGCACCAAGAAGGGTTCCCCCAATCGTGCCAATACCGCCTGTAAAGCTAGTTCCACCAAGAATAACAGCAGCGATCGCATCCAACTCGTAACCAGTACCCACGATCCCACTAGCACTATAAAGACGGCTGGCACTCATTATTCCTGCCAAACCTGCCAGTAATCCACTGACGCCATACACAAATAGCAACACCCGATCAACTTTAATCCCAGTTAATCGTGCTGCTCGCTCGTTACCACCCACTGCATATATTTGCACCCCCAAAACAGTTTGTCGCAGGACAAACCAACTCACTACTATACTCAGTAGCGCAATGATTACCAGCCAAGGAAGGGGGCCGACATAGCTATTGCCTATCCAAGCAAAATTTATGTCACGGTTAATAACCGTTGTACCCTTGGCAACCAAAAAGGCAACACCCCGCAAGGCAGTCAGTGAACCCAGCGTGACGATAAAGGGTGGCACATCCAAAAAAGTGATCAGAGCGCCGTTAACTAAGCCCAAAAGCAATCCTGCAAGCAAACCAGCAGGTATAGCGGCCCAACCTATAGCGGGAAGTAGCGATACCAGCACCGTAACTACGGCAGAAACAGCCAATATTGATCCAACTGAAAGGTCAATACCTCCAGTCAGAATTACAAACGTCATTCCCGTTGCTAGGACAATATTGATTGATGCCTGACGCAATATATTAACAATATTAGCGCCTGTGAGGAAGCTGGGAGAAAGAAATGTAAATAAGATGCAGATAATTATTAGAATCGGCAGAATACCTGCAACCTCAAGCAGAGTGCTGATTGATTTGCGGTTGCGCTGCGTTGAATTCTTGTCTGCTTTATTATTGGTTGGTCTTATTGTCTGACTCATGATGCTGATACCTCCGATGCTCCAGTTGCATAGTGCATAATATTTTCTTGGGTAATTTCTTTACCAAGACTGCCGTCAAGTTCGCCTACTAGCTCCCCTTCTCGCATCACTAAGACGCGATCGCTCAAGCCCACAACCTCCGGTAGTTCGCTCGAAACCATCAGAATCGCAACACCTTGTGCTGCTAACTCGCTGATAATTCGGTAAATTTCGCTTTTGGCACCGATATCTACGCCGCGTGTCGGCTCATCCAACATCAGTACTCTCGGCTTAATCGCTAACCAACGTGCTAGCAGTAGCTTCTGCTGATTACCACCAGAAAGGTCCACCGCTCTGATTTCCAAATTCGCCAGCCGGATATTGAAGTCTTCCACCGCTTGCGTCGCCAATAGATTGACTGAACCCCAGTTGACGACACCAGCCTTTGCATCCTGCTTGAGTGTGTTAATGGCAATATTCTTACGCGAACTCATCTCCAGAAATAAACCCTGGTCTTTGCGGTCTTCCGGGACGTAACCAATTCCAGCATTAATGGCATCACCGGGGCTATTAATATTAAGTTTCGTACCATTGAGGAAGACTTCACCAGTTGCCTTGCGATCAGCACCAAAAATCAGCCGGCATACTTCCGTTCGTCCTGCACCAACTAGCCCCGCTAGACCGACAATTTCGCCAGCGCGAAGTTGAAAACTAGTTGGCTCAACCTTGCGTCCATCACTGATATTTGTGACTTCCAATCTCACTGGACCTGGGTTGGTTTGCCGTTGATGTTCGTAAAAGTCCTGCATCGAGCGACCGACCATCATTTGTACCAATCGCTGTGCAGAAATTTCATCCCGCGTCAAACTGCCAATGTATTGACCATCGCGCAGCACGCTAATCCGGTCAGCCAAGGCATATATTTCTTCCATGCGGTGACTGATGTAGATAATGGCAATGCCGTCGCTTTTTAGTCTGCGAATTACCTCAAACAAGCGTTCTGTTTCGCGGTCAGATAGTGCTGCTGTTGGCTCGTCCATTACCAAAACGCGGCTATTGTCCTTCAGCGCCCGCGCAATTTCCACCTGCTGTTGTTCGGCGACTACCAAGCTACCAACCACTGTTTGTGGTGTAAAACTAGCTCCGAGGCTTTGAAGCACTTTCTGTGCTTCCAGTTCCATACCTTTGCGGTCTAAAAGCTGACCTCGGCGCAACTCGCTACCCATAAAAATATTTTCGGCAACGGTTAAATTAGGTGCAACGTTCAGTTCTTGATAAATTAGATTGATACCTGCCTTGCGTGCTGAAGCCGGATCGGTAATTTTTACAGGGCTACCGTTGATGCGAATCTCGCCTTCATCAGCAATGTAAGCCCCAGCAAGGATCTTCATCAATGTACTTTTGCCTGCTCCGTTCTCACCCATAAGGGCGTGAACCTCTCCTGGGTAAATCGTGAGATTGACATTTTGGAGGGCAGGTACACCATTAAATCGTTTAGCAATCCCTTGCATTTCTAATACAGGGGTAGCTGTTGGTACATGAGGAAAAGAGGTTTCAATACTTGTAGTCATGAGCTGTTTCTCTAAAAACAATTGAAAATTTGCGTTTTTTGAGTTAAAAATTTCAGAAAATCAAATTTGATGTGAAATCAAAGCCGTTACAAAATCATCTTTGAAAACTCAGCACTGATGAACAGTGACTTTCACAATTTTGATTACTTACCAACCTTTTTCTGTGCTGACGTTGTCTTTTGTAATCAGCTTGGGTGTCAGCAGAATGGTGGAACTGGTAGGTTTTTTACCATGCAAGATGTCGTTACCAACCTGAACTGCTTGTGTAGCCATACCTCGGGGATTTTGAGTAGCAGTCGCAGCATATATACCATTTGTGTCAGCGATCGCTTTGATTGCTTCTGGTGCACCATCAACCCCAACAATAAAGAAATCTTTACGTCGTGCTTGTTTAGCTGCTAGTTCTGCTCCCACCCCGCTTGGATCGTTGATTGCAAAAACAGCATCAATTTTCGGAAAGGTTGTCAGTAAATCAGTCATGACTCTAAGTCCTCCATCCCTACTTCCTTCTGCATTCTGGTTTTTAGAAAGTATTTTTAGATCAGGATATTTGGACAATACCTTTTCGCAACCACTAACTCGCTGAAGCACCGATTCCACGGGAGGACCGTTAACTATGACTACATTGCCTTTGCCTTTGAGGCGATCGGCAATATATTGGCAACCCAGTTCTCCAGCTTTGACATTGTTAGTCGTAATGGTGGCGTCCACACCTCCGTCAGCACCTGTATCTACCGCGATCACAATTTTGCCTGCTTGTTTCGCCCTTTCAACTGCTGGCTTAATGCCAGCTTTATCAGCAGCATTCAGGACAATTATGTCAGTATTCGCCGCAATGAAATTTTCGATTTGGTTGGTTTGTTGGTTGAGGTCATAGGCACTGGAAGCCACAATAACTTTGACATCATTTCCCCCAATTTTCTTCGCTGCTGCCTCAACTGCCTGCCCCATAACAACAAAGAAGGGGTTACTTAGATCGCCAACGGTGAACCCAACTCCTCGTAATTTTGCATTCTCAGTTACACCTTTACTCTCTGCACTAACATTGGTAGCAGTGTTGGTCTCAGTATTGGTATCAGTGTTAGTAGCAGTGTTGCCATTTTGAGAGTTATTTGTGCAACCAATAACAGTACTACTGACTAAACCGAATATGCTAGCTAGAATCGCAATCCTTTTCACATTCATCTATCTCCTAGAGGTAATTTTATTTTTATGAATTACCAGCCTTTATAAGTACTGAGGTTCTCTCGGGTTACCAAGTTGACTGGAATCAAAATCTGGGAATGACTGGGTTTTTTGCCCTGGATAACATCGTTGCCAATCTCAACGGCTTTTTGAGCCATTCCGGCTGGATTTTGAGCAGCAGTTGCAGCAAATACACCATCTTTGTCTTCCATTGCTTTGGTTGCATCTGGTGAACCATCAACCCCAACAATAAAAAAATCTTTGCGTTTTGCTTGCCTAGCTGCTAAATCTGCGCCTACACCGCTTTGATCGTTAGTGGCAAAAACCGCATCGATTTTGGGGAAAGTTGTCAGCAAATCACTCATAACTCTAAGTCCTCCATCCCTTGTCCCTTCGGCGTTTTGGTCTTTAGAAATGAGTTTTATATCAGGATATTTGGACAATGACTTTTCGCAGCCACTCACTCGCTGATTTATTGAGTCCATCGGCGTACCGTTGAGGATGACTACATTACCTTTGCCTTTGAGGCGATCGCCAATATATTTGCAAGCAATCTCTCCAGCTTGCGTATTGTTAGAACTAATCATCGCATCCACATCTGCATCAACGGCTGAATCTATCGCAATCACAACTCTACCTGCGTTCCTCGCTTGGTCAATTGCTCCTTTAATTCCTTTTTTGTCAACAGCGCTGAGGATAATTAAGTCAGTATTCGCAGCAGTGAAATTTTCAATTTGGTTGGTTTGTTGGTTCAGATCAAAAGCACTGGAAACCGCATTAACTTTGATGTTATTACCCCCGATTTTCTTGGCTTGTGCTTCAGTTCCTTTATGTACTGCTACGTAGAAAGGATTACCCAAGTCGCCAAGGGCAATACCGATTGTTTGCAATTTTCCTTTTGGAGTACTACCCTGACTCTCTAAACTCATGTTAGTAGCAGTGTTTGTAGCGGTGTTTGTACCAGTATTAGTAGCAGTGTTGCCATTTTGAGAGTCATTTGTGCAACCAATCACACTACTACTGACGAGACCTAATACGCTAGTTATGATAGAAATTCTTTTCATATTCATCTGTATTCAAGAACGCATTTAAATTTGAGGAAGGTCAGTAGAATATAGATCTGCAAAGTAATCCAAACACTAACTAGGTCTGAAGTTTTCAGACCTAATATAGTGACACTGCTAGCTTTTATAATTGAAATTTCTCTCAAACGTCATATAAACTGACGTTATTTGATTCAGTGCTATTAGTTCCACTCAATTCGATTTTTTTTGTTAAGCAAAATTATGAACGCTGCACTATCTCAAATAATCACATATTTTTATGTGAAAATCTATTTAGAAGTGCGTAGTCTGAAAACAGCTAACTAAATTTTTGAAAACTTTATGTTATCACAATTGCGTCTTGATTATTTGAGTTTATATTATTTTTTTCTGCAACCTTGTAAAAAGAAACCCCCTTGAGCAAAACACCTTTACTAAAAGAAGCATACTTATGTCATTCAAACTCTTTTTCTCAAAGTATTTGCGACAGCTAAGCTGCTTTTAACTTATGTCTAATTTAACTATAATTACAGCCCTACATTAAATGACGTTCATAAAATTTAACACCCTATAACGACGGGCGATTTTTCGCACCCAGTCGGTGCTTACACCAGTAATTTCAGCCACTTGCTCGACTTTTCTTGGATGATCTGGTTGGCTTAACAGGCAGATAACTAACCATCGCCTTTGTTCTTTCACATCTTGACAACGGCGGTAGCGTTCGGTTAATTCTGCATAGTCCAAATGAGGGATAATTTGAATCCGAGTACGAGGCATTACTGTCCTTAAATAATACTATTTCTGGCAACTTGGTATTAGAAGTCGCTTTAACTGAACGATGTCAGTGGTTGATGAATAACCCAATGGTTGTCAAAACAGAAGTTGGGTTTGCTTAGATCTATTCAATTTGACGATATGTATCAAAGCTAACTTTGGCAAAATAATAGAAAAACAAGATTTTTATGCCTGATTTTTGATCAAGAACATTTGCACACTTGTTTTATACTTTTACAAATGTCAATGTGCTGTTCAGATTTGGATAAATACTCCACCCAAGCTAAGTTTACTGAAGAATTTTTGCTCATCATTATAAGCAAATAATAATCATGATCTCCACAAACGCGCATCAAAGATGATGCCTGTGCGGTGTTTTTTAAATCCCTGCCTTTGCGACTAGCGGACATTTAGAATTTTAATGTTGAAGGCAAATACTTAGCCACTAAATTTTCATAGTATGATCTTAGTTCTTGCCACTTTGGAGGATTGGGGTTTTTGGAATACAAATCGTATGGATTGAATAACTTCACCCATTTAAACATTTCTTTATCGTGTTCATCCATTAAATGTTCGTAGGCATTTTCGCGGTGTTGAGGATAAAATGAGTGATAGCGGAAGATATACAATGCGGGTTCGGGCAAATAGGGTTTCATTATGCGATAGAAATACTCATCATGTCCCCACGACATGTGTACATTACGAAATCCACAATTTGGCTGGTAAACACCATATTTAGTGTTATATTTCGGGTTATTGTAATCAGGATTCTCTTTGAAAAATTCATATAAAACAATTTTATCCGAGAATGCACAACCCACAGGATAGGTATCACCTACGGTACCCCATTGAGGTTCCCCAAATAAACAAAGCACCTTCCCCATATCGTGCAAGAAGCCGGTAAGTATCATCCAGTCCGGATGACCATCAGCGCGAATAGCTTCTGATGTTTGCAACAAGTGCTGTAATTGGTCTAGATCTGTATCAGGATCTGAATCATCAACCAATTGATTCAAAAATTCGACTGCCTCCCAAACAGGCATTTCTGCCTTATCAAACTTTGAAAACTCTTCTTCTTTGTGTAATACAAAATCATATGTTTGATTCATATGATTTAACCGATAAAACTCTTTGACTGTATCTCGCTTAGGCGTTTCGTAATTCCTGTACTCAACGGTAGTTTTAGCTTCTTTAACTATTCTATCCGCATCGGGATAGCGATTGAGTAAGTCTTCTTCCCATTGTTCTAATGAATGTAAGGGATTGTTTTGAACTTGATCGATAAAATTATTCAGAAGTTGAGACATATCTTCTCACTTTCTACTTTTTGATCTTGATTTGTTAAATGAGACTTTAGCACTGCGTTGATGCACACGTGTGCATCAATTTTAGTGAACTTATTTTTATTCTTGCACACGTGTGCATCAACGTATATTAAGTTTCTTTTCCTTTTTCTATACCTGTGCATCAATACCACACGTGTGCATTTACCACAAACAAACATTAGACATCTCCGAAAACCGTAAATCCATATCCACACTGAATTTACAGAGAGCGATTGCCTACGGCAGAGCTACGCTTAACGCATCTGTTGAAATTTCACCAGATTGAACGATA
Organism: Brasilonema sp. CT11; assembly: GCF_017982655.1. Classification (GTDB taxonomy): domain Bacteria; phylum Cyanobacteriota; class Cyanobacteriia; order Cyanobacteriales; family Nostocaceae; genus Brasilonema. The sequence continues at coordinate 14 of NZ_JABXYX010000121.1, read as the reverse complement.
TAATCCAGCTTTGA
>NZ_JABXYX010000337.1 GCF_017982655.1 Brasilonema sp. CT11 | reverse complement strand
TAACAGCTTTTTCCAATTCTTCTCGGCTCTGTTTAATCTCAACTTGCAATTTGAGACCCATCACACTTGTACCAAATACACCCTTGTGAATAATTTAGCGCAGCTTCATACAGAAATGGTATGAGTTTAAAAAAATCAATTTTATGTACTTAGCCCGAAGAATACGGTCTGGTACAAAACTAAGGAATTTGAGAACAAGAATCTAATTCTTTATATCAAAGAATATGAACTTGACAAGTTAAAGATCATGCACATAAGCACAATGCGAGAAAAATGAAGACCTATTTTCAACTTGACAAGCATATTTGGAAAACTCAAACTAGCAAAAAGCTTAGCAATTTATTGTGTTACCTCAATTAATGTTGCCTTTAGTAGACTATCGTGTTTTATGACATTTTTAGGAGAGAAATCCTCCAAAACAGTATTGGGAATCTTTTCTGCAACTCAACAGTTAACAATATTACAGTCTTCTGGCGTTAGCAATAATTTATAGAAAATTCTTATCAAAAATTTATTGATATTAATTTGTATTAATTAAAGAGACTGTATGACTCGATTGATAACAGAAAGGTTTGTAAATATAGCATAAAATGAACTATTTATTGCTGAATATAGTACTTTTTAAGATTATTAAGATTAATGTCAAGTTTGACAGGCTGTCGTTTGACATAGCTAGCTGCCTCATTCATAATAAGTGGAGCTTTTCTGCAACTCAAAAATAATAGACGTATAGGCAAAGTTTTCGCTCAAATATTAATAATTGAGCGAGGGAACTTAAAGCTGCTGTGCGTCAACCAATCAACCTTCATCAAGAATCACGCATTATGAACAATGCTGAAAAAGTGGTTCAATTAATGATAAAGTGATTCAATAATGATAAAACCAAAAGTTTCCAGCAAAGACCGGCTGCAGATTTGGCAGCCGCTGTTGGTGCGCGACTTCCTACTCCTGTATATCGGTGAAAGTGTTTCACTTCTAGGGGATCAATTTTACTTAGTAGCATTACCTTGGTTGACTATCCAACTAACGCACTCTCCCATCAGCTTGGGCACAGTGCTAATGGCTGCTGCGGTTCCCCGTGCTGTTTTGATGTTGGTTGGTGGTGTACTCAGCGATCGCCTCTCACCCAGGTTAATCATGCTTGTTTCCAATGCCTTACGTGCAGTACTAACGGCATTACTGACGGTACTGGTTGCGTTGGGGATGACGCAACTATGGCATCTTTACCTATTTGCCCTAAGCTTTGGAGTCGTAGATGGCTTTTTTATCCCAGCGGCAAAGTCGATTATACCTAGCCTAGTCACAAAGGAACTGTTGGCGGCGAGTAACGCCTTGAGCCAGGGAACTACCCAACTGATTCTGCTGATTGGACCTGCTTTAGGCGGTTTGCTAATTGCTACAATAGGCATTCAGACAGCATTTGCAATTGATACCGCCAGTTTCATTGTCACAAGCGTGACACTTTTGCTGATGAAAAACAGCCGTAAGCAAAGTGCCGTAACGACTTTGGACTCGTCTATCAAAAAGCCCACCTTAACCACCAAGATTGCTAGTTTAATTGCTGGTATTCGTGAAGGATTAAACTATGTGTGCCATAATCCACCGCTAAGAGCAGTTTTGCTAGTCATAACGATGTTAAACTTGGTTTTCATCGGTCCATTACAAGTTGGCATCGCATCACTGGCTCAAAGTCGCTTTCCAGGCGGTGTCGTTGCTTTAGGCACAATGAATTCAGCTTGGGGTGGTGGTGCGCTGTTAGGAACGCTGATGCCTGGAGTACTGCGCCGTCTTCCACGCCTTGGAGTCCTGATGTTAGGTCTTGCTAGTATACAAGGCTTTGGTATGTTCCTGCTTGGCTTCATCCCAAATATAGTATGGGCTAGCCTGACAATCGCTGTACTAGGGTACTGTAGCGGCTTTTTTACTGTTATGGCAATTACCTGGGTTCAAAAGCAAACTTCACCTCAGATGTTAGGGAGAGTCATGAGTTTGGGGATGCTTTCTTCCTTTGGGGTTGCTCCTTTTTCTTTCGCTTTAGCTGGTTTATTAGCCGATTTAAATCTGACAACTCTTTTCTGTGTTGCAGGTGGGATTATGCTGAGTGCGAGTGTCTTATTAACGGCAAATCCATCGGTACGCACGATTGATTGAGTTTGAGTAGTGGCGCTCTGCGCGGAGCTATCGCCTCCCAAAGCCAGAACCAACTTTTTCGCTTCACTCCCCTCATATCATGTTCGAATGAACACTTATAAAAAAAACTACCCCTCCCTAACCCCTTTCAAGGGTAGGTATTTAAGAAAGGCATAGAGAAGCAGGTAAAATACTTATCTGATGGAAGTCCGCAGAAATATCCAAGGCAAAAGCAGAGGATAATCCAGGGTGTAGGAGGGTGAATGCA
>NZ_JABXYX010000120.1 GCF_017982655.1 Brasilonema sp. CT11 | reverse complement strand
GGCAGTAAGGGTTCGAGGATTCTCCACTCTTCGTCTGTGAGGCTGCTAGAGTATGGCATAACTACTGTTTACAACTTTTGCGGTCACTTTACTTCAACACACTAAAAGATGTCAAATGGGTTCTATAAAGCGATCGCCCCTATCTTGCCTCAAACTGCTCACCTCCTCCTGAAAGCAGAGTTTTGAGCAAGCCCAAATACCATTCTTGAATTGAGTACAATACACCAAAGAGTTAAGGAACCGCACCCTCGACCGATATAAACGCAGATGAAAATGTACCTCATCCACACGATAACCGCTAAATAACTATATCATCGTTCTTTTGTCAATCCGTCCTTCTTAAATTGTAACAAAACTTAGGTAGCAAATATGGATCTTTTGATAGATGACCTTGTAAAGAATCAGAAAATTGATGGCAAAAATCTAACTATTCCCGGTTACTTTATCCGCAGCACCGCACCTATCAATATAGAAGATGATAAGTTGAAACTGGATGAAACTTTGCCGACAATTGATGATGTTATAGACCATCTTTATCAAAACAGTCAATCGCAGACAGAAGAGTTAGGATTGGTTATTCAAATTCATGGCTATAATACTGGTGTTAAGGACGGGCAAAAAGACTATGTACGCGAAGATTGGGAACGAGTTTGCAAATATCTTAATCAACAAGACAAAGCTCTGAAAGATAGAAAAAGTAACTTTGTTTATTTAGGTTACCGATGGTCATCGGAAAGTGTTCCTTCCAACCTGAAGAATGCATTTAATTCTTTACCGAGTTTACTACAATTTTTACTATATAGTGGGTTAGCGATTACTGCTCTTGGTATTTTATTATTAATTTTATTCTCATATTCTTGGTTTGGAATTTTGATTTTGGTAGGTCTGTGTATAGCTTCTTTTGTTGGAACTTTATTCATTTTGAGAATTATTGTTTATTTTCGAGATGAATATCGTGCGAGATATTATGCTGTACCAGATTTAATAGAATTTATTAGACAATTAGATCAAGGTTTAATCGAGCGTTATACCCAACATTTGATTTCCAGCCAAACTTTTTTAGATGATGAAAAACAAGCCAGAAAACAAGCCAAAGAGGAGTGGAATAAAAAAAGAATTAAGTTGACATTTATTGGTCATAGTATGGGTGGATTCATCACAACAGAAGTCGTGCGAGTTCTCTCTGACGCCTTTGATCAAAAATCGATTGGTAATGTCAAGAATTTGAACAAACAACCATCATCTAATATTGGTCGTGTTTTTAGTTTAGGTCGGTTAATTTTGGTTTCTCCAGACATTCCACTAAATACTATCCTTTCAGGACGAACTAATTTTTTACGCTCTTCTTTGCGTCGTTTTGAAGAAGCTTATCTCTTTAGTAGCGAGGGAGATGTAGCATTACGCCTTGCTTCAACAGCGGCTAGTTATTTCTCTTTTCCAGCTAGTACTCGTACTCAAGGATATCGACTTGGTAATGTGACAGTTAATTTACCAGACACAAATGTTTATGGAATTGTGAATTTAAAGCAGATATCGTCAGCAGATTATCAGCTATTTGTTTCTAATAAAAAATTCGACCATCTACTGAAATATCTTGGGATTAAGGTTTTAAACAAGCAGGAACAGCGAAACCTCTTACAGAATAAAAAAGATCCAGAATCTTTAGTCCCTAAAAGTGAAGACCCAGAATCGATCGCTGATTTGTTTACCTATTTTGATTGTACAGAATATCAAGATAAAACTGACTACCCAGGTCGTGATGGCAAAACAATCAATGTTCTCATTTGTCCAAATCAAAAATCTCCGTTGAACCTTTGGCAGTACATAAGGCTTCTCAAGGCTTTTCTTGACTCTTTTAACAACAGTTCAACAGGGATAGATGTTCATGGCGGTTACTTTCATGGTTATTTTAGTAAAATGATAATCTATCGTCTGGCTTTTGTGGGATTTGAGGGTTTACTAGACTCTTTAATATTAGAACAACCCAATGAATTTAATCTGATAGCACCTCCTGATTTACAAGAAAAGCTCAATAGAAGTGGAGAATTGAATACAGTGGACAAACATAAAATTGCTCTGGAATATTTTTCTTGGATATGTGAGCAAAAAACTATTCAAGTTGCAGCTTCTTCAGAACGTTACTATGTCGATGTTTTAAATGAACCTCGCGAAAAAGTTAGAAGTGCATTCTTATCACAATAAAAAAATGACTCTTGATAAGCATCTATACTTAGGGAGCGAGAGTCAAACTGCATAAGTTAGATTAGCTTACATCTATTACAAGTTAAGTAGTGGTCTGGCTAATCTAAGCCTCGGAACAAAGATGATGGCAAGAAAAGTCAGACTCACTTGAGTCGCATTCGCTCAAATTAAGAAACGGTAAGCTGATATGACTAACGTAATTCCAAAGTCTATTTTGAGTGTTCGCCAAGAAGAACTATCAGATATTCAGATGAATGTTGAAGGAACACTACCAGATGACTTGTCTGGTCATATTTTTATCTTAGCTCCAGTAGGACATGTCAACTCCAAACGCGACGATCAAGGTCTTGTCTTGCCATCTAAGGATGGTACACCACTTCCGAATGGCAATGGGATGGTTTATCGGCTTGACTTTGATAAACCTGGGACAGTGGGGTTAAAGTCAAAAATTGCTAAAACGCCGTGCTATTATGCCGACGAGGCAACAATATCAGGAAGTGAAGATCAAGAGTATAGATTCCGCAATTTTGGCTTGGCACGTTTGTCACCCTCATTAGGTGTTCGCAGTGTTGCAAACACAGCATTGGTGGCGATGAAATTTGGGGACGAAAATGAACGTATGATGGTGACTTGTGACGTCGGTCGTCCCTATGAAATAGATACACATTCTCTTGAAATTGTAACGCCTATAGGATCGAACACAGAGTGGAGAGAACAGTTACCACTCAATCTTCCTTTTGAAATGGTGATGAATACGGCACATCCTTACTTTGATGCCCACACCAATGAGCTATTCACAGTCAATTATGGTAAGTCATTACGGACTCTTTTATCAACTATCTTTAAATCTGATGTAGAAAATTTATCACAAGTCTTCAAAGAAATTATTGGAAGGTTTGCAAGATTACCGGAAGATAAGCAGAACATAAAAAACTTAGAAATCGAAAAAGAAATTCCTCGGGAGATTGTCAATCCAGAAATTGATGAAAGTCCAGAACGTCTTAAAAGTCTTTGGCAAAGATTGGGAAATCTAATCAAAAAAGAGAAAGAAGAGATAGAAGAAAAAGAAGAAAATGCTCGCGAACTGTTCAGTGAATTAAAACAACTGATGGGAATCAGCCTGCAAATGCTGGGAGGATTGGATCAAATTGACGATTTTGTTTATCTGATTCGCTGGGATGGTAAAAATGAGTTAGAAAGATGGCACGTGACTCTTCCTGATGGTTCACCAATTAAGATTAGGCAAACAATACATCAAATTGGGGTGACGCAGGATTATGTGGTGTTGGTGGACACAGGCTTCAAAGTTGGTCCGGAACAGCTGATTACCAAACCAATTATCAAGAATAAGAAGCTAGAAAATCTGGTGAGAGAAGTTCTCAATGAACCAGTATCATCTAATACTTCATTATATATTGTACGCCGTGCTGATTTGACAGCTGGACAACGTCCAGCATCTAGTCAAAACGAAGTTAAAATCGTCGCACAGAAGGTGGAAATACCGGGAGCAATTATTCACTTTCAAGTTGACTATGACAATCCTCAAAACCAAATCACAGTTCATGCTGCTCACAGTTCTGGATGGGATGCATCTGAATGGCTGCGGGAATATGATACACCATTAGAGCTACAGCGTCCGGTGGGAATGATATCTGGTTCAGCAGACATTCACCCTTTAGGGCGATATGTGATTTCTGCGGAGAACGGAAAACTGGATTGGGAAAAATCTAGAGTGATTAGAGATCCCGAGGAACTACAGCACTTGACTTGGGCTGCTGCAATCAACACGTATAACGATCACAGCACCTCGAAAAAGATTGATAATCTCTACTGGAACTCTTGGGGATGTTCAACAGAACGGCTATCTGATTTTCTTGTTAAGCTGTATGAGAATTATCCTAATCGGAATTTACCGATGCATGAAGTCCTGAAAATCACACAGGAGGGAAGACCAGCAAACATATGTCGGTTAGTCACAGACTCTAAGGAAAAGATGGCGATCGCCGACAGTTACAAATTCGATCCCGGCTACTTTGGTAACTCAATTCAGTTTGTACCACGAACTCATAGTAATGGTAGCTCAACTGACGGTTATATCGTGTGTACGGTTCTTTCTGACAACCCTGAAAAAAGCGAAATTTGGATTTTTGACGCCAATCATTTGGATCGAGGTCCCATTTGCAAGCTGAGTCATCCCAAACTCAAGTTTGGATTTACCACTCACACCAATTGGTTATCCAAAATTGCACCGCGTACATCGAACTACTACATCCCTGTGCGTGAAGATTATCAGGATCGGGTGAAACAACAGCATCGTGAAATCCAAAAACTGTTTGAGGAAGCCGTCTATCCTAAATTTCCTTTCACAGCTTGGGCGTCTGTTCCTGATTCTGTAACTAACGCTAGTCGCCAAGAACTCGACATCAAGCTGAATATTCTTGAGTCAAAATTGCCAGACAAAAAACTCCCAGATGGACTCCACGGTCATATTTTCATTATGGGTCCAGTGGGTTCAATCAATTCTGGCGGACTTCCCTACAGTAGTGGCGATCCAATCTTCAACAGTGATGGGATGATTTATCGACTCGATTTTGATCAAAAGGGAGAAGTTGGTTTAAAGACACGAATTACCAAACCACCATGTTACTACGCCGACATGGCAACTCAACCTGGAACAAAATATGCTAAATATGGATTCCGCAATTTTGGCATCTCACGATTCTCCACTCAGCTAGGCTCTCGCAATCAGTTAAATACTGCTTTTGTGCCGATGTATGATGGAGAAGAATCTGAACGCTTGCTAGTCAGTTGTGATGCTGGTCGTCCCTATGAGATTGATCCCGAAACTCTTGAAGTCATCACACCTATTGGAACAAACAAAGAGTGGCGTCCAGAGATTAAGCTGAACTTTCCGTTTCCACCCGTTTTAACAACAGCCCATCCGAGTTTTGACGCTCACACTCGTGAAGTTTTTACCGTCAATTATGGGCGAGCGTTGTCTAATTTTCTCGAAACTATACCTTCGATTGAGGAATTGGATAAATTTCTTGATGAAGTTGATGATTTTTTGGAAAAAGGTATTTTCAAAACCTTTTCTCAGGTTTATGATAAACTTCGTCAACGCTTCAGCAGATTTGTTTCACCAGTTACCAATTTTGTACCTCAGGATTTTGTTTATGTTATCCGTTGGGATTTAGTAAGTCACCTTGAAAGATGGAAGTTAGTGCTGGCGGATGGAACTCCTGTTGAGATTTCGCAATCTTTGCATCAAATTGGAATCACTAAAGACTATGTTATTCTCATAGACACAAATTTCAAAGTTGGAATTGCTCAAGCATTCAACAATCTTTGTCCTTGGAATCAAAAAGTAGAGAAACTCACAAGAAAATTACTCACACTGCCCGTGTTACCTGAGACGACACTTTATATTGTCCGCCGTGCAGATTTGAAAAACGGACAACGCCCCCAAGTGAGTCAGCAGGAAGTGAAAGTTGTCGCCCAGAAGATAGTTCTTCCAGAAGCTACAATCCACTTTGTATCAGATTACAACAATCCAGACAACAAAATTACGCTTCACGTAACCCATAACAGTGCAGATGTCGCTGAGTGGGTGCGTCAGAGTGATAATTTCGCCTCTAATCCTGAAACTTCCGTACCCTCGAATCTAGTAGGTATGCTAACTAGCGTAACAGACGTTAGCCGTAATGGTCGCTACGTTATAGATGGTGAAAGCGGAGAGATTCTTGAATCAAATGTGTTATCTAATTCCAGGTATACTTGGGGGGTAGGACTTTACACTTACTGCGATCGCTTATCAACAGGTCTACCATCAGGACAGCTAGAAAATATTTACTGGCAGTCTTCAGGTTTTTGGCAAGAACTATTCACAAAATTTATCTTCGATTTGTACAAAGATAATGAAAATCGCATAGTGTCACCAAAGAAACTACTTCAAGCAAACAATCGACAAAACAGACCTTCGTGTCTATTCCGTCTAAATACAATAGACATGAAAATTGCTGACGCCTATGAGTTCCCTGTTACTTATGAAGATGGTAAATCGAACAGTCACATGATTTTATCTCCGCAATTTGTACCCCGCGTTCATGGTGACGGAAGTTCAACAGATGGTTACATTGTTTGTACTGTTGCTTCAGAAAACAGCGATGAGATCTGGATTTTTGATGCCAAGAATCTTGCTCAAGGACCTGTTTGCAAACTTGGTCATCCCGAGCTAAATTTTAGTTATACAATACATACAACTTGGTTACCAAAAATTGCACCCCGTACAGCGACTTATAACTGTCCCGTGCGCGAAGATTATCAAGAGCAAGTCAAGAAAAATTCTCCAGATATTCAAGAGTTGTTTGAGACGGAAGTTTATCCGTATTTTGAGGGAAAATCAGTTAAGTGAACTGTTGAAATTGTTGGATAGTTATTATTGACAATACCATATATCTCGTTTCCATGCTATGCATGGAAACGAGATATATTTTGTAAAGATACAAGATACAGACTTAGATAACTACATCCTGGACTATGATTACAATTCCTGGCATTGAAGTTAGTACGCATATCTACAAAAGTGCTAATACCCTGGTTTATCGAGGTATCCGAACTCAAGATAAAAAACCTGTTATTCTCAAGGTTTTGAACAAGGAATATCCCACTCCTGAGGAACTGGCTAGGTACAAACAGGAATTTGAAATAATTAGTTCCTTAAATATATCTGGAGTGATAAATGCGTACACGTTAGTTAAATATCAGAGGACTTTAGTTATTATTTTGGAGGATTTTGGTGGCGAATCTTTAAGATCTTTCATTAACACTAGAAAATTAACACTAGCAGAATTCATTTTAATAGGTATACAGAGTGTTGATAGTTTAGCAAGAATACATTCGGCTAACATTATCCACAAAGATCTTAATCCTTCCAATATCGTTTATAACTCAGAAAACGGGGAACTCAAACTTATTGACTTTGGTATTTCGACAGTTTTTTATCAAAAAAGTTTCATAACTAAAAATGTCGATACTTTAGAAGGTACCCCAGCCTATACTTCGCCAGAGTTAACTGGTAGAATGAATCGTTCATTCGATTACCGTGCTGATTTTTACTCTTTAGGAGTAACCTTTTATGAACTGCTAACCAGTCAATTGCCTTTTGAAACAACTGATTTGATGGAGTTAGTACATTGTCATATTGCTAAACAACCTCTACCTCCTCATGAAGTCAATCCAGAGATTCCCCTGGTTATTTCCAATCTTGTGATGAAATTGTTGGCGAAAAATGCTGATGATAGATACCAAAGTGCCTGGGGAATCAAAGCAGATTTAGAAGAAAGTTTATTCCAACTCGTGGCAAACGGTAAAATTTCAAATTTACCCATCGCTTGCCAAGATGTTTCTCAGAAATTTCAAATTATCCAAAAACTATATCACAGAGAACGAGAAATTGAAACTCTACTCACAGCATTTGGGAGAGTGAGTGATAGAAATCATGATACACCTCCTAGAAGTGAAATGATGTTGATATCTGGATATTCAGGAGTTGGAAAATCAGCTTTAGTTCAAGAATTTTATAAATTATTGACTCAACAGCAAGGTTATTTCATTTCTGGTAAGTTTGATGAATTCTCTCGCAATATTCCTTATTCAGGATTGATTCAAGCCTTTCAGCAATTAATCAAACAACTGTTAACAGAAAGTGAATCACAGATTAATTTATGGAGAAAAAAAATATTAGAAGCATTTGGCTCTAATGGTCAAATGCTTATTGATGTCATCCCGGAAGTAGAATTAATTGTTGGTAAGCAATCATCAGTTTCTGTATTGTCATCGACAGAATTTCAAAATCGCTTTCATCTACTCTTTCAAAACTTTCTTCAAGTTTTTACCCAACCAGAACATCCATTAGTCATATTTATAGATGATTTACAGTGGGTAGATAATGCTTCAATGCAATTGATACAACTGCTGATGACAGGAGAAAATAGTCAATATTTGTTTTTTATTGGTGCTTACCGTGATAATGAAGTGGATGGAAACCATCTCTTGAAGCTAACATTAGATAAAATCCAACAATCTGGGATGATTGTCAATTATCTTCACCTTGATGCTTTGGATTTACAAAATGTTAATCAGTTAATTGTAGATAGCTTGAATTGCTCTTTTGAGCAAGGAAAATGCCTAGCAGAATTAGTTGTTCGTAAAACGAATGGGAATCCTTTCTTTGTCAACCAGTTTTTGCAATCATTATATCAAGAAAGATTAGTAAACTTTGATTTATCTCCTGTTACCTATGAGAGAAGATGGCGATGGAATTTGGAGCAAATTCAAGCGAGAGACTTTACAGATAACGTCGTTGAACTAATGGTGAGCAAGATTCAGAAGTTATCTTCGGATACGCAAGAGGTGTTGAAGCTAGCAGCTTGCATAGGTCATCAGTTTGATATTCAAACAATAGCAAATATTTCGGAAAAATTACCAGAAGAAATCTTGAAATCACTGCGTGAACCAATTGCAGAAGGTTTCATCTTACTCTTGAAAGATGCTTACAAGTCGATTGATCCAGATTCGTCACAAGAAACAGACTCTGTCAAGGGTGAATACAAGTTTGCCCATGACAGAATTCAGCAAGCAGCATATTTTTTGATTCCGCCAGAACACAGAAGCGCGGTTCATCAAAAAGTAGGTCAACTGCTGCTGAAAAATACTCCACAAGATAAGCGAGAACGAAAAGTTTTTGATATCGTCAACCAATTAAACTTGAGCATTGAATTAATAAATCATCAGTCAGATCGAGATGAATTAGCTTCGCTTAATTTAATGTCTGCTAAAAGAGCGAAAGGATCAGTCGCGTATGAACCAGCATTGAGATATTTGCAAATTACCATGGACTTGTTGGCGGAAAATAGCTGGGATAAGCAGTATGATTTTACACTGGCGTTGTATGTGGAAGCAACAGAAGTAGCATATCTCAACACTAATTTTGAGGAGATGGAGAGATTGGCTGAGGTGGTACTGTGTAACGCTAAAACTTTGCTGGATACAATAAAAATATATGAAGTTAAAATCCAAGCTTATATGGCACGAAATCAGCCATTGTTGGCTTTAGAAATTGTGCTACCAGTTGTGAAATCTTTGGGAGTGAATTTTCCAGATAAACTGAGTCAATCGAATATTTTGATTGGTTTACTAAAGACAAAAATATCTTTGGCAGGACATCGAATTGAAAACTTGATTGACTTACCAACAATGACCGATTCCTACAAAATTGCAGCAATAGACTTACTATCTCAAGTAAGAGTAGCAGCATATTTGGCTTCTCCACCCCTGTATTCTCTTATTGTGTTTGAAGAAATTAATTTATTAATTAAATATGGAAATACTTTTGACTCTGCTTTTGTCTATGCTGCTTACGGGATGATTCTCTGTGGAGTTGTGGGAGATATTGATTCTGGGTATAGATTTGGTCAACTCGCTATGAAAACTTTAGAAAAATTCAATATTACACGTAAAAAAAATAGAGCTATGCATGTTAGTAATAGCTTTATTAAAAATTGGAAAGAACATGGAAACAAAACCTTAGAACCACTGGAAGAAGCCTATAAAACAGGCATCCAAAATGGAGATTTTGAATTTTGCGGTTATTCCGCATTTATGTATTCTTTTAATGCATATTGCGTTGGGAAAAATTTGAGAGAACTGGAACAGCAGATATGTTCATATAGTCAGGCTATTAATCAGCTAAAACAACAAACGATATTCAATTATTTACAAATATTACACCGAGCAATCTCGCAATTAATGGATCAATCTGAGGAGAAGTTTTCCTGCCAATTCAGAGGTGAATCTTACAACGAAGAGAAAATGCTTCCACTTCATTTGAAAGCGAATGATAAAACCGCGATTTGCAATATCTATTTCCACAAAATGATTATTTGTTATTTATTTCATAATTACCATGAAGCTGTTAAAAATGCAGAATTCGCTCAAAAGTATTTAGGGAGTGCTACAGCCTCACTCCTTGTTCCTCTATTCTATCTCTATGATTCTTTAGCACGACTCGCCGTTTTCAAGGATGTTCCTCAGTCACAACAAAAATTTATTTTAAAACAAGTTACTAATAACCAGAAGAAAATGAAAAAATGGGCAGATCATGCTCCCATGAATTATCTACACAAATTTTATCTAGTGGAGGCTGAACGCGATCGCGTGTTGGGCAAAAATAGAGAGGCTAGGGAATATTATGATCGCGCTATTGCTTTAGCACACGAACATGAATATATCAACGAAGAAGCCCTCGCTTATGAATTAGCAGCAAAGTTTTATATAGATAGAAACCAAGATCATCTTGCTCGTCACTATTTGCAAGATGCTCACTACGCCTATCAACTCTGGGGGGCTACAGCCAAAGTAAAAGATTTGGAAGCCCAATACCCACAATTTCTGAGTCAAGCTCATAAAACTGATCTTAAGACGACTTTATCCACATCAACAACGGGGCAAAATACATCCCATGTATTAGATTTACTAAGTGTACTTAAAGGAACACAAACGATTTCCGGCGAAATCATTCTACACAACTTACTCGCAAAGTTGATGAAAATCGTGATTGAGAATGCAGGAGCACAAAAAGGCTTTCTGATTCTGGGTTCCCAGATAAAGCCTCTTAACGAGGAGGATAACTGGGTGATCGAAGCTACAGGAAGTGCAGATTCGGATGAAGTTACCATTCTGCAATCAATACCAATTAACTCAGTAAATACCGATAATTTACATCACCTTTTATCAATCGCCATCATTAACTATGTCGCCCGCACTCATGAAAATGTGGTCTTAAATGATGCTCTGCATGAAGGACAATTTACGCGCGATCGCTACATTGTCACCGCTCAATCCAAATCCATTCTCTGCATTCCTTTATTGTATAATGCCAAACTCAGCGGCATTTTATATCTGGAAAATAATCTTACAACAGGTGCATTTACTCCAGAACGTGTCGAAGTCTTAAGAATCCTTTCTGCTCAAGCCGCCATCTCAATTGAAAATTCCCGTCTTTACGAGCAGTTAGAGGATCATAGCCGAACTCTAGAACAAAAAGTGAAACAGAGAACTCAGCAATTACAACAGAAGAATCAGGAATTAGCAAATCTCTTGCAAAAGCTTAAAGCCACTCAATCTCAAATTATCGCACAAGAGAAATTGGCTTCTTTAGGAGCTTTGACAGCAGGTATTGCCCATGAAATCAAGAATCCCTTAAATTTTGTTAACAATTTTGCTGAACTTTCTGTAGAATTAACCCAGGAACTGCTTGAAGAGATTTCAAGTCAAAAAGACCGATTAGATCCAGAATCTAGAGAATACATAGAAGAAATATTAAACGATTTGAAACAAAATGCTAAAAAAATCAATGAGCATGGCACAAGAGCAGATAATATAGTGCGTGGGATGCTCATGCACTCACGGGGGCAAACTGGCGACCGACAACTGACTGACATCAACGCCTTGCTAGCTGAGGCTATTAGTCTAACTTATCACGGAATGCGTGCCAAAAACCCTTCCTTTAACATCAACATAGAAACTGAATATGATCATAACCTTGGTAAACTCAGTGTTGTGCCGCAGAGCATAAGTCGTGCTTTTATAAATATCATTAATAACGCTTGCTATGCAGCGTGTAAAAATAAAAAGCGTTTGTATGCTGAGCCAGGGTACGAAAGTGAGGGTTTTTCGCCTATCCTTTTTGTCAGAACGAAAGATTTGGGTGAGCAAGTAGAGATACACATCCAAGATAATGGCGAAGGTATTCCTCAGAAAGTGCTAGATCATATTTTTAATCCTTTTTTCACCACCAAGCCACCTGGTGAGGGAACTGGTTTGGGTTTATCTATTACTCATGATATTATTGTCCAGCAGCATCAAGGAAATATCAGGGTGGAAACAGAAATGGGAAGTTATACAAAGTTTATCATCACTTTACCTAAAGTTGTTCCGTAAAAAAAGAGATGAAAACATGAAAATAATGGTTGTAGATGATGAACAAGATGTTCAATTTTTGTTTGAGCAAAAATTTAGAAGAGAACTCAGACAAAACCTGATTAGTTTAGACTTTACCCTATCTGCAGAGGAAGCATTGGAAAAAATACAAAGTCAAACTAAACTAATCGAATGCCTGTCCCTGATCTTGGCGGATATCAATATGCCTGGGATGAATGGCTTACAGTTACTCAAAATTATCAAACAAAATTTTCCAATATTAAAAGTCTTTATTATTACTGCTTATGACGATGAAGAGAATTACATAATTGCTAAAAAATACGGAGCTGATGAATATATTACAAAGCCAATTCAATTTGATAAACTTAAAGAGAAAATCTTTAGTGCATAAAGAGTCCCAATCAGAGAAAAAAGTATGCCGCCAAAAATACTGGTTGTGGATGATGAGCCTGATTTAGAAACACTTCTTTGTCAGGCATTTAGAAAAAAAATTCGGCAAAAGCAATTCCAACTAATTTTTGCTCAAAATGGTTTAGAAGCACTAGAAAAGCTGCAAGCCGAACCGGATATAGATATCGTTTTAACCGATATCTATATGCCAGAAATGGATGGGCTGACTTTACTGACTAAACTTAATGAGTTATATCCCATCATTAAAGCAGTTATTATTTCTGCCTATGGTGATATAGAAAATATCAGAACGGCTATGAATCGCGGTGCTTTTGACTTCCTGACTAAGCCGATTAATTTTCAGGATTTAGAAATCACAACCAACAAAACTCTGCAACATGTGCAGCGAATGAAAGCAGCGCACGAACAAGAGCGTTTAGGACAGCAGGCTCAAGCAGAATTATTAACTCGTTTACAACAAGAGGTGACTGAACGCCAGCGAGCAGAGGAAGCATTGCGCGAAAGTGAGGGAAAATTGGCTCAATTTCTGGAAGCTGTGCCAGTGGGAATATTTGTCATTGATGCCAACGGTCAACCCTACTATACCAATCAGAGGGCACAGCAGATACTTGGTAAGGGAATCGTCACTGAAACTACAGCCACTGAATTTCCTAAGATTTATCAAGCTTATGTAGCGGGGACAAATGAGTTATACCCCTTTGAGGAGCAACCCATTTTACGAGCGTTTAACGGCGAAAGTGTAACCGTCGATGATATGGTGCTCCAACAAGCTGACAAAATGCTTCCCATAGAGGTGTCAGCAACCCCAATTTATGATGATAAGGGAAAAATTATTTATGCTATAGCCGCCTTTACTGATATTACCCAACGCAAACAGGCGGAAGGCGAACGGATTTCGTTTACTCAAGAACTAGCACACAAAAACGCAGCTTTGCTGCAGACAAAAGATGCATTAGCCCAGTCCAACTCTACCTTAGAACAAAAAGTCGAGGAACGTACTCGCCAACTGTCTCAAACATTAGAAATTCTGAAAGCGACTCAAGCTGAACTGGTTTTTGAAAACGCTTTGCTCAGAAGTGCAGAACAATCCTCAACCTTTGATTATCAAGTTGGGGGTAGTTTACCGATGAATGCTCCTACTTATGTGGTACGTTCTGCAGATCGTCTCCTGTATCAAGCACTCAAGCGCGGAGAGTTTTGTTACATTCTGAATGCACGCCAAATGGGTAAGTCAAGCCTCATGGTATGCATGATGCATCATCTTCAGCAAGAGGGTTTTAGCTGTGCAGCAGTAGATATCACTCGCCTTGGTACTGAAAACGTCACTCCTGCTCAATGGTACAAGGGATTTGCTGTGGAGTTATGGCAAAATTTTAATTTGTTTGGAAAGGTGAATCTGAAAGCGTGGTGGAATGAACAAAAAGATTTATCGTCTATTCAGTGCTTGAGTCGGTTTATAGAAGAAATCATACTAGCTCAGGTTGAGAGTGAAAAAATATTTATCTTTGTCGATGAAATTGATACTGTTTTGGGCTTGAATTTTCCTGTTAATGACTTTTTTGCTTTGATTCGCTTCTGCTTTAATCAACGTGGTATTAATTTAGAGTATCAACGTTTAACTTTTGCTTTGTTTGGAGTCGCAACACCTTCTGATTTGATAACTGATCTTCAAAGAACACCCTTCAATATTGGTCAAGCAATTCAACTTAATGGCTTTCAAATCCATGAAGCTCAACCTTTGCTTTATGGATTGACAGAGAAAGTCAGTAATCCACAAGTTGTGCTCAAAGAAGTGTTAGCCTGGACAAACGGTCAACCAATTCTTACTCAAAAGCTTTGTAAATTCATACGCCGTTGTTCATCTCCTATTCCGACAAACGGTGAAGCGCAATGGGTTGAGAATTTAGTGCAAAATTATGTGATCAAGAATTGGGAATCTCAGGATGAGCCAGAGCATTTGAGAACCATACGCGATCGCATTCTCAATACCAAGCTAAAATCATCTCATCTACTAAAACTATATCGACAAATTTTGTCTCAACAAGAAGTCGTCTCTGTTGATAGTCCAGAAGAAAAAGAGTTGCTGTTGTCAGGTCTAGTCGTCAAGCAACAGGGTGTTTTAAAAGTGCAGAACCGGATTTATCAATCAATATTTGATCATACTTGGATAAGTGAGCACCTCTAAACAATCAGTTATCAGTTACCAGTTATCAGTTACCAGTTATCAATTGTTTACTGTTCACTGTTCACTGTTAAGCGTTCCCTCTTTACTTTGGAAAATTTGCCTTTGCGCTTCGTACAACATCAAAGCGGCAGTAATTGCCACGTTTACAGATTCTACCCCTGGACTCAGGGGAATTTTTACTTGTAAATCTGCTACTGCTGTCAATTCTTTTGACAAACCAGCACCTTCATTCCCTAACAAAATTAAACTGGGTTTGCGCCAGTCTACATCCCAATAAGTCAAAGTAGCACTGGGTAAGGTTGCAACAACCTGCATTCCTGCTTCCCTACTTTGCTGGACTGTCGTTTTCAAATCAGGACTCATCGCCATTGCTAGGCGAAACCACTGTCCAGCAGAAGCACGTAATACTTTTGGATTGTCTAAATCCACACTATCTTCACTCAGCCACAACCCAGAAGCCCCAGCTGCTGCTGCAGTCCGAATTATCGTACCCAAGTTGCCTGGATCTTGTACAGTTTCCAACGCTAGCACTATACCAGTAAACGGCACTTCCCCAAGGCGATCGCTTCTTTTTGCCGTCGCAACTACGCCATCTGGTTGTACTGTGGTGGCGATCGCCTTTAAAACCTCTTCACTCACAATTTCTGCTCGTTCGCAAAGATCACAAGCTTTTTCCCATAGCACAGCATGGCTGTCTTGCCATTCTGGTGTACTACACACTGCTTCCAATGGGTAATTCGCTGCACAAGCTTCCTCTAACAAGTGCGTCCCTTCTACCAAAAACAACTGCTGCTGGTGTCTTTCTTTTGAGGAGTGGAGTTTGCGAATTTGCTTGACTAGGGAATTTTGTAAACTTGTTAACATTAAAGTTCTGAGTCATGAGTGGTGAGTCAAGATAGTCTACCAACAAATAACCTTTTTTACTTGTTACTCAGCACTTCCCTCTCGTATGCGGAACCCGGGACTTGAACCCGGAAGCCTTTCGGCACTAGAACCTGAATCTAGCGCGTCTGCCAATTCCGCCAGTTCCGCAAATTTTATTGTTGATTAACAGTTTTTCATTGTCACTCAATTGTTTAGATCTGTCAAGTCCTAATTTCTTAGATCACCGGTTTCTTGATTTTTAGGTAATTTTTGTTACTATTATCTAGTTTTCGGAAAAGATTGTATGATAGGTTGTTGATTCATTATCTGCTGTCAAAAAAAACATAAATGAAATTTATCAATTTCAGTGAAAGATGTAGACAATCAAAAACTATCGTGTAGAATCGAAACCAACTTCAAACTTATAAAATCAACAGTTTTTTTGGAGGGTAAGTTTATTATTCCTTCTGGCGGCTTACCAGATGCCAAATCTTCCTCGACAGCAGACTCCTCAGTCCTGCAAATATGGGGTGGGCATCCTTTGCAAGGTCATGTAAAAATTAGCGGAGCCAAAAATTCAGCACTGGTGATCATGGCTGGAGCGTTGCTCTGTTCAGGCGAGTGTCGGCTTCGTAACGTGCCGTTATTGGCAGACGTGAGACGGATAGGTGAGGTTTTATCAGCTTTAGGCGTTGGCTTGAAGCAAACAGGAGACATTTTAGAAGTTGATGCCAGAGAAATCAAAACATCAAAGGCTCCCTATGAACTGGTGACACAGTTGAGAGCAAGTTTCTTTGCTATTGGTCCGATGCTAGCACGACTGGGAGTCGCGCAAATGCCTTTACCGGGGGGCTGTGCTATTGGCGCAAGACCTGTGGATCTGCATGTTCGAGGACTGCAAGCAATGGGAGCGGAAGTACAGATTGAGCATGGGGTTTGTAATGCCTATGTTCCTGGTAGCAGTCGCCGATTGAAGGGAGCAAAGATATATTTGGATATTGCCAGCGTGGGAGCAACAGAAACTCTGATGATGGCGGCGACTCTTGCAGAGGGCGAAACCATTATCGAAAATGCTGCACGCGAGCCAGAGGTCGTTGATTTGGCAAACTTCTGTATTGCAATGGGAGCAAAGATACACGGAGCAGGAACCAGTAAAATTACGATTGTTGGTGTTCCACAGTTGCATTCAACTGAATATACGATTATTCCTGATCGCATTGAAGCAGGAACGTTTTTGGTGGCCGCAGCAATCACTCGTTCAGAGCTTACCCTCTCGCCTGTGATACCAGAACATTTGACACCAATCATTACCAAGCTGCAAGATATTGGAGTGGGCATCATTGAGGAAGGACCTAACTGCCTACGTACTCTGAGGGCAGAAACGCTGAGGGCAACTGATATTGAAACTTTGCCCCATCCAGGTTTTCCTACAGATATGCAAGC
This sequence comes from Brasilonema sp. CT11, assembly GCF_017982655.1. Lineage (GTDB taxonomy): Bacteria > Cyanobacteriota > Cyanobacteriia > Cyanobacteriales > Nostocaceae > Brasilonema. The sequence continues at coordinate 5,729 of NZ_JABXYX010000120.1, read as the reverse complement.
GCCATTTATGGCTTTGCTGGCACTGGCAGAAGGTGACAGCCTGATTAATGAATCTGTGTTTGAGAATCGTTTGCGCCACGCCTCAGAGTTAAATCGCTTAGGGGCAGATATTCGTATAAAAGGCAACGTTGCCTTTGTTCGAGGAGTGCCGATGTTATCAGGTGCACCCGTACTAGGAACAGATTTGCGAGCATCAGCAGCGTTAGTTTTGGCGGGACTCGCAGCAGAAGGAAAAACCATAGTTCAGGGACTACAACACTTAGATCGGGGCTACGATAGACTTGATGCAAAGTTGCAGCAATTAGGAGCAAGAATCGAGCGGGTGCCAGTAGCAAACGTAAATGCGGAAGTTGCTTGTACCCCCATTGAGCCTCAAGCGCGAATCTCTATTTAGATAGAAAAAACTACAAAAGCGACAGGACAAGGAAGAAATTCTTCCTTGTTCCTTTTGCTATGGCTATACTGTTTGTGTGGGGCTATTCAAAAAACCAGTCCTATATTTATTTAATTCCCTTATTTGCCCAGCAAGATTCCGCCATGTTAACGCCAAAGACTCAACTGATTGGTCTCAAAGCAGATTCATTTCGTCATCCGCTAGATCTAGACGCAACCAAAGCACTGAAGCAGATACCTGGTTTGGATATGATGGTGCGGAATCTTTTGGGTCCATTGGCGGAGCAGGTTTTTTATGTAGAAAATATCGCTTCTAGTGTTCTAGTCGGCGAAAAACAACTGCCCCATCTTCATAAGTCGCTGTTAGAAGCCTGCAAGATACTGGATATTGAACCTCCCCAGCTTTATATTAGGCAGCATCCAGCACCAAATGCATACACTTTTGCTATGCGGGGAAAACAGCCTTTTGTTGTGCTGCACACCTCGCTGATCGATATGCTCGAACAAGAAGAAATTCAGGCTGTGATTGCTCATGAATTGGGACACCTTAAGTGTGACCACAGTGTTTACCTAACTCCAGTCAATATATTGATATTAGCTGCGACAGTGGTGCCTAATGTTGGAGCATTTCTTGCTCAAGCAATACAGGCGCAACTTTTGGAATGGGTACGGTGTGCTGAGTTTACGTGCGATCGCGCAGCATTGCTGGCAACCCAAAACCCGAAAGTTGTTATGTCGGTGTTGATGAAACTTGCTGGTGGTTCGCCCACCATCGCACCACAACTTAACCTTGATGCTTTTATTGCCCAGGCTCGTGCTTATGATGATATTAGCAAGACCGAGATAGGTGAGATGGTTAAAGCTGCCCGCACAGCTCAGTTAACTCACCCAGTACCCGTTTTGCGTGCCAGAGAAATTGACCGTTGGGCAAGTAGCCAAGATTATCAAAAGTTGTTGCAAAATCAAAAAATAGAGTATAATAGTGAAGTTGCACCCAAGGGCGGGTGGCGAAACTGGTAGACGCACCACACTCAAAATGTGGCGACCTTGCGGTCATAGGAGTTCGATTCTCCTCCTGCCCACTCTAAACAACGTAGTACAAACTACCTTCTTAGGCTGCGAGGATCTAAAGCATCTCTTAGCCCATCACCCAGCAAGTTAAAAGCCAACACTGTGAGAATAATCAATGTAGCTGCAGGCCAGATTAGCCAAGGTTGCAGTACTAAAATTGAGGCGTTATTTGCAAGAGATAACATATTACCCCATGAGGGGTCTGGTTGTTGAATTCCTAACCCGATCAGACTGAGTACTGCTTCTGCCCCAATAAAGCCAGGGACAGAAAGTGTCGCGGAAATAATGATATAAGTGGCGGTTTGCGGCAATACGTGACGCACGATAATGTAAAGTGGATTGGCACCCATTGCTTTAGCTGCTTGAACGTATTCTCTCTCTTTAATAGAGAGGACTTGTCCGCGAATAACTCGTGCTAATCCAGCCCAGCTAATAAACGAAGTAATCACGACAATCAGCAAAAAGCGTTCGGTACTGGATAACCCCGGCGGTAGTACCGCACCCAAGGTTACCAAAAGATAAATACTGGGGAAAATCATGAGCACTTCGCTCAACCGCATAATAACGGTGTCAATCCAGCCACCAAAATAGCCAGAAATTCCCCCAATCAACATCCCTAAGGGATAGGTTAGGGCAACCCCAATAATACCGATAAACAGACTTATACGACCACCATACAGCAGGCGACTGAGTTGATCTCGACCTTGGTCATCTGTACCTAAAACGTTAAACTTTGCCTCACCGACAGCACCAAACAAATGTATATTTAGCGGGATACCACCAAATATTTCTGTCTCCTCCCACTTTGGGGGTAAAGGTAAATTCAACTGAAACAGACGATACTCAGGCCCAGTGACAAATAGTCTCAGGGGAGAAGGCTTTTTATAGTTTACGATGATTTGGCGATCGCCCGTTTCTAAATTTGTGTCTCCCTGAGTTGTTGGATAAATGTGAGGTCCAATAAACTGCCCTGATTCTTTAGAAACCCAGTAAACACGCGTTGGTGGTAGTAGAGAACCATTTGGTTGTGAGGTGTAAGGGTTGTAAGGGGCGACAAAATCAGCCAAAATGACTGCTATATAAAAAACCAACAGTAAAGTTGCCCCAAACCTTGCTAAAGGATTTTTGTTTAGTCGATGCCACCAATTCATAGCAATTACCAGTTATGACTCATAAATGATGAATTATAAATTATAAATCATCAATAGTGAAAGCTTTTTAGTTGTGAACATTTCTAATTATCAATTCTTAAGCAGGGAGTTTTTCAATCAGGTACAAAGGCTCTTCTTGAAGTTTTTCGTGTTCTATAACAAATACATTTGAGTAGAGATTAGCAATAATTTGCTTTCCTTGCTGTGTGAGCGAGAGGTAGCGCAATGCATCCTTGATATAAGGATATACGACATTCCAGTAGAACTTGGCATAGTTCTTGCGTAAATCAGCAGGATTCTGATAACCCAACACCTTATTCATTCCAATTTCTTCAAACTCATAAAATAAAGAGGTAATCTTCTTTAAATAACGTGGATCGCTCAGTTGTCCAATCAAATCTGCAGCACGCACTAAACCTGCAAAATCATTTGTCTCTTGGTGGTCATCTACAGCTGGTACTGGAAACCGAGTCAATTCAATATTGTTCTTAATGACTTCTGAATCTATCAATTTGTGACCGCCAAAACGCTCATCAATAAAAAGCTTTCCCCGATCAACATGATAAGGTGTCAGACTCGCATCAGAAGCTCCAGAACGAAGAAAAATCATTTTCCCATCTTTACCTGTTGCGTACAAACCTTCGTCTTCTCGGTCTTGTCGGCAAACTCCTTTAACATAACCAATATCATGACAGACCAAAGATATAATAAAATGCAACCAGTCTTCATTAGAAACACCTCCTTCACGGATATGTTTGCCGCGCAAAATTTCTTGTCCAACCAAAGTAACTAGGATAGAATGTTCTACGTTATGATAAAGGGCGTCACTGTTAGCAATATTTTCCAACGCCATATTACCTGCCCAGCCTATAATATCTTGATAATCATTTTTCAGGCAGCCGTAGGTGCGACGGTAGCCTTCACGAATTTGAGCGACAAAGACATCAATCAAGATTTCAGTGGCATTAAACATATTGGTGACTCTGTTATATACCAAATTATGTATTATTTGTTTATCTCAAATTTGGATAATTTGATTACCGTCGGAGTACTCAAAAAAAGGCAAATAACTTTTTCTAACTGTTTATAGTTTAAGCATATCTGCTACCAGTGCGTGTGTGCGGGTTATAGGAAATCTTTACTAATTGAGCAAAACATCAATCATGCCTTCGTAGTTATACATAGCTTCAAAAGACTACGGAAGTGGTGATACAGGTTTGTGTTGATCACCTTTCCGTCTACTTGACAAAATCATGACATAATCATGCGTAGATTTGAGGAATATTAGAACTTGCAGCAGAGAAAATATGTTATAGTTAATATACATTAATTAATTTAAAATTTTCTTAAGCATAACTGCTTAATGGCGGTTGGGAAACTGCAAGACCAAATTCGGCACTTCAAAGCGGATGTGAAAGCAAAGCAGGCAGATGTTGCTTCAAAACAAGCGGGTTTGGCATTGAAGCAAGCAGTTGTGATTTCCTCTCAGGGGACTGTGGTATCAACTCAGACGATAAGTCTGCTTGTTTTTGTTGGGCGATACGCCTAACAAAAACAAGCAGATTTGGCTCAAGCGCACCTCATATTACGAGATGCCCAAATCACTCGTATAACGCCTACGAGTTAATTCCGCCTATGGATAGACTTCTCACATCGGGACTAAATGAAAAGTTTTGTAACAATCAACAATAGTTTGTGTAAAACTCGCGCGATCTCGCTGAGAAATATAGAGCGCAACCAGGTGCAATGACATTCAAGGTCTTTTATGACTAACGACTGGAGAAACCAACTAGATGCACAACTCAAAGACTTAGTGCTTCTTGCCCGACGACACCCACACAAAACTAAGGAACGGCGGATAGCTTTAACACGGCTGATTAATGCTATTTGGCAGTCGCGTAGACTCTGCCGTCCCTATAGCGGTCAATTTCAACTACTTTATCAAGATATTTATGATGAGGCAGTACAAAGCTTATTTTTTTATCTTTGTCAAGATGACAATATTAATAAATATGACCCAGAACGCGCAGAAGTCATGACTTGGGTAAATATGCTACTCACTAAACGCTTTTTCCCACAGGCTATCCCCAAAACTATCGGTAAAGAAAATGAAATAACTTTAGAAAAGTCTCATATAGAAAATATATCATCATCTGAAAATATATCTCTCTATGAACAAGTCATCCAATATATAGAAGATGACCCAGAAGAAATCTTTATGAATGAACATATAAAAGGTCATCCAGAAGCAAATTTTCAAGCAATAGTTATAAAAAGGGATTCTGGAGTTTCCTGGAAAAACATCTCGACAGAATGGGGAAACTCCTGTGATGGATTAGGATTAGCACGAGAGCTACAAGATTTGCAGATTCCGCAAATAATCGTTATGCGCGAGCCAGTACCAGACTTAGTGGCTCAAAAATTTTTAGAGTATTTTCTGGAGGCTTTTTCCTCAGGAGCGTCTTTATATACAGCGGTTCGCTCTGCCAGAGAAAGGCTGGAAGGACTAGAAAACGAATATCCCGGTGCAAGTTGGTTGCCAGTCATTTGCGAACATCCGGGCGTAGTGCCGATGACTTGGGCAAAACCGCAAACCAAATCCAATAGTCGCCGCCTGCCAATTATGCTGCTAGTGAGTATGCTGATAACTGCTGGTGTGCTTGGGGTGCGGTATCTGGGAGGATTGCAAACATGGGAGTTGCAGGCTTTTGACCAATTGATGCGATAAGCCTCCGGCTTGACGCAGAGCGTATCGCGTCCAGAAGAAAAGCAAGATTCGTGCCTGTTGATAGTCACTGTTACCGAAGATGATTTTCAACTGCCAGAACAGCAGCAGAGAATTGGGTCGCTCTCAGATATAGCACTGGCGCGACTGTTATAGCAACGGCCAAGGCAATTAGGACGCTAAATGCAGGACATGTTCCATCGCATCACGTAGACTCTCAAACTGGTCAAGTTGCGTGGCGTACCGACTTTTGAGCCAAGACCAGCATCGCTCAATCTTATTGAAGTCCGGGGAGTAAGCAGGTAAGTAAAGCAATTCACACCTTGCTTGCTGAATCAGTTGCGAGGGGGCGACCCCCTTTATGAAACGTGGCATTATCCATAACCACT
>NZ_JABXYX010000336.1 GCF_017982655.1 Brasilonema sp. CT11 | reverse complement strand
CGATCTTCTTGCCCGATAGGACATTCCATATGTTGCCTGATTCCCTCAGCGAGCAGCTCTTGAGCATTCTGCCAGGCAAACAATCTTCTGTTTTGACCTTCTCGATCAAACTCTCGCCAGACGGTTCTGTCGAGCGTTATTTCGTCACGCCGAGCTTAGTAGAGAACGTGCACCGATTGACATACGACGAGCTGGACAATATTCTTTTCAACAAGCCAGTTTTTGACGAAAGGCTCCAATCCGTCAAAGCCAAGCATCTGAACGTACTAAAGAAGTTCGAAGATATGGCACGTCGTAGAAGAATGCTCAGATCCGAAAGAGGCGCTGTATTCTCTAACAGACCAAGACCTGACATCAAGATCAACCACGAAATGGGAGATGCGAAGATCAACTACCGTATTAGCCACGACTTTACTAAGAACTCTCGTGGTATCATCACCGAATTTATGCTCCTTGCTGGCGAGGTCGCTGCGGATTTCTTATTCCACAACCAAGTGCCGGGCCTATTCCGAACCCAACCTCGCATCAACAAAACGACCCAGAAGAATACAAGCGGCTTGATGCAAGAAGATATCGACGAGTCGAAAGAGTTAATGAGGAGACCTATGATTATCGTAGAGCAAATGGAGAACTCGAAGGGCTTGGGTCCTCTCACTGTTACCGCAAAACGATCTGTTCATCAAGGCTTAGGTCTTTCAGGCTACTGCCAAGTAACTTCCCCGCTCCGTAGATACGGAGACCTCGTCAACCACTTCCAAATCAAGTCTATTCTACGAAAAGAAATGGCTCCGGTGACCGAATTTGACATGATCCAACTCATCCCTGGCATCAGCAACCGCTTAACGGACATTCAGAACTTGCAGCGACTAAGCGAGCGATTTTGGGTGCTTCAATGTATCGCAGAGCAAGTCAAGACATCACCGAAGTTGCCGTTCAAAGCCTTTGTGATGGAGAGCGGGGATGCAAAGTCCGAGGTTACGATTATGCTGTTGAATTTTGGTTTGCAAGTGAAGATGATGACCAAGCGTGCACATAAGAGGTCTGAAACTATAGAAGTCGTTGTTAAGACGGTTGAGCCATTCTACGACGTTTTAGTTCTAGAAGATCTCGGCAGATGGAACGTGGTGAACAAATAAAGTACTTAAATCGGATAATATGCATACCAAAGACTTATTTCCACCTTTCTTTTTTTTCTGAAAGAATATCGGGCAGCGTAAATTTTTAGGAACAGGCCCGTTAAAAAATGAAAAAACGCAAAAAAAGGTGTCAATTTTTACTCGTTCGAATAATGGTAAACAACATCTGATTGTAAATATGGAGAAAAAATCACCAAAACCACTCGCTAAGAAGAGTATTAACAATATTAATATTAATAACGAACACTCAGAGCTGGATGAAAACCCTCCTAATCTAAGTATTATATGGATCGCTACGACTATGCTCGCCACGACCAAGGATAATGTTGCGCTCACTCACAAAAAGCTCAATTTTTACCTCAACAAGAGCAAATCAACTACAAAATGGTTGCTAAAGGTTTTGGATACGTTGGAAGCATTGGTAGAGCATCTACGCGACCTGAGCGAACGAAGAAATTGTCACTATGATTGCCGAGGAGGTTGGGAAGTATATTTCTATCAACTACGACGTGCATTGAATGTTATGAGGAAAACCATCGAGAAGCTCCCCGACATTCCTCCAGACGAGTCGATCGACAAAAAAATTGCTAGAAATTGGAAAAAAGGAGCTATTTTAGAGGATATTGAATATTTCCACGAGGATTTGCTGACATTGGTAATTACTATTATCCTTATTTTCGTTAATATTGCAAATTGATTTTCGTAAACACTGCTTGCAGACCTTAAGAATTATGTAAAATAATTTTTAATATTTTATTATATAGACTCAACGACGATCCAGTTCTCGGCATCACCGTCGAGAAGAAGGTTCGACCTCGCAGCAAATCATATGAAATTCTCATAGAGAACGAGTTCAAAGATAAGCAGGCATGGAAAGAGAGGTAAGTGCATCGCATATATATATATATGTGTCATAAACGTTTTTGACTCATGATTTCAGGATGAAATTTACGGACCGAACAGATGCGCTGGTGAAAGAAGAGCGTGAGAAACAAGAAAAGATTGCCGAGGTTAAGCGCCAAGAGGAAGAAAGGCGCAAGGCAGAGTCATCGCACTTGCCTGTTTACTCGAAGGATAACGAGCCCGTACCCGTGCCTATAATACTTCATTTCCACGGAGGAGGTTTCGTGTCGGGCAACGCTGCCACTCACGAAGTATATTTGCGTGAATGGGCCAAGGAGACATCGGCTATTGTGTTCTCGGTCGATTACACTCTCGCCCCTGAGGCTCAGTATGCTCTCGCACTCGAGGAGTGTTATTACATATATCGCTGGCTGCGAGAGGGCAACCCG
>NZ_JABXYX010000119.1 GCF_017982655.1 Brasilonema sp. CT11 | reverse complement strand
AAGATTTTCTTCTGTCATGCCATCGTGGCTTTCAAAGTCATTTCCTGTTGCGATCGCATACCACAGCCGACGCGTCGTCGGGTCTTGTGCTAGATCCTGGCTAAATTTTGGAAATTTTGTTGCCATAGGTTTGATAAGTCCTCTGACCTTCAGCCATCAGGTTCTTAGAGCTTTGAGTGATGAGTTCTGAGTCCTGAGCGAACTCAAAACTCAAAACTCACTACTGTAATAAGAGCTGATTTTTAGCCCAGTGAAAGAATTCGTGCGTGGAAGAACGCCCAGGTAGTAGCAATTCCTCCCAAGAGGTAGTGAGCCACACCAACAGCCCGACCTTGAATGATGCTCAGAGCACGGGGCTGAATTGCTGGTGCTACTTTCAGTTTATTATGTGCCCAGACTATCGACTCAATCAGTTCTTGCCAGTAGCCACGACCGCTGAACAGGAACATTAAGCTGAATGCCCAGACAAAGTGAGCGCCCAAGAAGAGCAGACCATAAGCTGAGAGCGCACTACCGTAAGAGTTTATCACTTGTACAGCTTGTGCCCACAAGAAGTCACGCAACCAGCCGTTGATTGTGATAGCGCTTTGGGCAAAGTTACCACCAGTGATATGAGACACAGTACCGTCTGCGTCCACAGTTCCCCAGACATCAGATTGCATCTTCCAGCTAAAGTGGAAAATCACAATTGAAATCGAGTTATACATCCAGAACAGACCAAGGAACACGTGGTCCCAACCAGATACCTGACAAGTACCGCCACGACCTGGACCATCGCAGGGGAACCTGAATCCCAAGTTCATCTTGTCTGGAATCAGACGAGAGCTACGGGCAAACAGGAAGCCCTTGAGCAGAATCAGAACGGTGACGTGAATCGTGAAGGCGTGAATATGGTGAACCAAGAAGTCCGCCGTACCCAGTGTGATGGGCATCATTGCCACTTTGCCGCCTACAGCCAGAACACCACCGCCAAAGGCGTAGCTAACTGGTTCTAGTGCATTGGGTGCTGTTGTTCCTGGTGCTACAGTGTGTATGTTTTGTATCCACTGAGCAAACACTGGTTGCAGCTGAATTGCGGTATCAGAGAACATATCTTGGGGACGACCCAAGGCACGCATCGTGTCGTTGTGGATATACAGTCCAAAGCTGTGGAAGCCCAGGAACATAGATACCCAGTTCAGGTGAGAGATGATTGCATCTCTATGGCGAAGCACCCGATCCAGCACGTTGTTCCGATTTACCACTGGATCGTAATCCCGCACCATGAAGATTGTTGCGTGAGCCGCTCCACCAACGATCAGGAAGGCACCAATCCACATATGGTGAGTGAAGATGCAGAGTTGGGTAGCGTAATCTGTCGCCAAGTACGGATACGGAGGCATCGCGTACATATGGTGGGCGATGATGATAGTCAACGAACCCAAGAAAGCAAGGTTAGTTCCTAACTGAGCGTGCCAGGAAGTGGTCATGTTTTCGTAGAGACCTTTGTGACCATCACCAGTGAAGGGACCTTTATGGTTCTCTAGAATCTCTTTGATGCTGTGACCGATACCCCAGTTGGTACGGTACATATGACCAGCCACGATGAACAGTACCGCGATCGCCAAGTGGTGATGGGCATTGTCTGTGAGCCACAAGCCACCTGTGACTGAGTTCAGACCACCTTTGAAGGTGAGGAAGTCTGAATAAACACCCCAGTTCAAGGTGAAGAAAGGCGCTATACCGTTGGCAAAGCTGGGATACAGCTCGATCAACAAGTCTTTGTTCAAAATGAACTCGTGGGGCAACGGTATATCTTTTACTGCCACTCCCGCATCCAACAGCTTATTAGTAGGTGCGGATACGTGTATGAGGTGTCCTGCCCAGCCCAATGAACCACAACCCAGCAATACTTGCAAGTGGTGATTGAGCATGGACTCGACATTTTGGAACCATTCCAACTTGGGAGCTCGCTTGTGGTAGTGGAACCAGCCGGCAAACAAGAATAAGCCTGCTAATACCAGACCACCAATGGCAGTGCAGTACAGTTGGAATGAGTTCGTAATACCCCAACCACGCCATATTTGGAAAAAGCCGGACGTGATTTGAATACCGTGGAAACCGCCACCGACATCTCCATTCAAAATGTCTTGACCAACGATTGGCCAAACAACTTGAGCGCTTGGCTTGATATTGAGGGGGTCGCTCAGCCAAGCTTCATAGTTTGAAAAGCGAGCGCCGTGGAATATCATCCCGCTCAGCCAAATGGTCACTACGGCTAAGTGACCGAAGTGTGCTGCGAATATCTTGCGGGATATGTCTTCTAAATCGCTTGTATGTGTATCAAAGTCGTGGGCGAGCGCGTGTAGATTCCAAATCCATGTTGTGGTTTTTGGACCTTTGGCTAGAACTCTGTCGAAATGTCCTGGTTTCCCCCATCGTTCAAATGAAGTGGGCACCGGATCGTTATCGACTATGACTCTTGCCTTTTTCTCCTCTCGCTCTGGAGGACTAATTGTCATTCGACCTCCTCTCTTTATCAGGATTGAGGAATCATTGAACACCACCTAAGTATCTTTCGGGCTTTAGTTCACCTTAGTCGCCTCTTCCAGAAATAGATGACCGGAGCTGCGACGAAGACCTTTTTGTGGTTATTGGTTTCTCGTTGAATTATAAAGGCTTCTGTTGTACATGGTTACAGATCTTTTAACAATAATTCAAAATCGGGAAATCTATTGCCTCATCTGCTTTTTACAGCAAAAACGTTGGACAAAAAGTCAATAGTCTCTTCATTTATTTTACAAATGGTAACAATTCTTCAAATAAATGCTCGTACCACAAAACTCTCTTTTTTAAGTGTTTTTCCCTAAAATTAATATCATTCAATACAATTAACCAAGAAAACGTCTACTATAAATGATGAAAAGTTCATGAAAAAAAGTTAAAAACTTAATGTAGTAAAAATGACATTTTTATATTTGGACACGATCTACGAATAAATCTCCTTTTGGGCTATAGTGTCCAGTGGACAGTTTGAGCCAAAATTATTCAGTCAGTCGTAGTAGGAGTATCACTGGGTGAAACGCATGAACTTGTGGCAAAAGACCGCAACTGCTATGCTCAGATTGCTGATGGCATCAGTGCTGGTATTAAGTTTGGCCAGTTGTGGAGAGAAAGCCGTTAGCCAGGAACCGTATAACAGCTTGCAAGAAAAAGCCCAGCTTTCAAAGCAAATCTCAGAAGTTTCCCCTCCAGCAACAATCCAAGAACTGCGCTCAGCCTTGGAAGTTTATCAGCCACAAGTAACAATAGTGACTCCTAAACAGGATGAAATCCTTCAAGACGACACAGTCACTGTTCGCTTTCAGGTCAAAGACTTACCCATATATAAAGATCCAAAACTAGAGCTTGGTCCTCATTTACACGTCATTCTCGATAATGAACCTTATATAGCTGTATATAACCTAAATAATCCCCTGGTTTTGCCAGACTTGTCACCAGGTACCCATACCCTGCGTGTCTTTGCCTCTCGTCCTTGGCATGAAAGCTTTAAAAATGAAGGTGCTTACGCTCAAACAAAATTTCACGTCGTCACCAAAACTGACGACAACAACCCCGATCCAGCCAAGCCACTGTTAACATACAGTCGTCCCAAAGGCAGCTACGGCGCAGAACCAATTCTACTGGACTTTTACCTCACTAACGCTCCATTGCATCTAGTTGCCAAAGAAAACCCCGATGACGACATAGCAGATTGGCGCATTCGCTGCACAATTAATGATGAAAGCTTTGTTTTAGACCGCTGGCAATCGGTTTACCTCAAAGGTTTTAAACCAGGTAAAAATTGGGTAAAACTTGAGTTTCTCGACGAACAGGGAAACCCTGTGAAAAATGTCTTTAACAGCACAGTAAGACTGATTACCTATGAACCCAATGGGAAAGACACTTTATCTAAAATTGTCAGAGGAGAACTGTCAGCAGACCAAGTTCGCAGCATTATTGTAGACCAGAATTATACTACTGAAATTCCAACTGCTGAACCGACACCCACCCCAACCTTAACGCCTAGTGTTGAACAAACACCTCAAATACCACCCAAGGAAGAAACGCAAGCCGTTCCAGAACCGACACCTACCCCAACCTTAACGCCCAGCGTTAAAGAAACACCTGAAACACAACTAAAGGAAGAAAAACAGTCTGTTCCTGAATCTGAACCAGTACCTCAAACACAGCCAGAAAAACCCAAATCAGGAGGATTTTTTAATCGCTTCCAGCGTCGGACAGATAAAATACCTACTCCACAACCAACAGTTGAACCAACTCCTAGCTTGTCTCCCACTTTGCCAGAGGTTATTGAAACTCCACAACCAGAACCTGAGTCAACACCCGTACCAGAAAAAGTTGCTCCTCAGCCAGATGGAAAATCGAGATTAAGTCGCTATTTCAATCGTCAGCTATACAAAAGACCAACTCCAGAAGCACCAGTTGAAACAACACCTGACTCACCTCCAACCTTACCGGAGATTATTGAGTCCCCTGCACCAGAAACAATTGTGCCGCAATTACAAACCACACCCGAACCCAAATTACAGTTAACACCTACACCCGAAAAGCAAAGCGAGGAAATTCATCAGGCACAATAATTCCAAGTTTTGGTTCAAGTTTTGGACTGCTACCCAAATATACTCAACTCTAAACCTTGAGATAAAGCTTGAACGAAGGCGATCGCCCCTACAGAATTACCTGTACTATCCAAGGCAGGACTGTAGCAAGCAACAGCTCCTTCACCTGGTACTATCGCCAACAGTGCGCCACTGATACCTGATTTCATTGGCAAACCAATCTCTAAAGCATACTGGGAAGAAGCTTTATACAACCCACAAGTTAACATCAGCGAGTTGACAATACGGCGATGCTGCGGTTTGATCAATTCGCTGTCACACGCTAAAAGCAAACCCAGACGGGCTAAATCTTCCACTTGACTAGAAAGACAGCATATTTGTTCATAAGTGTCAAGGGCTATGTATTGATTCTTTACAGAACCTGCTTTTGTAAGATATTGCGTAATGGCTTGATTAGCTTGGGAGTCACTTGAGCGCACAGAAGCGAGCATAACTTCATCCAACTTGAGGTGACAACCAGCAACTTGGTTCAACCAATTACACAATTCGTGAGTGCGATCGCCCAAAGGGCGGCTCCCTGGTGGAGCATCGCCAGCATCTTTTCCTGGTAACTTATCGGCAAGGGTAATTGCCCCACTGTTAATCATAGGATTGCGAGGTCGTCCATTGTCAGCGATTAGTTGCTCTAAAGAATTGAAGGGAGCATCCGATGGCTCAAATCCAACCCACTGAAAAACTGTTTCTGCTCCTACAAGTTCAAGTAGATACAAAAGCGAAAACGGCTTAATCGCGCTCATGAGAGGGAAAACACAATCCGTATTGCCTTGGCTATAAGTTTCTCCCGAACTACAGCAGATGTGAACCGCAAATAAATCGGGATTAGCCAAAGCTAATTGAGGAATACGCTCAGCAACTTGTCCTTGATGTGCTAATAGTTTGGCTTGTTGCACCCAAGTTGATAACTGAGTAGTCGTTAGTGTTTTTAATCCAACCATTACTGCTAAGCTGTTCCACATTTAATTTGCATTTTAAACCGCAGAGGTCCAGAGGGCGCAGAGTAAGAGAGAAAAGAGTTTGATGCTTTGTTATGCAATTTATAAATATTGTAAAACAGTCATTTTTGAATTTATCATTTTGCGAATTTTGAATTGTTTATGATTCCGCGTGTCAGAGCACCAGAATTACCGCAAAATTATCCTTGGCTGAATGTTGACAAACCTTTGTCTCTTCGAGAACTCAGGGGTAGAGTTGTCATTTTAGATTTTTGGACATATTGTTGTATCAACTGCTTGCATATCTTGCCAACTTTGAAATATCTCGAACAAAAGTATAAAGATAGGCTGACAGTTATTGGCGTACACAGTGCCAAATTCGACAATGAAAAGGAAACAGAGAATATCCGCCAAGCTATCTTGCGCTACAACATTGAACATCCAGTTTTAGTAGATAGTGGATTTCGAGTTTGGCAAGAATATGCTGTGCGGGCTTGGCCCACTTTGATGATAATTGATCCACAAGGTTACGTAATTAGTTATGTGTCTGGTGAAGGCGATCGCAAAGTTTTAGACGAACTCATTCAAAAGTTAGTTAGCCAACACCAAGAAAAAGGCACGATTAATTTGCAAGAACTCAACCTGACTTTAGAAAAACAACGAGAACCATTAATCACACCTCTAGCTTTTCCTGGTAAAGTCCTGGCGACACAAGCAGGTTTGTTCATTGCTGATTCTGGACATCACCGCATTGTCATGAGTAGCTTTGATGGGGAAATTATACATTTAATTGGGGCTGGACAATCTGGGTTAACCGATGGTTCTTTTGGTGAAGCGCAATTTTTCGCACCACAGGGAATGGTATTTGATGAAGAAAATCAGATTTTATATGTTGCGGATACAGAAAATCATGCTTTGCGGCGAGTTGATTTAAAACACCAAGTTGTGAAAACCATCGCGGGAACAGGTGAACAAAGCCGTAGTATTCGTCCTCACTCTGGTAGTGCACGAAAAACAGCACTGAATTCTCCTTGGGATTTACAGCTATGTGAAAACAGCTTGTATATCGCAATGGCTGGTCCTCATCAAATTTGTGAAATGGACTTAGAAACTAGCATGGTTCAAACTTATGCTGGTACTGGTGCAGAAGCTTGTGTAGATGGTGCACTGACTGAATCTACTTTTGCTCAACCTAGTGGTATCACCACTGATGGACAAGAATTATATATCGCTGACAGTGAAGTGAGTTCTATTCGTGGCGTGGGACTTGTTGAACCACGACAAGTCAGAACCATTTGCGGTAGTGGTGATTTGTTTGGCTTTGGTGACGTTGATGGACAAGGTTTCGATGTCAGGTTACAGCACTGCTTAGGAGTAGAATACGCCGACAATCAGTTATGGGTAGCTGATACTTACAACCACAAAATTAAACTCGTTAACCCCCACACTGGCGATTGTCAAACAGTCTTAGGTGATGGTTCCGTTGGTTTAGAAGACGGAGAAGGTAAAAATACGCGTTTTTCTGAACCTTCCGGACTGAGTGTGATGGGTTCTGATTTGTTTATTGCTGATACGAATAACCATGTTATCCGTCGTGTAGATTTGGATACGCTAACAGTGACAACATTAAAATTTCCTAATTTGTGCGCCCCAGATGTATGTGTTCCACATGAGTCATAAGTTGGTGGTGAGGACTTTAGTCATTACTACAAATAAGTTTTTATAAGTAATTTTACTATCATGATCTAACTCAGATCTTGCACCTCCGGCTGAGTACGCCCAGAACTCAAGTTCTGGGCTAATAAACCAAGTCCGTGAAAACGGACTGGAAAACTTACTCAGTCCGTTTTCACGGACTTAGACTTTGAGCCAATAAATTTATTTCTTGGCGGACGAAAAGTATGGTGCAAGATCTGAGCTAAGTCATTTTTTGAATAGAAAACCACAGAAACATACAGATAAATTAAAAGCAAGGACTAAACTTTTTTTTGAGGTCATGAAATTGGCAGACTTTACGATGAAGTCAGGTTAAATTATGAGGTGAAATGACTGACTTGACGACTGAAACTTGCCTTAATTATGAATGAAAATTTTACACCACTAGAATGTGAGGACGATGTAGTACTTATAGGAAAAGATTCTTTTAAAGTTTGTAGATTAAAAGAGGTGATTGAGGAAGAAATCAGAAATAAGTTACAGCAGCATATTTATGAATACACAAGTTTATATCCTGGTGTCTCAATGGTGGAAATTTTTAGGAAACTATCTATTGGGCAAAAGAAGATAAATTTAATGGAAATTCAACATAACTATGTTACCGATTGTCAGATTCTTAGAGTTGGTGGATATGGCTGGCAGAAAGGACAACTGAAAATGAAGATATGTATATCAGTTATCAACCATAATCAAAATGAATTAAATTTAGAATTCTGCCCTGATGAACCTACTGAGCAAGAATCTTTAATGGATGAAATTTGTAAAATCATACAATCAGAAACATAATTAGTAGGATAGATAATGACCACTGTATAAATGTGCTCTAAGAGGATGTCTCTTGAAGTAAGAAAGCTCACCTAACAGTATCTTGTTGTTAAAACAAATACTTAAGTAGCGACAACATTACGAGAGCCATGATTCCTATGTCCCTTCGAGACACGCGCTCGTCGCAAAGCGTCCTGTTGAGGGACGCTTTAAAGTTAAAGGAGTATTGTATGAAAAATGCGATTCAAGCAAGAAACTTATGACTACGATCCTACACATTACTCAACGAGAACAATGGGAGCAAGGCAAACTCCTTGGAACATACGAAGGTGATACCCTTGACTCTGAAGGTTTTATCCACTGTTCAACGCCAACACAAATTATAAAAGTCGCAAATACATTTTTTTCCAATCAAAAAGGATTGGTACTCCTTTTGATCAACTCTGATAAAGTTCACCCTGCAATTCGCTATGAAGGTGTCGAGGAAGAACTATTTCCTCATATCTATGGTGCTTTGAATGTTGATGCTGTCTTCAAGGTGATCGATTTTGAACCTGGTGAAGATGGCTTGTTTAGATTGCCAAAAAATATTTGAATGAAATAAACCGCCAAGGACGCCAAGGAAGAGAGGAGAAGATGGAAGGTAAGGAGTTGAATGTAGGCGAGTATGTGGATTTGATGGCTTTGTTGTTGGATTTGGAATTGAGGGATGAGTATCGAGATGGGGTAATAGCGAATTTTGAGAGAATTATGGCGATCGCTCAAGTTGTAAATGAGTTTCCCTTACCTGAGACAATTGAAGCTGCGCCTGTTTTTGAACCATGAATTTAGAACAAGCTGATGGTGTTGCAGTAGCGGCTGCTGTGCGAGAAGGTAAAGTGAGTGCAGTAGAAGTTACCAAAGCTGCTTTACAAAGAATTGCCGCGCGGGATAATCAATTCAATTGTTTTACAACTGTCACTGCTGAGACTGCTTTGGCAGATGCAGAACGAATTGATAGAGAAATTGCCCAAGGTAAAAATCCTGGTTGTTTGGCTGGTGTTCCTTTCGCTGTCAAAAATCTTTTTGATATCGCTGGCTTAACGACTCTTGCTGGTGCAAAAATCAACGCCCAAAATCCTCCAGCAACTCAGGATGCAACAGCAGTCGCCAAGTTGAAGCAAGCGGGTGCGGTACTTGTAGGCGCTTTGAATATGGATGAGTACGCCTATGGATTTGTGACGGAAAATTTCCATTATGGTACTACACATAATCCGCATGATTTAAAGCGGATAGCTGGTGGTTCATCGGGTGGTTCGGCGGCGGCGATCGCAGCTAATTTAGTTCCACTGACATTGGGTTCTGATACGAATGGTTCCATTCGCGTTCCTGCGGCTTTGTGTGGTGTTTATGGTTTGAAGCCGACTTATGGACGGTTGTCTCGTGCTGGGGTAGCATTATTTTCCAGCAGTTTAGACCACATTGGATCATTTGCGCGTTCGGTGCGGGATATTGCTACGGCGTTTGATGTGCTTCAGGGGGAAGATGACAGAGATCCAGTTTGTACAAAACGTCCTCCCCAACCATGTTTACCACTGCTGAATCAAGATATTACTGATTTACGAATTGCCATTGCAGGTGATTATTTTACAAAAGGTGCAAGTCCTGAAGCATTAGAAGCTGTACAAAAAGTTGCTGATGCTTTGGGTGTTACCCAGTATGTCACAATTCCTGAAGCACATCGCGCCCGTGCTGCAGCGTTTGTGATCACAGCTTGTGAGGGGGCAAATTTGCATTTGGAAAAACTGCGATCGCCGAAGGCGGCTCCCGCTGGAGCATCGCGTTCCCAAGATTTTGATCCCGCAACACGCGATCGCTTTCTCGCTGGTGCTTTGATACCTAGTATCTGGTACATTCAAGCACAGCGCTTTCGCCGATGGTACAGACAAAAAGTTAGAGAAATATTTCAAAATGTAGATGTCATTCTTGCCCCAACCACACCAATTTCTGCACCGTTTCTTGGTCAAGAAACCATGATTTTAGATGGAGAAGAAATTCTTGTCCGTCCTCATTTGGGGTTGTTCACTCAACCATTATCTTTCATCGGCTTACCTGTTTTATCAGTTCCAATTGTGCGTCCAAATGCTTTACCTTTGGGTATACAATTGATAGCTGCACCCTACAATGAAGCGCTAATTTTACGAGTAGCATCCGTACTAGAAGCCAAGGGTGTACTATGTGTGTGATTCGATGGCATGATCAAAACAGTTATTGTCTTCTGACTCTGCCTGTTCCCTTTTTCTGAGATACTCTCTACCTTGTTCCGTTATTTTTAAATAATCTTTTAAGTTGCCAGTTTCTGGCATAAAAGAAATTGTTTTGTTCTGTAAATTTTCAATAAAACCTAATGCACGTAAATGGCGCAATTCCTGTTCAAAAGGACGCTGCTTTGTATAAGGAAATGGCTCATCGCTTGCTAACAGAAGGAGATGCTTTAATTCAAAGTCACTAAGCAAACTACTCACAAGAAGTTGGTTTTGATTTTTGCTCTTAGCCATTTCCTGTTCTAGAAAAGTTAAACGTTTGACTATGTTTGTAATCGCTTCAATATTTGCTGTATTTGCTTCAATATTAACTTTTTGGCTGTCTTGTTCAGCTTTGATTTCGTCAAGATCAAATGTTATTCCATCTTTACTGATAACTAACTTGACTAATCTTTCCAAAAGTTCTGAATTAATCAATAATATAATTGCAAAAATGACTACATCTGCTGTCTCTAATTTTTGCTTTACCCACCCAAGTGGAATCGCTACAAAATAAAGTAAACTAAGAAAACTAATAATTTTTAAAAACCCAAAATTAAGTTTATTTTGATTGTTAGGTTTTTGGTTTTTCCCATTCATAAACTGCTCACCTTAAATACTGTTCTCGCCAACGTTACTTTTTAATACAAAGCTTGAACCAGAGATTCCACAATCAAATGACTCATTGCTCATAACATAACTTTCCCAAAAGATAAAAGTATTTAAGGTGGGCAATACAATATTTACTATTTCTGTACGCCTTCTGCGCCTAAAACTGTTTGATGGGTGGACAATACCCACCCTACAACTCATATAAGTCTTTCAATTTATAGTTTCTGTTACTATTTGGGTGACAAACTTAAACTCCACCCAAATCACTCGAAGCTAGCAAACCGACAAGCTAAGATAGTTCAGGTTATCAAGAGAAAATCGCGGAATGATAGAAACTCAAGCGTGATTAGCTACTCTACCAAACCATGCTTAATCGCAAAACGTACCAGTTCTGCTCGGTTACTAGTGAAAGTTTTTCTTAATAAACTGCTCACGTACTTTTCCACAGTTCTTGAACTCAGATGCAATTGCTGGCCCATTTCAGCATTAGAAAGACCATGAGTCAATAGTTCCAGAACTTGTTGCTCTCTGGGAGTTAACTCAGAGAACATCTCGGGTTTTTGAATACCAGTCACATCAGAGTTATTGGTGTCAGGCGATTTTGTGGGAGTATGAGTGACTAAATTTTCTTGATGAGGAAATCCGTACTCTGATTGAATAATTTGCGATCGCTCTAAAAGATTGCGAATTGCTGCTGCTAACTCTTCTAGCTCAAAAGGTTTAGGCAAGTACAAATCGCATCCCGATTGATAGCCTAGAATTCTTTCCTGAGTCTTGGTTCTCGCTGTTAGTAATATTACAGGTAACAATCGGAAACCTGGTTGTTGACGCACTCGCCTCACTAAGTCATATCCATTCATTCGTGGCATGATGATGTCAGTGACAATCAAGTCAGGATGATGCTCCTCCACGATTGTCAAAGCCTCTTGACCATCATCGGCTGTCATTACTGAGTAGCCAGATAGTTCAAGATAATCGCTGATAGATAGACGAGTGCCCAAGTCATCATCTACTATGAGGATCGTCAAGGGCATGGACAGTAGACCCCTAAGATTTTTTTGCCTTAAGTTTGTTTTTATAAGCACTATAAGTAAACACAGGTAATAATAGTACTCTTATTTCTCATACTATGACGGATTACCAATAGATAACTACCTAATAGTTGATTTATAAAGTTAATATTAAATCCCTCTTAAGGTTAATAAGTTAAAGTCACCATCAACTAGATACTTTAAATATTCTATTACGCTGTATTATTTGTTACATTTTACTGACAATAGTCGAATTGAATAGAATCTGAGTTGAAAAACTTATACATGGTAAGGTTAATCAACGATTGAACCCAACACAAACGATAAAAATCTATTTCTAAGTGCTTTGAATGTTGTAGATAAGAGGAAGTTCCATTTTATGATTTATTCCTTGCGTGTAAACAAAGCAATGACTAATATCTCTCTACAATTTACTCACGACATCTATAATTGAATTTGATTTGTCATTCAAAGCACACTTGGACAAGAGATTATGACAGGAAAAGGACAGGGATTTGGCTTTGGCTTGGGAAAAATGAGAGAATTGGCTGATGCCTTTAAAAAAGCGCAGCAAGTTCAAGAAGGCGCAAAGCGACTCCAAGAAGAATTGGAACAAATGGAAATTCAAGGAGAAGCTGGCGGTGGTTTAGTTAAGGTTGTTGTTAGCGGTAACCAAGAACCGAAGCGAGTGGAAATCTCTCCAAACGCAGTACAGGAAGGAGCAGATGTCCTTTCCGATCTTGTAACAGCAGCAATGAAAGACGCTTACAACAAATCTACTGCAACAATGCGCGAACGTATGGAAGAATTAACTAGTGGGCTAGAACTTCCAGGATTGTAGTCATCAGTGACCATAAGCTTTGCTGAGGACTTCCGGAGAGAGGCGACTAACTCTAGAGCGCAGCCTCTTGTGGATGAGATACCCCAAGGGTCATGAGTTATTTGTCATTAGCATAACACTAATGACAAAAACAAAGAACAGTGAATATTAATGGCCTACAAGCTGCTGTTTGTCTGTTTAGGAAACATCTGCCGCTCGCCAGCGGCAGAGAATATAATGAACCATCTGATTTCGCAGGCTGGGTTGAGTGAACGTATTGTTTGTGACTCTGCTGGGACATCAAGCTATCACATAGGTAGTCCACCTGATTCACGCATGAGTTTTGCTGCACGACAAAAGCTGCAAATTAAACTGCTCGGAAAAGCACGCCAATTTCAAAAGTCTGATTTTGAAAACTTTGATTTGATTTTGGCGATGGATCAAGATAACTATGAGGATATTCTTTCTGTTGATCCAGCTAGAAAATACCGCCACAAAGTACACTTAATATGTGACTTTTGCTCTAGGCACAACCTTAAGGAAGTTCCAGATCCATACTACGGTGGCCCAGAGGGATTTAATCGGGTGATTGACTTACTTGTCGATGCTTGTGAAGGTCTACTGAAGCACCTTCCTAGTCAAGATTCTGGCTTGTAATACAAATGTAGTTAAAGAAAGAAGTCCGAATTCTGAATCTATCTCGTTGGGGTTTGAATCCCGCGATCGTAAGTGATTCTGACCGGAGGCGGAGCTATCCAGCGCTCCGCTCCTGGATTCTGACTCCTGGATTCTTTTTCAATGACCCACTTATTCTCCAATACATACACGGAGGTAGGTGGGCTTACTAGTTATTGTTAAAGAATTTTAATTATTTGCATTTGTAGCGTTAATTTTAGTACCTCT
Source organism: Brasilonema sp. CT11 (assembly GCF_017982655.1). GTDB lineage: Bacteria > Cyanobacteriota > Cyanobacteriia > Cyanobacteriales > Nostocaceae > Brasilonema. Next base: position 9,512 of record NZ_JABXYX010000119.1, on the reverse strand, counting down.
GGTCTAGCAAGGTAACTAGAAAGGATATATTATACAGGCATGAACACGCAACTACCACTGAAAAGTTACGATTTCATGATATCAACATACACTTACAAATATTTAGTAGAAATATCTTTTTAGAAAAAAACTTATGTTTTAAAAACTAAGCAGAGTCATCGTAAATACTTTTGCTGTTCATATAATCTGTATAGTCATAGCAATAAAGAAAAATGAAGGAAAAATGCTATGGAAATTTACTGTACTCGTCCACACTGTCCAAAATCGATCAATTCTTTTCCCGATTTAAATGAACCTCTAGATCTGAAAAACGTTCGACAAAAATATTGCATAACTTGCGGAATGCCACTATTTTTAGATGGTCGGTATGTGCCGTTGAAGGAGTTAAGAAAGGGTGGGTTTGGAGCGGCATTTCTGGCATACGATCGCCGAACCCCAGCCATGCGAAAATGCGTCGTAAAACAGTTGCAACCATCTGCTAGCCTGAATGAAGAACAGATACAAAAGACGACACAGCTATTTCATCGTGAGGCAGAAGTTTTAGAAACATTAGGCACACATCCGCAAATCCCCGAGCTTTTTGCGTTTATTAATTTACGAGTTCCAAGTCGGGAAGGGCAAAAAACCGAGGAGTTGTTTTACTTAGTGCAGCAATATATCGACGGTGAGGATCTAGAGCAGGAACTCAACCGCAAGGGTATGTTTTCAGAAGCAGAAGTTTTAGAAGTTTTACAAAAAATCCTCCCAGTTTTAGAGTTTGTCCATACTCATGACTCTATCCACCGGGATATTAAGCCTTCTAACATTATGCGTGCTCGTAATGGATCGTTATATCTTATAGATTTTGGCGCAGTTAAGCAGGTAGTTAAAGCAACTCCTGAACAGCAAGGATCAAACTCGCCAAACGGTATACATTCTGGCATGTTAACAGGTATTTATACACCAGGCTTCGCACCATCAGAACAGACGGCTTGTCTTGCTGTGTATCCTTCAACAGATTTATATGCTCTAGCGGCTACTTGTGTGTGTTTGCTAACTGGTAAAAAGCAGATCAAACATTTTATTGACCCTAACACGAAAACTTGGTTCTGGCGCTCACCCAAAGTTAAAGTTAGCGATCGCCTTGCCAATGTTTTAGAGCGAATGCTCAAAGATAAGCCAAAAGAGCGGTATCAATTAGCAACGGAAGTTATTAATGCTTTGCAGCCAACCTCGAATATGACTTCAAAACTTCTAAACAATTTGGAGTGGTTGATAAAACCCTTTTTGATTGGGTTTGAAATTGCACTACTTGCAATAGGTTTTAATAAACTTCCAATATTAATTAATGGTGTCTTAGTAAGTATAACTTTGGCTAGCTTAATCTATGCTCAACATCGCCGAATTATAACTAGACATAATTTATCAATTCTTACTGGAAGTACACTTGTTGTTGTGCTTTTATTATTATCGGATCTGCCTGCTCGATTAGAAATTCCTTTTCTGAATATACTCTTGCAAAATCATCCTATATACGTGATATTATTTGCTATATTATCTGGTATTTTTGCGTTCACTTTATTAGGTTTATCTCAACTCATTTACCAGTTACTTGCCCGCATAATATAAAGATTTCAAGCCTTATCGTTTTTTATAGGGTGTCTATTCATGTTGGAAAGAAAAGATTCTCTACGCCGCTTTGTTGCAGTCATTATTGCTTTAGGTATTTTAGGAGTTGTTGTGTGGGCATTAAAAACTGCAATTCAACCTGATACATCTAGTCGTACTCCAATAGATCCCACAAACTCTTCTTCCGATTCTTTAGATGAGCGGATGAGTTTTGGAGAAAAGAATTTAGTACAAAGAGAGCTAGCTTTGAACATACCTGCTTTCCAAGAAGCCAAAAACCAGGGAATGGAAGCAATGGCTCAAAAGCAGTATCAAAAAGCTACTGAAAATTTTAAAAACGCACTGGTAATTGCACCAAATGCACCTCTAACTAGGATTTACTTGAGTAACGCTGAAATTGGTAATGCGGAAGCTTACACTATTGCTGTTCCAGTACCAATACAAGTAAAAGAAAAATATGATCCAATTGAAGCCTTAGAAATGTTACGTGGATTTGCTCAAGCACAATATGAAATTAATCAAAAAGGGGGGATTCGTGGTAAGCGAATAAAGTTACAGGTTATTGATGACGATGATAATCCAGAAACAGCCAAAAAAATTGCCGAGAAATTAGTTGCAGACAAGAAAGTAATAGCTGTAATGGGGCATGCTTCGAGTGAAGTGAGCCTAGCAGTAGCGCCAATATATGCTAACGGTAAGCTTGTATTCATTACCCCAGTCAGCACATCCAATAATCTTAGCAATTCAGACAAAGCTGTTAATAATGGTAAGCGCTACGTTTTCCGCACAAATATTGATACTCACATGGCAGCGCAAAATCTAGTCAGGTATATGCATGATGGTTTTGATGTACATAAGCTAGCAATTTTTTACGATAACGAAAAAGACTCCCAGTATAACCGAGAGTTGAGAGAAGAGTTTACAAATATATTAGTTAATACCTACAAAGGCAAAATTGTTTATAAAGATGATTTATCAAAAGGTGGTAGCAATTACCCTGCTAAGGAAAAATATAAACAAGCTATAGATAAAGGAACACAAGCCTTCTTATTACTGCCAAGCTCTAAAACTGTAACTCATGCATTGGATGTTATTTCAGAAATACATAAAAATAAAAGTCAATCTCAAGGCATAAAGGTGTTTGGGGATATTAATAATTTATATGGAAGTGATACCTTGAATCGTGGTAAAGATACAGAAGGTATGGTGCTAGCAGTTCCTTTATATCTTAGTCATGAAGATCAGTTTTCTAAGCAGGCTAAAGAACTTTGGAAAGACAAAATAGATGCTACTTGGAAAACAGGAACATCCTATGATGCTGCACAGGTTTTTATAGAAGCGCTTAAACGTAACCCTTCTCCTGATGCGATTTCAGAAGAAATATGCAAAGACAGCTTTCAAGCTAGGGGGGCTTCTGGCGACTCTCTTCGCTTTGATTGTTTAGATAGCAGTAGTCCCCAAGAAAAAGTTAAATTGGTTCAAGTTAGTCCCCCAGACTCATCTGATAAACAGTATCATTTTAAGCTCATAGTTCATCAGTCAAAAAGATTAGAACACTAATTAATAACGGATGTACCTACTACATTAGTTCTCTGTTTAATTGGACTTCCTTGGCAGAGTATTTGTATAGTTTGAGAAAGCAGAAAAATGAAAATTAGCATCTACTATCTTGATATAAATTAACATAATTTGCGCGATTAAAATGTTGAACAATCAATTCTTGTTAACCTTAATAGGTGCTTATTTAGCAGTTGGCTCTTCTAATTTATTAGCTACCAAAACTGACTTGCAGAGTCAAGTCATCTTGAAGAAGGAGTTTTTCGTAAAATCATTAACTAACTCAAATGTCAATGAGTATCTTGAAAAGAATAAACCGGAAAGTTATAAGACTCTTAAAAAGAAGCTAGATCAAGCTATTCAGGATGCAAAAAGACCAAGCCAAGATAAAGTGATAAACAATCTTTGGAGATTGTCAATAAGCAATTCTAAAATCAAGACGAGGATAAAGAACGGTAAAACAGAATTTTTAATGGTGAGTTGGAAATATATAAAAAACCCAAACGAGGATTGGAAGCCTGGTTTTAAACAAATAGAAAACCAGACTTGGTTAACAGCTTCTACTCAAGTCAAAGATTTTTGTCATACCTGTAAAGGTTTAGGTATGAATATTTCTGGTGATATTATGCTTTCGCTAAGATTGCAGCAGTATTTGGGTTTAATTTTGAATAAAAACTCCAATAAGACGCATTTTGTAGAAATGTGGGTGAAAGCTGAAGATTTAAGTAGACCATGTCTTAATTCAAAAATTAATAATTCTACTTGTCAAGTTTTTGCTGTACCTCCTATTAATAATCCTGTGTTGCAAAAAATATACAAAAATTCCTTTGAAGGTGAAGAACATTATCCTTGGACAGGTTTAGGTTACACATATGATTGGGGAAATCCTCAAAAACCTCATGTTGGGGCAAGCGAATTTATTATTAATGCAACTGTTACCAGCCCCATAACTGTAGAAGTTGTTTCTGTAACAGCTACAAAAGAGTATTGTAAGAATAAATATTTAACTACATCTGATTACTCCCTTCCCGCCCAAAGAATACCTAATTTAACGAACCGCAAAGACACGAAGGACACAAAGGAAGAAGAAAATAAGATAGGTAATCTTACACCGGTAAAGGAGTAGGATAAAAAAGAGATTTTTAAAAATCCTTTGTAATACCACGAATCTATTTTTGTAAGAGGTAGACAAATGCACACAGATAAATTACGTCTTTTTGTCTGTGTGCATCTGCAGTTCCAAATATTTTGAAATCAGACTTTTGCAAGAAAACTACTGCTTAAGCACCTTGGCGTAGCTTATCCAAAACCCCCCTATCTTCTAAAGTAGACGTATCACCCGAAACTTCTTGCCCAGCAGCCAGATTCCGCAACAAGCGCCGCATAATCTTACCAGAACGAGTTTTGGGCAAAGCATCGGTAAAGCGAATTTCTCCAGGGCGGGCGATCGCCCCAATTTCCTTTACAACGTGTTGCTTGAGTTCTTTACTCAGTTCTTCACTAGGATTGCGATCGCCTTCTAAAGTCACAAAAGCTACTATGTCTTCTCCTTTTAGATCATCTGGCTTACCGACCACAGCGGCTTCAGCTACTGCTGGATGAGACACAAGGGCTGATTCAACTTCCATTGTACCGAGACGATGACCTGATATATTAATAACATCATCAACACGCCCCATTACCCAGAAATAACCGTCTTGATCGCGTCTTGCCCCATCTCCAGCAAAGTAGACATATTGCCCATCTTTCGGGGGGATGTGTTCCCAGTAAGTACGACGGAAGCGCTCAGGATCACCGTATACTGTTCGCATCATACCAGGCCAAGGATGCCGCACTATCAAATAACCGCCTTCATTGTCACCTACAGAATTACCTTCTAAATCCGCCACATCAGCCAAGATTCCAGGGAAAGGACGAGTTGCGGAACCAGGTTTAGTGGAAATTGCCCCCGGTAACGGTGTAATCATGATACCGCCAGTTTCCGTTTGCCACCAAGTATCAACAATCGGACAGCGTTCACCACCAATCACTTTGTGATACCACATCCAAGCTTCTGGGTTAATTGGTTCGCCCACGCTTCCCAGCAAACGTAAGGAAGACAGATTTCGCGCTTTCGGCAGGTGTTCGCCCATCTTGATAAAGGCACGAATCGCAGTTGGCGCAGTATAAAATATATTGACGCCGTATTTCTCAATGATGTCCCAGGTACAGCCTGGGTTAGAGGCGCGAGCCGCACCCTCATACATCACCGTTGTTGCACCATTAGAAAGAGGACCATAGACAATGTAGCTGTGTCCCGTAATCCAACCTACGTCAGCAGTACACCAATATACATCTGTATCTTGTAGATCGAAAATCCATTTGGTGGTCATGTGAGCGTATAAGTTATAACCAGCCGTTGTGTGTACAACACCTTTCGGTTTGCCAGTGCTGCCGGAAGTGTAGAGAATGAACAGCATATCTTCACTGTCCATTGGTTCGGCGGGACAATCTGCTGAAACATTCTTTTGCAAATCATGCCACCATTGATCACGTCCTGGTTGCATGTGAGTTTCTTGACGGGTACGCTGCACTACCACAACGTTTTCGACACTGGGAACAGCGTTATCAGCTAAAGCTTTGTCTACTTGTTCCTTGAGAGGGACGATCGCATCCTTACGCCAACCACCATCAGCAGTGACGACGAGTTTTGCTTGAGCATCTATAAGTCTGTCGCGCAAAGCTTCTGCACTAAAACCACCAAAAACAACACTGTGAGGTGCGCCGATTCTGGCACAGGCTAACATGGCGATCGCCGCTTCCGGAATCATCGGCATATAAATGCCAACCCGATCTCCTTTTTTGACTCCCAGTTGCTTGAGTGTGTTCGCAAACTGACAAACTTCCCGGTGCAATTGGGCGTAGGTGATCGTGCGCGAGTCGCCTGGTTCTCCTTCCCAAATAATCGCAGCTTTATTTTTACGCCATGTGGTGAGATGTCTGTCAAGACAGTTGTAAGAAATATTAATCTTGCCATTGACAAACCACTTAGCAAACGGCGGTTGCCAGTCTAGAATTGTGTCCCATTTTTGGAACCAGTGCAACTCTTGTTCTGCTAACTCAGCCCAGAATTTTTGCGGATCAGCTTTTGCTTTGTCGTAGAGTTGCTGGTATTCTTCCAAGCTTTTGATATGAGCTTTTTGGGAGAATTCTGGACTGGGATGAAATAGACGCTTTTCTTGAAGGATTGATTCTATCGTGACTTGGGACATGATTGTTTTTGTAATTGGCAATGTGACTGAATACTACTGAAAACTATTGTGTACGCAGATTTACGAGAAAGTGTTTTGATTTTCGTTAAGATATGGGGCAATTGCAAAATAACTTTATTAGGACTTAGGCAGAAGAGATCCCCCAACCCCCTTAAAAAGGGGGCTTTTAAGATTCCCCTCGGTTGTTGCAGGTTATGAAAGCGATTTGCCAGTTAGAGAATTTTCAGGTGAAAGCGTCAGCCTGAAAAGCAAACTAGTCAATAAATCTTTCTGGAATTCAAGCTGTTAAGCTGGAAGTTATTAGTATGATGCCACTTGACAAAAAACTATATGGAACCATTAACCGCAGGTGCGATCGCGCTACTCCTATTTTTAGGCAATAAACTGATTGATTGGGGCACAGAAAAGGCTTTTGATGCAGCCTATGACGACATCATCCAAAAGTTGAAATCAAAATCACCTGACACTGTAGTTGCTTTAGAAGCAGCAGCTTTGCCCCTAGGAGAACGAGAAGATATTGGTGTGGCGGTTTTAGAGGTAGAGAAAGCAGCACAGGCGCATCCGGAGATAAAAGCGGCGGTGGAAGCTTTGGGAAATGATGTCAACCAAGCCGCAAAAACAAATCCCGAACTGGAGAAAGCTATTAAAGATTTGACAGCGACGGTGCAGGCGCAACACCCAGGTATCATTAATGAAAATTGGCAAGGAATAAATTTTAAAAACGCTAATCCCAGCATCAGTAATAATACTTTCAACTTTGGCAGCAAATAACCATACAGGAAATTTTTCCTAACCCGCGTAGGCGGTGAGACAGCGCTGCAGGAGGGTATCCCGACCTAGGCGACTGCGAACCCGGAGGGGTTTCGTCTTTATAGGCGCGGTTTATAACCGCCAGTACAAACCCGCAAAAATCAAATAAACCCATGACTATCAACGAAGATTGGCAAGGGGTAAATTTTAAAGACTCAAATGCGAATTTGCACCACCCAACATTCAATTTTGGATCATCCCAGAAGACTTCTTCGCCAAATCCCCCTAAATTTATTCCTTACCGAGGCGTCGCCAACTTTGTCGGACGACAACAGGAACTTGCTGCACTGCATGAAAAATTGCAGAAACCTGGTACTGTGGCAATTTCTGCCATTGCTGGTATGGGGGGTGTGGGTAAAACTGAACTGGCGACACAATATGCATACCAGCATGAAGCACATTACTCTGGTGGAATTTGCTGGTTAAATGCCAAAGAAGCGAATCTAGCGGCGGAGATTGTGCAGTTTGTCCAATTCTACATGAATCGGGAAGTACCACAGCAGCTGACTCTCCCAAAACAGGTAGAATGGTGCTGGCAAAACTGGCAACCAGCAGAAGGATTGGTGTTGGTTATCTTAGATGACATCACCGATTTAAAAGATTGGAAGAATTCTCAACAGCTACTACCAACAGATAACCGCTTCCGCGTTTTGCTCACAACGCGACTGCGAAACCTCGACGGCGATATTCAGGAATTACCTCTGGATGTGCTGTTACCAGATAAGGCTTTGCAATTATTGACAGATTTGGTGGGTGAAAGGCAGGTATCTCGTAATGTGGAGACGCAAAATTTTGCGTCTTCATTATGTGAATGGCTGGGATATCTCCCTTTAGGTTTGCAATTGGTAGGGCGATATTTACGTGAAGATCCAGATTTGTCTTTAGCTGAGATGTTACAGCGGCTGCAAGCGCAGCAACTGGATGATGAAGCGATCAACCCCACAACACGCGGAGTAAAAGCCGCATTTGAATTAAGCTGGCGAGAACTTGACTCAATGACACAGCGCGTGGGTGAGTTGTTAAGCTTGTTTGCCCAAGATGTGATTCCTTGGAAACTGGTAGAATCTGCTGGTGAGTTGCTGAGTTGGGTAAAGGCAGATGTCAACAAAGCGAGAAACCAACTTTACAAACGCCACTTGATTGAACGAGTGGAAGAAAAAGAAAGCTGCTACAAAATTCACCCTTTAATTCGGCAGTTTTTGCAAGCCAAGGTGGCGATAGATCCCCCCTTTGTAAGGGGGGTAAGGGGGGATCTCAAACAAGCTTTTGCCGCCGCCTTAATCGCAATTGCTCAACAAATACCCCAATCTCCCACCCGTGAATTTCTTGAGTCAGTGCAAGATGCCATTCCTCATCTGACAGAAGTGGCACAAAATCTGATTGACGCAGTACAGGATGAAGATTTAATTTGGGTTTTTGTTGGTTTAGGCAGATTTTATGAAAGACAGGGTTTGTATGCGCTAGCAGAACCTTGGAGAGAGGAGTGTTTAACAGTGGTGCAGGTACGTTTGGGAGAACAACATCCCGATATCGCCACCAGCTTGAACAACTTGGCGGAACTCTACAGATCACAAGGACGCTACAACCAAGCCGAACCTTTGTATCTACAAGCTTTAGAACTGAGAAAACGCCTGGTGGGAGAACAACATCCCGATGTCGCCACCAGCTTGAACAACTTGGCGGAACTCTACAGATCACAAGGACGCTACAACCAAGCCGAACCTTTGTACGTGCAAGCTTTAGAACTGTACAAACGCCTGGTGGGAGAACAACATCCCGATGTCGCCACCAGCTTGAACAACTTGGCTAATCTCTACTACTCACAAGAACGCTACAACCAAGCCGAACCGTTGTACGTGCAAGCTTTAGAACTGGACAAACGCCTGGTGGGAGAACAACATCCCGATGTCGCCACCAGCTTGAACAACCTGGCTAATCTCTACTACTCACAAGAACGCTACAACGAAGCCGAACCGTTGTACCTACAAGCTTTAGGACTGAGAAAACGTCTGGTGGGAGAACAACATCCCGATGTCGCCAACAGCTTGAACAACCTGGCTAATCTCTACTACTCACAAGAACGCTACAACCAAGCCGAACCGTTGTACCTACAAGCTTTAGAACTGTACAAACGCCTGCTGGGAGAACAACATCCCGATGTCGCCAACAGCTTGAACAACCTGGCTAATCTCTACTACTCACAAGAACGCTACAACCAAGCCGAAGCGTTGTATCTGCAAGCTTTAGAACTGTACAAACGCCTGGTGGGAGAACAACATCCCGATG
>NZ_JABXYX010000118.1 GCF_017982655.1 Brasilonema sp. CT11 | reverse complement strand
AAAATGGTTCGGTTGGGGGTATGCAATTGGACAAGCACCAAATTACTGAGGAGCCGGATGAGTTGAAAAACTCACGTCCGGTTTTGAAGACGAGTCGCTCTGGTGACGAAGCGGCTTAGTTTAATAATTATCATAGGTTCTGTAAGATGGATGGCTCAAGGTTCTCCCTGTACCATATTCAACACAGAACATTTAAGGTATTCAATAAGGAAACCAGGAACGACCGAAACTCCAGTAAGAAATTATTGAATAAGGCATTTCCGACAATTCCTTACTCCGAAAACAAACACGTCAACGTCAAAGGTCATAAATCACCTTTCGATGGAGATATCACCTACTGGAGTGAGCGCAATAGCAAGCTCTACGATGGTGACACCTCTAAAGCCCTAAAACGGCAAAACCATACGTGTGGGTACTGTGGCTTAAAGATGTTCAGCGAAGAACGTGTACATCTACACCACATAGATGGTAATCACAACAACTGGAAGGCTAAAAACCTGCTAGCTGTACATGAAAGCTGTCACGACTACATCCACATGAGCAAAACCGCAAGGTAAGAACATCGGGAGCCGAGTGCAGCGAAAGCGGCACGCTCGGATCTAACAGAGAGGTGCGCGGGATAATACCCGCCATCGACTCTACCAAACTCCGGAGGAACAGGCGCACAGCGCTGTATTCCGTGCTTTAGACCGGAGACGCCACATGCCTCAACGGGGGGAACCCCCGCACGGCAGTGGCTCATGAAAGCCACAACGTAGGCTTTAGTCTACCGTGATATTTTCTCTTGCCATTCTCTCAGCCATTCTCTCAATGGTATCTGATAAGCTATTAGCTTTTAATTCAGTTTGCTTGCTTTCAAGCCAGTCCTTAGCTGTTTGAGTTAAAGTTAAGGTTAACTTAGTTTTCTTTTCTCCATAAATCTTTTTTCTAGGCATCACAACCTCTTTTTGTGTTATCGTCTTTAGCCGATGAGTTTTTTTTTAAAGCATAATATTTCCAGCGATGAGTATTTGCTCAAACTTGTCATAGATATCTCCAGAAATTAAACATTAAGCTAGACAGTGCAATTGTTTGAGATGAGTTTTCAAAGATGTTTAATATTTTTTTTAATTTTATTTTTATAAATGACGGAAAGATACAAATAAAGCTATGTTACCAAAGCGTATTTTGGTCATTGATGATGAAGAAAATCTGTGTACCATTATTAAAATTTCTTTAGAATATCTAGGAGGTTGGCAAGTGCTAGTAGCCACATCTAGTAGCGAAGGACTACTATTGGCTGAAACTGAACTCTTTGATTTGATTCTATTAGATGTTGTCATACCCGATATGAACGGATTAGTGTTATTAAGCGCATTGCGAATTAATCCTGTTACACGAACAATTCCAGTGATTTTGCTAACTGCTAGGACACAGCCTGTCAACTCAAATGAATCTGCACAGTTAGGCGTTGCAGGTGTGATTATCAAACCTTTTGATCCAGTAGATTTACCAAACCAGATTAAGGCACTTCTGAGATGGAAGTAAGTTTGCTTTAGTCTAATTCCATACTATTTCCACCCACTAAATCTTGCGAATCCTCAGAATTTCCTCATGTTTATTGCATAACTTGGATAAAGTAAGCATCTACATTTTTCCATGTAGTTTTAGGCTAAATAAGTTATTTTTTACCATTTATGAAAGAAAGTTGCTTGTTTAGTGTGTTCTAAGTACACCATTCAATGAGTTAACTATTAACAGTTAACTCATTGAATTTTGCTTGATAACTGATAACTCTTAAGCTCCAGCATTTAGAAATCCTGTAAGAAAATACTGTACTTACTTCAAACAGAAGTTTAGTATGAGCAAAATTTTGTATGATTTGCTACTCATAAGAGGTGCAGGAACAAAAGACTCATGGTAGAACCTGTTGCTAAGAAAATTTTATATATTGATGACGAACCTAATATACAACTGATTGTGAAAACTTGCCTGAAAAACCTAGGAGGGTAGGAGGTTGAAGTAGCACAATCTGCCGCAGAGGGTTTAATCAAAGCACAGGAGTTGAAACCTGACGCCATTATTTTAGATGTGATGATGCCGCGAATGGATGGTGTTGCTTGTTTGCAACAACTACGGTTAAACGCCAAGACTCAAGCAATACCTGTAGTTTTTTTAACATCTAAGTCGAATGTGACTGAAAGGTGTCGGTTTTTAGCATTAGGTGCGGTGGGGGCGATCGCTAAACCTTTTAACCCTCTGACTCTGGTTTCTCAAATTGCCAAATTTCTTGATTGGAATTTAGAGGATTGAAAGGCACAAAATTAGAAAAGTTATGTGTTTTTTTTAATTAAGTTATTCAGGGTTATTAAGTAGGTGGACATAAAAAATACTTTGTTAATGTCAAACATTGTATTTACCAATAAAAATTTTCAGATGTGACCATTCAAGTTTTTTACCTGTGAATATCAACATATGGTTCAACAGAGTTTTCTGAAACAAATATTACAACAAAATACTGCTCAGTCTTTTCAGTATTTTGATGAAAAGCTAATTATTTATTGGTATAGAATTTATATCGCTGCGCCTGTCAAAGACAGAGACACGGGTGAAACTATCTATGTTGTCAGAACAATTATACCTATCAAAGCTTTAGCAAAGCAAGTCTTGATACCTCAAGAAAGTCAAGATGATTACCAGCTTGTAGATGCTTCAGGAAATTTTTTTTTCTCAGACCAAGAGTCAAACGAATTTCTATCCAATAGAAGAGATTCCTAACTTAAAACAACTACATACAGATAAAAAAATAAAAACTCAGATCTTCTTTGATAAGAAAAACAACGTTGAAAAATTAGTGATCAATGCGCCTTTGCAAAAAGTAGAAGGTTTGCCAGATTTGAATTGGACATTAATATTGAGTCAAGATACAGCAACTGCATTTGCAACCCAGAGACAATAATCTTCAGAAAGCAGCTTTACTAACTACTAAATCACTTTATTTGTCAGAATATAAGTGTCAGTCGTCATAATGCTTGTGAACTCAAGATTTGAAACAATAAACATTTTGTGGCAATTATTACCACAATAGCTACCATTGCTTGATTCATTCTGGATTATGGGTTCTGGATTATGAATTCTTCTCCTGATTTTTTAAAGTCTTAAACATTCTTTTCAACGACTTGCTCTTGACATACCTAATAGCTTTGCTAACATCTAGCCATTGCCGCTTTCTTTGATTAACTTCTGGATATTCTTCTAAAATTGTTTGGACTGGTAACAAAAACATTCTAACTTGGTAAATGTTGCCCTGTTTGCGATACTTGTAGCAACCAATTTCATAAGTTTCTACTTGACCGATAACTCCAGCTTCTTCCCACGCCTCTTTTGCTGCTGATTCTGGTGGACTCATTCCATTACAAATACCTCCTTTCGGCACAACCCACTCCTGACGATTTCGGGTTGTAATTAGCAAAACTTCTATTTTTCCCTCTCTGACTCGATATGGAATGACGCCTGATTGCTGAAGTACTTTGCTGTCTTTTTGGCTCATGGAATTCTGATTTCTTCGATATTAATGTTCTTCTTAAGAAAAAACCTTGTTATGGTTTTCCTTGACTTCCTATCAAAGGCATAATTTAACGTTAATTTTTTATGTAATCAAGGATACAAGACAGAAAATCTAATTTTTGGTTAAGTATATATGTTAAAATAATAAATAACTAGGTAGGCGTCATTAATTCATAGATAGCAGTAGTGCGAGCGTCTAGCTCGCGGGCTGTCCGATCCGCACTACATTTTATATTTAATGAAAGCCACTTACTTAAAAAAAAATTAATCGAAAATCAAGTATTCGATACGTATAAAAGTAAGGTTAATATAGGATTTCTATTCATTTTTGAACCCAACTCAGTACAGTTTATGTTAAGCATTCAGAGTTAAGCATTCGGGTGTTTCCTTTCGGACGTTCGGCGAAGCTTCGACGCCGCTCAGCTTCCGCTCAGTCGAGCCACTGACGCTCTAGGCGTTGCCTGTTAAGCGTTCCTACCTCAACGAGTTCGTTCATAAACCAAACCTTATTCCTATATTTTAAAACAACATAAAGAGGGTAGAAGTAATATCTACCCTGCTTTCTCAACGAGTGATTTTTCTGCTAAGAATCTAAATCTAGAGCTTGTATCCCTTGGCGTTCTACAAAAGTTAGCATACTTCCCAACTGTAACCAAATCAGCAAGGCAGTTATAAGAGCAACTGGTATACCAATTCCATAGGCAATTAAGGGCGGAAAGCCAAATATTTCAAAACCGCTACAGAGAAATACACAAAGACCAACTGTAATTCCTATAAATGGTATAGATAAATGTCTAATCGGTAGACGAGAACCAGAAGTTTCTGCACCATCGTCTTGCCATTTATGAACAATAACTTTCAGCGATCCCCATAACGCGAGGTCACAAACTAATGCTGCAAATAATCCAACAACGAATAGAAAATAAGGTGGATGTTGAGAAATATAGTACATGAAAACTCCTGTAGATGTTGAGTACGGAATTATGAGTTTGGAATTATGAATAATAATATTTTTTCATAATTTTTCACTCAGAATTCGTCATTCTTTTAAGGCTTTCGGTAGAATAGCAGCTACTCCCTCTCGGGAAAATTCTGTCAAAACTCCAATCGCTACGTTGAATAAGCGAGTTGGTTTTAAGTCATCTTTGACCAAATTCCATAAGCGTTGGACTTCTTCTGTATGAAGACGATCATCTTCAGTAAGAGCAAGCGCTAACTGTCGCCTCAGAAACTTGCTTTCATCAGAAAGTAAATATTGCAATCCCAATTGAGCCGTAGGTAATACGTCAAAGTTAGTATCACTGCGGGCGATCGCAATCAAATTCTCTAACCGAGACCACTGGAATTTACCATCTTTAAAAAGCACATTCAGCAAACGTCGCCGCAGTTGTGGAGATTCGCCTGTCAACAAGCGCCTTGCAACGTAGGGGTATGCGACTTCAACAATTTTGAAATTTGGGTTGAGGCTGAGGGCTATTCCTTCCTGTGTTACCAAAGAACGAATAATCAAAGCAAACTTTGCAGGGACTCGGAAAGGATATTCATACATCAGTTCCGAAAACTCATCAGTGATGGTTTTGAAGTTAAAATCCCCAACGTTTTTACCAATAGCATCTCCCAGAACTGCTTCTAGTGCTGGTACTATCGGGTGAATATCCGTGTCTGGACTGAGAAAACCTAGCTTGACAAAGTCTTCGGCTAATTCGTTGTACTCTTTATTAACTAGATGTACTAGTGCATCTACCAGAGTTTCTTTTGTGGTTTCATTCAACTGATCCATCATACCGAAGTCTATGTAAGCCATACGACCATCAGCCATGGCAAATAAATTACCTGGATGTGGATCAGCATGGAAGAAGCCATGCTCTAGGAGTTGTTGCAAACCAGAGGTCACGCCAACTTGGATGACTAACTCTGGATCTAAACCTGCTGCGCGGATTTTGTTTGTTTCGGTGAGTTTGAAGCCGTTAATCCACTCTAGGGTTAAAACATGGACATTGGTGTAACGCCAATATATCGCTGGTATTTTAACCTGGGGGTCGTTGTGAAAGTTATTAGCAAATTTCTCCGCGTTGCGGGCTTCGTTGATGTAATCTATCTCCTCAAATAATTTGGTGCCAAACTCGTCCACAATCATTGCCAGGTCATGACCGAGGTTTAAGGGTAACCAAGGAGCTAACCAACTAGCCGCCCATCGCATCAGATAAAGGTCAAGTGTGAGAGTTGGGCGCAAGTTGGGGCGCTGTACTTTCACCGCCACTTCTTCGCCGCTCATCAAACGACCACGATAAACTTGACCCAAACTAGCTGCAGCGACGGGATATGAGGATAACGAACTGAAAATTTCGCTAATTGGACGTTCTAGTTCGGTTTCAATAATTTTATACGCGAGTCCACTATCAAAAGCTGGCAACTGATCTTGCAGCTTGATGAGTTCTTCTAGATAATCTTTACGTATCAAGTCTGGTCGTGTTGAGAGGGCTTGGCCAACTTTAATGAACGTCGGACCAAGGCGGGTTAGCAACAGCCGCAATTGAGTCGCTCGTTTGAACTTGTTCTGCTCCTCTTGATTTTGCCATTGATCCCACTTGATACTAAGAATAAATACTGCAAAAAACCAAATAATCTTTATCGCCCGCATCCAAGCTAGCCAAGGACGGTAGCGGTAGTAGCGGGCGATCGCCATTGGATCGTAGCGTCGATAATTTTGTTGTGTAAGGGTTTGCCAGTTCACTCCCTTATCTTCCTCTTAAACTGAAAAAGGTTTTACTTTCTAAAGCCAAACAAGGATACCTTCACAAGGCATACAAATTTTGGTATGCATTTGCTTTGTTGTCCCTTGTCCTGATCGTTAATCTTTACTTAACGTTACTTTTTATCTTTTATTTTATATTAGTACATAAAAGTATATATACTTATATGATCTGAGCATTAGATAGTATATTTCAGTATTTATTTTTAAATTGATTTATTTATACTCTTTTGATTAAGTATCAACTCTTATAGAACAACATCATTTAAAGCTGATGTAAAAAGATTATTGTCTTTATCCGGAAAACTCTTCTTAGCTATGAGAAGTATAATATAATGCTTGTAAATGGAAAACTAAAATGATGATGCCATGTATCGCAAATAAAAGGAAGAGTAAATGACTTCCAAATCAAAACTTTATATTCTTGTAAGTTTTTCTTTAAAAAAAGACAAGTTTGTAAAAATGTGAACGACTTTATGTACGATATTACGGGCATAATTGGCAAGCACATTATCTAATTAACCATGCCAAGAAATAGCATTATTACGGAAAATAATTGAGGAGTGGCTTTTTGATGAGCATTACTCAACCTTTGACAAGGCGTAAGCGGATGTCTTACACAGTTGCATTTGTCGCTAGTGTCATTGCCGCTCTACTTATTAACTGTTTTGCAACCCCTAGTCCTGGCCAAACCTCTACACGTGACAAATTTCTTTGGCCATTTGCATCCACATCACCTTGGAATATGCCAATTGGTTCGAGCGCAAATTACATTCCCGCAAATATTGGAAAAGCGGGCTATGCTGCAGCAGACAAAGAATATTTGTTCAAACTCAAGGATAGTGATCCGTGGCGTCAAGTTTATGCTCCTGGTGCTTGGGGTGAAGGACGCTGTAAAGGCACAACATCTATGAACACCTGGCTGGCGATTCCAGACGACCTTATCGTTCCAGACGCCACGAGCAACCCATATAGCACCCCCAATAATCCATCAGCCTTTTTGATGCCTGATGGAAAAACTCTAATACAGCTTGAACCTCTTGCTCGCTGTAAAACAGGAGGCGACATCTACGGTTGGCGTTATCCAAATCTTGATATTTATGGGGATGGAATAGGTGGAGCACATTTTGGTTCTGGTCTTTCGTCGATTGGTGGTTCTATTCGCAAAGGTGAATTAACTAGCGATCAACCAATTCGTCATGCTTTAAAAGTTGTCATTTGGGGTAACAAATATCTCTACTACTCTAAGTCTAATCCCGGGTATCGCTGGCCTGCAGATAGATCTGATGCCAATGCAGCCAACCAATACTACGGTAAAAACCCTTCTCTGGTACAGGGGACACTACTGGCAATTCCTGCATACGTAACCGAACAAAATCTCAACTTGGAAACACCTGCTGCTAAAAAGTTATTTCATGCCTTGCAAGATTATGGTGCTTACGTTGTTGACGACGCAGGCTGGGATGCTCACTACTTTGCAGTAGAGAATGGAGTCACACAAGAGTTTCGCAACACCTTTGGTTACGATTTCGAGGGATCTAATGGTACATTTTATGAAGATTTTATGAAGCTATTCCAAGCACTTTACATTGTTGATAACAATAGCTCAAATAGCGTCGGTGGTGGTGGAACTCCGCGTGTAGCTCTTGCTCCACCTATTGGGAACTAATACGGAAATAAATTAATTTAGGATAACACCGAAAAACTTAGTTTCACGAATCAAGCTAGTTTGTCCCAGACTGCATAATACTTTTTGAATGTCAAGTCCACTTGAACATAATGGTATTGCGTGCCTCCTCTGACGGAGGCGCGCAATTTACTTATATGACTGTAGCGCTTGGTGGTGTTGGGTGTAATACACACTATCTGTAGTGAAAGTGCATGCACTTTCACATTATTCGTGGTGATGTATGTGATTCAAATCAGAACCGCTATAATTAAGCCTGACTCAATATCACGCTAATTCGCCACATCAATCTTTAATCAGCGACAGCCTCGTTATAAATTATTAATATCCGTTTAATATCGGCGAACAACTGACTTACTCAGGCTTGGTTTCAAAAGCAAAAGTTTAAAAAGGTTAAAAGATGTTGACTTCTTCAGAAACACCTATTGTCGCCACTGTTGTGCTGGTCGCTTTCGGAATTTTAGGTTGGGGCTTTTATCGCGCCAGACCTTATGGCAAGCTGGGAATCTTAGCCTGGTTACAGTCGGTGGTATTGATGATTCCTTGGTTGCTGTTTTTTGGTTTGTTTGCAGCTGGAATTTACGTCAATATAGTAGGCATATTGTTCTTGTTAATCGTATCCACCGGAGTGTACGTCTTTTTAGGAAGACAGTTGCGAGCAGCCGGACAGGATGCAATACTCAGGCAACGGGCAACGCAAAGGCTTGAAGCTGATGCCCAGCAGCAAGGTAGTCCTACAAATAATTCCAATCTTCCCGAAGGAACTGCACAGTTAAAACCTGAAGTCTTATCAATTCCTGAAGAAGACTTGAACATGATTAAAGGTATTTTCGGCATTGATACCTTTTTTACCACAGAAACCATTGCTTACCAGGAAGGGGCTATCTTTAAAGGAAACCTGCGAGGAGAGCCAGAAGCAGTTCATAACACTCTAACTGCGAGTTTGCAAGAACGTTTAGGTGATAAATATCGTCTCTTTTTAGTTGAAAATACAGATGGCAAACCTGTAGTCATTGTGCTTCCCAGTCGCAATGATCCCCGTCCGATGACATTACCGCAGAAAGTTTTTGCTGTTGTCTTGCTGGTGGGAACAATTGCTACAAGTTTGGAAACTGCAGGGCTACTCCTGAATTTTGATTTCTTTTCCAACCCAGAACGTTTCCGAGAAGTTATACCCATCGGTGCTGGAATTTTAACAGTTTTGATAGCTCACGAAATCGGTCATTGGTTACTCGCCCGTCGTCATCAGATCCGCCTCAGTTGGCCTTACTTTCTTCCCGCTATACAAATTGGTTCTTTCGGTGCTATTACCCGTTTTGAATCTTTACTACCTAACCGCAAGGTACTATTCGATATTTCCCTAGCAGGACCAGCTGTTGGAGGAATTGTATCTTTATTAATGTTGGTGGCTGGATTGCTACTTTCTCACAAAGGTAGTCTATTTCAATTGCCAAATCAGTTTTTCTCTGGTTCAATTCTGGTGGGAACTTTGGCGCGAGTTATTCTTGGTTCGGCATTACAGTCACCTTTGGTCGATATACATCCACTTGTCGTCATTGGTTGGTTAGGGTTGGTCGTTACTGCTTTAAATTTAATGCCAGCAGGTCAACTAGATGGTGGTCGTATTGTCCAAGCGATTTATGGACGAAAAATTGCAGGACGAGCAACAGTAGCAACTCTAATTGTGCTGGTGTTAGTGTCTCTGGGTACTCCTTTAGCTTTGTACTGGGCAATTGTGATTGTGTTTTTACAACGAGATTTAGAACGTCCCAGCTTGAATGAAATTAGCGAACCCGATGATGCACGCGCTGCTTTGGGTCTTTTGGCTTTGTTTTTGATGGTTGCTACTCTGCTTCCACTCACTCCGGGTTTAGCAGGGCGTCTGGGAATTGGCGGTTAAACTTTGATTCTGGGAAAACTGTAGTGGTTAATACAAAACTTTCAATAGGGTGTAGGGGGTAGGGTGTAGGGTGTAGGGTCAATTCGCTCCGTGTAGCGCCTAACCAATTGGGCAAGGCATTAGGGCATACCTTGAAACTTTTTCTTCCCTTCTGCCTTCTGCCACGCCAGATGCTTTATGCCGGGGAACCCTTTCAGCAGTAACCTGCGGAGGGAAACCCTCCCGCAGCGCTGCTTCACCCCCGCACTGGCTCCTCTGCCCTCTGCCTTGCCCGAAGGGCGATAAACTCCTAAAAGTTTTCTTCAGTTTCATTGAACTATTCTCATCTTTGCTCAGTCTAAGATAATACAACAAGCGGATCCCTTGTTGCCCACCTAAACCTACAAGAAATTTCGACTTTTGTTATGAAGATGAAAGCTTTGCTTTTGCCCGCAGCTATCATGGTCATGTTCGCTACCTCCCCAGTAATTTTTAGCCATGCTGCCGTTGCAGCTCCAGGCAGCCGTGCAGAGGCATGGCAAGCGAAGTTGAACCTGACTCCTGACCAAAAGGCAAAAATGGAAGAAATTCACAAATCTAGTGAACAACAAATTGACGCGCTGCTCACTCCAGAGCAACGGACTCAAAAGGATCAGGCTAGGCAACAACATAAAAGGGCGAAATTGAATTTGACCGCTGACCAAAAAGCGAAAATGAAAGAAATTAGGCAGAATGCTAACACTCAGATGCAAGCAGTGCTGACTCCCGAACAGCAGCAACAATGGAAGCAAATGCGTCAACAAAAGCGGCAAAGCCAGTAAATCAAGGCAAAAATCTCTGCTGTGACGAACTATTAGCTCTTTTTTGAATTTTGAAGTAGGGGTGGGTTTGAAAACCCGCCCCTACTTTTTCTCCCCACTTTTCTACAGCAGTTGCCAGGTAGATTAGGACATCAACTAATGAGAAAACACGGAAACCACGGGACAATCACACGCCTGCTCCCTGCTCCCTGCTCCCTGCTCCCTGCTATACTTGTTAAGGTTTCCAACCAGCCAGCAGATTTGGATAAGCAACTGATGTTGGGAAAATTTTCTGGAAACCAGCTTGACGTTGTTGTGGTGTTTCACCAGTCATATTCCATAGGCTTTCGTAGAAAAAGAACGAGACTCCAGCAAAGTTGCGTTCTCGCACTTTTTGTATTTGTGTTTGTATTTGTTGTATGGATATGGGTTTGCCTTTTAACCCAGTCATAATACCTATGCTTACTGGTATATGACTTTGTGCTGCTTTCACTTCTGGGCGCTCAAGTTCTTGAATAAAGACATTTAAGTCATCACGGTATATTTGTATAATCAGTTCTTCAACAAGTCCGAGTCGTTCCCACGTTTGCCAGTCTGCTAAAAAGGATTTGTAGGAAAATTCCTGAGGATTAGGCGATACAGAGACAAGACAATTTTTCTTAGTCGCTTTTATTGCCTGGAAAACTCGTTTCATATAGTCAGTTATTTTACTAGCTCTCCACCGTACCCATTCAGCGTCTTGAGAATTTGTTGAAGGAGCTTGACCACGATGTTCTTTTTTGTACAATGCAACTGTGTAGGCGTCGTATCCCAATTCACAAGGCAAGCCGAAATGGTCATCAAATTGGATACCATCAATGTCGTAGTTTTTAACGATTTCAACAACTAAATCTTGTATAAATTGTTGAACTTCAGGGTGAAAGGGATTAAGCCAAACCCGGTTCTCAGCACCTTCTTTCCAAATTTTACTACCGTCACGGCGGCTGGTTAGCCATTGCGGACGATTTTTGGCGAGTTGTGAGTCAGCGGGTGCCATAAAGCCAAACTCGAACCAGGGAATGACTGTTAGCTTTTTTTGATGCCCGACTGTGACAATTTCCTTGAGTATATCTCGACCTTGCAGTCCTGGGGCTGGATCAAGCGATCGCCCAGTAACTTTTTGTGCCACTTTGCTCGGGTACAGTGTCCAACCCCAGTTCCAAACAGTAGGATATACAGTGTTAAAGTTTAGGTTTTTCAGGGTTTGTAAAGAGTTTTGCAGGCGATCGCGCTCAAACAGCACATTACTATCTATATTCGTTAACCACACCCCGCGTAACTCAGATGTCTGCGGACGCAAAGGAGTATTTTGAGCATATAAAGGAAACGAAAGCAGAATTGCACCTACCATACTTAAACCTACCAAAAGTACGAAAAATGACTGTTTCTTAATTGCCAGAGATTCCTGCGATAGAAGCTTGTTGCACCACTTCACCAATTTTTTCATCATCTACTTGTAAAAAAAAATTAGATTTTGTATGAGAAAACTATCAACAGTGACTTAGAGCAATGGGCAGAAGTTGCTATAGTTGCTTGTACATAGCATGCCCGCTTAGGGATACTAGTAACATATATTGTTTATCTTTTTTCAAGATTTATAGTTTCTGCCGTCTGGTCGATTATATGTGCTAACATATACTCGACATCGAAGCTCACAACCGAATAAGCAGCGAACTCTTACGCGTGAGCCTGCCCGAATCCCTACCAAGAGCCGAGTTGCTTTCTTGGGGAAGATATCAATCAGTAATCCTTCTGAGTTTTTCTCCCTCTAAATCACCCAATCAGGTCACTCAGTAGGGTGAGGTATTTTCACTTGACTAAATCTAGTATAAAAACAAAGGAACAATAGACAACAATAGTAGCGTCTGTCTTCACATCTGCTTCGAAATAGAGGTGCTTTAATTATCCCAAATCCTTCTTATTATGAGGGATAATAAACTCATTTGTTCTGGATAGAGTTTCTAGTTATTAGTTTCTGTCTGTTGACGCATACTAATATCTATTGACTAATATACAGACGTTAAATTTATTATCTTCACTATACCTAACTTTATTTTATTCTATGAAAAAAACTCTCAAGAATTATAGTACTACGAAACAAGCACAATTTTTCACAGCGTTAGTCTTATCTGGGATTTTGTCTGTTGGTTGCAGCTTCTGGGCTATAAAAAGTGCGACTGCTGCCCCCGCAAACTATTTTGCAGATACAGCAAACCAAGTCCTAAAAGAAAATATTAAAACAAATAACTTACCGCGTACAGTTGCTTCTGCGATATTACAAGATTTATCTAACCGAGAACCAACTGCGACTAAAAAACTAGAAATTATTGACTACACTCAACGGACTTGGCGTAACGGATGCATGGATTTACCGAATCCAGACGAACTTTGCACTCAAGCATTAGTTCCTGGTTGGCGAGTTGTCCTCTCGAATGGTAATCAAACGTGGATTTATCATACCGATAGCAATGGGCGTTCTATTCGCTTAGCAAATCCGTATATTCTGACAAGTCTGCCACAAAACTTTCCAAATTATATAGAGGATGCTGTTTTGCAAGCCGCATCCCAACGCTTGAATTTACCAACGTCTGAGTTTACTATCATTCAAGCTCAACAGCGGACTTGGGGCAATGGCTGTTTGAACTTACCAAGCTCAGATGAAGCTTGTACTCAGGCTTTAGAAAAGGGTTGGCGGGTCGTTGTCAAAGCAACTAACCAAACCTTGGTTTATCATACCAATGCAACAGGTTCCAAAATCAGGTTTAATAAAAACGAAAGCAACTTCAGTGAAGGCAAGTTACCAGCAATAGTCAGAGATGCTGTGTTGAGTCGGGCAACTGAAGAGTCGGGTTTACCTGCAAGTTCGCTCTCGATTGTTGCATCTCAACCAACTCGATGGAATGGGTGCGAGCTTCAGAATAATGCTTATCCTTGTGACAACGCTATTTCCGGTTGGCAAGTTACAGTAGCTGCTGGGCTACATCGTTGGGTGTTTTTCACTGATGAGCGCGGTTCTCGAATTCAACTTTCACAGCAGTATGGTGAAACACCTAATGTTAACTTACCCAGAGACATTGCTGAGAGAGTTTTGGTACGAGCCTCTAAGCGTTTAGGAGCACCGATTTCGCAAGTACGGATAGTTGAAGTTAAACAAAGACAATGGCCCGATAGTTGTTTGGGTCTAGCAGATGCGTCAACTTTATGCGCTGCAGTTATAGTACCAGGTTGGCAGGTCACTGTCAGTGATGGACAACAACGCTTGGTTTATCGTGTTGGTGAATCAGGTGCTGTTTTTCTGGATGAAAAGGCTAGCCCAGTTGCTGATGATAATAATACATCGCTCAAGCCAATTTCCATCCCCAGAAGTGAGTTACCACCACCTTTAGATAGCAGTGTCATTTTTCGACAAATCTCCAGTGGTGGCTTTGCTGGCAGAACATACGAAACTGTTTTGCTCGACGACGGACGTCTGATTCGTGTTCGGATTGGTGATACAAATGATTCTGAGCGTCGCATTCGCCGCATTCCTCATGAACTTGTAGAAAGGTTTCAGCAATTGCTTGAACGGCAAAGCGATGAATTCCAAAACCTAAGTTATCCAGCACCCAACGGCGCTGCTGATTACATCACATACACTCTGACTAGCCGCGATGGTACGGTTAAATACAACGACATTTCTCAAAATAGCCTACCCAAAGATTTACGGCTCATAGTCAACGCTTGGAACCGAATAAGCAGTCGCTATCAGTAAAGGATAGAAAATAGGAGACAGGGAATGGGAAAAACTTATAACCTCTAAACTCCTAGCTTAAGACGTTTTCTTCAAACTTTCCAATTTACAAATAGCGCATAAATAAAAGCGATAATTTCAGAAATAACTGTTCGCACACCTTCGCTAGAAACCCACCATTTATTTGGATCGTAATCTGATGGATTCGCAGCAATTACACCTACTTTGATGGGAGCAAGGATTTGTTTGTATATCAACCAGCTTCTACGAGCATGGGCGTCATTCGTAAACAGATTAACTGATTCTAACTGGTCATTTGAATTTAACAGCCATTGACGAAATGCCACAGCAGATGCATGAGTACGATCCTTAATAACATGAGGTGTAGGAACAACGACTAGTTTTTCTTTTGGGACGCCTAGTTTTTTGAGAGTGGCTGCAGCAATTTCTGCATAATTCTTGTATTCAGCGAGATAAAACCCTCTTTCCACCTGAATTCCTGTTGTAAAAATTTGCCGATAGGAATTGTTGGAAAATTCGCTAAACGCTTGTTGAAGTGCTTCGTCTGTTATCCATCCTTCCACAACTAGTGCATCTGCTTTGACGGGAGAAGTGACTGCCAGAAATGAATGTATGTGAGTTATCGTGAAAATCAAAAAAAGAACGGCAGTTGCGAACACACTCACCCATCCTTGAAGGGTAAGCGTCCACATTTGTCGCCGTTTGAGTAAACGAATTTTGGGGAATTTTTGGTTTTTGTAAGGAACTTTTGCAGGCATTACACCTTATCTGAACGATTTGCTTTCAGATATTCAAACACAGATTTATCTCCAATATCCGGAGGAATTGCTTGTACTGCCTTGCGTAAGGCAAAAACCAGAAACAAAATTGCCCACAGTCCGAGTATGACCTTTTCTGCCTGTATTGGCAAAATACCAAACATATGTCCCAGCAACAGCAATGGAATCATGGGTGTCAGTATCTTGGTTTCAAAACGATTAAAGCAAAATGCTTCTTTGAAGTAAATCCCTGTTAAGGCTGCAAAGATAAAGCCTACTCCTAGCAAGGTGAATGGTTGAGTGTAAATGGTTATGGCTAAAGGTTGACTGCTAGATAATGCCAGTATGACTGCAGTGACACTGCCAATAACCCAAAAAACTTGTAAAACTCGGTGCAGAAATGCCATGTATATGTGAATCGTTAGTAAACTAACACCAAGAGCAAGACTGAAACAGGCATACAAAAGGGTTAGTAGTTGAAAATCTGGGTTATTGTTTAGCAAAACCAAAGCGCTGCCTATGGCAAAACTCACCGCAGCTACCATTAACCCAGCGCGGTAGATGATTACGCCTGTGCGATCGCCCTCAGTTATCGTAAATTCGCCAAACTGACCTTGATAAATTTCTGGTGCAGATACTGTTTGCTGAATCATAGCAGTTTTAGATTTAGGATTTGAATGAGTTGGTCGTGATAACCAAAAATTTTTTACCTACAATTTCTATAATAAGAATCTTTTCTGGTGTGTTATCTTGGCTGAGGTTTGAGAAATTTTCATCTGACGCTCAAACTGGGCTGACAAAAAACCGCTAGTTTTCAAAAGCCACTTCTACTGTATCTCCAAACTTCAGGTGCAACTGTGATTGTGCGTTACCGCTATTGATAGCAATTTCTACCCAGCCGTGACTTTCAACCAGTGCAATTGCATCCCCAACTTTGACATCACTATAAGTTTCACAGCCTTTGATCGTTAACCCAGCTGCTTTCACATACCAGGTTTTGCCTTGGATGTAACTCTCTGGAATGTTGGTGACTAAGTTACCGAAGTGGTCAATATATTGAATCGAACCTACAATACCAGTTTCTGTTAAAATACATTCTGCTATGTCCAGTTGTACCAAAGCTGCGGAATCAATGAGATTCCCCAGTTCTGTCAAGGGGACTCCGCAGGCAAGGTGTGCAGCAACTGGTGCAAAGATATCCCTCCCATGAAAAGTCCTGGAGGGTTGAGCAGTTCTCCAGTAATCAGGGTTTGTTAATTCTACAACTGTGATCGCCCTGAGTGAGTCTCCCTGCTGGAGCATCGCCGGACTTTGACTCAATAATCCGCTAAAGATACCATTATCTGGCCCGACCAGATACCCTTTGGCAAATTCTACTGCGATCGCTCGTCGCCTTCCTCCTACACCCGGATCGACGACTGCTAAATGCACTGTCCCATCCGGAAAGTAAGGATAAGCATTCATCAGGCAAAACCTAGCCGCTGCAATGTTTTGCGGCGGTATTTGGTGCGTCAAGTCTATCACTCTCAGTTCTGGGTTGATTTGGGAAATAACTCCCTTCATGACGCCAACATAAATATCGCGATCACCAAAATCGCTGAGCATAGTGATCATGAGATGAGGATGCATCTGGATGCAATATATTTCTGGTTGATTAATATATATTAAATTTATTTTGTCTGTAACATAGGCTACGAAAAATGTGTTATGTTAGGGAAAGTAGATATTTCTAGAGACACGATAGGTAAATTATTATGATTAAGAACAGAGTGGAAGTCGTAAAAAAGGCACGGAAAACACATCAACTGAATATCATCAGAAGCTTACAACATCGCCTAGAAGTAGCTAGAGCCAAAGGCGACGACAGTTTGGTTCGCCAACTGGAAGCAGAAATGAAGTATTTTAGCTAAGTCAAGATTTTTTGTTCTAGTTCATAGTTTTGTTGTGTGCAGCCCGCTTCGGCGGGTTTTTATGTTTTCTTACGGTTTTCAATTGTCTGTTATCGCTCTTGCTTAGGGAGTCATAAGTCAGGAGTTCGCTATGGATTCTCTAGATAAGAGAGAAAGGTATTAGCTAGGATCGCAGCTTGAGTGCGATCACGCAAATTCAAGCGAGTTAAAATATGCGAGATATGGTTTCTGACTGTCCCTTCTGAGAGGAAGAGTTCCTGAGCAATTTCCCGGTTGCTAGAACCTACTGCAATCATTCGTAAGACTTGCTTTTCTCTGGGTGTGAGTTCAGTAAATCCTGGTGGGAGTTCTTGAGAGTCTGCTGGTGGTTCTGTTAAGGGGGTATTAGCAATGATTTTTTCTATAATGCCAGGACCAAACTGAGTGTGACCTTTGTGGATGCTGCGGACAGCTTCTGCCAGTTCCTCCAGAGGGGTATCTTTCAACAAATAGCCCTTTGCTCCAAAGTGTAGGGCTTGCGACACATACTTGGTATCATCAAAGGTGGTGAGTACTAAAATTTTGATGCCCGGAAACTGTTGGCACAGTTGTTGAGTAGCAGTGACACCATCCATCACTGGCATGCGAATATCCATCAGAATAATATCCGGCGGCTGAGATTTCAGGTGCAGTGATTTAACCAGGTCAATAGCTTGTTGACCGTTACTTGCCTCTCCAACCACTTGCAAGTCGGGTTTGATTTCTAGTAAAGTTTTCAAACCCCGTCGTACAACTTCTTGATCTTCGACTAGCAGAACCTGAATCATGCTGTCACCCTGGGGAATTTAGCTGTAATTCTACAACCATTTCCAAGCTCGCTGGTAACTTCCAGTTGTCCACCTACTGCCAGCACTCGTTCGCGCATCCCCTGTAGTCCAAAACCTGTCTGGTGTCCATTCATATAGAAGCCCTTGCCGTTATCTTGCAGTGTGAGCGACAATTGAGTAGGTGTAGTTTGAATCTGCAACTGTACCGCCGTTGCTTTCGCATGTTTAGAGATATTGGTCAAACCTTCCTGTACGATACGATACACAACTGTATTCACAGAGTTAGAGAAGGGCAGCGAGAAATCAGTATGACATTTGGGTGCAATTCCTGTAGTGTTGTGAAATTCTTGGGCGAGGGAGGCGATCGCCTTCTCCAACAACTGACCTTGTAAGGGATCGGCTCGCATATCCGCGACTGATTCACGAACATTATTCAATGCCTGTGATCCTAATTGTTTGGCTTCAACTAAAAACTCATAAGCCTTCTGGGGAGCATCTTTCCAAAGGTTAAGCGCCGTTTCCATTTGAATGTTCAGCGCCACTAAGGAATGTCCCAACGAATCATGAATGTCGCGAGCGATGCGATTACGCTCTTCTAATGCGGTCATTTCTTCAATACGTTGATTGAGTTGTCGCTCCTGATCCAGTGCCTGACGGAGATCTGTTTCTGCCTGCTGCAAGCGTTCATTTTGCGTTTGCAACATTCTTTGCATCTGCCGTAACGAGAGTTGTGTCTCTATGCGAGCGAAGACTTCCTCTTCTTGAAACGGTTTGGTGATGTAATCGATACCTCCAACCGAAAAGGCTTTTACTTTATCCAAAACCTCATTCAGCGCACTGATGAAGATCACGGGAATGTCCTGGGTCAGTGGATTGGCTTTTAGATGTTGACACACGACGTAGCCGTTCATACCAGGCATACTAATATCCAATAAAATCAGATCTGGTGGCTGTGCTTGCGCTCCCATCAGGGCAACTGAACCACTCATCACTGCCCGCACGTCATAGCCGCGCTCAGTCAACATCACGGACAACAACCGCAGGTTGTCCGGCTTGTCATCAACGATGAGGATGTCTCCTTTAGATTGACCGGAAATCATGCTGAAGTATAAAGTGTTGCTTATTGCAATCTTACATCATTTTAACATCCTCCCACCAGTGACCAGAGTACAGCTTCAGCTAGGGATTGGTATAAGCTAAACTTTTTTGTCCCACAAGTGCATAATTCAATTTTGTTTGCTTCTATTAAAAATAGAGAAAGGTTTGAAACTAAACTTCTGTTTCATCCATCGATAAATGCATATCATATGTTTTGATTCTTATCAAAAATCAACCTATAGTACTTAATGAGAGAAAGCAAATGTATCAGAAACCTAGCATGAAATTCTCATTTCTTAACCGACAAATCTTGCGAAGGTTATATCTGGTTGCATTAGTTATTCTGGCAACATTAATTGCAATTTGGTGCGAGCAAGTCCAAACTCACAAGTCAATGACCTTAACAACCCCAGATCAGCCAGAAGAAGTTAGGCGTGAGCCAATTCAACCGATTCCACTGAAAATTGCTCTGAATCAAAGCAAAGTTGCATTGGGTGAAAAACTGTTTCGCGAGCCGCGCCTCTCTGCGGATAATCGCGTTTCCTGTCTGAGTTGCCATAATCTCAGTAAAGGAGGAGCAGATGACAAAGCTTTTTCCATTGGGGCGAATGGTGCAGTCGGTAACGTTAATGCACTGACTGTTTACAATGCAGGATTTAATTCTCGCTTGAACTGGAATGGTAAATTTGAGACGCTAGAAGCCCTTACAGAAGTAGCGATACAAAATCCAACGGATATGGGAATCGACTGGCAAGTTTTGATACAAAAACTGCAACAGGCTCCAGAGTATATGCAGGCATTTACTCAAAACTACGCCGACGGAGTGACAAAGGCAAACGTTAAGGATGCGATCGCTACCTACTTGCGATCACTTTATACTCCCAACTCGCGCTTTGATCAGTATTTAGGCGGTAATCAAAAAGCAATTACTGATGCAGAAAAAGAAGGTTATCGATTATTCAAAGCTTACGGCTGCGTCAGCTGTCATCAAGGGATGAATCTGGGAGGTAATCTGTACCAAAAAATTGGTCTGATGGGCGATTACTTTCGCGATCGCGCCTTGCGCGGCTCCCTTTGGGAGCATCGCGGCAATGTCACGAAGGCTGATTTAGGACGGTACAATGTCACCCAGGATGAGGCAGATAAGTTTGTCTTTCGAGTGCCCAGCCTCCGCAATGTTGCACTCACTTATCCCTACTTTCACGATGGCTCTGTTGAAACATTAGAGGAGGCGATTAAGGTGATGACGAAATATCAATTGGGGCGATCGCTCTCTCAAAAAGACATTGAGTTAATTGCTCTGTTCCTTGGTACGCTGACGGGAGAACACCCAGCATTAAATCAAAAATAGAAAAAATTTTTTCAACTTGTCTCATCTTAATAGGACTTATGCATTGTCCTCACCAAAATCGTTCGCGCCGCGTGTCCTCTGGACATAGATTTTGGTGAGGGCTTTTGTACTGTTTTGAATGGGTGCTTTATTTCGACCCTCGTGTACTTCTTTATTATTTCAGTTCAGCAGCACGTCGTTTAACTGTATCTAAACTAACATTAACTGCTTGAGCCACACGGGTTCCGTATTCTGGATTGGCATTGTAGAAGAAAGCAGTAATTTGAGTACGGATGTTTGCATCTTTCACCGCTCCCAAATCGTTCTTCAGATTAGCAATCAAGTTATCCTGCATTTGCTTATCGAAGGAGCGATAGAGTTCTCCTGCTTGCTGAAAATTGAGAGTTTTCTGAATTTTTTGCTGTTGAGTTTTACCAGCGATAGGTAGCTGAGAGTAACGATAGTTACTGTCTTGTTGCAAAGCTGTCGGTTGCTGGCTTGGCTCGTAGTTCACGTCAGATTTGGTATTACCGTAGTTGGCAGAACCATCTTGGTTTTCATTATTAACCTGAACGCGGGGTTTATTGATAGGTAGTTCGATGTTGTTGACACCAAGACGATGCCTTTGGGTATCAGCATAGGAAAAGATTCTTCCTTGTAAAAGCCGATCTTCAGAAGGTTCAATACCAGGAACAAGGTTACTGGGTGCGAAAGCCGATTGCTCAGTTTCTTGGAAGAAGTTCTCTGGCATCCGGTTCAACGTCATTGTACCCACTTTACGCAGGGAAACAAGATTAGTCGGCCAAATTTTAGTTGCATCTAGAGGGTTGAATTCAAACTTGTCCAAATCTTGAGGATTGAGAGTCTGTATGTACAAATCCCAAGCAGGATAGTTACCACGCTGAATGTTTTCATAAAGATCGGTGGTGTGGATATTAAAATCTTTCCCCTGCATTTCTTGAGCTTGTAAGGCTGTGTAGTTACGGACTCCCTGCTTAGGTTTCCAAGTAAACTTGACGTACTTGTACTCACCTTTGCTATTGATAAACTTGTAAGCATGGACGCTGGAACCATCCATTTGTCGGTAGCTGGCAGGTGTACCCATATCTGAGAACAGATAAGTCAGCATATTGGTACTTTCTGGTACGTGAGAGAAGAAATCAAAAAAACGATTGGGATCTTGCTTATTCGTAATTGGGGAAGGCTTCAGGGAGTGCACCATATCAGGAAACTTCATGGCATCTCTGATAAAGAACACCGGTAAGTTATTGCCGACTAAATCCCAGTTTCCTTTGTCTGTATAAAACTTAGTCGAAAATCCACGTGGATCACGGAGGGTTTCTGGTGAACCTTGAGGGTGAATTACTGAAGAAAAGCGCACAAATACAGGTGTTTTTTTACCAGCTTTTTGGAAAGGCGCAGCCATTGTTATGTCTGAGAGATTGGCATCGCTGATAAATTCACCATGCGCTCCCGTACCACGAGCGTGAACAACTCTTTCAGGAATACGTTCGCGATCAAAACGAGCTAGCTTTTCAATTAAATGAACATCTTGGAGTAATACCGGACCATTTGGTCCAGCAGTCAGGGAATTTTGATTATCTCCAACTGCAGCGCCGTTATCCAAAGTTAAAGGAGTTTTGGCACTAGCATGATTATTAGTAATTACAAGTACCAATACTAATGCTAAAGCCATTACTACTGGAAGGTAAAGATTTTTTTTGAGAAGATGAAAGCGCGGAAATTTCATTCTTTTAAACCTAACTTTTTTGAGTTCTAGACCAGCTGAATTTGACTCAAACTCGAACGGTTTACGAGTTTAAGTTAATTGAGCAGTCATAGTTGTGACCACTGCAATATGGATGAACGAAAATGCTGCAAATATCCTTAAAGTAATTACACACATTAGCTGCAAGCGCTAATTTGTCGATCACAAATTCAACCCAAAACCATTAACTGCGCAATGCAAGGCAGTTAATGGACTGAAATCAGTTTTTGATGCGATACACCTGAAGGCGTCTCTTGCTTTGCGCAATAGCCCGCAAGAATTCGGCTCCCTCTGGGAGCATCGCGAATCAAAATGACTATGTATTTCGGCTGAGTTTGAGTATCGGTGTTACCTAAGGAGCATGTTTACGAATTCAGTTGTGTTTTTTTGACATAGATTCAGAATAATTCTGAGTTAGGAATAAGTCAAGCCTCAAAATTGTTAAAATTTTTGTATGTTATAGCTTTCAATTAACCGCTTGAAAATGGTAAACTGAACCTATGGTCAAAATACTGACTGCAACTAATGTGATTCAACGCCTCCAGTCTAAGGGACTGAAGGTAACACCTCAACGTGCTGCTGTTTACGCCAATTTGCTCGGTCGAACCGATCACCCAACCGTCGAGCAAATTTTGAGCGATTTAAACTCCGATCTGCCTGTTTCCTCTAAAGCAACGGTTTACACTGCTTTAACTGCGCTTAGAGAAGTAGGGTTAGTGCGCGAGGTGCTGCTTGAAGAAGGGGTAACTCGGTATGATGCTAATGTAGATCTGCACCATCATTTTCGCTGTCGTGCTTGTGGACTAATAAATGATTTGGCCTGGGAAATGTTCAACGCTCCGCAGTTGCAGCAGTTAAATGATAGGTTTAAGGTAGAAAGTTACGAAGTAACTTTGCGTGGATTGTGTCAGTCCTGTGCTGTACAAGAAAAATAAACTTGGAAACTAAAACATAAACATTATCAAAGACTGCTCGCTAACCAACGCCGTAGTATAGTAAGATTAACTCAAAAAATGTAAACAGTTAAAACTCACACCTATAGCGGTTCTCAGTTGGGTGCAATATAGTAGCAGCAGTGGGTAAACCATCCAATAATGTCTTTTTTCGTCACTGCGTTTAAAGCATTTGTAATGGCATCATCTAATTCTTGATAGGTTCGGGCG
>NZ_JABXYX010000012.1:68473-112171 GCF_017982655.1 Brasilonema sp. CT11 | reverse complement strand
CTATTTTTTGTTTGATTTGTTCTAACCTTAGATGCGGTTGAACCCTGCTTACCCTTGCCATAACCTTGTAATTCTTTTAACTTATATCCATTTTACTATTTTTACGCTTCAGAACGCGGATTGGTATAAGCAGGATACCGCACGCTCATTTCTTGTTTTGGAATTTTGAATGTGTTAGCAGCGTGCCGCAGGCAGCGAATTTCTTACTAGTACACGACGGCCAAAATAAAGCTACGATTCCAAATCAACTAAAAGCTAACATCATAAGCATTTTGAATTTTGAATGTGTTAGTAGCGTGCCGTAGACAGCGAATTTTGAATTCCAAGGCAGGGGTACTAGCCTCCGTATAACATTTCATTACGACTAGCTGCACCTAATTGAGGTATTGTATTGATAGCTATGTGAGGAGTGACAGTAGCAGGAACACCTGGAGCAACTTGTAATTGCTGCACCAAACGTTGCAACAATTGGTCTTGTCCAGTGCGGAAACCTGAGACATTCGTACCACGGTTAAGAATGGCAAACCATACCAAACCGCGATCGCGCGTAGGCACCACCCCAGCTAAAGCACTAACATCCCGCAGAGTGCCAGTTTTCATGAGCGTCGCAGCAGGTAAATGTCTAGAGTGCATCGTTCCCCGATGGTCAAACCCGGAGACTGGAAATAAGTCAGCCAAAGTCAACTGATAAGCCAATGCTTGCTGTTGAATTGCCATAAACATAGCACAAACTGCTCTGGGAGAAATGCGATTTTCAGGTCCTAACCCTGAACCGTTAATTAACTGAATTTCTGACTGCGGTACCCTTGCCAGAGTAGCGGCTGTTGATTGCACAACTTCTGCTCCCCCCACAGCATCTGCCAGCATTTGAGCTATGTCATTGTTACTGAAAACGTTCATCTCTCTGATGATTTGCTTTAAAGGTAGTGAGTGGTGACGCAATAGCAAAGTCGGTTGAGGATTTGCTATGGGTTCTACTTTCACTCCCCCTGCAATTACAACTTGAGGCTTGGGAGTTCCTTTTGGCATCAGCAAGTGTTGAAAACTAGCTGCACGGGACCAAGTAGCATAATTCAAGGCTTGCTTAAGCATCTGACCTGCTAGCACTGGATTACGCTGGAAATTCATCGCAAAATTCCCGGTAATCACCAAATTTCCTGTAACACGTTTAATGCCCATCTGGTTAAGACTATTACCAAGCGCAATGGCTTCCTCCCAAACAAACATCGGATCGCCACTACCTGTAATCACCAAGTTGCCCTGTAATACACCATTCTGCAAAGGTCCTGTAGTACTGACCAAAGTTTGAAATTGGTGATCTGGACCAAAATTTTTGAAAGCAACGAGTGAGGTAGCAACTTTGGTTAAGGAAGCAGCTGGAAGAGGAGTCGTGCCTTGGTGATTAGCCATAAGCATGGGTCCCGACTGTATCCAAATTCCCTGACTCTCGATTTGATTTGCTGCTACTAATTTCGATGTTTGTAGTCCTTTGAGATATTCCAGCACCGTAGTAGCCCCAACTGGACTTGGATCGGCGGCAACAACTAAGCCGGGGCTACCTTGCCAAGCTAAGATATCCAAAGCATTTATGGGCTTGACATTGACTCCAGCCATTTCCAGCCAAATAGAAATTAAACCTGAACCGAACAATTCCAGCATGCTTCATTGCCTCTGTAGAATATGCTATTTTGTTTAGTGTATGATTACGTAAGTGTTCCCTATAGACCCGGCATTGAGTCATGATAACCGCAGTTTTTGCCATGCGGAAGTAGGGCATGCAAAGAAGCTTTGGTAGAAAGTATAACCATTCGTCCAAAACATTTGAAAATAGAAAGTTTTCATTTGCACTTTTGGTGAATCTAGTTGTTCATGCAGGGTACTCTTTTTTATCTATCCCACATATTTCTGAGGTTTACGCCCAAATCAGGCTCATTTTCTGATTTTAGGTAGCTTTGGTGCTTTTTGTGTTGCCAAAAAGCCTGCTTTTGTGAAAAGGGTTAACTAATAGATTAAACTTTATCCTTAATACTGTGGTTTTGCTTCTCAGTTACAGAGGTAATTCATGTTATGTTGAGCTTGTTAGCACCTCTTGAGAAAGGATCAAGGCTCAAGCATGAAGCTTGAAAGTTTTATAATTCATACTTCATCACTTTTGCCTTGATCAGAACATCTACTACTTTCACTCTTTGGCATCTGGTAAAATTTGTAAGGTTTCTAGAAGCTCTGAGCAATGGGATCGACTGGCGCACGGATCGCAATTGACGCAATGGGAGGGGATTACGCACCCGATGAAATCGTTGCTGGCGCACTGCGAGCACGAGAAGAATTGGGCGTAGAAGTCTTATTAGTAGGCGATCCCCAAGAAATAGAAAGCAAACTGCCGCCAAAAACTCATCTGCGGCAGGTAGAGATCGTTCCTGCTGAGGAAATGATCACAATGGATGAGGAGCCTTTAAGCGGTATCAGACGCAAACCGAAGGCTTCAATCAACGTAGCTATGGATTTGGTAAAAAATCAGCAGGCTGATGCTGTAGTTTCTGCCGGTCACTCTGGGGCAGCAATGGCAGCAGCTTTGCTCCGCTTGGGACGACTGCGAGGAATTGACCGTCCAGCAATTGGTGCAATGTTTCCAACTATGGTAGCAGGAAAACCAGTGCTCATACTTGATGTCGGCGCAAATGTAGACTGCCGTCCCAAGTTTTTAGAGCAGTTTGCTGTTATGGGGTCGATTTATAGTCAGTATGTCTTAGGTATTCGAGAACCCAAAGTCGGTTTGTTGAATATCGGCGAAGAAGACACCAAAGGCAATGACGCCGCTGTTCGTGCTAACCAACTGCTGCGTGAAAATCCCCAAATCTCATTTATTGGCAATGCGGAAGGACGTGATGTTCTTTCCGGTCACTTTGATGTTATTGTGTGTGATGGATTTGTGGGCAATGTGTTGTTAAAATTTGCCGAAGCTGTTGGGGAAGTCATGCTCCAGATTATCCGAGAAGAATTACCCCAAGGATTGCACGGTCAAATTGGGACAGCAATTTTAAAACCTAACCTCAAGCGAATAAAGCAGCGGATGGACCATGCAGAACATGGAGGTGCTTTGCTTTTAGGCGTTGATGGAATTTGCATTATCAGTCACGGTAGCTCCCAAGCACCTTCGATTTTTAATGCAATTCGCATGGCAAAAGAAGCTGTAGATAACCGAGTATTGCACAGAATTCAGTCTCAATATCAAAGCATTCAGCAAGAAAGTGGTTAACACTTCGCTTGTTTTCAGTCAAAGTCAAACTCAAAAGTTTTTTACTAACGACTAAAGACTGTTGACTAAAGACAAATGACTAATCACAAATCACTAAAAGCTGATAGCTTTGGAGATGCCAGAGTGCAAAACTTAGGAATAGCAATCACGGGAAGTGGATCAGCAGTACCAGCAACTTTGCTGGATAACCAAGCACTAACAGAAGTGGTTGAAACATCAGACGAATGGATCACCACAAGAACAGGAATCCGTCAACGGCGATTGGCAAAAGCAAGTGAAACGATAACTGAACTTGCAACTGCTGCTAGTGAGCAGGCGATCGCGATGGCTGGAATTTCGCCACAAGACTTAGATTTAATTGTGCTAGCAACCTCTAGTCCTGATGACTTGTTTGGCAGTGCTTGTCACATTCAAGCCCAATTGGGAGCTACTAAAGCGGTAGCCTTTGATATAACCGCAGCTTGCTCTGGCTTTGTGTTTGGGCTAGTGACTGCTGCTCAATACATCAGGACTGGGGTTTATCAAAACGTACTGCTTGTTGGAGCGGATTTTCTCTCTCGTTGGGTAGATTGGCAAGATCGAGGTACTTGTGTATTGTTCGGTGATGGTGCTGGGGCTGTAGTTATACAGGCAAACCAGAAGGATTATTTGCTGGGATTTGAACTCAGAAGCGACGGAACTCAAAATAACTGCCTTAACCTTGCCTATGCAACACAACCCACACAACTGACTCAAGAAGTCAATGTTGGAAAAGGCAACTTCCAACCCATCACCATGAATGGTAAAGAAGTATATCGCTTTGCCGTACAAAAAGTGCCAGAAGTTATTGACAAAGCTTTGTTTCGCGCCAACCTTAGTGTTGACCAAATAGATTGGCTATTATTGCACCAGGCAAATCAGCGCATTCTCGACGCTGTTGCTCAACGCCTGAATATTCCAGAACACAAAGTTATTAGTAATCTCGCCAATTACGGCAACACTTCTGCCGCCTCCATCCCGCTTGCCCTAGATGAAGCAGTGCGGCAAGGCAAAATCAAGACGGGTGATACTATTGTCACTTCTGGCTTTGGTGCTGGACTCACCTGGGGTGCAGCCATCTTCCAATGGGGAAGATAGTTTTTTATCCTTTGTCATTGGTTATTTGTTATTTGTTAATAACCAATAACCAATGACCAATGACCAATTACTAATAACTAATGACTAAAACTGCATGGGTATTTCCTGGACAAGGTTCGCAGTCCCAGGGAATGGGAATAGACTTATTAGATGTGCCATCCGCACAAGAAAAATTTGCTCAAGCTGAGAACATACTGGGCTGGTCTGTCATCGAAATCTGTCAGAACAATCCCGATAAGTTGGCGTACACTCTCTACACACAGCCTTGTTTATACGTTGTAGAAAGCATTCTCGCTGATGTTATACGTCAGAAAGAAAAACCGAATTTAGTTGCAGGTCACAGTTTAGGAGAATACGTCGCCCTTTACATGGCTGGAGTATTCGAGTGGTCTGATGGGTTGCGCTTAGTAAAGCGTCGTGCCGAACTTATGGAGACCACTGCAGGTGGGATGATGGCAGCTTTAATGAACTTTGATCGTGAACAGTTGGAAAAAGTCATTGCTGAAACTCCTGAGGTAGTGATAGCAAACGATAATAGTCCTGGTCAAGTTGTTATATCAGGCACACCCGCAGGAGTAGAAGCCGTAATGTCTCAAGTTAAGGCAAAGCGTGCTAAGCCTTTGAATGTTTCTGGGGCATTTCATTCGCCTTTAATGGCACCAGCAGCCGCTGAATTTCAAAATATTTTAGAATCAGTCGAATTTTATCAAGCTTTTGTACCAGTATTATCAAACGTAGAACCAGTTCCCACTGTTGATGCAAGTGTTTTGAAAAAACGTTTAATACAACAAATGACTGGAGGAGTGCGATGGCGAGAAATTTCATTAGCACTACCAGAAAATGGCATTGAGCGAGTGGTAGAAATTGGTCCTGGTAATGTGCTAACTGGTTTAATTAAACGCACTTGCTCTGACTTAATCTTACAAAATGTCAGTAGCCTAGCTGATTTAGCAGCGTAAACAATAGACTTGTTTGAGAAGTAAAGTAAGGGGTAAAAAATATAAAAAAACCTTTCCCCTTTCCCCAAGAAGTGCAAAAGTTACTTTTGCAATCTTGTCTAATGAAAGTTAGGGCAGCAGGGAGCAAAAATACTCCCTCTCTCCCTCTCTCTCTCTTTCTCTCTCCCCCTCTCTCCTTTTCGACTATGTCTCGAAGCCGTGAACCATATGTAAGTTTGTTACTTTACCACGCATTTAAGTGGTCAGTGGTCAGTCCCATGCTTCAGGTTTATTTCAAGGGACGAATCTATGGTGCTGAAAATGTCCCTAAAACAGGACCACTACTAGTAGTTAGCAATCATGCCAGTAACTACGATCCACCCATTGTTTCTAATTGCGTAGGCCGTCCAGTGGCGTTTATGGCAAAGGAAGAACTCTTTAAAATCCCAATTCTTGCTAAAGCAATTCAGTTGTACGGTGCTTATCCCGTCAGTCGAGGTAGTGCCGATCGCACTGCTATCCGTGCAGCTATGAAGTATCTTGATGACGGGTGGGCTGTAGGTCTTTTTCTACAAGGAACACGTACTCCAGACGGACGCATTACAGATCCCAAAAGAGGTGCAGCCCTGATTGCTGCTAAAGCCAAAGTCCCACTTTTGCCCGTATCTTTATGGGGAACTCAGGCAATTGAGCAAAAAGGTTCAAAAACTCCTGTTTCAGTTCCAGTTACAGTGCGAATTGGCGAACTGATAAATGCTCCCAGTTCTAATGATAAAGAGGAATTGGAGACGTTAACGCAAAAGTGTGCAGCAGCAATTAACACGCTCCACGAGTTGGGACGATAATTTGGAAGAGTCTGAAAATATGCTTAAAGGAGGTGGCAAAAGCCACTGAATTTATGTCAATTTAAAACCATACAATTTTCATTTGAGATTTTGGATCGGTAATTGACGTAAAAAATTATCAATAATTATCTGAAAATTAATGGATTTTTTGCATCTATCTTTAGGGAAAGAGACTAAAAAACTTTAATCTAAAATCTTAAGTTCGACTTGATATTAGTTCCACGCTGCTAGAGTTCATTACACCCTCATCAAGCTCTTCCGAAATAATATATGAGCAGTTCTGATGCCAACAATTTTTGGTATCGCCTGAATAATCTGGCGTTAGTCCGTTTTTTGCTTTTAGTTGCTTCTGGATGGGCAATAACACTACTTCTAGATTATTTTCAATCAGTCATTGTTATTTTTACAGTAGCTGCAATTTTGGCTTTTTTACTAAGCTATCCCGTACAATGGTTACGGCGTTTTTTGCCTCACGGTGTAGCTGTGGTTATTGTTTTCTTGCTTACGCTTGTGATTATTGGCGGTTTAACAGTTACTGTAGGCTTAACAGTTTTATCTCAAGCGCAACAATTAAGTAACAGTGTCATTGAATTTTTAAACTCTTTACCACCTTTAGTTCAGCGACTTGAAGAATATCTTCTTAACCGGAATCTGAGAATAAATTTAAGTGTATTAGAAGATCAACTGCGAACTCAAGCTATATCTCTAGTTGGTTCGAGTTTCCTTATTTTCCAAAGCTTTCTTGCTAACTTTGTAACATTTATATGGATCGCAGTTGTGACTTTATTCATGCTATTGGATGGTGAAAAGCTTTGGCATTTTGTCATCAAAGTAGTTCCACAGAAACGACGTTCTAAATTTACGGAGATTATCAAACGTAGTTTTTTAGGATTTTTTCGAGGTCAATTAATATTAACCTTGTTTCATACAGCTTCAACTTTCATTATTTTCTTGGTCTTAAATGTGCCTTTTCCACTAGTTTTGTCATTGATTGCTGGACTACTTATCATAATTCCTGGTATAGGGGCCACATTAGGAGTTTGTATAGTAACTCTCATAGTTTTATCGCAAAATGTCTGGTTGGCACTCAAAGTTTTGGTAGCTTGTATTGTGCTACAGCAAATCCAAGATAACTTAATTGCGCCTCGAATTATGCGAGGTGCTCTTAATCTTAATCCTGTCGTTGTCTTCTTTGCTTTACTAGTTGGGGCTAAGGTTGCAGATTTATTAGGAATTTTTATTTCTATTCCGATTGCTGGAATTTTAGTTGCTTTATTTGAAATTGATGAAATGAAAGCTGAAGTTTAGTCATTAGCTATTAGTCATTAAGTAAGTCAATATAAAAAGATTACAAAATAAATTCTGCCCTCGCTCCAGTCTGAAATAGGCAGGCAGCTTTGTATCTCCTCCACCAGACGCTTTGCTTTAGCCCAAAGGGCGTGCGCATAGCGCTTACCCACTTTGGACGAGCGCTATGCGCTTACGTTTAATTTAGTTCTAATCATAATGATATTTGACATTTAATGATGTTGAACTACTTCTAAAAAATTAATAAAAAATATACTTAATCACAAAGTATAGTGTTTTGATACATGATTTAAAGATGGCAAAAAAATATGTTATTAGTGTTGGATTTATTTATGATATAAATAGTAACTGATAGCTAATAAATCATGACTAATGAGTGATACAGATTTAAGAGCAGAATTAACAGAAAATTTAGATGAGGCAGAGTGGGAATGGCTGATTCCCCATGCGCAACGGGATGCTCTAATTCTCGTGGCGGTAGGGCTAGATATACTAGATGTGGGAGTGGCGATCGCTGGCGATAACGTCTCGCAAGTCGAAACTTGGATAGATGAGGCATTAATTACCAAACCCTCGGTTACACAAATAGGAGAATGGAACACTCAGGGTGCAAAGCAGTTTAAGACTTTGATTGTCCAACCTTACGTGATTATACAAGAAAAAACTGTTGCCTAAAAAAGATAAAGCGATCGCTAAAGTTGTTAAATTTCGTAAATTTGAAATATTTTTTTAACTTATAATAATTTTTTTTGACTATTGTTTTAATAACTGATTTGATGACTGCTTATTTTGAATTTCATCAGTAGCTGTGTAACCAGTTGTTACCCAAACTATAGCTCGGATTCCATCACGGATAGATTTTCCAATTGGTTCGGGAGAAGTCTCTGAAGGGACTGTGACAGGTTTTAAATCAATTCCTCGACTACCCAAAACAATTTCACCAACGATTTTAGCACGGCGCATATGGTAGTCAGAAGTAACTAAATAAACACTTTTTATGCCTGTATTTTTCAAATCATCCACCAATGTTGTAAAGTTTTCTACAGTGTTGTTTGCTCTGTAGTCTAGACGCAGCCGCCTTGTATCAACTCCAGCTTTAGCAAACACTTGTTTAGTTACCTTTGGAGGACTACCCCCAGAAATCCAAATACTTAAAGTGGGGTGTTTTTGTGCAAAATTTGCTGTAAACTTTTCTCTCTCTAATTTAGATGTCGAACCACCTAAGACTAAAATTGCTTGAGGCTGCATAAATTGGCTTTGAACTTCCTTGTAACCCCACAACATCATCAGTGGTAATGCTAGGAGCATAAACCGAGAAGAAATACCTTTAGATTGTTGCTTTTTCAAGGACTTAGCACCTCGGTTGCTGAAACAGAATTTATTGCAAGAATCATAACGTAGATTATCAAAGCGCCAAAAAATCAACTCAAATTTGTGTTTTAATCATATTTCGGTTCCACAAGTTTTGTACGCCAAATGTAGTGTAAATATCTTCCTTTTGTATAGTCCATATCAGGATATTTTTTGACAAACCACGACTCGCAATTATCAGTCTTTCATTGAAGTTATAGACACAGATATGGTGTTATCTGTGCCTAAAAAGAAGAGACATCTCTAGATTAAATGGATGATTATAACCTCCATCTAAGCAAATCCAAAGATTTCCCAAGTAGTTTATCAAATGTATTAGAGGACGGGACTGGCCAGATTCGAACCGGCGACCTAGCGCTTCAGATTTGTGTGAGTTTCCCCACT
The DNA here is from genome assembly GCF_017982655.1 of Brasilonema sp. CT11. GTDB lineage: Bacteria > Cyanobacteriota > Cyanobacteriia > Cyanobacteriales > Nostocaceae > Brasilonema. The sequence continues at coordinate 102,953 of NZ_JABXYX010000012.1, read as the reverse complement.
CTCTGGACTATACCTTCACCGTAGGCTTTAAGCCCTTAGGTGGTAGCTTTCTAGTCTCTACACCTTCCTGAGCAGAACTGTATCATGAATAACAAGTTTTAGCTCAGGCTTGGCTCGGTATTCCCATGAAGTGTCAGCATTGTGGTCGAAAGACAACCAATTTTACTTTTTCCTTTCTTTTTAGGGTTCACCGAATTTAACTACATTCACTCATAGAGTTTCCTCTATAGTGCCCGATAGTTCAGGAGGCGCTCGCTCTATCCTGCTGAGCTACAGCCCCTAACAGACATCATTCAACATGATATCATTTTTAGCGAGACTGCCAAGAATTATCCCAAGATTCGCCGCCTATTTCTAATCCACACAGCAAGCTACGTGCTTTCCGGATAGTTTTTCTTTTTCCAATACCTAATTCTCGCAGCTCTAAATTTAACTCTCCGTTCATAGTGTCACTACAGCAAAATCTCAAACCATTTGCTGTTGGTGCACGTAAAGGAGTTCCAGGTAAATTGGTAGTTCCTGTGATTTCAACTTCATACTGGAAATTCCGTGCTTGCATTTGCCATCTACCCCAAGGCTGAATATCCCACTGTACTTGGGAATTCCAGGGTACGAATTCATAAAACTTGCCTTGATGGTGTATGCCAATCATAGCTGCAGATTCCATCCACCATAAAACACCGCGTCGTCCACCGCCAGCAGTCAGAGCAAGGTCGGGTTCATCTTCAAAGCTATTGCAGTTGAGCCAAAACCATTTTTCGGGAAAAGCGCCTCCCCAATTTTTCTCACCGTAAGCTGGGGCGTTGCTAAATTCGTAGCGTTTACCATTCCAGTCAATCCAACCGGAAGCTAAGCCATGCGCCATGAGAATTTGCCATCCGGGTTCAAAAATCTGCAAAAATGACAACCAACCAGCGGTTGATTGTTGAATACTTCCTTTATCACCCCATCCATAAATGGGTTGAATTTCATACTCCCAACGACAGTAGCGACCAGTAGCAGGATCGTAAATTGCTCCTTGATTTAGGGTAGCTGTTGCTTGGTAGCCTTCTTGAATATGGTGTTCAAACTCAGGTGGTAGGAGGTACACAGGTTTTGTATGTAGGAGGTTTGTTTTGCCCCAATGACCTAAGCCCAAAACGTTACGATTTGCCCAAAATTTGCTCACATCCGGAAACGTGCGCCATAAATACTCGTCATTGGGACCTAGGATTTGTGCTGCGCCACCACTGTGGTGTTTACTGCCGCTTGGGTCTTCAATAGAATACATAAAGGCAAAAGTTTCACCTTCTGCTGGTAACGTGACGCGGTAATACCAACCTTCAAAAAAGCGACGAGTAGTACCGTCCCAGTGATAACCGCTGTGGGGTGTTTGGATAAAATGATTAGAATTTGTCGAAATAGTTAACATAGATTTACCATGCTGCCTATTTTCCAGTATGAGCGATCGCCTTAACATAAATGATGCCTACTCTATCCTGGAACTCAAACCCGGTGCATCACCAACACAAGTCAAGCAAGCCTATCGTAAGCTAGTTAAGATTTGGCATCCTGATCGGTTTTCTAAAGCGCACCAAAAACAGGAAGCAGAAGAAAAAATTAAACAAATCAACGAAGCTTACGACAAGCTTAAATCTCATCTGCCAAGTTCTGCTGATCCGCCCACTCAGACAACACACACAACACAGACAAAACAGACAAACATTTATACAAGTCGCTCCAATGCCGAACTTTTCTACAACTGGGGAGCAGAGAATGCAAAACAAGGAAGATACCAGGAAGCACTTGCGGACTTTACTCATGCAATTCGCCTCAATCCCAACTACATCGATGCTTACAAATACCGTGGGTTTATTTGCTCCCAACTTGGATATGAGTTTCGAGCCAGTTCTGATTTAAATAAAGCCGCACAAATCGAAGCGAGGTTGAAAAATAAACAGACTCATTCTGCATCCCCATCATCAAGATCCTCCAAAACCTCCCGAAGAAAATCAAAGCTCAGATCCCTCTTAGAAAGGTTTTTACACTGGATCAAGCGTTTGGCTGGGTTTTAAGAGGTCACCTGGATGCACTTGTGTTTGTCATGTCTTGTTGACATGAGTACTTCTGGGCATCGATTCTTTGAAATTTATTAGAAGAAGATGAGGATAGGGTAGTGAAACCGCGTTACGCGCTCAAGTTATTTTCTGATTTAGGCACCAACCACAGCACTCACCTGAATTATGACCAAACTCCACTGGTTAGAAGTTAGCGAATACGCCTCCGTCTCTTTTTCTGCACTGGGATTAGTCACAGCCGCACTCACGCAACAGATGATTTATGTAGCTGCTCCTTTGACTGTAACAGCTTGCTTGAACCTTGCTAATCGAGAAAGGTTAAAGTATTTGATCGAGCAGCATCAACAAGCAACAATTGCCAAACAGGATCTACTCATAGATCCACTGCGACAACGACTGACAAATTTTGATACTTTCACTCAAAAACTCAGCGCAACAACTGAACAGCAGCTTGAGGAGTTACGAAAGAACCAGCAGCAAGAGGTCAATGTTTTCACCCAACGTCTTGAAGAATTTGATGCCTCTTTCCAGCAACTCAGTACAAACATTCAACAACAGATACAGACATTACTGCAAAATAACCAACAACAAAATACCGATGATCTCAGACAGCGCTTAACTCAACTCGACACCTTAACGCAAGAGTTAAATACAAACACTTCATTACAGATAGATCCTATTTATCAGCGCCTTGCTCAACTTGATGCATTGACACAACAGTTAAGTACAACGACACAACAGCAGATACAGACATTACAGCAAACCCAGCAGGAACAAAATATTGATGTTGTGAGTCAACGACTCACTCAACTCGACACCCTTGTACAACAGTTGAGTACAACGACACAACAGCAAATTAATCCGCTTTCTGCGCGCCTTTCTCAACTGGACTCTTTTGCACAGCAATTAAACCGATACACTCAGCACCAGATACAAGCATTACAGCAAACCCAGAAGGAACAAAATGTGAATGATCTTAGACAACACCTGATTGAACTTGATACCCTGACACAACATTTCAGTGCAAATACTCAAAAACAGTTTCAAGAAATTCAGTATGCGATCGCCATAATACAGACTGAACTACAGGAATTGTCTTTGGGAAAGCAGCAATATCAAAACCTGGTCGAAAAAAAACAAAAACCAGAAGGTTTCAAGCCTCCTCAAGTAACGACTGAATCACCTGCACCACCACCACCCCTCCAGGTAAAGAAGCAACAGACAACAAATTTTTCTCCAAATCTATCTCCAGTGACGGTGACACAAAGCCCGAGTTCTCAGGTCAATCATAAAACACCGGAAGTTTCTACACCTGTTGTCACCATAACAACATCACCCCCAAAACCGGAAGTTTCTACACCTGTTGTCAGCATAACAACATCACCCCCAAAACCGGAAGTTTCTACACCTGTTGTCAGCACAACAACATCACCTCCAACACCGGAAGTTTCTACACCTGTTGTCAGCACAACAACATCACCTCCAACACCGGAAGTTTCTACACCTGTTGTCAGCGCACCAACATCACCTCCAACACCGGAAGTTTCTACACCTGTTGTCAGCACAACAACATCACCCACAACACCAGAAGGTTTGACAACAGAAAGTCCTGTTTCATATAAAGTGACGTCCGTCGCATTTAGTCCGAATGGACAAACATTAGTTAGTGGTTGTGATGACAAAACTATAAAATTTTGGCATTTTCCTGATAAGGAACCTCGCATGCTTAGGGAAACCGGAGGATTTTCCTGTTCTGGCGCAGTGAATTCTGTAGCATTGAGTCCTGATGGAAAACTTTTGGCAAGTGGAAATGATGACAAAACAATTCAGTTGTGGGAGATTTCCACTGGAAAGGAAATCTCCACCTTCAAAGGGCATAAAGATAAGGTTTATACTGTAGCATTTAGCCCAGATGGAAAAACTTTAGCTACTGGTAGTAAAGATAAGAGTATCAAGCTTTGGTCTATAGATATAAATAAAGAAACATCTACACTCCACGGGCATTGTGACGAGATTTTCTGCGTTGCTTTCAGCCCAGATGGAAATATTTTAGCTAGTGGTGGTGGTAAAAAGGATAAAACTATCAAAGTGTGGTATTTGGCTGAAAATAAATTTTTGACTCTTAAAGGTCACTCTGAAGAATTGGGAGGAATTTATTCTGTTGCTTTTAGTCCAGATGGAAATACTCTTGCAAGTGGCGGTACAGACAAGACAATTAAAATTTGGCAACTCTCAAATGGTCTAGAACTCCGCACTTTTGGAGGACATTCTGATGATATTTGTTCTGTAACATTCAGTCCAGATGGTAAGCAGATCGCAAGCAGTAGTAAAGACAAGACGGTAAGGCTTTGGCAAGTGGAGACAGGGAAGGAACTGCGTGCTTTCACTCTTGGTGAAGATCCAATTTATTGTGTTGTCTTTAGTCCAGATGGTAAAACTTTGGCAGCGGGTGGCTATCGTGATAACACTGTCATGCTATTGCCTTGTGATTAAGCGTCGCAAAGCACTTCCAGACTGCAAATGAAATCAGTATCTCAAGAAATGCTAATCAACTTCTCCGCTAAGACAGTAAAAAAAGACTATGTTTATAACAAATTTTATAAAATGTTAAGACGGATGAATCGTTATAAAATTTGGTAAATATATAAACCTTTCTCAGCATGGGGATGCTAACTTAAGAGTAGGCGCATGGAAGTTAGAAATTTATCCAAATCTTCACTTGTTAGAGCCTGTGCCTCCTGCTCTAATATATTCACGACCATTTCTCAGTTGTTGTGTTCTGTTGTGATGTGTTTTCGCCTAAGGTTTAGTAAAGTCGTTTTGGAGGTTTTTTAACTGGAGCGCAAAAATGCCTGCTTATCTGGATCGACAACACACAATTGCAAAGATATTGGTTGTGAACCTTGTCCACCTTAGTTTAGTGACTTTCTTCTAATTTTTTACTCTTCTCAATCATTTACACCTAACAAACCGCCGCAAGCTGCTGATACGCATCCATCGTAGCTTTCGGCGGTTAATCCGTTATCAGTTCATTAAAGTTATCACAGTCACTTCTGGTGGGCAAAACAAACGTCCTGGTGGATAAGTGCCTAACCCACGATTAACGTAAAGTTGATTTGTTCCGACTTTGTGAAAACCCTGCGCCCATTCCCAGTGTTTCATCACTGTGGAACAATCTCCTCGCAAAAATGGCACCGCTCGCCGTAGTTTTCTGGGAAGTTTGCGAACAAATGGCTTATAGTAAATCACAGCAGGACCAAGTCCTGGAATTACAATTTGACTGCCGTGGGTATGACCAGACAGCTGCAAATCCACTCGCCATTTTTGTAATTTTTCAGCACTATCTGGATTGTGGGATAGTACAATGCAAGGTTTAGTACTGTCTAGCTGATTCATCACAAGTTCAGGCTTAAATTCTCGTGACCAATAATCAGCTAACCCAACCACAGGTAGTTCTTTGCCTAAAGGATATGCAATTTCATTCCAAAGAACTTTAATATCTATACTTTCAAATGCCGCTGTTACTTCTGCTTTAGAACGAGTGTAATATATATCATGGTTACCAAGTACGGCATACACCCCAGCGCTACTTTGCAGATGTTTGAGTCGTAGCACTAACCTGTGAATTGGTGACGGGTCGTCAGTTACATAATCACCTGTTAAAACAACTAAATCGGGTTCAGCTTCGTTGCTAACAGCGATCGCTTGTTCCAACATTTTTTCCGATAGCCGTTTCCCGTCATAATGCAGGTCTGACATATGAACCAGCTTCGTACCTTGTAACGATGCTGGCAACCCTGCAATATTAACCGTTAACTTCTCGACGCTTAGAGGTCCAGATAACAACCAGTGCATTGCGCTGACATGGCTCCGCTTACCAGCGCTTACAGCTTAACAAATCATTGCCAAGCGAGTATAGAGTTTGGAACAACTTTTTGAAAAATTTATCAAAGTTCTTGTGGATGTTAAACTAGATTTCGTCTTCACAACAAAGTGAGTCAAAAGTTACGCCAAATTATGGAAAAACAAACCGCCTAAACGCTGCATGCCCGCAGGGCATCGGTCATCCCCGCAGGGCTTCGGTGCAGGGTAGGACGCCAAGGACACCAATAAATAACACTTTGAAATAGTTCTTGCGTAAATCCTATTATTAACAAAGTTATTTCAGCTACTATCAGCTTATAGTATCCAGAAATCGAATCTATGGAGCCTGCTTACATAAAGAACTATAGCCACTTTGAACAGCACGTAGCGACACTTCTCCATAGGGCGGGTTGGACCGTGATAGGTGCTAAATCAAACCAATCTGGTTATGATTTTGTTGTCAGAAAAGGAAACTTAGTAGGTGCTGTTTGCATCAAGTGGCTGAGAAATAATGTAGCCGCACCACAGCTTTTAAAATTTGCGAATTTTTTAGATTCTGATGAAGGCGATAAGTTTAATTTTGGCTTATTCATAACAACAAGAGGTTTCAGCGGACCAGCACTGGCTTTAATCAGATCCTGGGGGAAAGATGCTAAAATCCGCTGTGGAATTGCTCAGGAAAAGAAGCTGGTTGGCATTGATGGTGCTGAATACGAAGATAGAATTTATGACGATTCCACAACCTCAGAAAAGATTTATTTTGGCATTTTTACTTGTAAAGGGGGGGTTGGAAAAACAACTATAGCAGCGCATTTAGCAGGAGCATTTGCACTACAAGGATTCAATGTGGCGCTTGTAGATTTAGATCCAGAACAAAATTTGCAAAAGCTAGTAGGAGATGGGGTTTTTGTTCCTAATGCTAGAGGTAGGGGTACGACGATAGAAGTATTTGATGGCAGGGATTGGCATGAAGATTCCGCCCGTGATTGTAGAATAGTTATTTGCGATTGCTCTCCTGCACTTGAGCGGAACCCCACAAACTTACTCGAAAAATTGCACTATTGCATCATACCAACCACCTTAAATCCACTCGGCTTAAATAAGCATGGTCAAGTGATTCGAGATACTGTAACAGAAATACGTCACATCAACAAAAAAGCTCACTTATTTGTCTTAGTTAATAATTTCAAAAATCCTGGATATCAAAAATTAAGTCTTCTCAGAAAAGTTTATTTAGATACATATAAAGATATTCTCACAAGAGATGATAAGTTTCATTGTATAGATCCAGAAGAAGTTTGTATTCGAGCCAGTGAACAACTTTATTACTGGGGAATACATATTCTAGAAAATCCAGAAAATCCATCTAGCAAATTGGCATTTGACTTGATTGGAGGAAGGTGCTATCCACGTGATGACTTTATCAGCTTGGCAGATTATATAGAGACAAAAGCGGGTGTTGGAATTCTACGAGGTGAGTAAGTAGATTTGAAGAACTCTACCCTGCGAAAGGTGGGCTTAGGCTTTCCTCGTCGCAAGACTAAGGTGTACATAGAAGTCATTGAACTAACCAAAACTCCGTGGAAACCTCACCCTGCCCTGTCGGGCATCCCTCTGCTTATAAAGGAGAGGGAAAGGTTTTAGCTACCATAGAAGTCATCTAACTCCCAAAACTCCCTGGAAACCTCACCCTGCCCTATCGGGCATCCCTCTGCTTATAAAGGAGAGGGAAAGGTATTAGCTACCAAGGGTTCAATATTAAAGTATTTTATTTAACAAATTCTATATATAGGACTCCTATTTGATTTTTGAAAAAAACTCCGTACACCTTTATTGTTTCTTCCCTGTTCCCTGTTAAGCGTTCCCTGTTAAGCGCCCTAACGAGTTAGTTCAGAAGTCAAACCGGATTCCTATATACTGAAAATACTACTATAAGGGTTGTGCAAACCCAACAAACATAAATATCACCCTGTCACATCGCAACGATAGTATAGAAATAGAATGCCTTAAAATTTATTTTTATTATGAAAACACTTATATCTTATTACAAAGAAATACAAGAAAAGCTAAAGTCTCAATTAGAACGAACAGAAACACCTGAGCAAGTCGTCAAGATAGTTCAAGACGAGATTAACAAGCTTGCAGACTTGAGTGGTGATTACATTAGAGGATTAACCCCACCACAGGCACGCCTTGCTACAGTCATGTTAAAGGCGCTTAATCAATACACGAGCATTTTGATATTAGTAAAACTGCAAGATTCAATCCTAAACACTTCGGAAAAATCTCACAGTAGTGCTAACTCACAATCCGAAAACCAGCTAGGCTTGACTGAGTTAACCTCTAACACTTTAGCGCCATTTAACACAATGATTCAGATAGAAAAAAATCTGAAATCATTGACATCGCTTGACTATTACAAGCAGGGATTATCACAACAAGTACAACAAAACCGCGAGGTTATGAGTAGCTTACTTGCTGGCGGTATAACGGGAACCTTGGCAGGGGGTTATATATGGGGGTTAATAGGAGCAATTACCGGAGGAGTGATTGGAAAAATAGTTCAGCAAACCCAGTCGTCTGAAAACACAGGTGTTGTCTCGCTGCCAGAACCACCTAAAAACACGTTGAAAACAAGTATTGTAAAAATAGATATTAATAAATTACTTGACCATCTCTATCAAGCTTTTCAATCAATTGATCTAACTGTTGCTGCGTACGGGGGAAGCGAAGAGAAATCATTTAAACCCGGTCTGGAAAATCATCTAGACTTGTTAGAGTACCTACAAGACCTGATGGCAGACGGACTCGATGAACAAACTCAACTGCCAACTGCGGTGCGTAGGCGCATTGAACAAGCTGCGACGATTTTGAGACGCTACGGAATTGAGACACGAGTTTATCAACCAATAGAGGAAGAGGACTCGGGAATGGAAGCTTGGTCAATGTTTTACTTTGAGCCAAGTCTCGATCCACAAATTACAGATTACATCACCTTGAAACAAGCCTTGGTTAAAGATAACCAAGTACTCTTACCAGGTAGCGTCATTGAGCCTGCATCACCAGTATAGTAAGGTGGGCAATATTCATCATTTTACTCTCGTTCCCATGCTCTGCGTGAGAACGAATCAATAGTATTAATTGTATGGAGCAAACAGAATTACTCATGCGCGATTATCATAATATCAAAATCATTGGATTTGATTTAGGGCATGGAGAAACGGCTCTTAGCTGGGTACGAGCAGATAATGCAGAAACGACTCCTCAAAGTTTACTCATTAATAATAGGAAAAGCCAAATCACTGCCATTGCCCATCATCCTAAAAAAGGAATAATCATTGGTGAAATGGCATGTCAAATGCCCGATGCCACAATCTTTGAAATCGCCTTTAAATCTAGGCGTTTTAATGAAACCGCATATCAAAAAAACATTAAAGAATTTGTGAATGCTATCTATCAGCATTTGATTGATACCCAACAAAGTCAGTCTGGAGACAACAACTACTTTTTCATCGGTTGTCCATCAGGATGGTGGCAAGAAGAAATTGAGACTTACAAACAACTCCTCTCTAAAGATTGCTTGCCAAATGCAACCGTAGTCAAAGAGTCACGCGCTGCTTTGATGCACGCCAAAGAAAGTGGCATATTCACCATAGAAGAATTACAAAAGTCGGTGTTGGTCATCGACATTGGTTCTTCCACCACAGATTACACCCTTGTCAAGGGTATGTCTGACACTCCGATTGATTTTGGACACGACTTGGGTGCATCCTTAATTGAAAAAGAAATTCTTAAGAAAACCCTGGAATGTCAAACACAATATAGGGAGGGACGCGAAGAAATTTTACGACTTGGAGAAATTCTTAAAGATGAAGAAATTTTGCAACTAGAAGAAATATCACAGCTTGAAAAAATTTTTGAGCAAAACCCAATATACAAAAATCGGTGTGAACTTCGATGCCGTAAAGCAAAAGAAGAATATTTTAATTATCAAGATTCTTACGAAGAAAGTATTGTTAATGTAGGTATTGAAGATATTCAAAGAAAATTTAAGTTTTTGCCTCTTGTCAATGGCAAAATAATCAACACAATTCTCAGTCAACCTCTACCAGAACTTGACAACAAAAGTTGGCGTGATGCTTTCCGTGACCAGTTGCAGGTAGTCAAAGAAAAGTTGCCACACATAGGCATTCAACCAAGTGCCATCCTCCTCACAGGTAGTGCTTCCAAGATGTCGTTTGTTCTGGAAATATGCCAAGAAGTCTTTCCGGATTTGCCTTGCAAGCGAGATGGAGAACCTGAACTTAGTATTGCCAGAGGACTGGCACGTTGGGGACGTGTTTACATTCGCACAGCGGGATTTCTGGAAGAAATTAATCAATTTCTTGACCGAGAACTGACAGGTATTGTAGGAAATTATATACCCGTCTTCTTGGAAAAATTAGCCGAAGAACTGGCAAATGGTTTGGTAGACGACGTGATAAAACCAAGCGTGCAATCTTGGCGGAACAGAAATATCATAACGCTCTCATCTCTTGAATCGGAAATAGAGCAGAAAGCCAAAGCTTGGCTAACAGGAAGTGATGCCAATAATAAAGTGACGAACTGTTTAGTTGAGTGGTTGTCAAAAGTTCAAAACGAGGTGAGGGAAAAAACAGATTCAATCTGTAGAAAATATAATTTACCACTGGAAACATTTAGCAGCAAAACAATTGACTTGGGGGATCACACAGACAAAGTTCCCACATCTATATCTTTGGATGATTTAACCGGGCTTTCTATATTTGTTGGGCACCTTGTTGCTTTAATCGTAGGCGTTGTCCTAGCAGGATTATTCCATATTCTACTTTTTACTGGAATCATTGCACCGATTGTTGGAATAATAGCTTACTTTATAGGTGAGTCCTTAGTTAAGGAAACAGATATACCTGGTTGGATACGCAAATTGGTGCCTGATCAAAAAATTGACGAACTCGCGTTTCAGAAGAAACCAGAATTGCAGCAAAAAATTCAACAGACTTTAATTCAAGATCCAACAATAGGTGTCAAATTGGGTAAATCTATTAGTGAGTGGCTGAAGGAAAGTGTGCAGGAGCAAGCGGATAAGGCTAGGTTGTTGATTGCTTAAGGGAGTACATCAGTTTTGCAAATATACGTCCTCACACTGGAAGTCTGGGGCTAAACAAACAAAACCCGCCTATGCGCTTCGCTAACGCGGGCTTGATTTTTATTTAGGTGTATCTCAGAATTTGGGCTACCTTAAACATATTGAATAATAGCTCAGTAGATTGTTGATGACTCAGGAAGAATTGCTGCAGGTAATTGAGAAGGCTGCGAGTGAGGGGGTGACAGAACTCGACCTCTCCGGCAATAAGTTGACAGTTTTACCGCCTGAGATTGGCAAGTTGACTCAACTCAAAAAACTGATTCTCGGCAAATATGAGTATGATGACGAGGGCTATATTGTTGATACTATCGGGAATAACCTGAGTGATTTTCCTGCAGAAATTGGACAGCTTCATCATCTTGAAGAACTTCAGGTTGTTGATAATCGCTTAAGTAGTTTGCCACCGGAAATTGGACAACTCACCAACCTGCAAACGCTCGACCTCTGGGACAATCAACTCAGCGCACTGCCACCGGAAATTGGACAACTCACCAACCTGCAATCGCTCCACCTCACCTGGAATCAACTGAGTGCACTGCCACCGGAAATTGGACAACTCACCAACCTGCAAACGCTCGACCTGAGCGACAATCAACTCAGCGCACTGCCACCGGAAATTGGCCAACTCACCAACCTGCAATCGCTCTACCTCGCTGACAATCCACTGAGCGCACTGCCACCGGAAATTGGAAAACTCACCAACCTGCAAACGCTCGACCTCTGGGACAATCAACTGAGCGCACTGCCACCGGCATTTAGAACACTCTCCAACCAGCTAGCGTTCCACCGCCACGGTAACCATATGAACGCACCTCCCCAGCTAATTTGATAACTCTCCAACCTGCAGCCGCTAGACCTCGGCTACAATCAACTGAGTGCACTGCCACCGGAAATTGCCCAACTCACCAACCTGCAAACGCTCAACCTCGGCAGCAATCAACTGAGCGCACTGCCACCGGAAATTGTCCAACTCACCAACCTACAATCGCTCGACCTGAGCGACAATCAACTGAGTGCACTGTCACCGGAAATTGTCCAACTAACCAACCTGCAAACGCTCGATCTGTGCTTCAATCAACTGAGCGCATTACCTGCACAAATCAGGCAACTGACAAAACTTGAAAAATTGGATCTTCGTAGAAATCCAGTCCCGATTCCACCTGAAATTTTGGGACCAAAGGAATTGGAGGAAAATCCGGGCGATGTGAATGAAATTCTCGATTTCTATTTCCGGGTGCAAGATCCAAATGAAACCGAACCCTTTTATGAAGCGAAATTCTTGATTGTTGGCGAAGGGGGGGCGGGGAAAACTTCCTTAGCCAAGAAAATAGCAGACGAAACTTACGAACTCGAATCAGATGAGAAATCCACTCAAGGCATTGACGTCATCCAGTGGAACTTCACACAGCCCAATGGACAACCCTTTCGCGTCAACATTTGGGACTTTGGCGGACAGGAAATCTATCATCAAACTCACCAATTTTTCCTGACAAAGCGTTCTCTCTATGCATTAGTTGCCGATACTCGTAAGGAAAACACAGATTTTTATTGGTGGCTCAAGGTTGTTGAACTCTTAAGCGATAATAGCCCAGTTTTGATTATCAAAAATGAAAAACAAGACCGAAAGTGCGAAGTCAATGAACGCGAGTTGCGGGGAGAATTTACCAACTTAAAAGAAATTCTAGCAACCAACTTAAACAGCAATCGCGGTTTATCAGAAATTAAAAACGCGATTGAGAATTACATCAGCAGGCTTCCCCACGTCGGCACACCTTTGCCAAAACTCTGGGTAAGAGTCCGTTTCGCCTTAGAAAACAATTCCCGCAACTACATCAGCCTTGAAGAATACCGCACCCTTTGCCGAGAGAATAAACTAACTGACCGTGAAGATATGTTGCGGCTTAGCCGCTATCTGCATGACCTCGGCGTTTGCCTTCACTTCCAAGACGATTCTACACTCAAACACTATGTCATTCTCAAACCGGAATGGGGTACTACTGCTGTCTACAAAGTGTTGGACAATGATACCGTTAGGCAAAATCAGGGGCGCTTTACCCAGGATGATCTTGTCAATATCTGGAATGGAGTTCAATATGCCGATATGCGAGATGAACTGCTTCATTTGATGATGCGGTTCAAACTCTGCTACAAAATTCCTAATCTTCCTGACACTGATCCTGACACCTATATTGCACCTCACCTGCTTTCGGTTGACAAACCCGACTACACTTGGGACGACGAAACCAACAACCTGATTTTGCGCTACAAATACGAATTCATGCCCAAAGGTATCCTCACCCGCTTCATCGTTGAGACATACCCTTGGATTGATGAACAAAAACTCGTCTGGAAAAACGGCGTTGTTCTCAATAAAGACCAAACCCGTGCCGAAGTTATTGAAAACTACAATCAAAAGGAAATTAAAATTCGTGTCGCCGGAAACCGCAAGAAAGAACTGCTAGCAGTTGTCACCCACGAACTCGAAAAAATTCATCAGTCTTTCGAGCGTTTGCAGTATCAAACCCTTGTTCCTTGCAATTGCCCAAGCTGTCAAGGAAGTCAGATGCCTTATTCCTACCCTTTGAACAGGTTACGTAAGCGCTTGGAGGATAAGAAATACGAGATTGAGTGCCCAGAAAGCTATGAAATGGTAGATGTCCGAAAGTTGATTGATGATATTATGCAGCAAAGCTTGGGAGCACAGTTGCAACGGGAATTAGAACAGAAGAGAAATGAATCTCAGCAATCATTTATGCCAGAACCCATAATCAGAAATCAAGTCTTCATAAGCTATAGTCATGAAGACCAACAATCGCTTACCATACTCCAGAAACACCTAAAACCCATGATTCGCAATCAAAAACTCGCGGTGTGGGATGATACCAAGATCCAAGCCGGTGCTGAGTGGCGACAAGAAATCGAAGAAGCGATCGCAGCAGCAAAAGTAGCTGTGTTGATGGTTAGTCCTGACTTTTTAGCATCAGATTTCATTGCTGATGATGAGTTACCTCCACTACTAAATACAGCTCAAGCCAAAGGACTTACGATTATTTGGATACCGTTGCGTTTTAGCAATTACAAAGAAACAGCAATTGAAAAGTATCAAGCAGCGCACGATCCCAAGAATCCTCTAAGTAGGTTGAGTGAAGCAGAGCAAGATGGAGCTTGGGTGGACATCTGTAGTAAAATCAAACAAGCAGCATCCAAGATTAATCAAGTGTAACAAAAGTGATATTGACTACAAAAATTTAGTTCCTTCTATCACTATTAAATAATTTTCTGCCGTCAGCAGAATGATCTGCCGACGAAGCGCGAAGGCGCCTGTCGCTGGCTCGCCGATCGTCGTCGTGCCGTCAATCGGTGCGTAGCACTCGGATGATCTCTCAGCACTGGTCTCACCAAATCAAACCGAATTCCTATATGTAGATACCAATTCTCTGTAAACTTGCACTTAATACTTACTCTTTCACTCTTGGCGTGCTTGGCGACGCCAGTCGCCTCAAGTCGGGAGATCCTTTCGGCAGTCGCCTGCGGAGGGAAACCCTCCCGCAGCGCTGCCTCACCCCGGCGCTGGCTCGTCTATGTCCTGCGGACACGCTGTGCTAAGGCGGTTTGTTTCATGAATATAAAGTGCATCTATGGCTACGCCACGCAAGCTATCATGGAGAATTGGTAGAACTTATCTTTCGTGTCATCGTTATCGAAAGCTACTGTGTCGTCGATCAATTCCCAAGCAATGTAATCACCTTTAATTTTTAATTTTATCTGCAAATAAAATGAGAATTTGTCCTAAGCTTCATCAGTTTCAGGTGTCAACGGTTCTATATTAACGATTTTGGCACCGAGTCGATTAATCCGCTGGAGTTCTTGATTTAATCGGCTAAACGGTACCGTAATAAACACACTGGCACTGGAGCGAATGGCATAATTGTTATTATCTGTAACCTCATTTTGATGGAGACCTATCACTTCAAACCGGAAACTCCGATTCGCTGTAATGGAGTTGTTGCTTCTGCCGCTAACAATTTGATAAACCATTATATTATCCCAGAAATTAAAGGAAATTTAAATTCCCCCTTATCGGGGGATTGACAAATTTTATAAAGTCTGAATTAAAGAGGCGTAATACTGGCAATCTTGCCATTTTGGCGTTGAACCCTTTGAAAGTAATCTGATAGCTGTTCGTAGGGGATAACGACTGCTTGGTTGACGCGGCGAACCTTGGGATATCCTGGTTTAGAAATATTTGCCACTTCAACTCGATAGAGTCGTCCTGTGCCAAATGCTTGTGAGCCTCCAAATGTGCTGCTGGGAGTTTCCCCTCTTAGAGGAGGACGATAGGCAAAGCCATTATTGCTAGGGGTAGGAGCAACTACGGTTGATGCACTATTTTTCGCCAGTTCACTAGCTAGACGAGGGGAATTCCCTGGAATTTGGGAGCGATCGCTCGTCGCATACCCACGATACAGCTGAAAAATCCGGGTAAAGCCCACGGTTTTCTGTCCCGGTTGAGTCTTAAATCCCCGATAGTAGGGTACTATATTTTCCCCAAAGTTAGCTTGGTACTCGCTTGAGTCAATATAGGAATCAATGTCAGCGTCGTATCCTTTGGTTTGGTACAAATCCAGGTGATAGGCTATCTCAGATTCATCATAAGGGGCACGACCCAAAAAATGTTTGTAGTTCAACTCAGTGAAACGGCTGTGGAAGCTACTGGAGAAAAACTTAGCTTTATACAGTTGGGATTTTGCCACCTGACGGACAAATTCTTGCACGCTGATCGAGCGATTCAACAGCAGAGATTCTGCGCCAGTCAGGCGTTCAGATTTTAATAAATAATCATTGCCTAAGACTTGACGATAAACAGCCGCGATCACAGCAGAAATATCTGTCTGGCTGGCATTAGACCATAATTCGATGGGGGCAGCATTACTAAAAGCAGAGGTTCCGAGTCGAGAGGCGGCTGTTGTAATAGCCATCTAAAAGTCTCCTTGATTAAAAACTTTTATTGAATAAAGAACTCAGAACTTAGTTGTCAGAACTCAGAATGAATAGAAACACGTAGGTTTATATCGGTATAACTTCTGTACAACTTTTTTAAGTTTTAGGTTGCAGGTTTCAGGTTTAAGAAGAGTTAATGAACAACAATCTTTCTCCTACCTGACGCCTGGTATCTTTTTTCCTGCATTCTGTGTTCTGCGTTCTGCGTTCTGCGTTCTTCTTATGAAAGAGTGATGCTAATAATCTTGCGTCCCTGGCGATTGAGTTGTTGCAATCGATCCGACAACTGTTCAAAAGGGACAACCACTTCACTAATACTCTGGCGGATAACTGTAGAGTTAGGAGAAGCCGCCTGCGTGAGGCGAATTCGATAAGTGTTACCACCACGACGACCTGTTGAAGTGCCAGTTAAGGTGCCAGCAGAAGCAGGGTAGATGGGGGATACCAGGTTTTTTGCTAAATTCCAAGTTAATTGTCCTTTGGGCTTGCTTTGAGCGCGATCGCTATTCGCATAGCCTCGATACAACTGGAAAAAATGCGGAAACCCGACTGTTTTTTGTCCTACGACAGTTTGGAAGCCTCGATAGTAAGGGACAATGGAATCCCCAAAGCTTTGTTGATACTCGACAGAATCAATGTAAGAATTAATATCAGCTTCGTAACCTTGAGAATTGTAGAGATCGACGTGGTAGGCAATTTCTGACTCGTCGTAAGGAGCACGACCCAAAAGATGCTTATAATTCAATTCAATTAAGCGAACTTGAGAGTTGGAATAGAAGAACTTTTGTCGATACAGTTCTGATTGGGCGATCGCACGCACAAAATCCCGTAGTGTAATTTGTCCCTGACGCAACAGTGATTCTGCACTCAAAAGACGCTCACTTTGCATCAGATGTTCATTGCCCAAAACTTGTCTATAGGTCGCCCAAATAACCGCCTGGACATCAGTTTCTGTTCTTACAGGGCGCAGTTCAACCTTTTCAGCATCTGCAAATGGACGAATCCCTAATCGGCTTGCTTCTCCCAACGCTGCCATAATTCCACCTCTTAAATCTCGATTACACAATTGCGAATTTGGTTAAAAAGACATTTTAAAAAAAGCCTTTGCGTAGTCATTGAAAAGCTAGAAAACTCCAACAGCATAAGTATCTCAGTCAGTTTGAATTGAGAGAACAGATAATCATGCCAGTGTTTGAAGCCTTTCAGGCTGACTACACAAAGGCTCGACGCATTTGCAAACTTTAGGTTCAGTTTTGTGGAACTATGTAACGAAGTTTGGTGAAAATAATTTCGTAATCACATTAGTTTAGATGCACAATTCCCAAATTATTTTCTTGCTGCATCACACAAAACTGAAAGACTTCCGCTAGGTCAAAGAATTGATCACATAATCAATGTAGGAGTTCGCTTCAACAGCGGGGTCACCTGATAAACCATGATTCGCCTTAATGTGTTTGAGGGCTTCGATGTACCAGCTTGGAGATAACTCAAAGGTGCGGTTGATTTCAGCTAAGCCGGCAATCAAATAATCGTCGATTGGACCTGTTCCACCTACAACTAAGGCATAAGTAATAATCCGTAGGTAGTAGCCTACATCGCGCACACATTTTGCCTTGCCAGTAGAACTAGAAGCGTAGTTAGGTCCATCCAACTGGGTGGTATAAGGATACTTCTGATACACAGCGTTGGCAGCGGCTTCAGCCAGACTTGACGCTTTTTTAGATAACGTCTTTGCCGCTTCTAAGCTGACAGCTGCCTGGCGGTAGCGACCGAATGCAACCTGGATTTCAGTGCTACCCAAATAGCGACCTTGGGAATCAGCAGAAACAATCGCTTCCGTTAAAGGCGTCTTACTCATTGACTTAATATCTCCAAGTTTGTTCTATAAAGGATTGATTTGATGTAGTTGTGATGACTTAGGCAACAGCCGCCGCCGCCCGATCAAAATAGGTTGCAACTTCCGCAATCAGCGCACTGCAATCACCACGGGTAATACCGTTGGGATCATTGGCAATAGCGATCGAGGCATCCTTCAGCTTCTGAATGCCAACAGCAACAGAAGCCCCAGGGGTGCCTAGTGCCAGATAAGTTTCCCGCAAACCATTGAGTGCACGATCATCCAACACACTGGCATCTCCTGCAAAAATCGCATAAGTCACATAGCGTAGGATGATTTCCAAATCCCGTATACAAGCAGCAGCACGACGGCTTGTGTAAGCATTTCCACCAGGCGCAATCAGCTGAGGTTGTTCAGCGAACAACTGTCGAACTGCATTGGCAACAATGGTAGAGGCATTGCTAGTAATGCGGTTGATGACATCAACGCGCTTGTTACCGTCTCTAACTAAACCCAGTAGAGCATCCAATTGAGAGTCGTTGAGGTATTCTCCTCGTGAGTCAGCCTGGGCAACAACTTTAGAAAAAGCATCCTGCACCATAGTTGAAATCTCCTAAATTTTGATGAGTTGAGAATGAATGATGTGATTTTAAAACAGGAAGTGAAAGATAAAGCTTTGCACTTCTTCAAAACAAAAGACGGATAATCGCACAGGAAAAACTTAAAGCCAAGGTAAGAAAATTCCCAAGCCTTCGCTTTCTTATAGCGGTAATCCCCTTTTCCAAAAGACTAATTGTCATTCAGGATATGAGAAAGATTAACAATTGCTATAAGGTAATGAAACTCAATCAAACAGAAGTTTCACTACTTTATTTTGCCTGTTGCCTCGTAATTTCTTTTATACAATAATTACCATGAGCCTTTTTATTAAAAAAGATTGCGTGATTTGTTGGAAGACATATCATCAACTATGCAGTCTGGTAATTCCAGTCTAATTCAAGATTTTGATTGAAAAATAACTAGTTTTATTTTTCAATCAAAAGTCTGTAACCCTTGCCTAAAGGTTACTTTGTCAAGAAAAAAATTTTATAAGAGTACTGATTAAGCTTTAGCTATATCTATTTTTTGATTGTATATTCCAGGTGTCTGTCTGATATTTTTCACAATAAACAGTCATTGATAACTAAGAAAATAGTGATTATATTTACTAAAATTTTGTAGCTCTAATTACAATGAGTAATCACATGTAACAAAAGTGATATTGACTACAAAAATTTAGTGACTCCTATCACTATTAAATAATTTATCGAATCAGCCCTTCATTTGCTATAAATATTAGGCAATTTTGTCCAGGTAGATAGAAGACATTACCCCATGATTAAAAATCAGAGGTTTGCAAGCTTCGATTCTTACTGATTAAGAAATCAGAAACCCGGTTTTTTGAAAAACCGGGTTTCTATGGTTAGGCGGAACTCTTCACAGTTATTGTGTTTGTCGTGCTTCCCACTCTGGGCGCAAAATGCCATATTGAATCAGGTCAAAACGCTGTCCTTCACGCTGGATAAAACTGCGTTGAATTCCTTCCTGACGAAACCCGACTTTCTCGTGTACCTTAATTGAACGGATGTTGTAGGCGATGGTAGACGAGCTTACTCGGTAAAGATTTAACTCTCGAAAAGCATATCCAAGAATGAGTTGCAAAGCATCTGTACCATAGCCTCTACCCCAATATGCGGGATCGCCGATAGCAATACCTAACGATCCAACCTGATGCATCCATTGGATTTGAAACAAACCAACACTTCCAATTAAAGTATCATCAGCCAAGGTTCGTAAACGGAAGTGGAAGCTATTTGGTGAGTTGAGAACACTTGCTTCAAACTGTGTCCAGCCTTCAGGAGTTATAGGTTGTGCTGGATCATTATCTGCAACCCGCAGATACTCATCATTTTCAGACCATTTTGCAAAATATTCGCTATCTTCTGGTTTAGGTGCAACTAAACGAACCAACTTTCCTGTAAAAAGTGGTTTGAATTCCATGAAAAAATCCTTTATTGAGATGTCTTTGAGGTCGTAAATCAACACAAATCTTGCTCGCACTGGAAGCGGAGTGCGAACTCATACCAATTTGGACTGCTTGGGAAACAGCATCAATCCAAAATGAATTTTTCACTCAATGACAGGCAACAAAGGCAATACCTAAATGAAGTGTATTATTTACATTTGTATTGCTTTTGACTGTAGCTTGTCAAGGCATTGACTCGTCATATTTTCATTCTCAAGTTAAATTTAATTGAAATTTAGCCGGAATAAGCAAATAAACTTTAATTACAGATATTAATAATTATAACTTTGCCAAAGAGCAACCTGCTGTCTCAGTTCCAACATATCTAAATGATTGCTGGCAAACGCTTTTCGTAAAAGTGGGTAAGGAATAAATTCATCATACTTCTGAATTTTTGGAGCATCCATTTCACTCACTAAATCCTGATTATTTATTCTTTGCTCACATAAGGAAACAATTTCAGAATAAAGAGATTCGATTTTTTTATGAGCTAATTTAAGTGTTAAGAAATAAGGATTTTCACCACTTATACTGCTAATTTCCAACGATTCACGGCAAAAACAGTTCAGCAATCTTTCCAAAGTACGGTAAGCGACAGTACCCATCCAAGGAAAAATGCAGCACTTTCCCTTTTCTAATTGTAAAATATTGCGTTTATCTAGTCCAGCATCTCTTGCTAATTCACGAACTGACTGCAAACGCTTCAAAGCGTTGTTTTGTAAGTAGCTGTACTCGATATCCTCAAACAACACCTGTCGCATCCGTTGCAAAATTCTTGTATGAATTGTACCACTACCGCCCCGCCAAAAAATACTAGCTTTACCATCTGCCTGTTTAACTAAAATAATCTTTCTTTTAAAATCAACATCTACAACTTCCCAAGTTTTCCCTGCCAAAGCAAATAGATGTCCAACAGGAGACGGCGTTGTGATACTACCAATTTCTGTTGTTCCTTGCTTAACAACATATTCCTGGTTATCAGGAAAGACAGCATAAAACTGAAATTTCCCTACCACCTTTTCTCCTGCCAAACCTACGATGAGTTTACGTTGCTCAGTTAAGTGAAGATGATCAATATCAATGAGA
This sequence comes from Brasilonema sp. CT11, assembly GCF_017982655.1. Taxonomy (GTDB): domain Bacteria; phylum Cyanobacteriota; class Cyanobacteriia; order Cyanobacteriales; family Nostocaceae; genus Brasilonema. The sequence goes on along the minus strand of NZ_JABXYX010000012.1, from coordinate 81,876 downwards.
TAGCGCAATAATAACTTAAAATCTTCCTGAGAAATAGCAGCAAAACTTGGTAGACTTAAAACCTCTTTAGCAAGAGCAGCAGGAGAAACTTCTCCCATTGCTACTAAAATACTCATTGTCTGATGGTATAACAAACTCAAAGGATATCTCAAAGGTTTAATTGGTTCAATCCACCGTTCCTCTAAATAAAGTTGAATAATTGCAATACATTGCAAGAGTTGCCAAGGAACTTGTTCCGGTAACGATGCTTCTGAATGTACTTTCTCCTCAGCACAAACAAACCGCATATCAGCAGCTTCACCTCTTCTTCCAGTACGTCCCAACCGCTGTAAAAAACTAGCAACAGAAAGAGGCGATTCCAACTGAATAACTCGCTCCAAATAACCAATATCAATACCCAACTCTAAAGTCAACGTCGCAGCAGTCACCGCTGGTTGATTTGGTTCACGCATAGCAGCTTCAGCCGCTTGACGCAAACTAGCAGAAATACTGCCATGATGCACATGATAAATATCTGGATACCCATCTTCAGCAGCAATTTGACGCAAAGATGAAATCACAGATTCCGTTTGAGATTTGTTATTAGCAAAAATCAGACACTTCCGAGACTTACTCAAATTAAAAATATACCTATCATATCCACTGATATGTTCTTCTCTCTCTCTTTTTTCTCTCTCTGCGACGCCAGTCGCTACAACGGGGGGAACCCCCGCAACGCGCTGGTTCTTCTCTGCGCCTCTGCGGTTCGTTTCCAAACTATAAAAATGCTCCACCGCAAGTCGAATTTGACGTTTTCCTCCCTCAATCTTCGGAGTAACCACCAACTTATCAGTCCCAGAACGTAACCACTCTTCAGCCATCGAGTAATCACCCAAAGTCGCCGACAAACCAATTCTTCGGGGTTCTCTTTGCGTCAATCTTGCCAACCGTGCTAATTGACAAAGAATTTGACAACCGCGTTCTGAACCCATAAATGCATGAATTTCATCAATGATCACAAACCGCAAATCACCAAACAAACGCGCTAACTCGTGATGTTTGTTAATCAATAAACTTTCTAAAGATTCTGGTGTAATTTGCAGAATACCCTTAGGATTCTTAAGAAGCTTAGTTTTGTGACTTTGGCTAACATCACCGTGCCAATACCAAACGGGGATATCCGCCTCTTTCAACAAATCATTTAAACGTTCAAATTGATCATTAATTAAAGCCTTAATAGGACCAATGTAGAGTGCGCCAATTGTAGCAGAAGGGTTTTCATGTAATAAAGTCAAAACTGGTAAAAATGCTGCTTCTGTTTTCCCCGAAGCAGTACCAGCAGCAACGAGCAAATGAGCATCAGTGTTAAAGATGACTTTACAAGCTTCGATTTGAACTGGTCTTAATTCAGTCCAGTTATGATTGTAAATATATTCTTGGATAAAAGGGGCGAGTCTGGGAAATATAGCATCGCTCATCTTGTACTTACACCTTAACAGGATTGCTATAACGCATCCTGTAACTCTACGTTATCTTTTATGTTTTGCAGTTATAGCAGTTGCCCGGTAGATCAGGACATGAACTAATGAGAAAATATGGACACCACGAGACTTTCAACCCTGTTCCCTGTTAAGCGTTCCCTGTTCCCTGCTATACTTTTACAAACTAAATTCTGCTGCATTATCATCCAAATCTGCATCTTTACCCTTAACAGTCGGTTTAAAGTTAGCACCATGAATGAGTTGAGCAAAAGAAAGATTTGAATTTTGATAAAGAAGATTCAATACACTCAGGAAATCCCGTACAATTTCCCCTGGTGTCAGCAAAGCTTCTGCACCCAAACGGTTAACAATTTCTTGTACAAAATCTTTCAAATCACTACTTTTTAAATTCTTCTCATAACCAAAATTAACGGCATGGATTTCTGTTAATCTTTGCAGAAGCGTCAGGATTTCTTCTTGCGTAAGTGGGTTTAGCCGCATGACTGGTCCCATATATTCTTGGACACCAGCTTGAGTGACAAAACGGCTTTCTTTTGTCCGTCTTCGCCAAGCAGCATCTGCAAAAAGACCTCGATTTGGGTCTTCTAAAAATCTTGTCGTACCGCCAATAAAAATGCCAAGATGTTCTGCTTTACACTGCATAATATCATTAAACATCCCCAGCAATCTGTTATAGTTTTTTTCCCGTGTCACTGTTGGAGATATCTGGTATAAAAGTGCAGCTTCATCCAGCAGAATTAAAAGACCTTTATAGCCAATCTCCGCAACAAATTTAGCTATAAGCTTGATGTAATCATACCAACTTTCATCGTCAATAATAACACGTACTCCCAAGGCGGCTTTTGCTTCAGTTTTGGTGGAAAATTCTCCCCGCAACCATCGCAGTGCTGCATTTTTCAAATCATCATCATCCAAGCGATAGCCGCGCCAGTAAGCAACAATAACACTACCAAAATCAAATCCGTGAACTAAGTCTTCTATATATTGAACGACTTCCCTGATTTTTGCTTCAACTCGATCATCAAAACCTTCGTCATTGGGACGCATCTCAGTTTCTTTGGCAACTTCTTGTTGGATTTTGTTAATCCATCCTTCTAAAATGGAAACCAACGCATTACCATCCGGACGAGTTTTTGTAGCAAGGTGGCTCATTAATTCTCGATACGTTGCCAACCCTTCGTTGTTGCTTCCTGCTAGTCGGCGTTCCCAGCATAAGTCAGCATCAGCTACGACAAAACCTTGCTCCATAGCACGGTTGCGAAGCAATTGTAGCATGAAGCTTTTGCCGGAACCGTAGTTACCAATGACGAAGCGAAATGCTGCTACCCCTTCTGCTATGTCATCAAGATTTTGCGATAAAGTTTTAAATTCTTGTTCCCGCCCTACTGCGATGTGTTCTAATCCGACTCTAGGTACGACTCCCGCACCTAGAGAATTTATCAACGCAGTGGATACTTTTTTTGAGATTTTGAGCTTTGTCATGTAAATTAATGCACCTCACTTTTCTTGTTCCTAGGAAGCAGGTGGAAAAGCATTGAGTGGGCGTCTCCTCTGTTGCAATTTACCAAATATGTAACCTAGGTGAAAGTATTTATAGCTGAAATATGGAAGAAGATTGTACTAAATTTTAGTTGAGTGAGGTTTCTTCAGTCATTTTATATTCATACATCGCAAGTATGTTTTTGACGTTTGTTTTATATTCCTCATAAATTTCTGGCATTTCAGAACTCGAATCTATTATCAATTCACCAATAGTATCATTAGCAAGTTCATTTATTGAATCAATTAGTAGATTTGGCATTGTAATATTTTCTTCAGCTATCTTTTTAATGACAGGATAAGGCTTGTCTTGCTCTAGCATAGCTTTTAATACCCAAATTTCATAACCCTGTAGCTGCTCGCTAAATTTCCTCCATTCTTCGGGAAAATTTTCTGATACAGTGGTAGTCTTTCTTGGATCTAAGGATTCTAGTAATTCAGAAAAAGGAAATAAATCTTCGTCCTCTTCCTGTTCGTTTTCATTAAATTTTTCTTGAGTTGTCAGGGTTTCCATTTGGTGGAGAAGTTCCCAAACTTGGCTTTGCAATTGGTCACGTTCTTCCTGCAACAATGAAACTTGCCCGAGTAAGTGTTGTAGTTGAGTTTGTTGTTCTGTTAATTCGGTTTGCAAAGCATTCAGGCTTACTTCTATATGTTCTTTCTCAGTTTTTCTCTCTAACATGAGTTGCTTTTGCTGGTTTTCTTGGATTTCAACCTCTTGTATTTGGACTCGCAACTCGTATAATTTTTCTTCTAGTTGAGGCTTAAGCCGATTCAGCAGAATTAAGCTGTTTTCTGATTCTTGCTTTTGCTGCTGAAGTTCGCTTATTTGAGCTTGTAGTTGAATAATTTCAGAACGTGAAATATTAGAGTTTAATTCTAAACGCCGTTTTTCAGCGGTTAGTGTCGAAAAGGTATTGTTAAGTTCTACTTTTGATTCCTCAATTGAGCGAAGTTCATTTTGTAAATAGTTTATTTTTGCTTGTAACTGTTTTTTTTCTATTATATAAACGCCTATATCTCTATTAAGAGTATCTCTCTGGTTACGTCGTTCTATAACTTGATTTTGTAAATTGCTTGACTCTGCATGCAGTAAAGCGTTATGCGCTTCAAGTTGGTTAACTTCTGTGACAATGCGAGATTTTAGTCCTTCAAGATCTCTAATTCGCCTCTGTAGAGAATCTAAAATTATCATTTCATGATTTCTTTTGCGCTTGTCTACAAATAAGGCTGATAGATACGTAGCAGGTACAGTCACTAGACCTGTGAGAAAGGCTTGATTAAAATCCCAGCTAAGGACGAGACTAAGACCAAAACTCACGCCAAAGGCAACTATACCTATAATAAGTCGATTGCTCACGATCGCTGATTGCATATTGCTTGTTTTTAACATAGCCAAATCATTCTAAATATTTTTCTGTTAAGGAGTCTCACATTGTCGCCTTTCAAGCTATAGGTGTTATTATTTTTAACATTAGAGTCGAGAAAACGGAAAAATTAAAAACGAAATTTCTTTATTTTATGATTCTGTGTTTGCTGCATGATGGGTTGAACTAGACACAGTCAAATCTGCTTTTAAGAAATCAACAAATTGTCTTGCTGTTCTTCCAGAACGACCATTATGGCGAGTGGCCCATTGTAAAGCTTGATATTCCAAATCTTCCTGACTCATATCAATTCCAGCTTGTGCCGCAAGATGCCGGATAATTTGTAAGTAAGTTTTCTGATCAGCGCCTTCAAAAGTCAAGGTTAAACCAAAGCGATCGCTAAAAGATAGCTTCTCTTGCATGGTATCCCATGCATGAACTTCGTCGTTGTCTCTGGGAGATGGTCTATCAGCAAAAAATTCTCGAATTAAGTGGCGACGGTTAGATGTTGCATAGACTACAATGTTTTGAGGTCGTGCGGTTAAATTGCCTTCCAAAACCACTTTGAGTGCTTTGAAAGCATCATCGTCTTCTTCAAAAGACAGATCATCAACAAAGATGATAAATTTCTGTGGGACGCTTCGTAACTGTTCCACAATTTTTGGTAAGTCTTTCAAGTCAGACTTGGCTACTTCGAGTAAGCGTAAGTTAGAATTGCCATACTCATTCAGTAAAGCTTTCACCAAAGAAGATTTTCCCGAACCGCGACTACCGTAAAGCAAGACGTGCAGCGCCACCTGTCCAGATAATAAAAACTCTGTGTTTTTCAACAATGCTTCTTTTTGCGACTCGTAACCCACAAGTTGATTTAACTCAATGGGATCGCAATAGCGTATTGGAATAAACTCCCCACCTTGCCAACGCGCAGCTTTATACTCTGCAAATAAACCTGTACCAAACTGGCGATAATACGCTGCCAATTCTTTCACGGCATCAGCCCAATTTTCCAGCTGTTGTAACTTCTCTATAAGTGGAAATTCGTGAACTCTTGCGACTCGATTTTGCTCTACATACCATACGACTGGTGAAACGCTTAAATGAGCTACTTCTTGCACCCACTGACTCAAAATAGCGCTGCTACACTCATCAAGACTTTGCAAGACTCGTAAATCATGCTCAGCTGCTGCGACTAAAGCTGGAGGGAGATTTTCAAATTCTTGTTGTTGAGCAAGTTGAGTAAAAGGATTATCTGCTCTGAGAATTTGAGTAATGAGATATTCCTCCCAGTTTTGATGTTTAGCAGCCAAGCACCTGAAGTAATTGCCGTATGCTTGGAGACAACCTTGTCCATCGGCATCAGTGTAGCGTATTGCTTGCAATAGGTCAAGATATACCCTCCCCACTTCGGTTTGAAGGACGGATTGGTAGAGTAAGAGGGATGCAGCTTCGCGCTGGAGGAATTGAACTTTTGTGTTCGCTTGATTATCCATTTATCAAAAGAGTGATATAGCTTAATAGCTATGGTAAATTGTCTGCTGATGGTTGCAGCAAAATCAAAATCTACATAGGTTTTTAATAATGACTTTAGGTATTGTTACAGCTCTTGCCTACGGCGTTGTGGCTTTGGTTGGTGGCATCATCGGCTACCGTAAAGCGAATAGCAAAGTTTCTCTTATCAGTGGTGGGATCAGTGGCTTACTACTGATTATTGCTGCTTTTGTCCAGTTCCAAGGACAAACTTGGGGTTTGACGTTAGCAGCTGTGATCACCGCTGTTTTAGTCATAACTTTTGGAATTAGACTAGTGAAAACACGCAAGTTTATGCCTGCGGGAGTCATGGCTATTTTGGGTTTGGTAGCATTAGCGATGATGGTCAATCAGATGGTAGCGTAAGCGTCTAAGTTATAACCAGTATTGGTTTTTGACGTTGTGCACTATATTTCTAGATGAAAAAAGAGCGATATCGCTATTCAGGTAGGGGAGCATTTTTAGGATGCTCTCCAGCATAGTAAACAACTACTTTCTGCTGTTGAGCGTCAGGGACATAAAATACGCTATCTCCCTTGGTGATTTCATATTCCCATGCACCCTTATAGCGTTTGCCTTTCAACGGAAAAACGCGCCCAGGTTTCGGGCGTCATAGGGGCGGTAAATAAATCCTCATAGCAGCGACTAGTATTTTCCGGCGCACGCGACAGTAATAATTCCCAGTCTCGATTAACCCGTCGATTGTTTGCTACCACTAGCCACTGTGGCACTGTTGCTATTTCAGCGGGTTTAGACGGCTCTGCATATGGGTTTTCTTCAAATTCTTTAGTAGATATAGATATATAAATGGCAAGATTACTGTTTTCTAAATGAGAAGATCATATAACGTATCAATTCCAATCGACTAACCCATTCAAGGATTAAAGTTTGCGATAACGCCGAAAAAAGATCTACGTCTAACTTAAGATATTGCTTCATACTCTGAAGAAATTTATAAGTTGGTAAGGTATTGACCGTAATATTCCGTTCGAGCAGTTGATCGAAACCTGTCTCGGCAGCGAGTTTACAGTAGGATTTAGTAGTGTATCCTATGTCGAAGTAGCCGTAAAAGCCTTCAGGTGGCTTAGCATACCATACTAATGGTAGAAACCAATCTATAGGAATAAAATCCGACAACGCAAGACACCCATTTGGCTTAAGCACACGAAAGGCTTCCTGAAAGAACTGCCGACGATCCGGAAAGTGAAAAATGCATTCAACTGCTAACACCACATCGAACGATTGATCGGGAAACGGTAACATACAAGCATTACCTTCTTCAAACCGAAGTGTATTGCCATCCCGTGCTACTACTTTTTTTCGTGCCTGCTCCAATTGCCGTCCATCAATATTCAACCCAACCAGATTCATTTGCGAAAACTGTTCATTCAAGCTAGCGATTGTGCCACCAATACCACAACCAACATCCAAAACATCTTGACCATTCTTAACATTTGCAGCAGAATAAACTTCGCGAGTCAGCTGTTCGGCTGCCTTGCTAAAATCTTCTGGTGTATTCAATGCTTGTTCTGGGTTGAACCAATAGCCCCAATGTACATGACGCCCAAACGCTAGATCAATCTCAGGATAACCATTGTCGAGCAATGTCAAAAGCTGATCAATATATGGTAAATTAATCTGCTGATCCTTCATGGATAATCTTTTTCTTCAACTTTCTTTTTCACTCTATGATGTTTTTGTTCAAGTTTTCGTCTCCACTGTAATGCTAGTTTTGTGGTTTGAGAACTTTCCGTGAAAAGTCTGTTTTAGAATTTGGTGTCTTGAAATAACTTACCGCAGTAGATTTAGTACATTAGCTTTAAATATATCCACTGTACCTTCAACAATTAATTGAACTGCGATCGCCAAAATTAAAAACCCCAGTATCCGATTTAATGCTCCCATGCCAGTTGACCCTAATTTCTCAATTAATGGTTCTCCTAAAGCAAGACATAGGTAAAGTAAGATTCCCAGTAAAGCTATTCCAATTAAACAACCCAAATAATCAACCCATTGACTAGCTTTAGTTGAAAATCCAATCACAACTCCAATCGCTCCCGGACCACTAACCATCGGCACAGCCATTGGTGTAAAAGATACATCTTCTTTATCTATTGCCTCTTTATGTTCTTGGCTTGTTAGTCGCTGACGCGCAGTTACCATTTCCCAAGCAGTATGACCAACAATTAAACCGCCTGCAATCCTTAAAACACCCAGTGAAATGCCAAAGAAATTGAGGATTAGCTTACCTGCAAGTAAAAAAGTAGCCAATACCAAAATGACATTCAATGCAGTCTTTTGCGCTTGTCGAAGACGGTAATTTCGAGTATCCGCAGCCGTTAGACTGTAAAAGATTGCCACTGCACCTACTGGATTAGCGATTGGAAACAGTGCAGCCAATGTTCCAACAGTGTAGGAAATGAGATTTTGCCACATATCTATAAAAGATCTACATTTAACACTATCCAATCACAATATCAAAAGCAACTGTGGCTGCGTAGCAGATGCGTTTTGGATAAGTCTTTTTCTTTTCATATTCCCATAATCGTACTAGTACCTCGGGCGCGTAAATAGGGCAACCCTATGGCTAACGCCACCCCTTACGGTGAGTCCAGCGCTGCGAGAGGGTCTCCCTCGTGCCGGCTCTGGCGGAGCGCGAAGCGGAACCGTTAGCGCAGCGTGCCCGCAGGGCATAGGTTCTCCCCGAAGGGCTATCGGGTATGACCTCCGCAGATCGCTGCACGCTCCACCAGTCACCTGGCTGTCGGGAAACCCGCCCAGGCGAAAGCGGCTCCTTTTGACCGCAACGCTATGGCTCAAGGGCGTGCTTTTGACTTTTGACTTCCGCCTTACGGTACTAGGTTTGAGAAATCAGCCTGAGTGCTTAACTTTCTTGCGAGAAAAAATTCTCGGAAACTTGGGTTGACCAAGCTTTTTCCGCCATTCTTCCATGTAAGTGTAAAACACAGGAGTCAGGTAAAGCGTCAAAATCTGAGAGAACACTAATCCGCCGACAATTGCAATCCCCAAAGGACGACGCGCTTCAGAACCGGAACCTGTCCCCAACGCAATTGGTATTGTCCCCATCAAAGCTGCCATTGTTGTCATCATAATTGGACGGAAGCGAACCAAGCAGGCTTCGTAGATGGCATCAAAGGAATTTTTCCCTTCTCGTCGCTGCGCTTCAATCGCGAAGTCTACCAACATAATGCCGTTTTTCTTAACGATACCTACTAGCAAAATGATTCCGATAAAAGAGTAGAGATTTAACTCGACATCGAAAATCAACAGTGTTAACAAAGCACCACAGCCAGCCGAAGGCAAACCAGAAAGAATGGTTATGGGGTGAATGAAATCCTCATAGAGGATACCCAGAATCAGATAAATCACCACAATCGACACAAGCAACAGCCAGCCTAAATCATTGAAAGACTGTTGAAAGACTTGTGCAGAACCTTGAAAGTTGGTAGTGATGCTTTCAGGCAGAATCTCACTAGCGAGTTGCTTGATCGTATCTGTCGCTTGACTCAGAGACATTCCTGATGCTACGTCGAAAGAAATAGTGGCAGAAGGAAGTTGACCAACGTGTTTGACGGTGAGAGGACTAACTCCTTGGGTGATACGGGCGATCGCCGTTAAAGGAACCAGTTGTCCGTTGCTCGATTGGACGTAGAGTAGCGATAGAGCGTTGGGATCGTGCTGATACTGCGGCTCTAATTCTAGAATTACGTAAAACTGATCGTCTGGGGTATAAATTTTTGAAATTTGGCTAGAACCATAAGCAGCGCCGAGTGTTTGTTCGACTTGTTCTGCGGTAATACCAAGCGTTGCTGCTTTTTTGTGGTCAATCTCGACTTGTAACTGCGGGGTACTCAGTTCTAAGTCGCTGTCAACATCGCGGAATCCTGGTAGCGCTTTAATTTTATCTTTCAGTATAGGAACGTATTGACGAAGTTGTTGCAGATCAAGGCTTTGCAACGAAAACTGATATGATGAATTGGTCTGTTGACCACCAATAGGGATAGCAGGTGGAGAGCGTAAGAATACTTGAATGCCTGGTATGCGCGTCAACTTAGGGCGCATTTCTTGAATGATTTGATCGGAATTGAGACGGCGTTGGGAACGCGGCTTCAACAGAATCGTAATTCGACCGGAGTTGACAGCAGCATTGGGCCCACTCGCACCTACAATAGAGTCAACAGCTTGAACATTGGGGTCTCGACGAATGATGTCAACGACCTTCTGCTGGTGACGCTGCATAGCATCAAAGGATATATCTTGTGCTGCTCGCGTGTTTCCCATAATTTGTCCAGTATCCTCTGTGGGAATGAATCCTTTGGGAACAAGGACAAATAAGTAGACTGTCAACGCTAAGAGAATCACTGAACCGATGAGTGTTGTCAGGCGGTATCTAAAAAATGGCTTGAGACTCCACTCATACCCCCGCAACAGTAAATCAAAGACACGCTCCGAAGCACGATACAGACGGCTTTGATGCTGATGATTTGGTGGACGGATGAATCGACTGCACAGCATTGGCGTGAGGCTGAGGGAAACGAATCCCGACACCAAAATGGCAACCGCAATTGTGACAGCAAATTCATGAAACAAGCGACCAATTAATCCACCCATAAATATCAGGGGGATGAACACTGCCACCAGAGATAACGTCATCGACACAATTGTGAAGCTGATTTCTCGCGAGCCATTGAACGCCGCTTCCATTGGACCTTCACCCATTTCGCGGTGACGAACGATATTTTCCAGTACAACGACCGCATCATCAACAACAAAGCCGACTGAGAGCGTTAACGCCATCAGTGAGATGTTGTCCAGAGAATAGCCCGACAGATACATTACGGCAAATGTGCCGATAAGTGCCACAGGGAGTGCCAGACTGGGAATGAGTGTGGCAGAGAGTTCACGTAAAAATAGGAAGATGACTACGACAACCAAACAAACTGATAGAAATAACGTGAATTTCACATCATCAACGGAAGCGCGGATCGATTCAGAGCGATCGTACATGATGCCCATCTCAAGTGATTTGGGAACTTGTTCGCGCAGAGTGGGTAGAAGTTGCTTGATGGTATCGACAATTTCCACCGTGTTGGCATCTGGTTGAGGCTGCACAGCCAGAACAACCGAATGAATGCCGTTGTAGAGATTCAAGACTTTATCATTTTGCACGCTGTCAATCACCTGCCCCACATCTTGGAGTCTCACAGGTGCGCCATTTTTGTAGCTAATGATCAGCGAACGATAAGCAGCAGCATTCGTGAGTTGACCGTTTGCTTGGATTGTGTAAGTTTTGTTACGGTCAGAAACACTGCCAGTTGGCAAGTTTACATTTGACTGTGCGATCGCAGTCTTGATCTGATTTAGCCCGATTCCCCGCGTTGTCAATTTTTGTGGATCAACTTGGACGCGAACAGCATATTGCTGCTGACCGTATACTTGTACTTGGGCAACGCCATCAATCATAGAGATTGGCTGACCAACCGTAATCTCTGCGTATTCGTCCACTGTAGCGATAGGGAGCGTTTCAGAATACATGTACAGGTAGAGAATCGGTGCAACCGACGGGTTGACCTTACGGTAGGTAGGTGGTTTGGGCATACCTGGTGGCAATTGTCCTGCGGCTGCTGAAATTGCTGCCTGGACATCTTTGGCAACATCATTCACGCTGCGGTTGAAGTCGAATTGCAGGGAGATGCTGGTACTACCCGTTGAACTGGTGGAGTTGAAAGAATTGAGTCCGGCTATGCTGGAAAATTGTCTTTCTAAAGGTGAAGCAACAGAAGATGCCATTGTTTCAGGCGTCGCACCCGGCAAACTGGCAGAGACGGAAATGAAGGGATATTCTACATGAGGTAAGGCGCTAATTGGTAACAGTGCATAACTCATGAGACCGAAGATGACGATACCTATCATGACTAGGGTTGTCATGACAGGACGGCGGATAAAGAGTTCTGAAAGGTTCATGAGTTGTGTTGTTCCAGATTTTTTATTTTAAAGTTTGGCGTGGATGCGATCGCCAAATGTAAAGTTACAGCCATTCTAGATAGGTCGTGAAAAAATAGAAAAACGAACCGCAAAGACGCCAAGGACGCCAAGAAAAGAAAGAGAAGAGGAAGAAGGTGTTTACATCCTATTCAGGAAGGCTGTATTTAATTGCTGTCAAAGTCATCTCTACATCTGAATTGTCTGATGAAACTGCTGAAGTTCTTTTAGTTCAAGTGTCTCAAGTTGATTTACTTCCTTCGGTGGTGCAAGATTACCTATCTTCTTTTTGATTTTCTTGGCGTCCTTGGCGTCTTGGCGGTTCGTTAAATGTTGCAGAAATGGCTCTCGCTCTAGCAAGTAATCTAAAACAATATTGGTATCAATGAGAACTTTAACTAATAATACTTCTCCATCCGACGTTCTTCAAGCATTGCTGCTACCTGCTCATCGGTTGGTGCGGGTTCGTCAGTTTTCAACAAGCCTTTCATTTGTTTGATAATGTCTGAGCGTTCTGATTGTTGATTGGGAACATCCTGTAAAGATTCGATAATCGCATGAACAAGTTCAAGGCGATCGCTTACAGATAATTGACGGGCTTGCTTTTTCAGTTCTTGGAGGGACATATGAATGACTCCAACAAACGCTAGCATCTAAATTTTAGTCTGAGCAATCAAGGACTCAGGTTATATGTGAAACTCATCGCATCTGCTTCAAAATAATGTTTTCATTCTTACCTAACTCCTGTCAACGAAGAAACTCGACGAAACTTAACCTGTGTGAGTTTTTTCCGCCAAGCTTCCATATATGTAAAAAACACTGGTGTCAAATACAGCGTTAATATCTGAGAAAACACCAATCCACCAACAACGGCAATTCCCAGAGGACGCCGAGATTCAGAACCGGCACCATAACCTAGGGCGATTGGTAATGTTCCCATTAAAGCTGCCATTGTCGTCATCATGATCGGACGGAACCGAATCAGGCAAGCTTCATAAATGGCATCAAACGGACTTTTCCCTTCGTTTCGCTGCGCTTCTATGGCGAAGTCCACCATCATAATCCCGTTTTTCTTAACGATACCTACCAAGAGGATGATGCCGATGAATGAATAAACATTCAATTCCACATGAAAAATTAATAACGTTAACAACGCACCAAATCCAGCGGAAGGCAAACCAGAAAGAATTGTTAAAGGATGTATAAAATCTTCGTAGAGGATACCGAGAATCAGATAAATCACCAAAATAGCGACGGCTAGCAACAATCCCAAACTCGGCAGTGAAGATTGAAATACCTCACTCGCTCCCTGGAAGCTTGTTGTGATGCTGGCGGGAATCACTTTATGCACGAGTTCTTCTATGGTTTGAGTGGCTGCACCCAAGGATGCATTTGGTGCCTCTTTTGGCTGACTCATCGCACGATTTATTCTCCCCTAGGTAATGTCCATCCTCCGTACCACACCCTTTGCCTCTTTGGGACAATG
>NZ_JABXYX010000012.1:0-68463 GCF_017982655.1 Brasilonema sp. CT11 | reverse complement strand
ACCATAGTGATTGACCATCAGCGGTCCAACACCTTGGGATATTGTGGCAAATGTGCTCAGAGGAACTGCTTGACCAGTGGTGGAATTTGTGCTGGTGCTAGTACTGCTATTCGTGGTGGAATTTGTACTGGTGCTAGTACTGCTATTCGTGGTAGAGTTCGTACTCGTACTAGTGTTAACGTAGAGCTTCATTAAAGCATTTGGATCTTGCTGGTACTCCGGTTGCAGTTCTAATATGACTTCGTACTCGTCACTAGCGGCGTAAATGGTTGACACTTGATAAGCGCCATAGGCGTTTTTCAAAGTGTTTTCGATTTGTTCGGCGGTAATGCCAAGGGTGGAAGCTTTATCACGATCAATATCAATTTTGATTTGGGGTGCAATTTGTAAGTCGCTGTTGACATCCAGGAGTTCTGGGAGAGTTTGCATCTTCGCGACAAGTTGCGGAACGTATTTTTCGAGGGATTGGACCTCAGTACTCTGAAGCGCAAGCTGATATAGTCCTGTTGTCTGTTGTGTTCCGATGGGAATGGCAGGGGGATTTTGTAAGAAGACTTTAATCCCTGGGACACTTGCTAGCTTGCTGCGCAGTTCTTGGACGATTTGATCTGCGCTTTTGTGGCGATGCGATCGCTCCTTGAGGCGAATTAACAAATTCCCAGAATTACCTGCGACTGCTCCCCCGCCACCGCTCGCACTGGAGCCAGGACCAATGTTAGAATTAACCGCATCAACATCTGGGTTTTGCCGAATCAAATTTACCACTTCTTGCTGGTGACGCACTAAGTTATCGAAAGACGCATCCTGTGCTGCCTGTGTTGTTGCAATAATTTGTCCAGTATCTTCACTAGGAATAAATCCTTTGGGAACAACAATAAACAGATAAATAGTGACAAGAAAAAGCACACCAGACAAAATCATTGTGGTCAGGTGAAACTTTAAAGCTATTTTTAAGGTCCAATCGTAAACAGCTAAGAAGCGGTCAAACACATACTCGGAAGCACGATACAGACGACTTTGATTTTCGTGATTGGGTGCGCCTACAAAGCGACTACATAGCATCGGGGTGAGGGAGAGAGAGACAAACCCAGACACCAAAATTGCGACGGCGATCGTTACCGCGAATTCGTGGAACAGTCGTCCCAACACTCCACCCATGAACAGCATTGGGATAAAAACCGCCACCAGTGAAATTGTCATCGACAAGATGGTAAAACTGATTTCTCTAGAACCGTTTAAGGCAGCTTCTAGACGAGATTCACCCATTTCCATGTGGCGAACGATGTTTTCCAGCATGACGATCGCATCATCAACCACGAAACCCACTGAAAGCGTCAACGCCATCATTGATAAGTTATCCAGCGAGTAACCCAGCATGTACATCGCTGCAAAAGTCCCAATCAGCGATACAGGTAAAGCCAAACTGGGAATCACCGTCGCCGAGAGATTCCGTAAAAACAGGAAAATGACCAAAATCACCAGACCAATGGTCAAAACCAGAGTAAATCTGACATCATCCACCGATTCTCGAATGGACTGGGATGCATCATAGAAAACCCCGATTTCAACTGATTTTGGAATTTGGTCACTCAACTTCGGCAACGATTCCTTGATTGTGTCTACAACTTGTACCGTATTTGTACCTGGTTGCCGTTGAATGCTGAGAATGATGGCGCGGGTGTTATTGTACCAGCTTGCCACTTTATCGTTTTGGACACTGTCAATAATTCGACCGAGTTGTTCAAGGTAGATTGGTGCACCATTGCGGTAGGCGACAATTAGAGAGCGATAAGCCGCAGCATCTTGTAATTGACCGTTAGCTTGGACTGTAAAATTTTTGTTCTTGCCCGAAATACTACCTGTCGGTAAATTTACGTTTCCTTGTTGTATTGCAGTTTCCACTTGATCAAGTCCAATCTGCTGACTTGCTAATTTTTCAGGATCAAGTTGAATACGAGCTGCATACTTTTGGGAACCGTAAACCTGTACCTGGGCCACCCCGTTGATTGTAGAAAGCTTTTGTGCTAAATACGTTTGAGCGTACTTGTCTACTTGGGAAAGCGGCAGAGTCGGTGAGTCTATATATAAGTAAAGAATTGGCTGATCGGCTGGGTTAACCTTGCTGTAAGATGGAGGGTTAGGTAAATCGTTAGGAATTTGTCCAGACGCTGCTGATATCGCCGCCTGCACATCCTGAGCCGCATCGTCGATGTTTCGGCTAAGGTTAAACTGGAGCGTAATTTGGGTGCTACCTAATGTGCTGGTTGAGTTGAGCGAATCAAGTCCGGCAATACTAGAAAACTGCTTTTCTAAAGGACGGGCAACAGAAGATGCCATTGTTTCCGGGCTAGCTCCTGGTCGCGCCGCTGACACCTGAATGGTAGGATAATCAACGCTGGGTAAGTCGCTGATTGGCAGTAACCGATAACTCATCAAACCGAAGATGAGAATAGCGGCCATAACCAAAGTGGTCATGATCGGGCGACGGATGAATAGTTGCGAGAGGTTCATGAATGATGACCTCCTGCTCGTTTCGAGGCGGATCTGACTTTTACCTTACTACCAGAAATAAGATTCGCCTGACCGTCAGTCACAACTGTTTGACCTGGTTGCAGTCCTTTCTCGATAACGTTTAGACCATTCATCATACTGCTAACAGTTACAGGGACATTTTCCACTGTGTTATCTGGCTTGACAACAAAGACAAATTGACCATTGGGTCCATTCTGAACTGCCTGCGAAGGAACAACGATCGCATTGGGTTGTGTCCTCAGCGTTAGTGTTGTGTTCACATATTGACCAGGCCATAGTTGCCCTTGAGCATTATCAAACTGACCTATAAGTTTAATGGTTCCGGTGCTGTTATCGACTGTGTTATTGATGAATGTCAAAACACCCCGTATCTGATTATTGGTGTTGGGGATAGTAGCATCCACTGCCAGCTTGTTATTGCTCGCGTACTTTTGAATTTCCGGTAGTTGCGTCTCTGGAACTGAAAAAGAAACCTGAATTGGGCGAATCTGGTAGATTGTCAAAAGCGGACTCGTACTATTGGCTGCAACCACATTGCCCTGATTCACCAAAAGATCTCCAGCTTGACCGGAGATTGGGGCGTATATTTTGGCGTAAGAAAGTTGCACTTGGGCGTTTTTTAATGCCCCTTGATCTGAAGCGACAACTGCCTGTGCATTCTGGATTGCTGCTTGATCGCCCTTGACGACTTCTTGAGCATTCTTGATTGCAACTTGATCGCTCTTGACGACTTCTTGAGCGTTCTTGATTGCGACTTGATCTCCTTTGACTACTTCTTGAGCATTGGCGATCGCCTCTCTATCTGAGCGAAGCGTTGCCACATTCACCTGACTACTAGTAGAGTATTGCTGAGCTTGATCCTGGCTGACAGCACCCTGCTTGTACAAGTTAGTATAACGATTACTTTGTGCCTGTGCGTATTGTGCTTGCGCTTGATCCTTTGTCAAAGTCGCCTCAGCTTGTCGCACCAGTGCTTGGTCTTTGGCTGACGTGGTTCTTGCTTGCTGTACCAGCCCTTGGTCTTTGGCTAACGTAGCTCTGGCTTGTTCTACCAGTCCTTGGTCTTTGGCTAACGTAGCTCTTGCTTGCTGTACCAGCGCCAAGTCCTTGGCGACAGTTCCTTGAGCTTGTTGGATGGCAGCCCTTTGTGTTTGGTCATCCAGTGTGAACAAAAGTTGTCCTTTTTTCACCTGCTGACCTTTTTTGAAAAACACTCCAGTAATTCTTCCACCAATCTGGGGTGTCACCGATACGGTAGACTCCGCTTGAACATTACCAATTGCCTGCAATTGCACTGGAACTGTTTTTTGGCCGACTTTGGCGACGGTTACAGGAGTTATCATAGACCGTCCTTTTCCTTTACGTCCAGATCTTTCAGACGTTTGGGAACTGTCAGTTTTGTTAGGCTTTGCAACGTTACGCAAACTAAAAAAGCCCAGCGTAGCGAGCAACATCAAACCAAGTAAAACCAAACCAGTCCGCTTCTTGGATGGAGGATCTTGCTTGAATTCTGAGTGATTTTCCGCTGAGTGATTTTCCGCTAAACTCTCTTTGGGAATGTTATAGAGCACCAGAGCCTCACCAGTCCGTTTCCTGGATGGAGGATCTTGCTTTTCTAAGTGATTTTCCGCTGAGTGATTTTCCGCTAAACTCTCTTTGGGAATGTTATCGAGCACCAGAGCCTCCAATTGGTTTAAGTTTATGGTTGATGGTGAAATCTCCGCATTCACTATGTCAATTTTAGAAATTGACATGAATATTTACATGAAGCAGGATTCCTAAGCTGATCAGTCAAAAATTACTAAAACTGATATGACTTTTTTCCTAGTTCAGAAAGAGAATCAGTAGAAAAAACTCTATCGATACTGGTAACAATTTTGTAAGAGTTGAAGAGAATAAACTTCTTGCAAAAGTATGATTAATGGATATTTACTACCAAGGATGGATACAAATAAATAAAGGGCGTTAATCAGTGTGCATCTGTGGTTTTATGTTCACTCCTGTTGACGTTTGCAAAAAGTTTAAGGTTTCCAACGTTCTGTGTTGGCACTGTACTTTTTTTTAAATCAGGATAATGCTAGTAGTACTGTTCCTTTGGTCGTTCATTTTAGACGGTTCTATGGTTCGCCCGAGTTACCAATCGTTTCGTCTGTTGCTTTATCTGGAGTGGCTATTGTTAGCCACAGCAGTGTTAATGGAAATTTTGTTGCCGTTCGAGTTGTCTTGGCAGTTGCTGCTGCGAATTTTTATAATTGCTGCCTTCGGTTTAATGGGCTTAAGACTGCCAACAAAGAAGTTGACAGAAAAATTGCTTTACACGAGTGTGGAGTTTGGCTTGATTTTGCTGGCAGTCACTCCACAAGGCTTAACCATTCGCTCTCTTTTCCTACTGTGCCTAATATTGGTGATGCGGAGTTGCTTGCTGTTTGAGCGAAAGGGACAGTTGATTGTATTGAGTTTAACTCTTCTGTCCTATGTGATGCTGCTTGTGTCAAGACCCATCGTGCCTGCGAAGCTTAAAGTCGTTGTATGGGATTGGCGACTGAGTTCGTTGTTATTATATAGCTTGACATTAGTATTTGCTTTATTGTTGATTAACGCTCTGCTTGCAGAGTGGCAAAGTCGCAAGCAATTGGAAATTGCCCATCAAAAACTAGAAATGACGCATGAGCAACTGCGACAGTATGCCTTGCTCATTGAGGATCAGGCGACTTTGCAGGAACGTAACCGCATTGCCCGCGAAATTCACGATGGACTTGGACACACCCTAGCAGCTCAAACCATTCAAATGAATAATGCCCTGCTGTTCTGGCAATCGAATGACGAGAAGGCATTGACATTTCTCAAACAAGCAAAGCAACTAGGGGCTGAGGCGTTGCTGGAAATCCGGCGTTCAGTTTCTGTCTTGCGATCAAACCCGTTGCAAGGACAATCACTTGAATCAACTATTGAAAAGCTGCTGAAGGATTTTCAGCACAACACAGGGATTGAACTGTCTAGTAAAATTAATTTACCATTATCCTTACCCACAGAAGTGAACACAACTGTCTACCGCATTGTGCAAGAATCGCTAACAAATATTTACAAACATGCACAGGCAACAACTGTGAGCCTTCAGCTACAGCATCAGGCTGGGATACTTGATCTTTCCATTGAGGACAATGGTGAAGGGTTTAATCCAACTGAAAATACAACCGGGTTTGGACTGCAGGGGATGCGAGAACGAGCACTGGCGTTGGGCGGTCAGTTTTATCTCCACAGTCAACCAGGAAAAGGTTGCCGGATCTGTGTTTCTTTTCCAATATCAAATTTGTTACTGTAAGCATTCCCCTGCCTAAAGCACGAGGGTTTCTAAACTCCTGCGAGGTTTTATGATTCGGATCTTGTTAGTCGATGATCAACTTCTCATCCGTCAAGGACTCAAAAGTCTGCTAGAGTCCAATTGCGATATGCAAGTTGTGGGTGAGGCGGAAAATGGGCAACGAGCGATCGAACAAATTTCTACCCTACAACCGGACATTGTGCTGATGGATATCCGAATGCCCGTGATGGATGGAGTTGCTGCTACTGGGGCGATCGCTCAACAATATCCCGACACGAAAGTACTAGTATTAACAACTTTCGATGATGATGGGTACGTCTCGCAAGCGATGCGAGTGGGGGCTAAGGGCTATTTGCTCAAGGACACTGAACCAGATGAACTGGCGCTAGCGATTCGTGCTGTCTACAAAGGACATACCCAACTCGGACCAGGATTGTTTGAAAAAGCACTCACGCCCGCCCCAGTGCCAGCCCCTTCAGTTTTACAACCCCCAGAATTGGCGCAACTTACACGCAGAGAGTTGGATGTGTTGCGTTTAATGGCTTCTGGATCGAATAACCGTGAAATTGCTCAGTCGCTTTTCCTCTCAGAGAACACTGTTAAGAACTATGTGACTAATATTCTCAGTCGCTTAAACTTGCGCGATCGCACTCAAGCCGCTCTGCTTGCTCATTCTTTATTTAACTGATGGGGAGTTTGAGGGCTCAAGCTTTGTGTATTCTTCCTGACTGACCCGAATGTGCAATTGTTCTGTGGATATTTTGTGTACCAATATGGTACATTTCTTATCTGCTGAAATTGTGAAAGGCACTGTGAGAGTTACGCAGAAAAGGCAACGCAGTAAGCAAGTACTGGAGATAGTACGCAAACCGTAACTAATAGGGGCGTCCGAGAATTGTCTCGGTTGTAGAAGCAGTATCTTTTGTGATATTGAGTAAGCCGTCCCTGAGGCTCAAGGGCTAATATAGCTGGGAAGTCCTTCTCAAATATCGTTAGTTTCGTGAGCGCACTAGAAATCTTCGTTCTGAATCGTGGTAAGTGGCGAAAGCCCCCGCGCTTTAGCCGGGGGTAAGCTTACGCTCGACCAAATTTGTTTCTGGAATAAAAAGTATTTTTTGATTTTTTTTTGTAAATTTATTTCAGTAATTACCGATAATGACTGTAGGGGTGCAGGAGAGAAGATACAAATTATTTTTTTTCAGTGAGATCGCCCTCTTGGACTTGGCTGTTGTGAAGAAACTTATTTCCCACGCTGTAAACCAACAGGGTTCGCCCCTGTCTGAATCAATTGGCTCAAGTCTGCAACTGCACTAGCATACTGAGGATCAGCTAACGTGCCTAAAGTGTGGTTCTGCACTAATGCTTTCTGCTGTGCCTCGGTTAACTCTACTGTAATATCTGGTACAATACCAACATGATTAATATCTCGACCTTTGGGTGTGTAGTATTTAGCAATGGTGAGTTTCAATGCCGAACCATCTTCCAGTGGTTCTATTGATTGAACTAAACCTTTACCAAAAGTGCGAGTTCCTACTAGCTTGGCGCGATTATCATCTTGCAGCGCCCCCGCCAGAATTTCACTAGCACTGGCAGACCCTTGATCAACTAGCACAACCAGGGGTTTATTGGTTAAGGCATGTCCTGTCGCATTGTAGCTCTCTTTTACTTGGTCTCGATTTACCAAAGAGACGATCGCCCCTTGCTTCAACCACATACTGGCAATTTCCAAACTCGCATCCACCAGTCCGCCTGGATCGGAGCGCAGATCCAAAACGTAGCCCTCTACCTGCTGCTTTTCCAAGGCTTGAATTGCCCGACCCATTTCTACGGGAGCGGTTTGTGTAAACTCTGGTAGTTGAATGTAGCCAATCTTGCCTGTAGCCGTTGTTTGTATGTTGTAGGTTACGGGATGAATAGCAATATTAGCACGGGTAAGTTTGAAAGATTGCGATTGATTGCCTCGTTGAATCGTAAGTATTACCTTAGTTCCAACTGGACCGAGAATCCGCTTGACTGCATCGTTGATGTTCATCCCCCCAGTTGGCTGACCATCAATTTTGACAATTACATCGTCCGGCAAGATACCTGCTTTAAAAGCAGGTGTTCCTTCAATTGGGGCGATAACGGTTAAAGCTTTGGTTTTTTCATTTTCCGCTAGTTCCAGTCCTACACCACTGAGGTTGCCAGAAAGGTCGTTATCTAAAGCCTGGAATTCTTGGGGGTCGAAAAATTCGGTGTAGCGATCGCCTAATTTCGCCACCATTGCTCGAATTCCATTGTATGCCTGTTGTTTAGAGCTATATTTCTGGTCCAGATACTGCTGTCGAATTGCTTTCCAATCCTGATGGTTAAAGCTGCTATCAACATAATCTTTATTCAAGATTTGCCACACCTCATCCACCAGTTGTTGTGGGCTAGGTTGGGATTGTCCTAGAGCTTTTACAGCATAGAGACTACTTCCTGTCAGGAATACTGCTATAAAGGCAAGTTTTATCTTGGCGAGCAATTTTGGCTTGAACATGCTTTCACTGATAACAATAAATTCACAAACAACAGTACAGAAAATTGCAGCAAAGCTTCTGGAAACTCAGATTTACATCCCGATTAAACTACTAGGAATTCTCTTGAGATTTCCTTTGACGATGGGGATAAGCAGTCTTAAAAATATCCTGAATTTTAGTTTTTTGCTCTGCAGTGAGATCGAGGCTCAACACTGCTTTACGCATTTTTTCCCCTTGTTGCAGTTTTGCTTGCAACTGTTTCACCTGATCTGCGGTTAGAACGGCTTCAATTTGTTTGCGAATCTCTTCACGCTTCTGAGCGCGTTCCGATGTATCCGCTTGATTGTTGTTTGTCGTAGATGGGCTGTTTTGAGATACGTTAGTTCCAGACCCATCTGGACTGGTTGCGTCCGATGATTTAGATCCGGAACAACCAGTGATTCCTCCCAGAAGGATAGTTGCAGATAGAAGGGTTGGTAATATTATCTGTTTGTTGATCATTTTTTCTCCATTTACAGCAATTTTTAGTTGGGTAGAACACAAAGTGAGTAAACTTGTATGAACAAGAAAAATATTGACACAACTCATACTTATGCCAGCCGCCTACTCAATTGATTTACGGCAACGTGTAATTAATCTTGGAAAAAATATTTACTTAATCTGATTGTCTTATTCACCAGTTTTACGGTGTTTTTACCACGTAGATTTAGTTAGGTTTATTCAGGTAATTTCAATATACAATGGTGATTTTCAACATGACATGGGAAGAAAGTCACGAGTATCCATAACCAAATCAGTAAAAAAATATAGGATTTACGCACTGTACAAATGATACATCATGTGTCTCAACAGGATTTGGTCGTTCCAGACTTTTGACAATTACCGCCAAAGGACATACTCAACTTGAACCGGAATTGTTAGAAAAAGCACTTATATCCATGACACTACTAGTCTCATCCGTTGAATATTTCCCAGAACTGGCGCAACTCACATTCAGAAAATTGGATGTGTTGCGTTTGATAGCTTCTGGAGCGAATAACCGTGAAATTGCTCAATCGCTTTTCCTTTCAGAGAATACTGTTAAAAACTATGTGACTAATATTCTTAGTCGCTTGAACTTGCGCGATACGCATGATTGCGTCTGCCCTTTGGGCAATCGCACCCAAGCAGCTCTACTCGCCCATTCTCTGTTTAAGTAGTCATCATAGACATTTGCCCACCAGTAAGGATGACAATATTTTTCCTCCTTCACTCCCTCACCAAGACACATGAAAATTTTTCTTTTCTTCTGTAGAGTGCAAGGGCGCAGCCCGTTCTGTATTTGGTAGCTGAGCCTTGTCGTATGCGCAAAGCGCACGCCTTACGGCTAACGCGTAGCGTCTGGTGGAGGAGATAGCTCTGAGTTCTATTTTTAAGTAATTTGTAGTAGCGATAATAGCGCGAATTATTCTACAACGTCGTTTAAAAGACAATACGGTTCACTTAAGGATTGATCCTCCCTAGCCCTCCTTAAAAAGGAGGGAACTGAGCAAGCTTTTTAAGGGGAGCCAGTGCTCGGCTAGAGTTGCCCGACTTGTAGCACCTGGCGTCGGTTGGGGGATCTTAACAAAACTAAACACCACTAACAGCAAGTGTATTGGTTTAAAAGATTTGACTGAGTGCTGAGCAAAATTTAAAGCAATAGCAAAAGCAACATTGCCATTTTGGCAGGTTTATTTTTGATAAATCGGATATTAGTAGATTGTGCTAATCGTTATTGATATTTGCACGAGTCATAAATATCTACTGAAGACCACTGAAGTAAAGCTAATACTGAAATTGTGGTTTCAGGAACAATTTTACGCTTTAGGAAATAAGACATGGTACTTTCACTGTCTTCTCATAATGTTATTCATTATCTGCATCAAGCAGGTCTGTGTAGCTCAGAAGAAGGTACAAATTCCTATTCTGAACTCCCGCAAACGAGTCAAAAAAATTTCAATTTACTAGTTACTCTGCCTGGGAATCAAAAGCTACTGGTTAAGCAAGAACGATGTGTTGATAATAACGAAAATCCACATGAGTTTTGGAATGAGTGGTTGTTTCATCAACTACTTCAGCAGTTTCCAGTGTTAGGAAATATTTCTGCTGCGGCATCTTTGGTAGTGCATTTTGAGCAAGAAAAATCTATTCTTGTTCGTCACTACCTCAAGGAGTATTTTGAACTAGCAAGTTTTTATCAAAAAAATTTATATTTTCCAAAAGCGATCGCAAGCGCTATTGGTACTAGTTTGGGATCACTACATCGTGCCACTTTCAACCGCCCGGAGTATCGTGATTTTATGGCAACTGCTCCTGAAGGACAGTTTCGCTATCAATTTTATAATCCAACGCAAGGGATAGGGTCAATTGGACCGGAAATTTTTGGCGATGTTCCTACAGAGGCGCTGGAATTCTACGCTCTTTATCAACGTTATGAGAGTTTAGAAGCAGCAATTGCAGAATTGGCGTATGAATGGAATCCTTGCTGCTTAACTCATAATGATCTGAAATTGGAAAATGTTTTAGTGCATTCAAGGTGGGAGAAGTTAGACAACTGTCTTATACGACTCATTGATTGGGAAGCTTGTTCCTGGGGAGATCCAGCTTTTGATTTGGGAACTTTAGTGGCAAGCTACTTAACACTTTGGTTAGAAAGTCTAGTGGTAGATCCTACTCTTGAGTTAGAAGAGTCATTACTTCTGGCAGCGATTCCATTGGAAGTTATCCAACCTTCACTACTAACTCTTATTCTAGCTTATCTTGATACTTTTCCAGTGATTCTTGAGTATCGTTGTGAATTTGTTCAACGAGTTATCCAATTTGCGGGTTTAGTTCTACTTCATCGAATCAAGGAAAAAATAAACTTTCACAAATACTTTGATAACTCCAGTATTTGTATGTTCAAATTTGCTCAAAGCTTACTCAGTAGACCACAAGAGTCTGTATTGACTGTTTTTGGGATCACAGAGTCAGAAATCCTAAAGCTATTTGCAAAATTTGTTCAACTTCATTATCCCAAAACAAAGAAGAATTTGCTTCGTCTTTATTATAACAAAACTCGTCTGCGCGGTTGTTAAAACAGTGAACAGCGAAATCAGTGAACAGTGAACAGTAAACAGTAAACAAAAGAAACAGATCCGTATTTTCTGTTGTAACTGATAACTGGTAACTGGTAACTGATAACTGGTAACTGGTAACTGATAACTGATAACTGTTAATTCTTCTTTTTGAAATTACACTCATGCTAGAGTCTTCTACCAAACCACTGCTAAATTCTCTATTGGATATTGCTAGCAATATCGAAATTCAATCCAACTTTTGCATTCGCCATCCAAAATATCAACCCTTTGCCCTACCATCTAAAATAGCAGAGCGATTTCGACAAAATTCGCCAGCATTACAACACAAGTATCTTGCTCTACTATTGCGGAATTTTGTTCACGGTATTTATTACAATGGTTCTCTGCAAACCACGTTGTCACTCAGTAGTGATGTCGCTCATGATTTGCCACATAAAAACTTGGAAAGCTATTCTAGCTTAGAGATGGATTGGCAATTTTACGAGTTACTACATACCAGTAATCATGGGATAGGCTACTTTGATCCTGATTGGCAATTGTTGCGACGGGAACCAGATGGTAGTATTGCAGTGAGCAAAGGTGGTTTGACGTTGTATGTTGAGTACAATCACAATCTAGAACCGTCAACGCCAACTGCCAAGGTAGGAGATTTGATAAATATATGGATGCCTAAAAATCGACTACAAAACGGCTTTTACATAGCGCTTAGCAATGTCGGACAGGATTTGCAGACTAAACCGGATACTGATTTGGGAGCAGGGCGAATTTACTTTAATGTTACTCCAATGGGTGCCTTAGCGCTTATGGATAGCCTGACACAACAATTGAACGCTGCTGCAATTCCTTTTAGTTTTCAGGTGTTACACAATCGCGCTGCTTATGGGCGCTATGATTCAGGAGTGCTATCCTTTGAACGTGAAGACTATCCAGCAGTGCGAAAAGTCCTAAGAAGTGTCTATGCAGAACATCAATCTCATTTCCACACAGAAATCCCCTTGTTTACCAAGTTTTTAGCACCTGGGTTGAGTTTAGCTGAAGAACTTAGCCAAAAATTTGCTGCACAGGAAAGTTTTGGGATGAACCGCTGTCAAATCGTAGCGAATGCTTTGTTGGAAGTTTGGCAACAAGATAACGATTCAACTGATCAGCGGATGAAGGCTATTGACTCACATTTTACTCGGCTTGGTATTGATTTACAGCGTCCTTACCTCAATCCTTGCTCTGAGGATATTTATTACCCCTTGAACTGATAAACCAAATGATTGCGGTAAAATTGTTTACTGTAGCAGGCTATTTGTTTGCTATCTATTTTTGAACTTTGGCTTGAATTATGGCCTTTATATATAACCGCACCATTCGCTTTCAAGACACTGATGCTGCTGGGGTAGTTTACTTTGCTAATCTCTTGAGTATTTGTCATGAGGCTTATGAGGAGTCTCTAATTGTATCTGGCATTAATCTCAAAGATTTTTTTACGAATCCTTCTGTAGCTTTTCCGATTGTTCATGCTAATGTGGATTTTTTTCGTCCACTATATTGTGGAGACAATTTGGTTATTAGGCTAATGCCTCAACAGCTTAGTATTGACAGATTTGAAGTGGCTTATGAGGTGATAGTTGGTGAGGTGATCGCTGGTAAGGCAGTGACTAGGCACGTTTGTATTGAGACAAGTAGCAGAACGAAAACAGAGTTACCAGAAAATATGAGGGAATGGTTGGAAATGAACAAGAGAGGCGCAGAGAGCGCAGAGAGAAGAAAGTCAAGAGAGGTTGTTTGAAAAGTCAAGAGTCAATGCCCTACGGGCAGGGTGTAAGGGTGTAAGGGTGTAGGGGTGTAGGGGTTCCCATCAATAAAATCGCGCAGCGCCGCGTAAGCATTGCGTGGCGGTTTGAGCTTGATACAAAGATTAATGGTGACGCATTGTCCCCTAAAAAATTGGCAGCCTTTGTAATGTTTATCGGGAGCATCCCAAATGCAGTACAATGACTAGCCAGCTTTCCGGCTCGCACTACTTTCACACGCATGGGATGCTGCAATTTTTCTCTTTAATCAGCTAGGCTACTTTGAATAAATTTTGTGGCTATTTGCTGTAACTGTTGGCGATTAATTTTACCTTGGGAGTTACGAGGTAAGGTTTGTACAGGAATCCAATTTTTAGGAATTTTAAATTTGCTGAGTTTATCTTTGAGCAAATTTATGATTTTTCTGTCAGAGGTATTTGAGTCTTTGGGGATGTAAATTGCTGTGACTGCTTGTCCCCAGAGTTTATCTGGTATGCCTATGACACAAATATCTACTACCATTTCTGTAGCTCTAATGGTAGATTCAACTTCTATTGGATAGACATTTTCACCGCCTGTAATAATTTTGTCGCTGTTACGTCCGACGATATGTAAATAACCTTTGTTATCTAAGAAACCCAAATCATCCACTTGTAAATAAGCCTGATTCTCCCAAGTGTTAGGATAGTATCCTAAGGCGAGAGCTTGAGAATAGATTGTGATGTTTCCGATTTGATTTGAATTCAATTCCTCGCCTTGCTGATTGCGAATTTTGATAGAGGCATGGGGGAGAATTTGAGTACAGTTATCTTTATCATTAAGAAATTCATCTGGTTTGAGGGTGGCAATTTGGGAGGCAGTTTCCGTCATACCATAGGTGGGAGATAAGCGAATGTTGTAATATCTTGCTTTTTCCAAAAGTTCATTCCATGCTGCTCCACCTCCTAATAGTACAGTTTGAAATTGAGATAACCACTGAGTTAATTCTGGTTTTTGTAGCAGACGCTGTAACTGTGTTGGTACTAAAGAAATAAAGAATTTGGATGATTCTATACTGTTTACTTGACTGTATTCTACTTCTTTGAATGACCGAATAACGAGTTTTCCACCAGTCGTAAGGGAGCGCATAAATTGCATTAACCCGCTGACGTGATAGAGCGGTAAGACACAAAAAGAATTAACCTGATTAATCAAAAAATGTTCTGTAAATCCTCGCACGGATGCGATTAAAGTCTGCCAGGTGTGAATGGCAAACTTAATCTCTCCTGATGAGCCACCTGTGGGAATCATGATCAGTCCTGAATCAGGAGATGGAATGATCGGATTTTTTAATTTGGAATAGTCTTGTCCCCAATTCTTAGTCCCTAATCCCCAAATTAAATCTGGGTTTACTAAATCAAAAACTTGTTGCCATTCTTGTTTTGTCCAGTCGGGGTTACAAAGAAAAACTGGACAACGAGCGGCACAAGCCGCGAGAAAACCTGCTAAAAACCGCACTGGTTCACGTTCGGCTAAAAGAATTTTGATTGGTGTGCCTCGATAGTATGAAAACTGGGTTAATTCTAAATAAAGTTGTTGGGTTAATTGAGCGAATAAATGGCTATCATGACAAATGAGCCAGTCATTGGAGAGAGGCTGGCAAGATGCATTCTGAATAAAATTTTCTAGAGTTTTTTCCATAATTCTTCGGGCGTTGTCTCCTTTTGAGCAAACCAATGGTTGACACCAAAACCCACTGCTCTGTTATTTTGAGATAATTGCGCTGCTATTTGGAGTGCGGCTTGTCTACCAATTACAGTTTCAAACACGGATGAAAACACAGCATCGATTTTATGCTGTTGACAAAACTGACGCAGACGGGATGGTGAACCGACTATCCCAGGCTTAATCACAAAAATTTCTCGCCAACCTTGTTGGAAGCATGTGGTGAGTTGGTTGAGTGTGGCGACAGATTCATCTAAGGCGATCGCCGTCTGGTAACAATGACTCAACTCCAACATCGCCGCAAATTGATCCACAGATAAAGGCTGCTCAATAAATTCAATTTTTGGGAAAATTTCTTCATTTGCCTTGATATTATCGCAATTTCCGAGCCATAACTGAGCTTGTTCATAGCTAAGTCCGCCGTTGGCATCTAATCGTAGTTTTGCAGAAGCTGGTAAAGTTTGACAAAGTAATTTAAAAATTTCTAGTTCCTGAGCAATGGCATAGACACCAATTTTCCATTTAAAAGTACGATATCCCTCCTTCCACAGCTTTTGCCACGCCTCTAGCGCCGCTTCCCCAGCTGGTAGTAAAGCGCTATAGCTTAATGTCTCAATTTTTCTGAGATCTTGTACCAATCCCAACAACCGCTTAGAGTTTAAAACCCGAGGCTCATAGTCCAAGTCATCTAAAGACGACTGGGAAAGGTTTGCAGTCCATTTTAATAGACTTGGGCTATAGCTGTCGAAATTAATTCCTGAGAGGGTAAGGGTGCTAATCGTTTCCCAAGCAGACTCAAATCCAAATTGACACGAGGGTAACTCGTCAGGAATAGAGAAAATCGTCTCTTGTGTGATTTCCTCTGGAAGCTGACGGCAAAATTCCAAAGCAAGTTCATGAGTTTCTGAACCAAACCAACTGATGGGTGCAATTTCCCCCCAGCCGATTTTTCCTGTTTCATCGGTGAGACGAAGAATAATTCCTTCGCGGATATCCCAACTACCATGACTTGTCATGAGGGAAGTTGCAAATTTTTGCTGATAAGAACGAAACTCAAATCGATACCCCATGAGAAGCTTGTCAGTGCAGGTAAAAAGGTAACTGTTTTGTGTTACTTGTAAAAATACGACCACGAAATATCACTCTTTTGGAAGTTAACTTTAAAAAAATTTACTCTTTCTAGATCCATGACAGTTTCTTCATGTAATGCTGACTCTTTTGTTTATAATAAGGAACTATACCGTTTTCTTTTAGCTGTTCAACAAAACTGCATTAAGAATAATGACACGCAAATTGCAAGCTTTGCGCTAGATATTGATTGGGTTGACCCCTTGGTTGTACTTGATAAATTAGCACAACCAAATAAAGTTAGTTTTTATTGGGAGAATCGAGGCAAAAAGGAAGCCCTGGCTGCTGTTGATGCTGTTGCGAAAATAGAAGTTGCAGGAAAAGACCGTTTTATCAAATCAGAAGAATTCATCAAAAAGTGTGTTCAAAATATAACTAGCTTTTCTAGAACGAATCAAGCTTTTTTTGAAACTCGATTTTTATGTAGTTTTAGTTTTTTTGATCAAAATACCCAACCAGATTATCCATTTTCTGCTGCTACCATATTTCTACCACGTTGGCAAGTAGCTGTGAAAAATCAGCATTGTGTGTTGGTGATGAATGCAATTATCGATAATGACACAAATATTAAAAGAATATTGCAAAGTTTATCGAGAAAATTAGAAA
The DNA here is from genome assembly GCF_017982655.1 of Brasilonema sp. CT11. Lineage (GTDB taxonomy): Bacteria > Cyanobacteriota > Cyanobacteriia > Cyanobacteriales > Nostocaceae > Brasilonema. The sequence continues at coordinate 51,788 of NZ_JABXYX010000012.1, read as the reverse complement.
TTATCAATTCTTTACAATCCAACTCACAAACTCTTGATTACTCTTTGCCTAAATTTAGTAATCAATCTATTGCAAATCCTCAAAATTTCAAGTCTTCAGTTTTGTCAGCTTTGGAAAAAATCGAGTCCAAGGATTTAACTAAAGTTGTCTTGGCGGATATACTAGATGTTAGGTCAAATGGTCATTTGAATGTCATAAAATCTTTAAATAACCTGAGACAGTTGCATCCTAATTGTTATGTGTTTTCTCACAGTAATGGCAAAGGACAAAATTTTATCGGGGCAAGTCCGGAACGTTTAATTAGCATCCAGGAACAACAGTTAATGACTGATGCTTTGGCTGGTTCTGCGCCACGAGGGAAAACACCTGGTGAAGATGCTGCTCATGCGAGTCGTTTGCTCAATAGTTACAAAGAAAGACACGAACATTCGTTAGTGATTGATTTTATCACTCAACGTCTTTCTAAACTGGGTTTACTACCTCAAGTCTTAGCACCCCGCTTGCGACAATTATCTAATATTCAGCACTTGTGGACACCCATCAGCGCGTTAGTTCCAGCTGATGTACATCCTTTAAAGATAGTTGCTCAACTACATCCTACACCAGCCGTTGGAGGTACTTCTCAGGAAGTTGCTTGTCGCGAAATTCGTCGTTTTGAGCGCTTTGAAAGAGGTTTGTACGCTGCACCACTCGGATGGGTAGACTTGGAGGGAAACTGTGAGTTTATTGTTGGAATTCGTTCAGCACTTATAGATGGCGATCGCGCCAGACTTTACGCAGGCGTTGGTATCGTTGATGGTTCCGATCCTGACAAAGAACTGGCAGAAGTTCAACTCAAACTGCAAGCGTTGCTAAAGGCATTAGTTTAGAATTTTTTGCAGTACTTGTAACAAGTTTTTAATATTGTAAGGCTTAGACAAAAATGTTTCAACACCAAGAGATTGCGTCAATTTTTGATTGTCTGTAATTCCACTTGCAGCCATAATCTTGATGCATGGATTCATTTTTAGCAAAGCACGGATGGTGGTTAAACCATCCATATCTGGCATCATCATATCTACAAATACGACTTTAATGTGTTCTGGATTTTGAGCATATAATGCAAGTGCTTCAATGCCATCACAAGCGGTTAATACTTTATAGTTGTAATTCTCTAGCGTGATTTTGGTAATCTCTCGAATTTCAGCTTCATCATCTACAACTAAAATTAATTCTCCATTTCCCATAGGCAATTCCAAAGATTCTTGTGGCAGTGTTTGGTTTTCTAAAACTGCTTTTAAGAAGACTTGAAATTGTGTTCCTTTCCCAACTTTACTAGAAACACTGATAAAACCGTTATGGCTTTTCATAATACCAAGCACAGTTGAAAGACCTAGTCCTGAACCTTTTCCAACCTCTTTTGTTGTAAAGAAAGGCTCAAAAATTCTATCCAATACTTCTGGTGGCATACCAATTCCAGTATCTTTAATGGTGATGACAATGTGGAATCCAACAGTTGCATCAAGATTCGTGCGAGCATAGTTTTCGTCAATAAAGAAATTTTCAGCATAAATACTCAAAACTCCGCCTTTTGGCATCGCATCCCGAGCGTTAATAACTAGGTTCATTAGTACCTGATGCAGTTGTGTCGCATCTCCAGAAATAGTCCAAAGATTTGGTACGATTTCAGTACAAAATTCGATAGATTTGGGAAATGTCTGTTTAGCAAACTGCTCAATTTCCGATATCAAATGCCTGATTTGTAAAATTGTGCGCTTACCTTCGACACCGCGTGCAAACGATAGCACTTGCTTAACCATAGCTGCACCACGTTGAGCGTTTGTTTCTAATGTCTGGAGGATCTGCTGGTTGCGCTCATCGGAAATTCTCATCCGCAAAAGCTGGGCGGACATCAGCATAGGAGCTATTGTATTATTAAGATCGTGAGCAATACCGCTCGCAAGCGTACCAAGGCTTTCCAATCTTTGAGCGCGAAGAAACTGTGTCTGAAGTTTTTTCTTTTCTGTAATGTCGGTGTTTACAATTAAGATTGATTTTGGGTTACCGTGTTCATCGCGCACCAGTGTCCAGCGAGTTTCTACAAGAACTTCTTTACCATCTTTTCGTATCTGGCTTAATTCTCCATACCACTCGCCTGTTAAGTTAACTTGAGACAAAGCCTGCTGAAGTTGCAAAGATGCTCTTTTGTACAAGATATCATTAGCATTTTTACTCAAAACATCTTTTGCTTTCCAACCGTAAAGTCGTTCAGCGCTTTTGTTCCAGAAGACTATTTTGTTTTCTAAATCTCTCACTATAATGGCATCTGTGGCAACATCAAGCCAAGCCGCTTGTTCGCGGATTTTGTGTTCCGCTTGTTTACGCTCAGTAATATCACTTGCTACACCCAAAATTTGTACACACAACCCCTCTGCATTTTTCGCAAACACAGTCTCTCGACTACGCAACCAACGCCACTCACAATTGACATCTTTCATCCGGTACTCTATTTCGAGAACTTCACCATCCTTAACAGTTTCAAAACCTTTGAGATGTTCTGTTACTCGTACTATGTCATCTGGATGAACGAGATTCGGCAAGACTGTTTCTCTCATGGCTTGAATTTCTTGGAAAGCGTAGCCAAGAATCTCAAGCATTTGTCTGTTTATATAAATGTTGCGCTGTTCAACTAAGTCGTAGACATAGATGATATCGGGGCTTGTTTCAACAATTCGTTGAATAAAATACTGCTTTTCTTGCAAAGCAGCTTTTACCTGCTTACGTTCAGCAAGTTCGGTTTGTACCTGTAATAAGAGAGTGGATTGGTGAATGGCGATCGCCAGTTGATCAGCCACAGCACAAGTCAACTCCACTTCCTCCTGCTGCCAAGATAAAGAGTGATTATTTCTAATCAGGCTAAGACTACCCCAAACAGTAGAGCCAAAGTGCACTGGTACCAGCAACCATGCACCGCGATAAGTTTGGGCTAAACTGCGGTTAATTTCATCTGAACAAGCACTCGCATCTTCAATTTGAACAACTTCTAATCGCTTGAGTCGGGCAGCAATTTCATTATCAGCATCGGGAATTTCCAGCCCCAAAGCACTTGGTAAATCTGGAGTTTGATGATAATCAGCGACATTCAGCCACAGTTGCCGTTCAGGTATATATTGCACAATTTCAACTCGATCAGCGCTCACAAGCTGAGTAATCTCATAAGCCGCTGTGGAAAAAATGGTTTTTAAATCCAGAGAATTACGGATACTTTGAATCACTCGATTCAAAGCCTGCTCTTTTTGAACTTGGCGTCGAGAGGATTCGCGTTGCTGTCGCAGAGCTTCTTGAACCTCCTGTTGTTGTGCTGCTACTTGTTCTAACTGAGAAAGGTTTTGGCGTAGCGCAGTTAACTCTTCAATCAACTGCTCTTTTGTCTTTTCCTCGTCTTTCATTGCCTTGAGTACTATGCACAAGCTTTGCTTAAAGCAGTGGATAATAAGATTTTGTAATATATTTTATGATTTGTCAGTTTTTCTCGCTGACAAGTTTTTTGCTGTATACTTTCAAGGCAGAAACACCCATATGGATCAAAGCAAATTTAGCCAATATCCAACACTACAATATTAAAAGGCTTTTTTAAAAAGATATTCAGCTTTTCTGTATCACTCAAATTATAGCAGTACTATACCTATCCACTTCAATTGGGGGGTGAATCATAATATGCCACAAGAAAAGGTATTGCTATTCAAGCTCAGCTTGGCAAATTTGATTCTGTTTGACTAATTAACTCGTCTTCACTTCGATCCATCAAATCTTCTATATTTTTGATTAACGTCTGACAAATATCATCTAAGGGCAAATCATATAAATCGAAACCGAATGGATCTTCTAATTGATTACCTATTTCTTCTATTCCAAGTAAAGTAAAGCTTATTAATGCCACACTTGGTACAGTCCACCACTGTAGCTCATCGACTAAATCCAAAGGTAATATAAGAAAATATGTCAGTAACAATCGCTTGAGGTAAATAGCATAAATTAAGGGCATTGGTGTTTTTAAAATACGCTCAGAGCTTATTAATGACTCTACCATGTTATTTAGTAAATTGTTCATAAACACCAATTCATCCATACTCAAGCAATTGTTCCTTTGCTGCTGTTTGAGATATTCTTCAATCCAAACAGCAATTTTCAAGGGAGGATTTTTCACAATTTGTAATTGTGAATATTGAGATTCTGTCATAAAAGCTTTCAGTTCGTTGTTTTCTGGTGACTGACGTAAGTGTAATTTAGTGGCAATTGCAAAAGCACTTAATAGCCGCAGAGATGCTGCTTTTTTATCTCTATCTGTAAGTTCATTTTCTAAAATTGCTATCTGAATTTTTCTGCCTAAATTGAGGGAATTAACTACTATCCCACCCCAAATTTTTCGACCTTCCCAATAATGTTCATAGGCAGTGTTTGTGCGAAAAACTAACAACAAACCTAAAACAAGATTAAAAGCTACATTGCTTGTAACGTTGCCAATTTCCTCTGGTAGAGAAAACCCGTAATAGTGGATTATGGATATGATAACTCCAAATCCACTAAACAAAAATATACGAGGTAATATAACAGGAATAACTGAACCTCGTACTCGTAAGGCGGTTTGAAACCAATTTACTTTTTCAGCACTCATGCGATCTTCGCTACTCAACGTCAGACAAAACACTCATAAGATAGTGCATTATAGTATTTTGTGAGCGCTGATTCATCCCAAATCTTTGAAAGTAAAGGGCTTGGCGTCTGCACCTGTGTAAGTCGCCACAATTTGACCATTGCCAATCATCTGATATTTGTATGTTACCAAACCTTCTAAACCAACAGGACCACGAGGAGGCATTTGTTGAGTGCTAATCCCAACTTCTGCACCGAAACCATAGCGGAAGCCATCAGCAAATCGGGTAGAACAGTTGTGGTAAACTCCGGCTGCATTCACTAGCGCTAAGAAAGCTTGGGCAGCTTCTGCATCTTCAGTGATAATAGCATCAGTGTGCTTGGAACCATAGTTGTTAATGTGGGCGATCGCATGCTCCAACGAATCCACAACTTGAATCGACAAAATCAAATCAGAGTATTCTGTCTCCCAGTCTTCTTCTGTTGCGGTTGCAATATTTGGTATAATTTCGCGAGTACGTTCATCCCCTCTCAATTCCACATTGAGTTTTCCCAGAACCTCAGCAACTTTTGGTAAAAATTTTGCAGCAATACTCGCATGAACTAGCAAAGTTTCAATTGCATTACAAGCTGCAGGATAGTTTGTTTTGGCATCAACTGTAATTGCGATCGCTTTTTCTAAATCTGCAGCTTTATCTATATATAGATGACAAATTCCATCAGCATGACCTAATACAGGTATACGAGTATTTTCCTGCACAAATCTCACAAAAGAGTTAGAACCTCTAGGAATAATTAAATCCACATATTTATCTAATCTTAGAAGTTCCAAAATTTCTTCTCGTGTTGTTAACAACTGCACTGCATCTGGATTAACAACACTTTGAGAAAGTCCTTGTTTAATCGCCTTGACGATTGCTTCACAAGAACGAGTCGCTTCTTTCCCACCCTTGAGAATCACACCATTTCCCGACTTGATAGCAAGAGTCACGATTTGAATTGCTGCTTCCGGACGTGCTTCAAAAATGACACCTAACACACCCAAAGGACAAGTAACTCGCTTCAAGATTAAGCCTTGATCCAGTTCACGGTGAATTTGTACAGCACCAACAGGATCACTGAGTTTGCCGACATCTCTCACCCCAGCGATCGCATCTCTTAACTTATATTCATCTAACTGCAAACGCTTATAAAGTGGCTTAGCAATTCCATCTGTAATCGCTCTTTCACAATCAGCAACATTAGCTTGTAAAATTTCATCTTTGGCAGATTCTAAAGCTTGAGCGATCGCCTCAATTGCTTGATTTCTCGCCTCAGTTGAGAGAACTGCTAGCTTGAGTGCAGCCTGTCTAGTTTTTTTAGCAACTGCAATGATGTTTGATGAATTCTCAACAGAAATAGTCATACTAGAAAACAACGTTGAAATTATCTGTATTTATCGGGAGCATCCTAAATGTGTAAATTTATTTTATTTTGTAGTGCGGGCATCTTGCCCGCTTTCAATTGAAGTAGGGAGCAAGATGCTCCCACTACCGTCTTTTTTGCACGCATTGGGATGCTCCCGTATTTATCTATATTTATCTGCGGTTCCAAATGCCCTCCAGATTTTTACTCTTCCTGTGCAAGTTGGACTTTCGCCTTTTGCCACAACGTTTCTAATTCCTCTAAAGTGTAATCAGTAAGAGGACGCTCAGCAAACACCTCCATTTTTTGCAAACGCTGAATAAACCGCTGATTTGTTCCCTGCAAAGCAGCTTCCGGATCAAGATTACACCAACGAGCAACCTGCAGAAGAGAAAACATCAAATCACCCAACTCAGCTTGTTGTCGTTCTGGTGTTTCCTTAGCTAACGCCTGCTTAAATTCCGTCAATTCCTCATTAAACTTGTCCCACACCCCATCAATATTTTCCCATTCAAATCCAACAGCAGCCGCCTTACGCGAAATCTTCATCGTCGCTGCTAACGGAGGAAGCTTTCGTGCATAACGACTGAGTTTATAACTCAGTTTTTGAGTATCCGCAAAAGCTTCTCCTTTCTCCGCAGCTTTAATTTCTTCCCAATTTCTCCGCACGTCATCAACACTTTGCACCGACACATCACCAAAAACATGAGGATGACGGCGAATCAACTTTTGTGAAATACCTTCGGCGACTTCCTTCAAAGAAAATTGTTCATATTCCCTGGCGATTTGTGCTTGCAAGACAACTTGTAAGAGTAAATCACCTAATTCCTCGGCGATCGCATCTTGATCCCCACTCTTAATCGCATCTACAACTTCGTAAGCTTCTTCTATCACGTATGGTGTCAGCGTTTGAGGAGTTTGCTCCAAATCCCACGGACAACCCCCATCAGGAGAACGTAACTTTGCCACCACATCTATTAATTTTTGCAACGCCACCAAAGTCTCAGCGTTCCTTTCGGTTTGATTAGTTTCCATAATTAATAAAAGCTCTGCGTCCTCTGCGGTTATAAATCTTATTCTTAATCAGCAGGCTCGAATAGCTACCCCACAATTGATGATGTTAGTGAATAAATTCGGAGTCACATCCCCTAAGCTTCTCGTTCCCTGGCTCAGCCAGGGAATGCGCTACTAGGAGGCGGAGCCTCCGGTATTTCAGATTGAGGCAGAGCCTCCTTTAGTTTGGTGGTTTCCTTTCCCCTTTCCCCTTTAACCTTTTCCCTGCCCGAAGGGCTTTGACTTTGTGCGGCGGCTATTTCTTGGTTTGACTTTACTCCTAGTACCACGACTCGTCACTTTACGTTTCTTCATTTTCGCACGCGGCAGCAATCCGCGAACTCCCTGCTTTTGAAAACGCTTATAAGCTGAACCTCCCCAGTCACTAAGATAATGGCTCATCGCACCAACTTCCAGCCCCACAAATAAAGCAAGAAATTCCATACTGTAGTGAGCGAGCGTGAATTTTACAGTTTCCCCTGTCATCTGCCAATTGAACTGCATATTCCACAGCTTTTCGACAATCAACAAAGTGAAAATTGCCACTATTGCTCCCAAACAGCCCAGATAAACGACACGCAGCGTTGTACCAATAATTGGTCCGTGAGATAACAAAGAACGATGCCGTAAACTTTTTTGATAAGGTAACCAAATAAAGCGTAAAAAACCCCAGCGTTGGAACTGGCGAGAGTAAATATCCAAGTCAGGACCGAACATCAGCCCTCCGAACAGAAAACCACCAGTAACCAACAAAGTCAAGTTACCGCTGTTGGTTAGCCAAAAAGCAACACCAGTCACAAACGGCAAAGCCCAGAGAGTAATGCGATCATGAGTCCGACCTGAGGGCATAATCAATTACAAAGTTCAAAATGGACTGCGTCCCGCTACGCTAACAAAATTCAAAAATATCCAAGCCATTGCTAACCAGTATCTTGCTGTCCGAGTCGCAATTCAATCCAACAGATGCAGAATAAGGCAAAAAATTTTTTATAAGACTATCGCTTTTTCAAAATGTGTGTGCTAATATGGTTTTTGTGTGCAACAGCGGGCAGTTAGCTCAGTTGGTAGAGCGCCTGCCTTACAAGCAGGATGTCACTGGTTCGAGTCCAGTACCGCCCATTTTTAAAAGCAAAAATACCGGCGATTATAAATCGCGGCTATACAGACAAAGCCTGCCTCCGCAGGCTAGATGCATTAGTCCGCGCAGGCGGTGAGACAGCCCTGCAGGAGTGTTTCCCTCCGTAGGCGACTGCGAACCCGAAGGGACTTAGTTTGTATAGCCCCAGACTTATAGTCTGAGGGGCAATTTACTTTAGTAAGTAAGTGGATAAAAATAATCGTAACCATGTCATTGCGAGCGGAACGGAGTGAAGCGAAGCAATCCCAAGGGTTTGCCATTGCTTCGCTTCGTATGCCCTTCGGGTACGCTACGCTAACGCTGCGGACATTAAATATTTTGTTGAATGTAGATCTAAGGCGATGATCACTCGTTGTCGGGAACACATCACCTGTAATGAAAGTCTATCCGTTTCCGGAATCTAGGGCGCTGGTGTTGAATTTCTTTGATAATAAAATATGTGCGACTCTCACGCCCTTATCCATGAACGAACAGCGTCAGCAAGACTATTTCAACCTCATTCAACTCCTGTTGAGTTGCCCCAATGGTGAAGAACCAGAGATTTTGTCAGCAAACCAAGAATTAGTGGATGTTGGCTTCTTGCAGACGCTAGAAGCGGTGGCGGATATGTTTTCGCTGGAGCAAGATGAAAATACAGCGAATTGGTTGCGAAATCTAGCAATGCAACTAGGGGAAGCGTTGAATCCAGATACTAAAGTAGATTTGCAATCTCTCAGTGAGGAAGAGATACAGACATATTTCCAATTCTTGATGGAGGTAATGCAAGCAACCGAGTCAAGCCGAGGTGACTCGCAGGTAGTTTACCCGTTGCTGGCAAAGAATACAGACAAACTCAACGGTGTGTTAGCAGAAATATTGCGCCAGTGGGGGACAAATAGACTGAGGGAAGCGGAAGTAGAAGTAAATGTGGCGAAATCCATCGCTGGAAAAAATATAGGAAATTTTAGCAATCTAATAGCGCAATTCCCTTTGGGTAACAAAGCCAGCAATATAGAAATTGCCATCACTGGCTATGAACTCGTGCTGACAGTCTACACCCAGCAAGCTTTTCCCCAATATTGGGCAATGACGCAAAATTATCTCGGTTATGCCTACCGTGAAAGAATTAGAGGAGAGAAAGCAGAAAATATAGAATTGGCGATCAAGGCTTGTTCTGCTGCATTGAGTGTCTACACCCAGCAAGCCTTTCCCCAAGATTGGGCAATGACGCAAAATAACCTCGGTCTTGTCTACGTTGATAGAATTCTAGGAGAGAAAGCAGAAAATATAGAATTGGCGATCAAGGCTTATACTGCTGCTTTGAGTGTCATAACCCGCGACGCCTTTCCCGAAGGTTGGGCGATGACGCAAAATAATCTCGGTATTGCTTACGGTGAAAGAATCACAGGAGAGAAAGCAGAAAATATAGAATTGGCGATCAAGGCTTATACTGCTGCTTTGAGTGTCTACACCCAGCAAGCCTCTCCCCAATATTGGGCAATGACGCAAAATAATCTCGGTGTTGCCTACGGTAAAAGAATCACAGGAGAGAAAGCAGAAAATATAGAATTGGAGATCAAGGCTTATACTGCTGCTTTGAGTGTCTACACCCAGCAAGCCTTTCCCCAACATTGGGCGATGACGCAAAATAATCTCGGTTTTGCCTACCGTGAAAGAATTCTAGGAGAGAAAGCAGAAAATATTGAATTGGCGATCACAGCTTGTTCTGCTGCATTGAGTGTCTACACCCAGCAAGCCTTTCCCCAAGATTGGGCGATGACGCTAAATAATTTCGCTACTGCCTACCGTGAAAGAATCACAGGAGAGAAAGCAGAAAATATTGAATTGGCGATCAAGGCTTATACTGCTGCATTGAGTGTCTACACCCAGCAAGCCTTTCCCCAACATTGGGCAAGAACGCAAAATAATCTCGGTATTACCTACGCTGGTAGAATTCTAGGAGACAAAGCAGAAAATATAGAATTGGCGATCGCAGCTTTTTCTGCTGGTTTGAGTGTCTACACCCAGCAAGCCTCTCCCCAAGATTGGGCAAGAACGCAAACTAATTTCGCTACTGCCTACGCTGGTAGAATTCTAGGAGACAAAGCAGAAAATATAGAATTGGCGATCAAGGCTCATACTGCTGCATTGAGTGTCTACACCCAGCAAGCCTTTCCCGAAAATTGGGCAAGAACGCAAAATAATCTTGGTAATGCCTACGCTGATAGAATTTTAGGAGACAAAGCAGAAAATATAGAATTGGCGATCAAGGCTCATACTGCTGCATTGAGTGTCTACACCCAACAAGCCTTTCCCCAAAACCATGCAGAAACTTTGTGGAACATGGGGATGACTTACCAAGATACAAATCAGTATACCTTAGCTTACAATACCTTTGAATCCGCCATTGCCACAGTAGAATCTTTGCGGGAGGAAATTTTTTCTGGTGAACAAAGCAAACGCAAACAAGCGGAAGAATGGAAAAAAGTTTATAGCCGCATGGTAAAAGTTTGCCTGAAATTAGGTAACATCACCCAAGCGATTGAATATGTTGAACGTAGTAAAACGCGCAATTTAGTTGAACAGATCCTCGAACGTGACTCTAAAACCATCTTCCCCCTAGAAGTAGTCACTCAACTAGAAAAATACAGGAATGAAATAGCTACAGGACAAGATCAAATCCAAAATGGCAAAGCTGAAGATCCTAAAGTCCTAGCACAAGATCTCCAAAAGTTACGACAGCAGCGTAATGAATTGCAAAACCACTACTTACCCGTTGGTTATGGTTTCCAATTTGACTCATTCCAGGCAACTTTGGATGAGCGTACAGCCATTATCGAGTGGTATCTTCTCACCGATAAAATTCTGGCGTTTATTATCACAAAAAAAGGAGAGGTAACTGTTTGGCAATCCCAACCAGAAGACGAACAAGCCTTTACTGATTGGGCAGATCAATATTTGCAGAACTACTACAATCAAAAATACGAGTGGCCGAAACAGTTAGGGGAAGAACTCAAAAAATTAGCTTCGATTCTGCACATTGATGAAATATTAGCTCAGATACCAAAGCACTGCGAGCAACTGATCTTAATTCCCCATTGGTTCCTCCACTTGTTCCCCCTTCATGCACTCCCAGTAAATCAAAATTCTGAAAATTCCCGTTATCTTCTGGATTTATTTCCTCGTGGTGTGAGTTATGCACCTAGTTGTCAAATACTGCAACAGGTACAAACGCGACAACGTCCTGATTTTCAATCCCTGTTTGCCATCCAAAACCCCACAGAAGACTTGAATTACACCGATTTAGAAGTACAAGTTATTCAAAGCTACTTTAATACTTCCAACGTCCTGAAAAAAACAGAAGCGACGCTCACAGCAATTAATAATACTGACTTAAATACTTACCACTGCACCCACTTTAGCTGTCACGGGTATTTTAACTTAACAAATCCCAGTAAATCAGCCCTAATTTTGGCAAATGCACCCGTCGCTGACGCACCAACAAAACCCAACTCTGAACGTTATCTAAATTTGCGATTGGGTGAAACCCATGATTTAGACAAATGCCTTACCTTAGATAAAATCTTCGCTCTCAAATTAGAAAAATGTCGCCTCGTCACTCTTTCCGCGTGCGAAACTGGATTGATTGATTATAGCAATACCAGTGACGAATACATTGGTTTACCTAGCGGTTTTCTATTAGCTGGGAGTCCCAGTGTCGTTAGTTCCCTCTGGAAAGTAGATGACCTTTCCACCAGCTTTTTAATGATTAAATTTTATGAAAACCTGCAAACAAAAAATAGTGTCTCCTTAGCACTAAATAGTGTCTCCTTAGCACTTAATGAAGCACAGCAGTGGTTGCGAAATTTAACAACAGAGGAATATGAAGCATTATTAGTTAAATATGATCTGCAAATAAAAGAAGTTTTGGATCAAATTTCAGAAGATTGGCGTCCACTAGCAAAAGCGAAGTTAAAAAAAGCCTGCAAGCGTAAACCCCACCCTTTTGCAGCACCATTTTACTGGGCAGGATTTACAGCTACAGGAATTTAGGGAACGTTCGTCATTTTCTCTTAGAGGCTGCAATATACACATCTTGCTGACAACCTCACCCTCGCTTTACCCTGCGGGTAAATCTTTCCCTCTCCGAAGCTGCGGAGAGGGATGTCCGTCAGGACAGGGTGAGGTTTTCAAGGACTTGCGGCTAAATTATATCAATATGTGTGTAACCTCACCCTCGCTTTACCCTGCGAGTAAATCTTTCCCTCTCCGAAGCTGCGGAGAGGGATGTCCGTCAGGACAGGGTGAGGTTTTCAAGGACTTGCGGCTAAATTATATCAATTGTGTCTTGCAGAAGAGATGACTCAAGATTTAGGTTTGGCAGTTTTACAAAACTCCTTCACGCCAATTTTGGCAACATAAATTACCACTGGAGTTGCAAGGGCTACGGGAATATTACCACTCGCCGCCAAAGTTGGGATCGCAGCTGTCAATACCCCCGTCATCAACGGGTCAAAATCTTCCTGACATATGATTTGGCTCAATTCTTGGACTAAATTCTCTAAATAATTTGAATCGCCTCTCAAGCTGACTTCTGTGTCGGTTGTCTTAACAGCAATTAACTGTGCTGCTGCTTCAAGATTTCCCTTACACTCTTCTATGTCATCCAAAGCTGCTAATGCGTCTGGACTATCCGCCAACTGGCTGCGAAACTGACTAATTTCCTCTGCTGTAACCCTAATCATTTTATAGTTTTAACCAGTAAATAAATATCCGAACTATTCAGCAATTATACATCTAATGCCTAATCTAGAAATGTGGCGATGGCGATGCGGAAGCCGCCACCTCCGGTGATCGCACTCATACCAAATCCGGATCTAATACCCCCTTTATTATTTAGTCCGCGTAGGCGGACTTTGTTTGTGTAGCCGCGATTTCTAATCGCCTGGGTTAAAACAATGTCATTGCGAATGGAGCGAAGCGGAATGTAGACGCGTTTGCGCAGCGCCCCCTTAGGGGCTAGCGGCTTCCCGAAGGGTAGCAATCGCAAGCGTTTGGGATTGCTTCGCTGCATTTCATTCCGCTCGCAATGACATAAATATTTTTGCGTACGTACTTAATGCTTAATCTAGAGATGTGGCGATCGCGGCTGTTAACTTTCTTCCAACAACCGTTGCAACGCCACCCTCATTTCTTCAGGAGTTGTCGTTGTGGTGCCAAACCGTCGCACCACAATACTAGCTGCCAAATTACCTAAAACTGTAGCTTCCCAAGCCGACGCCCCAACAGTTAAACCTAAAGTTAACGCCGCCACTACAGTATCTCCAGCACCTGTGACATCAAACACCTTCGTCCGATTAAAAGCTGGGATGTGAAATGCGCTACCCTCGCGGTTAAACATACTCATCCCTTGCTCACCACGCGTAATCAGTATATGTTGCGCCTGCGTCAACGCCAGCAAATCTTGTCCTGCTTGAGTTAAAGTTGCTTCATCAGTAATTGCATAACCCACAGCAAGTTCTGCTTCCGGCAAATTTGGAGTAAACAATGTTCCTCCACGATACCGTTCCAGATTTTTTTGAGCATCCACAATAGTTCGAGAAGCAGACAGTGCTGCTGAAATCACAGGCTGAGTTAGAGTTCCGTCCCCGTAGTCAGAACAGACAACAGCATCTACGGAATTAATTTGTTCTTTAATATATTGAGATATCTGAACTTGTAAATCTAAGTCTGGCAAATCATCCGACTTTCGGTCTAAGCGAACAATCTGCTGTGTCACCGATTGACGGGAATGACCAGAAATCCGCGTTTTAGTCACTGTTGGGCGACTGGAGTCAACAAAAACGCCATCAGTATTGATTCCCGCAGCTTCCAGAAGACTACGTAGCGCCTTTCCTTGTTCATCTTTGCCCAATAGCCCTACTGCCAAAACTTTTGCTCCCAGTTGGGCAAAATTATAAATCGCATTTGCCCCACCTCCTGGCACTTGCTTGGTGGTTTCATGGCGCAGGATCAACACTGGTGCTTCCCGAGAAACTCTTTCCACTTGACCTGTGAGAAACTCGTCTAAAGTTAAATCTCCGATAACCAGTACCCGTGCAGAAGCGAATTTTTCCAATAAAAAGAACAAGCGGTCAGCCGAAGCACGCAGTAAGATGGCAAAATCAGGGTCTAAAGACATAAAGCACAAGAATATTCAACACACAAGCCAATGATTCTACAACCCAAACTCGGGAAATGGCGAGATAAAAAATGGGGAGATAGGAAGATGAGAGGGATGAACAAATAAATTATTTCTCCCTGTGCTCCCTTCCCCCTTCTCCCTGCTCCCTTCCCCCTGCTCCCTGCTCCCTGCTCCCTGCTCCCTGCTCCCTGCTCCCTATTCCCGCCACAGCACTTGAACAAAATATGCCTCTCGCCCCCAAAGGTCACGCGTATGTGTAATATTTTCAATTTTGAGGTTGAAAGGAATAGAAGTTGTCAGGTAACGCTGTGCTAAAGCACCAATGTCAGGAGCTAGTTCTGCGGCTGTTGTCGTCGCGACTCCCAAACCTATCAGTTGCTCAATTAGTCCTCGCGGTAGCAGCAGATGCATCCCCACTGCTAGCCCTGCTGTCAGCAGCATTTCTACTGATACATTTGTCCCACAACGGGGGTGTACAGCCAAGTCCCATTCTCCGTTGGTGAGGCGATGTAGGGCGAGTGTGACTGCGCGTCGCAAATCGCTGATATTAACTTCACCATAAAGATAGAATCCCCGCTCCGTGGACAAACCACCCAAGAGTTCGTTGTCAACTTGGAAATTGCTTGGTCTTGGTCTTCCTTTGGAAGCTTGGACGTTTTTTGATGCACTCAGAAGCCAAACTGTAGCGTGTTCTAGAGCATGAACCTGACGCAGCATTAAAATTTCTTTTAATCCAGGCAAAAACGACAGCTGTCTGAGTAAATCAGCATCTTGTGTGGGCTGAGGTACTGTAAAATCAGAATTGAAAAAGTTATAGAAAGACAAGCTACCAATAGCCGAAGCGGAAGTATTCATTGCTACACTGCTTCCTAAGCTAATAAACCAATAGAGATTTCTTTTTAATGTAGCGTTTTAGCCTGGAGAGAGTTGCTAAATTTTGTTTACTATTTGGTTTACTTTGATTGACTAAAGGCAAAATCTTAATAAGGACACATAGCAACGGCAAGGTTCTTCCATTTAAAAGCCAAGAAAGCTTGGTTTCTCTGCTCTGGTGGACAAACTCAAAAAAGAGCAAAGTTGCGCTTTCTGCCGCGCTTTTCGTGTCCTTATGCGTACAGCTGGAATAATCTGAGGAAATACAACCTCTACCCAAGACAACATAGTCGAGTACTCTGTCGTGCTTGATTTTGAGAGGTTTACACTTATACGTTAAGTTGTGAGGAGAACAATAAGTAACCAGTCAAAATGAGCTTGGCAGTATACTAGCAGTTTATCTATTCTTTTTGCTCAGGCCGAGGTAAAGTACAGCAATTAACATCATTCAGGCAGACTTTGCCCCATTGCAAAGCCCAGCGGACAAGAGCCACTCGGTTGTCGGTACCTGTTTTGGTGAGAATATTGCTGATATGATTATCAACGGTACGCTTGCTTATTTCTAATTTACCTGCAATCTCTTGGTTAGTTAAGCCAGCGGCCACTAAATCGATAATTTGCAGTTCTCTGTCTGACAGACTAACGGGGGTCTGAGACTCGCCACCAGCCATAGAGTTACTTTATCCTCCTTAGTATATGTACTCAATCGCTCTATCCCATTCTAGAAGATTCTTTTGTAGGTAGATGTTTCAAGTGTAAGCATAAATACTATTTTTTCTTTGAGAGTTGGGTTTACAGAGTAGAGCAAAAGATAGAAAAAGATCAAGATTGAAAACCCGAAATTATCAGGACGCTATCCCTGCTCCCCCCACACCATTACACTTCACCTCATCCCAAATCAGTTATTTATAAGTAATTTTTATAAAATTTCAATTTAAAATAATAGAAATAATACTGATGGCAAATAAGCAGTGTTCACCATCGTTAATGGCTAAATTGATTCATAGAAATTGCTATTTCATTGTATGAACGATTGCCGACATAGTGACGCAAATTATTGTAGATTTTATACTGGCAAATCCTAATCCAAAATCTGAAATTCAATGAGTAATCCCCGTGTTTTGTGCCTGGGTGAAGTTTTATTTGATCGTTTAGCTGATCAACTGGGGCGAAAGCTAGAAGAAGTTGAGTCATGGACTGCCTACCCTGGAGGAGCACCAGCTAACGTAGCCTGTGCTTTAGTGAAGCTGGGGACACCAGTGGCATTTATTGGTTGTGTTGGTGAGGACGAACCAGGTAACGAATTGGTAGAATTGTTAGAAGAAGTGGGTGTAGCTACAACTGGAGTACAGCGTCATTCTACAGCACCAACGCGGCAAGTAAATGTTGTGCGTTCTCTTGAGGGCGATCGCACTTTTGCTGGATTTAAAGATTATGAAACTACAGAATTTGCTGATACGCGCCTCAAAGCTGATCAAATACCCAAGGAGTTATTTCAAGCAGCAGATTTTCTGATTTTAGGTACTCTGGGACTAGCGTATCCTGAAAGTGCGCAAGCAATTCACCGCGCACTTCAAATGGCAGAGCAATATGATGTCAAAATTTTGCTCGATGTCAACTGGCGTCCGGTATTTTGGACAAATCCTGACATAGCTCCACAAAAAATTCAAGAATTATTTAAGTATATAGACTTTATCAAACTTTCAAAAGAAGAAGCAGAATGGCTATTTGATACCGCAGATCCAGGGGTAATCACTTACCGAGTTGGCACCGTTGACGGTGTGCTGGTAACTGATGGAGAACATGGCTGCGCCTACTGCCTTGGCGAAAACGAAGGCAAATTACCTGCTTTTTCTCTCTCCGTCGTTGATACAACAGGTGCAGGGGATAGCTTTGTTGCTGGTTTCATGCACCAGTTGCTGACTCATGGTATTCAAAGCTTAAATGATTCAGAAACCGCGAGAAAAATCGTGAAATATGCAAGTGCAACGGGGGCATTAACGACGATGAAAGCGGGGGCGATCGCATCTCAACCCACCGCAGATGAAGTGGAAGCTTTTTTGGCTTCGCATCAAGTTTAGGGGATAGCACTCTTAGCTGCGATCCTAGGACAGCAATAAGGCAGGAAGAATCTTCTCTGCCTTTTGCGTTCACGCTCAGGTAGTACGATTTGTTGGATTTGCGAGGAATCCTCAAAAGTAGCGTGTCCCCTGGACTCAAAATCTCAATTTTTCGTTGAAGCTGAAATGCTAAGCGTCAAGAACGCACGCTACGCTAAAAACATAACAAAAACTATACTTTGAAAACATTCTCTTACAAAAACTACTTTATGACTATAAAAATCCAGACCGAAAAAGACTTTCTTACGCCAAGCACTAGTATCAAGACTAATAAAGAAACAGAAAACGAAAAAGTTCTATGTTCTCATTGTCGGCGCACTGCTACGAACGGTATTAAATGTAAAGGGATGTGTGTGGCTGACAATGATTATTAACGCAATGATTGACAAAAAGCACTTTTTCTGAAAATTTAACGAATGCCTACAGAGTCACCCGTTACGAACTATTCTTCAGTTTTTTTCTACAAATGACCTCTAAAGAATGAATTTTTCAGGGGAGTCTCAAGCTAAGCTGAGGGTGACATAATGCAATCAAAAAATTAGGCTGAAAACTGTCTGGCTAAGCACCCAATTGGGGGATTCAGGTTAAAAAACTGTTTCTAATAAATACTTACAGATTAGCCGAAATCAAACAGCAATCAGCCACTAGGAGGAGGGTTTTATGATCGTTGTCCATCATCTCAACAACTCGCGATCGCAGCGCGTACTATGGCTGCTCGAAGAATTAGGTATCGAATACGAAATCAAGTACTATGAACGCGATGCTCAGACGATGCTGGCACCAGCGTCGCTGTACCAAATCCATCCACTCGGCAAGTCACCCGTGATCACAGATGCAGACCTGACGATCGCTGAGTCGGGTGCCATTATCGAATACATAGTGGATCGCTACGGCAATGGTCGGTTAATCCCAGCATCGGGTACGCCGGAGCGTCTGCGCTACACGTATTGGCTGCATTACGGCGAAGGTTCTGCAATGCCACCGCTGGTGATGAAGGTAGTTTTCAAACATTTTGGCAAAGGGGACAGCGGCGCTCAAGATGCGTTCATAGCGCCACAGATCAAGCTTCATTTTGACTACGTAGAAGGCGAGCTTCGTAAGAACACGTGGTTTGTAGGCGAAGAATTCACTGCCGCCGATATCCAAATGAGCTTTCCGCTGGAAATGCTCGTCCAGCTTCGCGAACAGGTCGAGAACCGACCAAAGATCAAGGAATTTGTCGAGCGCATCCATGCGCGACCTGCTTATAAACGCGCCCTTGAACGTGGAGGTGCATACGACTTAACCAAATTCTAATAGTTGATTAGCGATGCAGTGACTCTAACCAAGAAAGGGGTGTAGGGGAGCCAGTACTGCAGGAGGGTCTCCCTCCGTAGGTATCTGGCGTGTATAGGGGTGTAAGGGTGTAGGGGAAAAGAAAGAATTTTCCAGCGTGGTACACCCCTAATTATTGACGCATTTGCAGGCGCTTTTTCATCAATTCAAAATAGGGTAGGAACATAGCCCGTTACTACCCTACTTTCAACTATGCTACTAGTAGTCATAACCTAGTAGCACAAATGGCAGCACCAATGAGTCCTACTTGTTGATTTAGGACAACATAAACGGGTATATCTTCAAGCAGAGGACGCATCCTACCTTTTTGAGTGAAATTGAGGATGAAGCTGTCTTGTTGAATTAAAGGCAGTATTTTAGGAGCAATTCCACCAGCAACGTACAAACCACCGTAAGGTAGAAGTTTAAGTGCAATATTACCTGCTTCTGCAGCGTAGGCTTCTACAAATAACTGCATGGTTTGTTCACAAAGGCGATCGCTTTTCTGTAATGCAGCATTACCAATGACAGCGCCTGGATCAACGCTTTTTTCTTGCCCTCCCACTTCTTGTTCGCACTTTCTTATGATTTGGGCAATTTCTGGTGATTCAGTAGCAATTTTGCGGTCTCGTAGAAATTGGTAAATTGCTAGAATTCCCATCCCAGAAACGACTCGTTCTACAGAAACCCGTTGGACATCATGTTTATCCAGCAGGTATTTCAAAAGTTGAAACTCTAATTCGGTACGGGGGGCAAAGTCAACGTGTCCACCTTCAGAAGCAAAAACTTGATAGCTCTGTCCCTGCTTAATCAAAAATCCTTGTCCCAAACCAGTACCAGCACCAATAATAGCAATAGGGGCTTCGGGGTTGGGTTTGCCAGCCTGTAAAGTTAGCAGATCTTGGTTGTCTAAACCTAAAACACCATAGCCAACAGCTGCAAAGTCGTTGATGAGAGTTACATGAGATATACCGAGTTCTTGTTGTAAACGTTCACTCTCAAGGAACCAAGCTAAATTAGTCAGCTTAGCGGTATTTTGCACCACTGGTCCTGCAATGGCAAAACACGCTTTTTCTGGAGTTTGTGTGTTAGCCTTAAGCAAGAACTTTTGTACCATCGGCACCAAATCGGGAAAGTCTCCACTGGGGTACCGTTCCTCACAGATAGTGTGTAATGAAGCTTTTTGTGATGCTTCAACCAATCGTAAGATGGTTTTCGTGCCGCCGATGTCTCCTGCCAATAGTAATGTCATGTGAGTTGTTCTTAGTTAAACCGAATAACTTCTTCTACCTGAGTTAAATGCGAGGTATCTCCCTTTAGTTCTAGCAACCACTCTGGATGTTGACGCACAACTTTTACTAAAGAACATAGAGAAGCCTTCACTTCCGTTCTGGCAATTTCACCTACTAAGCCTATTGCCGCCCCCAATACCGACGCACCATGTCCCACTAAAAGAATATTTTCTGGAGAGAATTCTGTTGTTAGGCATCTGGCAGTTTGTCCTGAGCGCTCCTGCATTTTTTCGTAAGTTTCTGGGTAATTTACTGCAATGCGCGGAGTATAGCTGATGTCTATTCTGGGGAATAATTCTGCTAATCCTCGGGTTAAGAGTCGCAGTGGTTCTTCTGTCATCCAGACGGGATTCAGCCATTCGCTTAAGCCTGTTTCTAGTTTGATCGGCAAATCAAGAACTTCTGCCACGGCGTTTGCTGTTTGTACTGTCCGCAGGAAGGGGGAAGCAAAAATATGAGTAATATGCTCTCGCTTGAGGCGATTGGCTAACTGCTGCGCTTGCACCATACCATCTTCAGAAAGTGGTGGATCGTAGCGTCGTTCTGCTGTGAGAAACCAATCAGGGTTAACAAAGTCGAGACGGTTGGCGTGTCTTGCGATCCAAACAATTTGACTCATGGTATAATATAGCGTTTTTGCTAGAGTAAAGCCTGTGGCTTTACGTATGCAGCCCGTTAGCGTAGACTATCAGTTAAATAATATTACAGAGTGTGTCACTATTTGTAATGGGATAATTTATTTAGTGATGAAGCAATTCTCTAGCTGTAAATCTTGAAAATTAATGTAGTCTAGTGTGTTGTTTGTCACCCTTCGGGTTCACTAGTCGCCTCAACGGGACGCCAGGTGCTTCAAGTCGGGAAACCCGCCCAACGCACTGGCTCGGGAACCCCCGCACGGCGCTAGTTCACTAAAGTTAGATTGTTAATTTTTGCAATTGCCGCAATTTGTCCATCAAGATATGGCGGTGTTTTTCCAGCAGCCATTAAACGAGCTCTTTCCAGAGCAAACCACTCTGCCGCTGCTGCATCATAAGGTAGTAATGGCACTTTTTGCCTGACTTCTGTTGTCAAATATGCCTCAATGATTCGCCTCTTGTTTGATACTCGGTAGTCGATAACAGCCAAACAAAAGCTCATGCCACACAACTGTTGAAGTAGCAATTTCTCCCTGATGTTGTTGTAGCATCTGCATCACATTCGGATTTGGACGCGGACGCAGTGGTTCTGACAAAACATTGGTATCAAGCAGAAAACGGATGGCAGTCAAAAAATGACCTCTCTTCCAGGCGAGTTATCACGAATGTCTTTAAAAATTTCAATGGAATATTGATTATCCATCACCAACTCACCTCTCGAATATGAGTTACAGCTATATTCAGTTAATTAAACCACAGGTTTTCGTAGGGGCAAAGACTTCTCATTAAAGCTGCACCGGGTGCAAGGCGCACCCGAGCAGAGAAAAAGGGTTTAAAGGTTTTTGCACAAACCGGACTTATAATAACTCATTAATCGGATTTGATATCAAACAATAAAGCAAAGCGCACGTATCACCTCGAACCAATCATCTGTCTCAAAGACAACTGATTGTTCGCCTTGTAGTTTTGCTCCTGGATAAAAGGAATTTTCGTAAGCATCGGGTGGATGCTTGTATTGCACTTCAAGCTTAAAATTATCAGGCAAGGGTTTCACCTCAATTTGATGTTGATGCTGCAATGCGCTTTCTACACCTGCTTGAATTTGCTTAACAATTTCCTCCGGATGAAGCGTCCATACTGACTCACCAATTCCCTTCTTAGTAGTCACTGTTTCAATGTTTGTGTCATAAACTTTTACAGCTTCACACACAGCAGAATCTCCAGACACAAATACGACAGGAACTTTTTCATACGCTGCAGTCATGGCTACTAAATGGAACTCGGCTATGGGTTGATCATTCAGCAGAATACAGTTTAATTCTTCACTCAAAGTATGCGCCAGAGGATTCTTTGCAGATCCAGCCCGTGAGTGGTAGCCAATCAAAACTAATGCAGTAAAACTGCTGTTTAACTCTTGAACCATGCTGTAGGGATGACCACTCCATCCTCTAATAAGTTGTACTGGATAGGGCAATTGATAAGGATCAAGATTTCTGCCTGTGTCATGGGCATCTTTAACAATAATTTCAGTTGCACCAGCTGCTGTTGCCCCTTCGCATGCTGCAATGACTTCACGGGTCATTTGCTCTTGAAAGATATCGTATTCTGATTTACCCAGCGTCGCTTCATCCCAGTGACTGATTCCAGCTATTCCTTCGATGTCTGCGCTGATATAAATTTTCATAGGGTCCGTTAATTGCCATCTTAATTGATTGTTGTGGGCACTGCTTTTTATCTTCCTCGGTTATTGGTAGGTAGCACGCAGTGCCCAACGCCAGATGCCTACGGAGGAGCCAGTGCGGTCTTGGGGTCTCCCCAAGTGAAGCATCTGGCGTTGGAAACCCTCCTGCAGCACTGGCTCCCCTACAATTTTCTTAATTCATTGTTGTTTAGCTTACACCCTCTACTCAGCAATCCGGGCAGGAGAACCCACCCAAGAGGTACTAGCAGGTAGGGATTCGCCTTTCATCAGCATGGACAGGTTGCCCAGGTTGGAATCGGGTTCCATGACAGTATCGTAGAGAACGATCGCACCACTGCCTACCGAACAGCGATCGCCAATAGTCACGGTTGATATCTTCATCACACGGTCTTCAAACAGGTGGGTTTGCAAACCACAATTACTATTGAGTGCGACATCATTCCCAATCTCTATTGTGTCAAATTCGGTGATATCAGTGGTATCGGTGTAAACCTGTCTACCAATTTTGCAGCCCATGAAGCGAAAATACCAGTTAATAAAGGGAGTGCCTCGCAGCATATCCACCAGTAAGGGAACTGCCAGGGTTTCATGGATACAAGTAACTAGTTCTGAGCGAAACACGAAATTCGACCACAGAGGACGTTCTGTCGATTTATACCGACCGATGATTAGCCATTTAGCAATGATGGTGATCGCCGTGGCTGCTAGTCCAAAACCGAGATAGAGGAACGGCAACATGAGTATTAATGCCGATTCATCCCAATCATCGTTCAGCCTAATCATTGTATCAATAAGTACCGAACTCAGAGCGACGATGCAGCTGAGAGGGAACAGCACTCGAACTGCCTCAAAGCTCATGCGTTGCAGCACCAAACTCATCGGTGGCTTATAGGTCGATTCCACTGAAAAACCCTGGACAACTTGCCGTTGTGGTAGGTTAATGGCTGGGGAACCGAACCAGGAGGTATCGGGTTTAGCAACTAAGCTTTTATCAGCGGGAGTAACAGACATACAGCCAATGAGGGTGTCATCGCCAATGATCACGCCTGCTGGCAGTAAGGCACTGTTACCAATGAAAGCACGCTTACCAATCTTTGTTGATTCCAAAGACATCCGTCCACGCTCAACTCTGGGTACACCCATAATCACACCATCTGCAATAAAGCTTTCATCGCCGATTGTCACTAAATCGGGGATCAAAGAGGATGGTGTAGAGATTTCTGCCCGCCATCCTAGCTTTGCTCCCAGCAAGCGATACCAAGGTAGCAGATATAGGGTGGCGTAAAGCGGACGAATAATATCAAGGCTTAATGCCATCAGCTTATCGACATACCACAATCTTACGTAACGATGACTGTCTAACCGACATGAGCCAGGTTTGACACGTCCAACGATTAACCACTTGAGTGCGGCAATTTGTAATGGCATCAAGATGACAAACGATAAGGCTATCAAAGGTGAGAAAAGCAGCCAATTGTGCTGATCACTCATGGAGTACATTTGATCGACTCCAGGAAGAATTGGCAGAAGTTCCAAAATCGGTAGCGTCAGCAATAAAATTGCCTGGAGAGTGCCAAAATAAATTCGTCGCAGTCGCGCAGGACGAGATATAGTTTTGGTTTCATTGATTCCCACTTTAGCAGCAGGAGAACCAGCCCAAACTTCCCTTGCTGGAATCCGTTGCAGGGGTGGCAGCATTGATAAATCTTCCAGACTGGTATTTTCTTGCATGATTGTGTTTGTGCTTAGTACAGCACTAGCACCGACAAAACAACGATTGCCAATCTTAATCGAACCGATTTCCAGCCAACCCTGTTCTACCGTAGCATTTAGCAATCCGGCTTCGTAGCCAAGGCTACTATCTGCACCGATACTTACCAAGTCAGGAACATCGATATCAACCGAATTCAGGTAAACATTGGTTCCGATTTTAGCTCCTAGCAGTCGGTAGTAGACATTGAGCAACGGAGTACCACTCAAGAAGTGCAATGGTGTAATCGATAGCAAGTTCTTGACAAACCACCAGCGCAAGTAAAAACTGCCCCAAAGCGGATACTTTCCTGGCTTCACTCGTCCCAGAAGCAGCCACTTCGCAACAATAGAGAACCCAAGCATTAAGGGAACGATCCCTGCCAAAGCAGCGATGGACAAGAAAACGGACTGAAGATTGCTGGCGTCGTTCTCCTGCGTCCAAGTGTAGGTTAGATAAGGTAGCAACCACTGTAAGGCAAAGCAAAATAGAATGACTATTAGTCCTAATGCTTGAATGGGTACGCTCCTCAGGTAGCGTTTGCGACTCGTACGATGGAAGGGGAGAGCCGCAGTTGGAACATTTGGCAAAGCTGTTTGTTGCGTCAACCGGGCTGCTAATCCAGCAATGGTAGGGCATTGATAGACATCAAGCATGGAGACGTGACTAAACTTAGGTTGCTCTCGCAATTGAGATACCAAGCTGGCAGCCAAAAGTGAGTGTCCTCCCAAGTCGAGGAAGAAGTCATCCTCTATAGAAATTTGGGCGTTGGGAAAGAGCTGTTGCCAGATGTTGGCGATCGCCGATTCCTCCTTTGATAAGGTGACGGGCAGCGTCTGATCACTGCCATGCTGACGTTGCATCCTTTGGGTTGGCGCAGGCAGCTTTGATCGATCTGTCTTACCGTTGGGTAGCGTCGGAATGGTGTCCAAAATTTCGATGAAAGCTGGCACCATGTAGCTGGGTAGGCGGCTGCGTAGCAACGTGTGCAGGCGATTTTTCAAATCTTTGGGATCAGCAACGTTGACGCGCAATGTGATATATGCTGCCAACTCTTGTACTGCGTTAGATACAAGCGAAACAATAGCGTTTTCGACTTCTGGATTTTCCAGTAAAACCGCTTCGATTTCTGTAAGTTCGATGCGGTAGCCACGTATCTTTACTTGATGGTCGATGCGACCAAGATATTCAATCTCCGAATTAGACGTGAATCGACCTAAGTCGCCAGTTCGATACATTCTGGCGTTCAAGGAATCCTGCTCAAATGGATCGAGGACAAACTTGGCAGCGGTAGCCTCCGGAAGGTTGATATAGCCCTGTGCCACCCCAATTCCACCAATGCAAATTTCCCCTGGTTCTCCTGGTGGAACCGGATGCATATTCTCATCAAGGATATAAACCTTGTATGTTGGTAGCGGTCTACCGATGGTCACTGGTAAGTCTGGCTGCATTTCGGTCCAGGTTGCAGTAATCGTTGTCTCGGTCGGACCATAGGTATTGAGCATCCGGCAACCTGGTTTGCTCCAGCGCTTTACTAAGTCACGCGAGCAAGCTTCACCGCCAACAATCAAAAGGCGCACAGAAGGCAGATCACAATCTATTGTTGCTAGCAGTGTAGGTACACAACCTAGCACTGTGACTTCTTGCTTTTTGAGAAAAAGAGCGAGATCCGATCCCACGAGCTGGTAATCGCCAGGAGCGGCAATCAAGGTCGCCCCAACGCTGAAAGTTACCCAGATCTGCTCTATAGAGAAATCAAAGGCGATGGTTATGCCTTGATAAACCCGATCCTGTTGAGTGACTTTGTAAATTGGTGTGCAAACTGTGAAGTAGTTGCAAATGTTGGAATGATTAACTGCAACACCCTTGGGACGACCTGTTGAGCCTGAGGTGTAGATGATGTAGCAAAGTGCGTCTTCAGAGTCTACAGTTGCAATACGGTTTGCTGGTTGAATTGCTATCGCTGCGGCTACAGCATCAAGGAACAATACTTGGCAGCATATTCCAGCAGTTGCATCGGCAAACTTATCGGTAGTCACCAGTAGGTCAACAGATGCATCAAGAGCAATGAACGCAATCCGGTCTTGCGGAAAGGACGGGTCAAGCGGTACAAACGCAGCACCACACTTTAGTATCGCTAGCAATGTCACATAAGTGTTAACCGAGCGTTCGAGCAAAATACCAACCCTGCTCCCTGAACGGATACCTCTACGCAAAAGGTAATTAGCTAACTGATTAGCTCGTGCGTCCAGCTCAGCGTAACTCAGACGTTCTGTATCGCAGATAAGAGCAAGAACGTCCGGATTGGCATCACATTGTCTTTCAAAAAAGTAGTGAAGACGTTGTGGCGGTTTTCCTAGCTTATAAAATTGAGTATTTATAGAATCAATTGTTTTGGAATACTGTTGCGTGTTGAATTTACAATATTTATTTTCCATTAGACACCTGGTTTGACAAATATTTGAATTGGATGCGACGCCTACTATGCCACTTGTAAAAAGCTAAAGCGACAAGAAATAGCAATACGATTTCATTTTTGTGACACACGAGTTTCCTTCCTTTTGAAGTTAGTAGAAAAAGGCGCTCAGAACGGCTTTTTGTTTGAAAATAGAAAGACATTTGTGAAGAAATATAGTGTAGGGATAATTGAACTTATGTACACAACCAAGAAGTGTAATCGGTTTGTATGGCGCGAGAATGTCAAGAAAATGGCAATATTGTGACAAGAGGAACACAGTACCAATATTCATTGAAACTTGTTATAGAAATCCATAAGTACGATTTTTTACGGATGAAATAAATACCTTTTTCCCTTACACCCGTGTGTTTCTTGAAAGCGACCTACTGACGGTGCAGCACCCGTTATAAATGAAATAAATACTCTTGCCCTGTTAAGCGCGATGCACTGAGCGTGGTCGTTGTGTTCCCTGTTCCCTATTCCCTGTTAAGCGTTCCCTGTTCCCTCTGTTTCTTAACAGATGTGGTGTTAATAACGATCGCAAGCACAACATCTGGATCAATTGGTTTGGTTATATGATGTAGAAATCCTGCTGCGATCGCTCGCTGTTGATCGAGTTCTGCAGCATAAGCAGTCAGGGCGATCGCCGGAATTTGTCCACCTTGCTCAACCGGAAGCGCACGAATTTGACGCATCATCATGTAGCCATCCATCTCTGGCATTCCAATGTCGCTGATGACGATATCGGGAATTGATTCGGAAAACGCTTGGAGTGCATCAATCCCAGATCCAACGGTTGTAACAACCGCATTTGCTTGCTCTAAAATAAAAGCGACGAACTGCCGTGAATCTACCTCATCATCAACCACTAAAATGCGAATGCCCCTCAAGTCGCTTGTATTGGGTAATGATTGCTGTGGAGTTGGCAGTTCATTTGACTGAGAAGCAAGCGGAATTTGAACACTAAAGGTGGCTCCTTGCCCTTCACCGGAACTGTCTACTGTGACAGTTCCACCGTGCATCTCAGTAATTTGCCGGACAATTGCCAATCCTAACCCCAGCCCGCCAAACTTGCGTGTTGTTGCTCCATCTTCTTGCCGGAAATGCTCAAACACATACGGCAAAAAGTCAGAACGAATTCCTTTTCCTGTGTCTTTGACTTGGATTTGGGCATTGTTTTCCACTTGGGCTAACTTAACCTCAATCTGTCCGTCTGCAGGAGTAAATTTAACTGCATTGGTTAAGAGATTCCACACCACTTGCTGTAATCGTCCAGCATCACCGTTAACTATCCCGACTCCGGAACAGACAGTTGTCTGAATGTGCAGCGATTTTGCTTCTGCAGCTAATCGAACTGTTTCGAGCGCGGCACAGATTACCGTGCTAAGATCCACGGGTGTTACCGTCAAGCTCAACTTACCGCGCAGAATTCGGGAGATATCGAGGAGATCATCAATCAGCTGCACTTGCAATTTGGCGTTGCGATGAATCGTATCAAGAGCGTGAGCTGTTCTTGCAGCGTCGAGTTTACCCTGTTGCAGAAGTTTTGACCAACCCAGAATTGGATTAAGCGGTGTGCGTAACTCGTGGGAAAGAACTGCCAAAAATTCGTCTTTGAGACGATTTGCTCGTTCAGCTTCTACTCTTGCTTGTTGCTCTTGAGCAAGCATACGATCTCGTTCTATGTCAAATTGAATGCGATCAGTTATATCCCGTGAAATAACCAGAAGTCGTTCTGGCTGTCCGGTGGAATCTAGAATCGGCGAAACCATCACTTCCCACCATTTTGGAATTCCATCGACAGTAGGACAGTAACCTTGAAATCGACCGACACCGCCTGATAATGCTGCTGCGATCGCTACTTGTGCAGCTTGTCGATCCTCGCCTTGCCAAAATTGCATCCAATCGCTGTTAATATAACAATTCAAATCACAAATGTTTAGTAAACGCTGCCCACCTGGATTTATATAAAGTATCTTCCCATCTAAGTCGAGTACTTTGATACACTCGTAGCTGCTCTCCAAAATTTTCCGATTCAATTCTTCGCTTTCACGCAGTAACGCATCTGCTTGCTTGCGTTCGGTAAAGTCAACCACCACTCCTAGCAATCGGGACGAGGCGTTGTGTGCGTCTCGGTAAACACTACCCTTCGCCCAAATCCAACGAAGTTGTCCATCCGAGCGGATAATTCTGCATTCAAAATTCCAATCTGCCAAAGTTGAGAGCGTGTACTGGAACTTTTGAGCAACAGATGCTCGATCATCAGGGTGAACGTATCTTAGGAAGATTTCGTAGTTCCATTCTGGCATCAGTGAGTCATAACCAAAAATTTGGTCGTGTCTGAGCGAGCGCCGAGCTGTATAAGGTTGAGTTGTCAAATCCAAATCCCACTCGCCAATTTGGGAAGAGTCGAGCACAAACCGTAACCGCGCTTCACTTTCTCTCAGAGCAGCTTCAGCTTGTTTTCGACCAGTTATGTCCATTGACATACCTATCATACGCTCTGGATTGCCTGTTTTGTCATAAAGTGAACAACCCCGTATCAGTGCCCAGTGAATACTAGCATCGTCCCAAACAGTGCGGTACTCCACATCGTAATCAGTGCGATTAACGATTGAGTCTTGTATTGCTGCTTGCACCCAAGCCCGATCATCTGGATGAATCCGTTCCATCAAAACCTGGTGTGAGAACTCAGCTGAAGGTGGAACACCAAAGTTCACTTTGCATTGGTTAGAAACAGACAAAACGTTTGTCTTCAGATCAAGTTGCCAGGAGCCAAGCTTGCTGGTTTCAACTGCCAGTCTAAGCTGTTGTTCACTTTCTCTCAGGGCGGCTTCGATGCGCTTGCGTTCAGTAATATCAACTAGCCAGCCATCCCATGCAATTCCATCTGAGGTTTCCTCTGCACTGGATCGACTTTGAATCCATTTGAGTTGTCCCGACGGGGTGATCACACGTCCCACCCAGTCCCACGGCAGAAAATGCTCAATCGCATAAGCAACCGATGCGTGAAACGAGGCTAAGTCTTCTGGGTGGATTAAGTCCCAAATGGAATTGGCATCTTGGAGCGCTGTTTCTGGTTCTACTTCAAACAAATCGCGGCAGCCATAATTAACGAACACAAAGCGACCCGAACCATCTACACCTGGAACATACCTACACACCATCCCTGGCATATTGGCAAGTAGGTTTTGAACTCGGTATTGACTGTCGTGCAGCAATTTCTCTGCTTTCTGTCGCTCTAATTCTGTCGCAATTCGTACAGCAAAAATTGTCAGGAGCGATTCGGTTAATGTGACACGCGTTTGCGAAGCGCCCCCTTCGGGGCTAGCGTCAGCCCTTTGGGCTATCGCATCTATTGGTTTGTCATCCATCACACCCAGCAAGCCAAGTGGAACACCTGTCGAGTCGTAGAAGGGAATTGCGGCATAGCTCTCCACCTGAAATGGAGCCAACAGGTGGGCGTCTGGAAACTGCTGCTGCACGTTGTGGGGATAGCAGCACAGCTTGCGTTGCTGGATGACTTCTTGGCAAGGGGTGTCGCGCAGCAGATACTCGAAGTTCTCTGCGATGCGTCCATCTGCACAAACTGCGATCGCTTGAATCACTTCTGGTTCACGGTTTGCTAACAACCCAATATAAGTATACTTCACGCCTAATGCCTGACTTAGATGTTCCACAAGTGAGTAGAGAAACGTTTCCCCTACGTTTCCAGCAACACCAGTAGAGACAGTAGTCAACGCTACATTCGTTTGAGCCACTTTCCGAGCAGACAGCCGTAATTCCAGTTGCGTCATAACTTGACGACTTAAGATGCGTAAGCTATTGATTTGCTCTTCACTCATCTGACGTGGAGTAAAGTCCAGCACACACAGCGTTCCTACTACATAGCCTTCTGAAGTGGTTAAGGAAACACCTGTATAGAAACGCACACCAAGTTCACGAACTGCTAGATTTGTGGCAAACTGTGGATCTACCTGCGTATCTGGAATAATTAACGAGTCCCCACTTTGGACAACAGCAGGACAAAATCCCACACTCAAGGGCGATTCCGTCATTTGGACTCCAAAGCTTGACTTAAACCACTGGCGGTTAGCATCCACAAAGGTAATCAGCGCCACTGGAGTTTGGCAAATCTGAGCTGCTAATTGCGTCAGATCATCAAATCCAGCTTCCGGCGGAGTATCCAGGATATCGTACCGAGATAGTGCTGCCAACCTGTTTGTATCAGTGATGGCGAGACGGAGTTTTGGCAAGGAGTCTTCAGGCAGCATTTAGTTCTAGGGCAACTCGCGAAAAGATCAGGATTTGAAAATCAACAACTGACTGGTGTGAGGGATGATCACAAAAGCTTTCTATATATAATTTTAAGGACACAGGGTTGCTGTTGTATGTTGCAACTGGTCTAAATGCTCAAATAACTTTTTCCTTTTCACTAAAGTCATTAAATAGTGACAAGCCACCTCATATGTTTTCTATCAAAAAACGTAGGCACTCATTGAATCAACTATCTTTTGATGATGTCATTTTTTGACTGCACGGCTTCATCAACCCAAATAAGCCTTTTTCACTCGCTCATCAGTGATTAATTTCGATGCTGCACCTGACAAAGTCATGCAACCAGCTTCTAATACATAACCACGATCTGCAATTTGTAGGGCAAGGTTAGCATTTTGTTCAACCAGAAGAATAGTAACGCCTGTCGCACGCAAATTCTGAATAATACTAAAAATTTCACGAACAATTGTCGGTGCTAAACCTAAGCTAGGCTCATCTAAAAGTAAAAGTTTAGGTTTACTCATTAAAGCACGGGCTATAGCTAACATTTGTTGTTCACCACCACTGAGAGTTCCTGCAAGTTGATGACGTCTTTGTGCTAAACGTGGGAATATCTCAAATTGGTACTGAATATCATTTCTCACCTCTGTTTGATTAGAGCGAATATAAGCACCCAAAAGTAAATTATCTAAAACTGTTTGCCGAGCTAATACTCTTCTTCCTTCAGGACAGTGGGCAAGACCTAATTGTACAACTTCATGAGGTTGGCGGCGAGTAATATTACGTCCGCTGTACATAATTGTGCCGTGGCGAGGATTAATTATTTTGGAGATAGCGCGGAGAGTTGTTGTTTTGCCAGCACCATTAGCACCTATTAGGGTAACAACCTCACCATTATTCACAAATAAATTAATGTTTTGTAGAGCTTCAATGCCTCCATAATTAACAAAAAGGTCTTTTATTTCTAATATCTTTGAATCTTGTTGATTGTTTAATATATCTGTATTCATTTTTGTATATATGTAGTTATCAGTTATCAGTTATCAGTTATCAGTTATCAGTTAAAAATTATTTTATAACTGTTCCCTGTTCCCTGATTCATCCTTAATCGTTACCTAAATACGCTTCAATCACAGCTTGGTTACTTCTGACAACAGATGGTTCCCCCAAAGCAATCAACTGACCAAAATCTAAGACAGCAATACGGTCACATAAACCCATAACTAAGGGGACATGATGCTCAATAAGAATTATTGTCAAGTTAAATTTGTCGCGGAGATTACGGATAAATTTACTTAGTTGTTGCTTTTCATTAGGATTCATGCCTGCTGCTGGTTCGTCTAACAGTAAGATTTGCGGTTCTAAGGCAAGAGCACGGGCAATTTCTAGTCGTCTTTGGTCGCCATAGGAAAAATTTTTAGCCTTTTCGTCAAGACGCTCACCTAAACCAACAAGCTCTAGTAATTCTAAAGCTTTTTGCTTACTTTTTTTTTCTTCCCTAGGAGCAGGTGGCAATCCTAAAATACCTTTTAACGTATTAGTTCTGATACGGCAATCACGCGCAATCCTCACATTTTCTAATGCTGATAGTTCAGCAAATAAGCGAATATTTTGGAATGTTCGTCCAATACCTAAACTTGCAATTTGGTGAGGATGTAATTGAGAAAAATCGGCACCATGATAAAGTAATTGTCCACTAGAAGGTGTGATAAAGCCTGTCATCAAATTAAACAAAGTTGTCTTGCCAGCCCCGTTGGGTCCAATGAGTCCAAATATTTCAAACTGAGTTATTGTGAAAGAGACATCATTTACCGCTACTAATCCCCCAAAACGGCGAGTGAGATTTTTCACCTCTAATATTGGTAATCCCAACTGACTTGTAGTGAAACTTTCTTGAATCATTGTATTTGTTGAAAAATATTTATTTAAAGATACTATTACTGCGCTTTCTCCATTTTTTCAATAAATCTGGAGTGACAAGACCTTGGGGGAAAAATATTGTACCAATCACTATAAGTAATCCAAAGATAATTAATCTACCATCTCGTAGAAATTGCGCAAACCAAGAAGGTAAACCGCTTGTATCTGCTATTGATCTCAATACTTCTGGCAAAGCTGTAAATACCATACCTCCAACAACTGGACCTAAGAAAGTTCTGGAACCACCAATTAACACAAAAGTTAAGTAGATAATACTAGCATCAAAGGTTCCTTGACGTGCATTCCAGGTGTTGAGAAAATGGGCGCTAACTGCACCAACCATTCCAGCCAGAATACATCCTGAAGTGAATGCCAAAACTTTATAGTAAGTTGCGTTAACTCCCATCGCACCAGCAGCCAATTCATCTTCACGGATGGCGATAAATGCTCTTCCGACTCGGATGCGTTCTAAACGGTAAATGAATGCAATGCTGATGAACAGCAATGGTAGGACGATCCATAAATATTCGATTGGTGTTTGAAAAGGTTGAGGGATACCAAAAATACCGACAGCACCACCTGTAATATCCAAATTTAGGGATATGACTCGCAGAACTTCTACAAAAGCAATCGTGGCGATCGCCAAATAAATCCCCCGCAACCGCAAGGCCGGAATTCCCACCGCCACACCCAATAAACCAGAAACCACCGCAGCAATTAACATTTCCAGTAGCAGTAGTGGTATGGGAAATGAACCACTCTTGGAAGCAAAAACAGTTGTAGAGAGAATCGCAGCAATATAACCACCCAAAGCATAAAACCCAGGACTCGCCATAGACAACTGTCCTGCCATAAGTGGTAAGTACAGCGACAACCCCAGCAACGCCCCTATTACCATAGAGACGATAAGAGAACCATAAGTAGCGAAAAATTCAGCCATTTTTAAGGTTTTGACTAAGCTTTAGTATGGTGTTCCATCTTTGTGGATAAATGTTAACTTGCCATCAGGACTAGCTTGTGTCATCAGATCATGATCAGGATAAGTCGCTGAGTCATAAAGAGTGCGATCGCCGACTTCTAGATAAACTGCAACCACCGATGAGCGATTAACCAAATGATGTCCATTAGCCTCATTAGCTGGAAATCCCGCCGCCATTCCCGGTTTGAGAATTTCCGCACCTGCATCTGTGATTATAGTTAGTTCACCTTCCAAGATATATATGAATTCATCTTGATGTGAATGCCAATGTCGCAAAGCAGAACAGCTTCCAGGTTCTAACTTCACGAGATTCACTCCAAAGTTTTTTAGTCCTGCAAAGTTGCCTAACCGTTGTCGAATTCGTCCTGCAACCATTGGCTTGAACTCATCGGGGTAATTCGAGCGTCTTTCAGTAGGTACTTTTTCTGGGTCGATAATCATTGAATGACCAATCCGCTTTTATACTTTTTGAACAAATCGACGCCCAAGTAAACCTTGGGGTCGAACTAATAACATAATAAATAAGATGCCAAAGGAAACAGCATCTTTGTAGCCTGAATATTCACCTGGGACAAACGCCTCTACTAGTCCAATAACCAAACCTCCTAGCACAGCACCGGGAATACTGCCCAAACCACCTAATACAATGATCGATAATCCTCTTAACCCAAAACTAAGACCAAAATAAGGTCCAGGAATGCTGACAGAAGACGCAACCAAAGTTCCTGCCACTCCTGCTAGAAAACTGCTGATAAAAAATGTCAGCACAATATAGCGATCGCTATTGATTCC
The DNA here is from genome assembly GCF_017982655.1 of Brasilonema sp. CT11. Taxonomy (GTDB): domain Bacteria; phylum Cyanobacteriota; class Cyanobacteriia; order Cyanobacteriales; family Nostocaceae; genus Brasilonema. The sequence continues at coordinate 17,285 of NZ_JABXYX010000012.1, read as the reverse complement.
TAACAAACTTGCTGTTGTTGGATCTTCTGCAATCGCCTGCATCGCTTTACCATGCTTTGTATAATTAATAAAGCAAGTCAGCATTGCGACAACCACGACTGATATCGCAAAAATCACTATTTGAACAGTGCGAATTGGAATGGGATTTCCTGGAGTTCCAAAGTTAATAGATGGTGGCAAACTACCATAAGTATTTGCAGGAAATGTGTAACTTTCTGCTCCTACTAAATACTGGAGCAAGTTAACAATCACGACTCCTACACCCAAACTAGAGACAACGGTTAACAAAGAATCAGAACCGCGCTGTCGTAAAGGTAGAAAGGCAATCCGTTCAATGAAAACCCCAACTAACCCTGCTATGGTACTTCCCAAAATCAAGGCAACAGCAAATGGTAATTGTATAGGTAGCGATGCATTAGCTAGCACCCCATTAAATCCAAAAGCACCACCCATGAGTGTGTATGTAAAATATGCACCCAGAGTAAAAACCGCACCATGAGCCAAATTAATGATGCCCAAAATAGAGTAAACAAGGGTATATCCCAAGGCAAAGATAGCGTAGACACTGCCAATGGATAACCCATTCAAAAAGTGTTGCAAAATTATAGAGATATTCATGTTGCAACTATTTTAAGATTGTAAAATTAGCTTTTTTAGTGTTTGGATCTACCTTAATTGTGGACACATAAAATTCTTTTTGAATGACCTCGCCTACAGGTGTAAAAGCAATTTCACCCAAAGGAGTCTCATACTTTCCTACTAAAAGCTGCTTGTTCAATTCTGTACGTAATTGATTAAGAGGCATTGTACTAATTTTGGACTTTTTATCCAAAGCGTTCAATGCTTCTACATACACTTGCACAGCAGCAAAAGCTTGACCGCTAAACTGAGGCGGTTCTTCGTTAAATTGTTTTACATATGCAGCGCGAAAGTCCTTGTTAACTTCTCCTGGTTGCTGTGGACTGTAAGCTTGAGCAATAATCACTCCATCGCACGCTTGCTGACAAACTGCGAAAACTTTTGCTGTGTTCAAACCATTTCCCGCAACAATTAAGCCTTTGTAACCAAGTTCCCGTAGTTGTCGCACTAAGTTACCACCATCAGCAGCTAAGCCAGAAATAACTATCAAATCTGGTTTGAAATTCAGAGCATTCGTGGCTTGAGACTGAAAGTCAGTGTCACTTGTTTGGAACTTTTGTACTGTGACTATTTCCAGCCCCTGCTCCTTGATTGTCTTCTGAAAAATTTCTGTTTCCGACTTACTAAATACATCATTTTGAGCGAAAAAAACTGCAACTTTTTTAATGTTCGGATTTTGCTTGAATGCAGCTTTCACTGAAAGAGGTGCAACGGTAGAAATGGGTGCAGAAACACGCGCAACGTAATCTCCAATCTCTGGAACTCCTTTAGCGGTATTGGATGCTCCAATCACAGGAACTTTTGCTCTTTCGGCAATGGGATCAGCACTAAAAGCTTGCTGTGATAAAGTAGGACCAACAATACCAACAACTTTATCTTTATTAATTAAACTTTGAAAAGCGTTAATTGCTCCGGCTTCATCACCACCCGCGTCTTGAAGCACTAATTTAATCGGAGTGCCATTCACACCACCTTTATCGTTAAAATACTTTTCAGCAATCTTTGCCCCGGCGACTCCTTCTTGACCGAGTAACGCCACGTTGCTGGTTTGTGCGAAAGCAATACCCACGGGAATAGAACCAGATGTAGTTGTTGCGGCGGCGTCAGTTGCAGAATTTGGGGTAGAATTCGTTCCAGTATTTGAACTACTGTTAGTGCCACCGCCGCAGGCTGTCAACAGGATAGCACAAGTAGCAAATATTGCAGTTGTAATAGTCGTAGGTTGTTTCATGGTCAAGAAATGCTAAATTTAGTATTAGTCTTGACAAAAAGTAGACTGTTTATAGTTCAAGACTGTTTCTGTAGAATCACTATACTCATTAAGAGTATTTTGGCAAGAATTGTATTAAATCATTTTTATCTCCGGACTGCAAAGTTAAATCTTCTAAACAGCTTCAACATAGGAAAAACTTACAGTTTTATAAATAAAGTGGGCATTGTTACCCTATACCCTACACTCAATGAAATGACTCTAACAATAAACAAAGAAAACTTGGGATATAATTCAAAGCTATTTGTATTACTGTGAACAACTTAAAATTGCCTTCTTTGCCGGATATAGCAAATATTTGGCAGGAAACTCTCCATTGGACTCCTACTGTCCAACAGCAAGTGCAATTCCAACAACTTTACGAATTCATTTTAGAGGGTAACAACCAATTCAACCTCACTCGCATTACCGACCCCCAAGAGTTTTGGGAAAAGCATCTTTGGGATTCTCTGCGAGGAATAGCGCCCATTCTTAAAGATGGAGGAGTTGGCGGAGTAGAGGGAGAAAACACCTCCCTATCTTCCCCCACTTCCTCTACTCCCCTATCTGTTATTGACATCGGTACGGGTGCGGGTTTTCCGGGAATTGCAGTTGCTATTGCTGTAGCTAATAGTACTGTTACTTTACTTGATTCTACTCGAAAAAAGATTGCGTTTCTTGAAGAAACAAGGGCTGCGCTTGATTTGACCAACGTTATAACTTTGACTGGTAGAGTAGAAGAAGTAGGTCAACAACCCCAGCACCGACAAAATTACGATGTCGCCCTAGTTCGCGCTGTAGGGACAGCTTCTGTGTGTGCTGAATATGCCCTGCCATTACTTAAGCAGGGTGGTTTAGCCGTAATCTACCGAGGAAATTGGACAGAAGAAGAAACGAAAGCTTTAGAAAATGCTGTTGACCAATTGGGAGGTGTTATTGAATTAGTTGACAAATTTACAACTCCCTTAAGTGAAAGCATTCGTCACTGTCTTTACTTACGGAAGGTAGCAACTACACCAGTCCAGTTTCCCCGTCCTGTTGGTGTTCCTACTCAAAAGCCACTATAGACGGAAGGTAGCAACTACACCAGTCCAGTTTCCCCGTCCTGTTGGTATTCCTACTCAAAAGCCACTATAGGAGGAGATGGGGCTTTTGAGTAGAGTGAGCAAAAATTCTCCTCTGTTCCCTCTGTTGCTATTGTCTCCTCACGCCGCTTTACCTCCCTCTACTAACCGCTTATTGATCTCATCCCAGTTCAGGACGTTCCACCAAGCATTCAAGTAGTCAGCGCGGCGGTTCTGGTACTTGAGGTAATATGCGTGTTCCCACACGTCATTACCCATAATTGGATAGCTACCTTCACTTAAAGGACTGTTCTGATTGAGTGTGGTTGTGACTGCAAGCTTTCCATCTTTGGTGCGGACTAGCCAAACCCATCCACTTCCAAAACGACCTGTACCAGCTTCGTTAAACTGATTTTTGAAGGCTGCAAAATTGCCGAAGTTTTGTTTGATGGCGTCTGCAATCGGTCCTCTAGGTTCTCCACCACCATTCGGCTTCATGATTCTCCAAAACATTGAGTGGTTCACATGACCACCACCATTATTGCGTACCGTTTTACGAATATCTTCTGGCACACTGTTAAGGTTAAGCAACATCTGTTCAACAGTTCTATTCTTGAGTTCTGGATGCTTGTCTAATGCTGCGTTTAAGTTTTTTACGTAAGTCGCATGGTGTTTATCATGATGAAACCGCATTGTTGCGGCGTCTATGTGTGGTTCAAGCGCCTCGTAGGCATAGGGTAACGGTGGTAATTGGATAGCCCCTGTGTTGCTTGGACTTGGTTTGTTTGTATTTGGACTTATTTTGTTTTGGCTTTGCAGATTCTGTGCCGAAGCACAAGAATCTAAAGCAAATGCACCCGCACTAGCCCCGAGTAAAATTAAGAAATGACGACGAGCAATAGCCATAATAGTGACTGTGGTAGAAAATGTTATCTTTAGTTGTTGTTTATTGAAAATTTAGACTAAAAACTATATCGATTTTCAATTCTAACCATAAGTAGACCCAAACACGTGTCAATTCTTAATACTTATTTTTTTAGGACTTACGCACTCGCGACGAAAAATAAGGCTTTGCGATCGCTTCCCTATGCCCTCCCTTGCCCGCTGCGCTAACGGTCGCAATGACAGAATTGCGTTATTTTTACGTAACTCCTGTTTTTTAAGTATTAAAATATGCTTTTAATATTAGAAATACTTATAACTGTGTCCAAAAGTACGTTTTGTTTGTTTAACTTTGTGATAACCGCTGCACTGCTTCACCTGCCAACATCTGATGTGCTTGTGCAAGAAGGCGAGGAATTTTGTCAGCATGAGAACTACGGCTAAGACATTGTCGCAAATCTAGCTTATGTACTTTCTCTGCTTTGTTACCAGGAAACCAGTGACTCCCATTACCAAGCAGGTTGTAACGCATTTTGGCATACTCCAGTAAATCGTAGGCGATCGCCAAATTTCTTAACCATAAAATCACTGGAATATTAACCTGATGAGGTGTTTCCTCAAAAGTGGGTAAATTGACGTGCCAAGTTTTCACCCAGTCTTCACCCAAGGTAGCAATAGCTTCTTCCTCTAGACGTGCCAAAATTGGTGACAAAATTTCAGATGCATTCTTCAGCAAATCTAAAGTTTTCAGATGTTCATCAAAATCTTGTGGTTTTGCAGCCCCCAGACTCAAAGTATGTACCTGAGGGTGACTTAAACAAAACAAATCATTAAAAACCATCGGACTCAAAGGAGTGCAAAGATTAATTAATTTTTGTGGTGGTTTATATAACATCCCTCCTTTATCAGATGGACTAATAATAAATACACCCATATCTTGGCTGTTTGCTGCTTCAACAGCAGCCCAATTCACTTGATTGATATAATACCAATGCAAATTGACATAATCAAATTGATTAGTCTGAATGGTTTGAATAATAGTATCTGTTGAACCATGTGTGGAAAAGCCGATAAACCTGACTTTCCCTTGTGCTTGAAGTTTTTTTGCTACATCCAAACAGCCGCCAGGACGAATACTATTGTTTAATGACTCAGGATGATTGATGCCATGTATTCCTAGCAAGTCAACATAATCTAACCGAAGATTTCGTAGTGAGTTTTCAAAGTTACGCTGAAATTCTTTCGGATCTGCCGCAGGATTAACTTTTGTTTGAACAATTAACTGCTCACGGGGAAACGTTGGTAAAATTTTCCCTAACTGCATTTCCGAACTACCATAACCACGGGCAGTTTCAATGTGATTAATTCCTAATTCCACTCCCCGTCGAATCGTTGCTTCTAGATTTTTCTGGTTATCACGGGGTATTTGCGACTGCGGGACATCCTCCCATTTATACTGGTATCTCATACCACCGCAGGAAAAAACAGGCATTTTTAATTCTGTGCGTCCAAATCGTCTATATAACATCAGTGGATTCATGAGCGAAATCAAAAAACAATTTACATACGGAAGATCTGAACGCGATATTCAGGTTTAAACCTACTTTAACCTAAGCCCACGGTTTGGGTTGCAACGGTTATGCTGGTTAAAGTGGCGGCTAACACAACACTTGTTTGAGTGTTAGGTTTCTTCCAAGCGAAATTTCCCACGAGTGTAAAGCGTTGTACTCTCCCTAAAATGTGAGGATATAACACCATCAGAAGATCAGCGCACAAAAGAGGTTAAAAGAAGGTATTGAAGTGAATATACTTTTGGTTATCGCCATTGGTTTCTTACCGTCCCTATTATCTCTGTGGTTGATGCGTAAAAGCCAGGCTAGAACAGGTTCACGGTTTAGACGAGCCGCTTCTACAATTTATCCTGTAGGGCGAGTGCAACAAAACAGGATCAGCGATGATAACTATTGCACAGAACGCAGTACCCTCAGAGGCGATCGCTATTATCTTGAAGGAGTCGGTTACCTTGTTGGGGATATCAGCTGCCAATTTAATGCTCGTTCTGGTTACCTGCGCTGTGCTGTCAACCCCAGTGGACCATGTGAAGGTTGTCGCTTATATCAAGCAAAAGAAACAGTTTCTATAGAAAAAAGTTGATCTGACTTCTAGCTTGATGTAGTAAGTGGTGAAGCATCAAAGACGGGTTTTCCCCGCCCTGATAGACTTCACCCTTGTATCAGTGCATTCAATAACTTATCAACACCAAATCGTATTGGATCTGTACAGGGTATTCCAGTTTCTGTTTCAGTTTGAGCGACAGCATCCAATGCTTGTGATTCATCTAAATTCTTCGTGTTCAAACATATGCCAACAACAGGCACAGGTGCAAATGCACCACCTGCACGGGCAACAGTTTCATAAAGTTTTACGACTTCTGATAAAGGCGGAATCGGTACACCATTAATCACCTCAGTTTGTCCGGCACGATGAACGAGTATCATCTGTGTTGGTTGCGATCCTCTAATTAAGGGTAGCGTTGCAGTCGAACCGGGGTGTAGTAGGGAACCTTGTCCTTCAATATGCAAAATGTCGTAGTTTTTACCATACCGCATAACTACCTGTTCCACAGCACCAGCGGCAAAGTCTACCCTGACTGCATCCAATGGCACACCATCTCCTTCTAACATCAAACCAGTTTGACCTGTGGCAATAAATTTAGAACGCAAACCCCGGCGACGTGATGCCCAATGTAACTCCAGACTAGTTGACATTTTGCCGACTGACATATCAGTACCCACTGTCAAGACTCGCTGACATGAGAGATTACGTGCCAAAGCGCTAGCAACATCTAAGTTAGATGGTTCTTTCCGTACATCCCAAATCACTTGCCCTGGCTTGAGTAATGCTTTTAAGTCTGGCATACTTGCCAATGGCGTGTGCAAACCGTTGACTATTGACATTCCCGCTGATAAAGCGTTCTTAAGTTCATGCCAATAATCATCTGGCAAAACACCTCCTTTAGGGGCAATACCAATAACCAAAACCTGAGGCTGATATTCCAGCGCTGCTGTAACTGATGCCACTATTGGCACATCACGCTTGATACCCGTTAACTCAGTTAAAGATTTGCCTGCATATTCGCGGTCAATCACTGCGACAATTGGGGCTTCACTGTAGCGTAAAATTGACAGCCCAGTTTTGCCATGACGTCCCAGAAGTTCCTCATGTAGTAGGACAGCTACTCGTTGATTAAGCGCCAGACGCACTATACTGTACCCCCAACCCTGGTAAATCGTTTGGTAAAATTCTCCCCTCCTGCACGTATGCACCTGTAAAAGGGTCATCTGTTAAATTTAAGTGACTATCCAAGTCGAGATAGTCAGCTAATGGGGCAAGTTGTGCTGCTGCTGTATTCGCTAGCGTACTGTCAGAATAGCAACCGAACATCACTTGCAACCCATATGCCCGTGCCGTATGTACCATTCGCATTGCCTCAGTTAAACCCCCTGATTTCATAAGTTTGATATTAATCCCATCTACACAGCTTGCCAATTTGGGAATATCGGAGCTGTTGAAGCAACTTTCATCAACAAAAATAGGTAAAGGAATTAGCCTCTTGAGTTGGGCTAAATGTTCTTCCTGCCCTTTTGGCAGTGGCTGCTCTACATACTTTACACCGATATCAGCAAGCCAATTGCACATAGAGACTGCATCTTCCAAACTCCAACCCCCGTTTGCATCAACGTACAAGTCTCTAGCTGCTGCTTCTTCTCGCACTGCTATTAACATTTTTCGGTCTGCGTCAATACCATCCGGACTACCTAACTTTACCTTGAAAACACGGACATTCGTGAACGCGAGCCAATCTCGCGCCCTTGCTGTTGCGCCTTCTGGCGAATTGATACCAATTGTGACTGAAGTCGGCACTATGGCATCGCGATTGAGTCCCCAAATCTGCCACAGGGGTAGCCCCACACGCTTTCCCAACCAGTCGTGCATTGCTATATCCAGCGCTGCGATCGCAGATGAGGGTAGTAAAGCTTTTCTTAATATTTTTTCGATTTCTTGTCTTTGCATTGGACTGAATGCTTGCAAAGAGGGTGCTACTTGCAGCAAAGCATCTTTTATGACCTCAGTTGATTGCGGATGAGTGCCTACACTGAAGGGTGATGCTTCCCCCCAGCCTTCGATACCATCGTGCAAAATCCTCACCCATATATTCGTCGTTTGTGCCGTTGTACCACGACTAATTGTCAAAGGAAAACGCTTATTGACAGTAAATATTTCTACTTTTATTTGCATAATTACGCATAATATTGCGGTAAAACCGCTTACTTTTAACAAATCAAAGCTTATACTACAGCGTTTGTCCCGTTGTGGCACGACTCATGCTTAAAGGAAAGCCCTACTCATGTTCAGTTTTCTGTAAAGAAATATTGCAATTATTAAAACAAACATAAAGGATTAGCTAGACTTTGATCATTCTTTAGATTCTCTTAACAATATTTTCTCCGCACTTCTAATCAAGGTTGTTGCGGGTAGTTATACCCGCAACACTTCTCTGAATGGAAACACAAATCGATATAGCTCTCAAAGAATAGTTTTCTAATTTGCTTTTATATCTCTCATTTTTCATAAAACTCCTATGAATATCGTTCCAGGTACAGTTGTTAAACTCCCCAACGGTCGTAACGGTCTGGTTATTCCTTCACCCTGGTGGAAACCCGGTAGTGTGTTAGTGAAGTTACCGCGTGGTAAAAAGCGATGGTTCAAGGTAGATGAGTGTATTCCCAACCCATAAGCTGGTGAGTCGCGATCATTCAAATTCACGCATTTTTAACGTGCTTATGAAATTGCTTGTTTCGGAACATCAACTGTAATTCACCGATGTTAGCTGTGAAGTCCCAACGTTCATAAAAAGGAATCATTTCTGGTAGACAATAAAGAGTAATTTGCTCAACTGAGGCTAACTTAGGGTGATTCACAACTGCATCTATCAACTGAGTACCAAGACCCATTTTTCTATGAGTTGGTTTAATTATGACATCATAAATAGTTGCTCTGTACACAAAATCGGTGAGAACACGAGTAAAACCAATCAATTGTTCATTCTCATCTACCAATCCGACGATAATGTCTGATGCTGCAAGCATCTTGACAATATCTTCACGTTCACGTTTGTAGCTCCAAAATTCGTTTTTGTATAAATCCAGCAAATTAGAAACCTGGTTTTCGGTCAGATTGGTAACAAATTGATACATCGTAATTGCACCTGGTATGTATATCATGTGCTGATGAACAAAGATTTATAAAAAATCAGAATTCTTTATCACCTGTTCCATAAAATTTTGCCAAATCTCATTGGGAACCCAAATTTTATGTAACTCTTTCTTTGCATCTTCCTCACTCATATGTTCATGTAGACGATAATAAAGATAGATAAATGCTGAAACTCTCTTATTCGCAATACAATGAACAAACACTTTTTTCTGAGTGTTTGCCTCCATGACGCTAAAAAAATCGTTCACGTTTTCAATAGTGGGTTTTTCCCAAACAACAGGAATGTGAACATACTGCATACCTTGAGATTCAACAATTTGTTTTTCCTCAGGTAAAGCGTTGGTAGATTCTGGTAGTGCCAAATTCACAACAATTTGATATCCTGCTTGTTGAATTGCTGAAAATTCTTTTGTTGTTGGTTGTCCTGAAGTGGCAATCAAATCTGAAATTTTTATATAGTTGTAAATGTCTTCAATCTTATTATCCATAATATTTACAGGTAAAATATCGCTTACAGATAGTTTTCAACCATAAAGATTTTCTGATGAGCAACTTTTGGAAAAACTAAAACAGATCACTGAGGGACTTTTGTGGTCTATAGCAATCCTATTTGATTTGTGTGAAAGTGCCTGCGCGTAGCACAGAAATTGCGCATCATCAGATTCCCGACAACTTTTAAAGGAGTCGGGAATCTTGTTGTTCACAAATGATTTAGGACTGCTATAGCCTTTTTTAAGCAACTGAGGTATACCCAAATCTTTTTTAGTAGAGTTAGTAGCCTTGAAAACGTACCTCACTAGGTCAGTAACCGCTATAATCGTTATCAAGCATGAAGATTGGCTTGTTCTTGCAACCACGGATCAACCGGTTGTCCATCTTTGCGACGTAATTCAACTTCAACAACCATTACTGATTTGGAACCAGGAGGTGCTGGTTTTTGATGGAAAAGAATATCGTAATCTGCAGGATTATGATGACGTTCTTTTAACCAATCATGCACTTTTGTTGTCGCGAAAAACGATTGCCCGTTCTCAAACATCCGGGTAAGTTCCATCTGTAGAGTGTAGGGATTGAGTCTGCCCATTGTTGACTACCTTTGTAAGTAATTTAAAGTAATAATTTATTATCCGATACTTGCTGGCGCTAGCACCCGGATTTACCAGGGTTAAATTTCAGCCGCAGCTCGCTCTATCAATCGACGTGCTAAAGTTTGTGTACCTGTATGTTCGTAGTAATTCGTTGACATATCCAGCAACGCAGCAACGAAGTCTAGCTTATCATCAGCAACATCGACAAAACTTTGCAAGTGGTTGGCGACTTTTTGTGGTGTCAAATGCTTTGAAGTAATTAGACTAGTCATCCAACCACTCACTGAATTGAAGCTTTCGCCAATAAAGTTGAGTTTGCTACTGGAATTGTTACCTGGAATTTCTGTTCTGATATTTTGAAAGGTCGAGTTTTGCTCTAACTCCTGAGGACTTGTGTGATTAATTCTAGATAGTGCGGTACTGATGAAGTTTGGACCTAGGGGTATCAAACCATCAAAGCAAACTAATGCAGCCATGCGGATGAAGGATTCATCGCTGTATTCACCCAAAGACCTGACAAAATCCCCAATACTGTTTCCGGGAATACCGTTAATTTGGCAGAAAGCTACTAACTCAACAACTAGTTTTAAGCACAAGTCTATGGTTTGTGCTTTATCAGCTTTGGGAGTGAGTCGGTTTAAAAAACCCAAAAGGGGAACTTTCTCACCCACTTTGTTTGCGAATGCAGCTGCACCAAGTGCTTTATCTGTGCGTTCAACGGTCTGATAAAGCCACATTGCTCGTTGGTATCCCTGAGAGCGATCGTTGTAGAGATAAACCGCTCGTTCGCCAATTTGTTGAATGAGCCTTTCGTCGGTTTCGCCAGTGACAGTTTTGATCGTGTTGACAAAGCCAACTACATTTCGCCACTCACCAGGGGCAACAAAATCGAGCGCGCGCAATGCAGAAACGGTCAAATTGCTGGTAGGTAGTTCATCAACTAACTTAGAAATTGATTTGCTCATAAATACACCTCAATTGTTTTCTGGTTACTCAGGACAGAGAATGTGTCTGAACAATACGCGCGCGGCGCGTCTGTTGCTCCTTAGCGATCGCCTTCGCCAGACACTCCATGCTGGAAGCACCTCGGAGTGATCTTAAAGCTGCGGGACGCATTCACGCTTGTTAGATCTTAACTTTATCTTCTACTGTGTAAGAGTTCGGAAAACCTCATAACCTGTAGTTGATGAGTCGCACTCAAAGTTAATCTGTACTAGGGGAAAGCACAAAAGCTTTCTAAGTACGGTAACCTGTAATGCCAAACCTATTTGGTAACCGTTAAAATCAAGACAAGAAAGCGAATTGAGGAGCCACCAACGATGCGAGTTACATACGATTCTGATAAGCGCAAATTGCTATCATCTCTGTGTCATGGGGCGATTTTTTTTAGTACAACATTATTTTCGGTTGGTGTTCCAATTTTAATTAACTTAATCTCCGATGATCCAGTTGTTAAAAGCAACGCCAAAGAATCAATTAATTTTCACTTCAATGTTTGGTTCTGGGCAATACTAATTGGAGTTCCAATTGGGATTATATCTTTTCTCACCCTTGGTCTTGGCGGAATTTTGTTCTTCCCTGTTGTTGCTTTTGGCTTTTTACTACACTGGGGACTGACAATTTGGGCGCTGTTGCACTGTTTCAGCAAGCCTGATCAACCGTTCCGTTATCCATTTATTTTTCGAGTTTTCTAATTATATTAATTTCGGATAAAGTTTAGTTTTGGAAAAGGGATTTCGACAAGAATCCCTTTTTTACTTTTTGGATGCGTAGATTAGGATAATTTTCATCTGCCTTCAAATACATTCACAATCTCTTCGGGCAAAAGTTCATCAAAATTATCAGGCACTGTAAATTCTCCAGCACACAAACCAAATGGTCGTAATTGCTTGTTAGTACTTGTAATTGGTTTTAATTCAGCAATTGCCTTGTCTGCTTGGACAATGACAAAGCTTTCACCCGCCTCAACTTGATTGAGATACTTCAAGGGATTTTGTTTGATATCGTCAACTGTGACTCTCTGCATCCCGGTACTTCGGCGTAGTGGTGTATTACTAACTCAATTGTAGATGTTCGGTTGGAAGGTACTTATCAAAAGTGCGATCGCATTTTGCACTACGTTGGCTGAAGTGCGATCGCATAATAGAAAGCTTGGAATTAGCAGATTTCTTATCGAAAAGTAAGTCGAACCATTCAAGTACCTCACCTTCACCAACACTATTTGAAGGGAAGATAACTTGGCTTTCAATCACTTCAGTTTTAACTCCTGCTCTGTGTAATACTTCGTAAAGAGAAGATACTTTATTACTCCTTTGACCACGTTGTTCACAGTAAGTAAAAATAACACGTTGTTTTGCACGTGAAAAAGCAACAAAGAAGCTAGCACGAGATTCTTCTGGTTGATTTGGAAAACTCCACCATGCAGAGTCGTCTAGTCCAACAAAGATTACAGTGTGATACTGCAATCCTTTACTTTTGTGAATGGTCATAATTGAGACTGAATCTTTTCCTTCAAAGTCGTCTAGAATTGACTCCCAAGATTTGTGTTCCACTGTTTCGCAACTTTTCTGAAGTTTATTGCTTATTTTTTTAAATAAATCTTCATATCTATTACTTTGTTTATATTCGGGTAAGTAAGCTTGAATACTTTCTTTAACGACAAATTTTTCAATTTCTTTCAAGAGTTCATTTATCTGTTTATTTTGAAACGACACATGATTCATTTTATATTGCAAATGGCGGTGAAAATTATTAAGCTCCTCTTGTAATAATCTGCTGCTTTTGTCGTCTGTTGGATTAATGCCTCGTAGGCTGCCTAATATTTTATAACAGTCAGACCAGTAAACACCAGCACGTTCTCTTGAAGCAAACCGCAGAAATGCCAAAAAAAATTCTGTCAGAGGTTCTGCTAGAATATCCTGTTGAACACGTATTTTTAATCCATTTCTTTGAAAAGCCTTTTTCAAAGATGGTTCGTAACTGTCTGCTTTTTGCTTGACAATAATCACAAAATCTCTGGGAGTTAGTCGATAACTACTTATGGTAGATGATATAGTTTTTGCAAGATGTTCTGCTTCTACTTCGGGTGTTTTAAAATCCCAAATTACGCAAGGCTCTTCTGATATATTTTTTGAAATTTTAGATTCAACTTGCTTGTAGTTTTGGTCGATTGTAAGAGCAATTTTATGTTGTATTTCTACTAGCTCTGATGATGAGCGATAGTTAGAGAATAGCTGAATACGTTCCGCTTTAAAATCTTTCTCAAAAACACTAAAAGCATCATCTAGCGCCATTGCCCAACGCATAATCTGCTGCTTGTTGTCACCCACAGCAGTTAATACAGTTTGAGAATTCAGGAATGCAGTTTTTACCAAATCGTATTGAACATGGGTTGTATCCTGAAACTCATCCATGAAGACATGGGTATAAGTTGCTTTTAAAGCGTTGCAAATTTTAGGATTTGTTCTCAGGAGCAGTTCTACTAACCTTTCTATCATTGGGAAAGTCAACCTAGAATTTCCACCCATATGCAAACACGCTTCCCACCACCGCTTTGCAGCTATAGATAGAAATTCAGTAGGTATTTCCTGTATTTTTTCAGTTGAAAGAGGTGAACCAAGAATCCAAATTTTCTCTAATTTTCTTACAGAATCATCTGAAAAATTAAGACTAAGGGATCGTAGAAAGCTTTCGTATTCATGTTTTTTTGGAAAGTAAAGCTCATAATCCGTAGTTGGTCGCCAAACTTCTGGTAATGCTCCCATAAACCTATCCAACATACTTTTTGCAAAAGCATCAAAAGTCAGTGAATCAAAGCGCAAAGCTTCTTCTTTTGAACATCGCTCAGCTACTCGTTCTTTTAAATTATTTGCAGCATCTTTCTTAAAACTGATAGCAAGAATACGATAGGGGTTAGGACACTGACCTGTTTGCAAAAGATAGCAAGCTCTTTGAGCTAATAATTCTGTTTTTCCGGCTCCTGGTCCAGCTATTACAGAATAGTTTTTATTAGAGCGTACAACTGTTTCTGCATTCTGCTCAAGCTCACTAACTCCAACTGGTATCCAACTATAAGAAAGAATATTAACCATATTCATATTTTTTTTAGCGTAACTTGTTAATGGTGTACTTCAAAATATTTTTTAATACCAAGGGAGCTTTATTTGCAAGCTCTTGGTCAGCAATTTGACAGAGCGCTTGAAGGTGAGTCGATGGTTTACTTTTAGTTAAAAATAGATACCTATACCACGGAAATAACGCCATAATTTCTTCTGGATATACTGATGAATCAGCATCATCGCCAAGAACAGCTTTTGTTGCAGTATCTAAATAACTGCTGTATTTTGAATTTTCTCTGTTAGGAATCCTTGGTCCACAGCTTTCAGGGACAATAGCTTTGTAGACATCAGCAAAAGAGGATAGCATCCCCATGTCTAAATCAAGTGGGGAGGACAAGAATACACCAAAGTTTTCTAGATGACGGATTAGATTTTCATCGATTTGCTCTTGCCGTTTATCAAGTATTTCTAACTCATCTTTAGATATTTCCTGCTCGTTTCCACTACTATCCCTAAATTTCAGAAGATTTTCTGAAGCTACTCCAACTTCAAGAAGTTGCTTTAATGCATACTTAATACGACCCCATCCAGCACCTTTTCGTCCATAATCTAAATCTAGAAGTGTTGCGTGTGGAATATCTAGTTCATTAAGTAGTTTCCAGAAATAGTTAACGTGGCGTCCTCCAAGTGGAACTATCGCAACAAAAGCTGGATCGACTTCCAAACCTAGCGCCGAAGCTAACTTTGGCAAAACTACTTGCTCAGAGTCCCCTTCTCCAAGAATTACAAATCGGGCGAAGTATAATTCTGGGTAAGCGTTAACTGCCTCCCGTAAATATTTATATTTAGACTCATCATTATTAGAAAATTTTATTTCATTTACAACTACCGTCCTTGAATTTTGAATAAGTCGTAAATGCCGTACTTCTTCTGGTTTAATCCTGCCAAGAATAGCAGGAGAATGACTAGTCAATACAGCTTGAACTGAATACTGATTTACAAGAGAGCGAAGCTGTGTGATAATGCGTGATAAAAAGTAAGGTGCTAAGTGATTTTCTGGTTCTTCAAAAGCGAAAATGATTAAGGCAGGTGTTTGCAGCCGATTAGAATTAAAACCTGTTCTTGGTAACTCTTCTAAATTTTGGGTATCATTATTTTTAGAAATATCATAATTTTTTATCGTTTTTGAATTTGGTATAATAGTTGAATATAGAAACTTTTGTTCTACCTCAAATACAGAGGCAATAAGCGAAAAATAAAACAAAGATTTTTGACCATCGCTCAAAGCATTTAACTCACGTTCAGCATTCAGTTCTGTTGGGCGAAATACGACATTTAAACGGCGAATTATATCTTCAAACTGTCTACTGGCAACGTTTAATTCAGGTTCTGCATCAAAAGCATCATCATGAAGTTCTTTCCATCTACTTACTAAGATCTGATTAATACTAACAATTGCTTGTTCTTTTCCGAAAACCTCTCTAATCTGCTGAGATGCAGTCTGGATAGACTGTTGCGTTTCGGTGGATAAGACTATTGCTTTCTGTAAACGCCCTAAAATTGCTCCAGCCGCAGATGTTAACTGAGAAGATGGATCTCGTGTAGCCGGAATGTAATGAACTTGAATCAACCCACGTTCTGATGCTTCACATGGTCTTTTTTCCTCATCTGTTGGTGATTCATTGGCAGTCCTAATCCACCAAAGTTTTTGTTCAATATTTCCATCAATCGTTCCATCATCTTCCCACTTTGCTTCGAGACGAATACGAACAAAGGGCGTCCCATTCAGCCGATCTACCTGCATATGATGGAAGCAAGCTGGTATCGCAGGATTAGCCTGTGTAGAATCTGAGTCTTCTTCTAAGTCAGGGAAACTTAGGCGAATGTCTATATATAAATCATGTGTACTAATATGTTCATTTGTTATATTAGGAGATACATAAAAATCATTGCGTGAAATAGTTCGTTGTTTATTTGTTATACCAAATACACGTACAAGTGCTTCAAGCAAAGCTGTTTTTCCAGAACCATTTGCCCCAACGAATGCTGTGATACCTCGCGATAGCTTTACAGTCGTAGGTGTATTACCAAAACAGCGAAATCCTTTAAGAGTTATAGATTCTATTTTCATATTCACTTTCATATCCACTCACGTCTTTTTTTAATTAGCATTGACTTACTATACTGAGCTAATACTGACAGAGATAGTGTAGAAGCTTACTTATAAAATGAGGAAATTACGCCTTGACGTTCCTAGATAACCTAGTTGGAAATATTTCAATTTTCTAACAAGTTGAACCAATAAGCTAAAGGTGGGTTATATCATGTCCGATAATATCGTAATTATATAGAGGGCGGAACTCAGATGTCAGTAAGAGGTATCTTTAACTACAAAAAAAAAAGAAGATCAAGCCTGTAACAGGCGATCGGCTGTTAAGCCAGTAATCAACCGATAGTTCATGCTTGTGTCTGGATGAATACTGATAAGTAAGTCGGTGCAATAAAACCAAACTGTGTAAAGAAAAGTAAATAAGGCTCAAACTCTTTCTCTCCCTGCTCGGGTGCTTCCTGCCTTATTCCAACAATAATTATTTACGCCGACCTACTTAATTGCGTAGGTCTTGTTCTCGGCCACCAGTGGTAGCAAGTTAGCCCTTGAATTAAATCATGCTGCTTCATTAATTGTTGGCAACGGTAAACTAGAAGTTCTTCGAGTTCATCTAGAGATTCTGGAGATGAATTGGCAATAACTTCATTGGTTAGGGGCCATAATCGAACTGAACAGTTGTAGTTCAGGGGAGTATGCAGGTAAATCAATCAAATCAATACCTTCAGGTAACTTGACATCATTGCTTGTATGCCAACCTGCTTGGTCAATGGCTAATAAGATTCGCTTGTTCTTTCCAAGACTATATTCACGAGCAAAATCCGCTAAAACGCAGGTTTTACAAATCGGTATTGACAGTAGGCAAAATCCACCAATATGTTTCTCCAGATTCTGGGTGAACAAAACCATACAACCATAACC
>NZ_JABXYX010000335.1 GCF_017982655.1 Brasilonema sp. CT11 | reverse complement strand
GGTGAGATACAAATTAAATTCGTTGTTTTGCCGAAGAAATACTTGCAGATCTAACTAACAATACATATTAATAGATTGATATTGATCTATCTTATTCCCGTGCGATTACATATGGGACGCATACCGAAGATGTCACTGCTCAAAAAATACAAGTTGATGGAGTTCGCTAAAATTATCGAAGCCGTTCGATACGGTAAGAACAATAGATGAATAATTAACGAGGCGATCGTAGATATTAATTATTTCCTTATTAGGTAATATCAAGTTGTTCGAGGAGGCGATCGAAGAGCAAGCCGATTTCTTGCGCACAAAGGGAGTGTTTTTGGTCGTGGAAAAACTACGATTGATTGCTTATCGTAACTTGTTTAAGAGATTGTAAGTATCGTCTTGTAGTTATAGATTCGTTCTTTTTTTGCCTAATTCGGAAATTTTTATTTCTCTATCCAGATTTTTGTTGCAAGACAAGGCCGACAAAATTTCTTTGAAAATGACAACGACAGTGCTCACCAATCTCGGCATTGAAATGGACGTGGACGAGCTCGAGTGTATTTTGGCGAATCTGATCTACCAGGGCATGATCAAGGGTTACCTCGCACATGCGCACAGCTACCTCGTCGTCAGCAAGAATAACACTTTCCCGCCTATCACTGGATAAGTAGAAAAATAAATAAGCACCACCGTGCTGTTACATCAACACTAACGGGTTGTAACCAGCCATCTACGTTTTTACACCCTTCGTCCGTTCGTGACTATTACTATTAGCGGTAAATTATTGACTTGCTTTAAAAGGTTATCAAATCTATTCTGAGAATTCTTCGGATCGGCAACTTATTTGGAAAATGTCATTCTGCAGGGGATCCCTTTTGCTGAAGGAAAGCGGCAGTAAGGCCAACATAACTACATTAGATATCCCTTTTCCATCACGGCGACGGAGTTCGGAGGATTTGTAATTACTCCGTCAATTCTCCTTTTCTCCGTCTTCCTTTTGGCCGAGCAGGCTAATATTTAAGGCAAGCGTCGGTAGTAATTTCAATCAACTCAAAACAATCAACAACAACAACAACAAGAAATAATATCGATGTCTACTGCTATTGTTACTGGTGGAAATTTAGGTCTCGGATTCGAAACTGCTAAATGGATCGCGAAGAATTTAGATTGGACAGTCGTTTTGGCCTGTCGAAGCGTTGAAAGAGGAGAAGAAGCCGCTGAGAAGATTAGAAAGGAAACGGGAAATAATAAGGTACGAATAATTAGCTCGAAGGCAAGCGACAGGATCTAACACGAGATTTGTTTCAGGTTATTGTTCGAGTACTGGATCTAGGTTCGATGAAGTCGATTCGAAAATTTAGCGAGGAATATATCAAAGATAAGAGCCTGCCTGTGTTAAGGGCGCTAGTATGCAATGCAGGCTTGCAAGTTCACAACCCATCCGTCACTGAAGAGGGATTCGAAACAACATTCGGTGTAAATCACCTAGGACACTTCTTATTGACGAATTTATTGCTTAAGGTACGTAGAATACCCGTGCCAATCATCGCAATACTTAACAATTTACTCAGAAACGAGTGCTAGACAAGACACCTTTGCGAGTCATTTTCGTAGCCAGTGGCACGCACGATCCGAAGCAAAGAACTGGCATGCCACATCCTAAGTATAATTCTGTACAAGAGATTGCTTATCCTAGTAAGTCTTCGCAGCATCTAAAGAAAATTCTTGCTCGATCGAGATTCTAACTCCTGGTTTCTCTCTTTAGAACCAGCCAACCAAAAATATAGTGGAACCCTTAACTATACTATATCCAAGCTATGCAACGTATTGTGCGCTTATGAAATGAATAGAAGACTTGCTGCGCTAGGAATCAATCACGTGGCAGTCAACGCCTTCGATCCGGGTCTCATGCCCGGCACTGGCTTAGCACGCGATGTCAACTTCTTTTTACGAACGATATTTAATATTATCGTTCCTATTTTGAGGTACATTGTGCCAAACACGAACCTTCCCTCAACATCCGGATTGAATCTGGGCTCTCTAGCAATCTCGGAAAAATATGAAGGCGTTACTGGCAAATATTTCGAAGGTCAAAAAGAGATTAAGTCATCAGACGACTCATACGACGAGAATAGGGCACAAGAATTGTGGACCGAATCTGTTAAATTTTCAAACGTTACCAGCGACGAAGCTTTGTTCAATTAATAAATCGGGTAGTATTCCCTAAATATTTATTGGTAATATTTAACACCGAAACTTGGCAATGATCTCATTAAGGCAAGAAAACGTTCACTTTGATTTTCTTTTGTTATTCCTTTAATTTCTGTTATATTGATACAACGCACCTCGGCTAATTTTTAAAAATTGGCAATCACTATAATGTTGAAGGCTATAGTAGTAGTAGTGATAACGATTATTTGCGGCAGTTTCGCACAAACTACGGATTACTGCTTTTCTAACGGGTGCACTTACGCTTCTGCGACCACTTTAACTGGAA
>NZ_JABXYX010000117.1 GCF_017982655.1 Brasilonema sp. CT11 | reverse complement strand
CAGTAGAGGTTCAAGAATTTCCCACTCTTCGTCTGTTAGGCTGCTGGAGTATGGCATGGTTGCTGGATAAGGCTTTTGCCGTAACTTTACTTCAACACTGTAAAAGATGTCAAATGGGTTCTATAAGTATATAGTCAAAGAAAATTGCAACCACAGAAAAAATAATCTTACCCAAAAGCACAAACAGACTCTTGGCGTCTTTGCCTCTTTGCGCGAGAAAATAAAAAATGGTAACTTTAAAATGAAACAGAAAAAACAATGGATACCAAAGCTTTTAAACGTTCGCTCCAACAATCACAAAATTACCATCGTAAAGGATTTGGTCACCAAGCAGAAATCGCTACTCAGTTGCAGTCTGAGTATCAAAGCAGTTTAATTCAAGAAATTCGCAATAACAACTATACTCTGCAAAGGGGAGACGTCACCATCCACTTAGCACAAGCCTTTGGCTTTTGTTGGGGTGTAGAACGTGCTGTAGCGATGGCTTATGAAACCCGCAAACATTTTCCCACTGAACGCATTTGGATTACGAATGAGATTATTCACAACCCTTCTGTGAATCAGCGGATGCAGGAAATGAAAGTAGAATTTATCCCCGTAGAAGGAGGTAAAAAAGACTTTTCTGTTGTAAACTCTGGAAATGTTGTGATTTTACCTGCTTTCGGGGCAAGTGTGCAAGAAATGCAGTTGCTTAACGAGAAAAGTTGCAAAATTGTTGATACAACTTGCCCTTGGGTTTCTAAAGTTTGGAATGCTGTTGAAAAACATAAAAAAGTCGATTACACATCAATTATTCACGGTAAATATAAACACGAAGAAACTGTTGCAACAAGTTCCTTTGCTGGGAAATATCTGATTGTGCTGAATATGCAGCAAGCAGAATACGTTGCTAACTACATTTTGAATGGTGGAAATCGGGAAGAATTCTTGGCAAAATTCAGTAAAGCTTGCTCTGTAGGATTTGATCCAGATAAAGATTTGGAACGGGTTGGTATCGCTAACCAAACCACAATGCTCAAAAGTGAAACCGAGCAAATGGGGAAACTCTTTGAGCGGACGATGATGACAAAGTATGGTCCCACTGAGTTAAATCAGCATTTCCAAAGCTTCAACACCATTTGTGATGCAACTCAAGAGCGCCAAGATGCGATGTTGGATTTAGTGGAAAAAAAGCTAGATTTGATGATAGTCATTGGTGGGTTTAATTCATCAAATACAACACAGTTGCAACAGATTGCACTAGAGCGAGGAATTCCTTCTTATCACATTGATAGAGAAGTGCGGATTCTATCTGAAAATCGCATTGAGCATCGGGAATTAAATGGAGATTTGAAAATTACAGAAAACTGGTTACCAGATGGAGAAATAGTTGTCGGAATTACTTCTGGTGCTTCTACACCGGATATAGTCGTGGAAGATGTGATTGAGAAGATTTTGGAATTAAAGGCGACTGCGGTGGTTTAAGAAGAATCTTACCTCTAATCCCTCCTCGCTTGCGGGGAGGGTAAGAAATAGCGATAAGCCGGAGGCTTAACGGCTGAAGCCGTATCGCATAAACTTGTTAGAAATGCGGGCTAAGCAGCTGGTGTTACCTTTTCTGAATTAGTTGCTTTTGGAATAAACAGTTGTGGAAACAAAAGTCCAGAGTGCCGCTTGTAGTCAGCAAATTCAGGATAGCGAGAAAGAGACTGGTCTTTTTTAAGCATGTTTGGAATAAATACCATGCTGATATAGCAGTCCTAAATCATTCGTAAGATTTTGTCCTCTATTTCTTGGCGGTATGCGCCAAGACGCGAACGAAAATTCTCACAACTCATATACGATTGCTATAAAACCGCCAAGAATTAAAAGCTGTTAGATGTTCTGGTGCACCTTCTGGCAGAGGAATTGTAACAAGATTCTAACGACAATCTAAAAGAATCTAGTTGTTTCATTGATACAGTTCCAAGCGCTAATGCATACAAAAGATAAAAAGTCAACAAAAAAAGCTTGGGCACAAGCTCTTGCCCAACCTGCAAAAGAATTCCCTCTCACCCAATTGCAAATCCTTTCTGGCACAATACCTGAAGGCTTACACGGCACACTGTACCGCAATGGTCCGGCAAGGTTAGAACGCGGCGGTATGAGTATGGGACACTGGTTTGATGGCGATGGCGCGATTCTTGCGGTACATTTCAACTCTCCTTATGGAGAGGGGAAAGAGGGTGCAACAGCAGTTTACCGCTACGTACAAACTGATGAATATAAACAAGAAGCAGCCGCAGGGCAACTGCTTTACGGCAATTATGGAATGACTGCACCAGGAGTATTTTGGAACAGATGGTTGAAACCAGTTAAGAATTCTGCCAATACTTCTGTGCTGGCGTTACCAGATAAATTACTCGCACTGTGGGAAGGCGGTAACCCTCATGCCCTCGACTTGCAAATGCTCAACACTTTGGACAAAGATGATTTGGGAGCATTGAAGAATGGATTGGCTTATTCTGCCCATCCTAAAATTGACCAAAAATCTGGCTCAATTTTTAACTTTGGTATCTCCATAGGATTAAATGGGATACTGAATATATATAAGAGCGATTTTACGGGTAAAATTCAACAAAAAACATCGTTTGAACTTGATGGTTTACCGTTGATACATGATTTTGTCCTAGCTGGGCAATATCTAGTCTTTTTTGCTCCAGCGGTGCGGTTAAATATGCTATCCGTGTTAACGGGATTTAGCTGCTATAGTAATTCTCTGGAATGGAAACCGCAACTGGGTACTCAGGTTCTGGTATTTGACTGTGAAACACTGTCTCTGGTGAGTCGTGGTGAAACTGAACCTTGGTTTCAATGGCACTTTGGTAATGGGTATGTGGATGATAGTGGATTGATAGTTGTCGATGTCGTGCGTTATGCAGACTTTCAAACCAACGAGTATCTAAGACAAGTCGCAACAGGTGAGACTCACACTCCTGCTGTAAGTACTTTGTGGCGAATACATATTGAACCGAGTACAGCTAAAGTTAAGGGAATTGAGGAAATTATAGATCGCCACTGTGAATTTCCAGTTGTACCACCGCAGGATGAGGGACAACATACTCACCAAACTTATCTCGTCGTACATCGCCAAGGGGCTTGTGCGAGCAAAGAAATATTTGGGGCGATCGCCCGTTTCGATCACAAAACCGACATGCTCACAATTGCTGACTGTGGCGAAAACCGCTATCCAAGTGAACCCATTTATGCCCAAAATCCCCAAAATCCTGAGCAAGCATGGATCATCACAGTTGTGTATGATGGCAATTCTGATTGTAGTGAAGTTTGGGTTTACGATGCAGAGAGGTTAGATGATTCACCTGTGTGCAGATTGGCATTACCCGGCGTGATTCCCCACAGTTTCCACGGTACTTGGAAACCTGCTCATATCCACTCAGTTTGAACTTCGGCAATCGGGGAACTCCTAACGCAGACGAGGCAAGGAATCCCCGTTTTTTCGTCATCGGGGAGGAATTGTCTCCTTGCCCCGTCTTAGTCATTAGTCACTGGTCACTAGTCATTAGTATAATTAATGACGATAAATCGTGATAAACTACTAATGAACGGCAGGTGACGCCAGACGCCTCAAGTCGGGAAACCCGCCCACGGCGCTGGCTCCTTTATGCCGGGAAACCCGTCCACCGCACTGCCTCCTAAAGACTAAAGACTAATGACTTCGATTTCCCCCGGCTTTTTATGAAATTGCAGCGCAGCGGTTCCTTTTAGGAACTACGTTTGCGCAGCGTCCCTCTTAGGGACTAGTGATGATTTCATAGCCGGGGGATGAGTTAACACCTTTATTCCTTGTTCGGTGTTAAGAATTTTTTTTAAAATAATTATTGAAATTAGGGAGTTTATAGCGTGTGATTCAACCAGAGGTAGCATCTTACGGTTCTTGGAGATCACCCATCACAACAGACTTAATTACTGCACGTACAATTGGATTGGGGCAAATTGTTATTGATGGCGAAGACATTTATTGGAGTGAGTTACGAGCGTCCGAGCAAGGCAGAACTGTGGTAGTAAGACGGAGTGCCAATAATCAAATTCAGGATGTCACTCCTGCGCCCTTCAATGTGCGTACCCGTGTTCATGAATATGGCGGTAACTCTTTTTTCGTTGTTGATGACACTGTTTACTTTAGCAACTTTGCCGACCAACGCCTCTATCGTCAGGAGATTAATACTGAACCGCAAGCCATCACACCCCTAGTTGCAGTGCGCTATGCAGACGGAATTTTTGACAGTCAACGCCATCGAATTATTTGTGTATCTGAGGATCACACTATTTCTGAGCGTGAGCCAATCAACACACTGGTGAGTCTAGGATTAGAAGGAGATAGCAAACCGTTAGTATCTGGAAACGACTTTTACGCCTCACCCCGTCTGAGCCAAGATGGCGATCGCTTGGCTTGGCTGGCTTGGAACCATCCAAATATGCCTTGGGATGGTACTCAACTATGGGTGGGGGAACTTCTAGCAGATGGCTGTTTAGGTAATACTCAACAAATTGCTGGTGGTTTCAATGAATCCATATTTCAGCCGGAGTGGTCTAGTGATGGTAAATTGTACTTTATCAGTGACCGTACTGGTTGGTGGAATCTTTACCGTTGGCAAGATGGAGAAATACAAGCTTTGACACAAATGAAGGCAGAGTTTGGTCGTCCCCAGTGGCTTTTAGGTACGTCAACTTATGCTTTCGAGTCAGCTAACCGCATTATCTGCACATATACCCAACAAGGTACTTGGCACTTAGCGAGTCTTGACACAACAACAACTCAATTGAAACCGCTGCCGACACCATATACGGAAATTAGTGGTATTCAGGCAACCTTAGGACGAGTTGTTTTCCGAGCAAGTTCTCCGACTGAGTTATCCGCTATTGTGCAACTTGATTTGGCTACCGAAAAACTGGAAGTGTTACGCCGTTCTAACGACGTAACAATTGATCCTGGTTATCTTTCCCTCCCTCAGCCAATTGAGTACCCGACAGCTAACGGTCAAACCGCCTATGCTATATTTTACCCACCTCAAAACCTTGATTATACTGCTCCTGAAACTGAGAAACCTCCTCTGATTGTCAAAAGTCACGGTGGGCCAACCGCAGCTGCTTCTAGTAACCTGAGCTTTAGTATTCAGTACTGGACTAGCCGGGGTATAGCGGTTCTAGATGTAAATTATGGTGGTAGCACAGGTTATGGACGAGAGTATCGTCAAAGATTAGATGGTCAGTGGGGAATTGTTGATGTAGATGATTGCGTCTTTGGTGCGCGTTACCTAGTAGAACAAGGGATAGTTGACGGCGAGCGTTTAGCAATTTCCGGTGGCAGTGCTGGTGGTTATACAACGCTTTGTGCCTTGACTTTCCGTAATACCTTCAAAGCTGGTGCCAGCTACTACGGAGTCAGTGACCTAGAAGCTTTAGCACAGGATACACACAAATTTGAATCGCGATACTTGGAGCGTTTAATTGGTGCTTACCCACAACAGCGTCAGATTTATCAACAACGCTCGCCAATCAATTTTACTGACCGTCTTGCCTGCCCTGTAATTTTTTTTCAGGGACTAGAAGATCAAGTCGTTCCACCAAACCAAACACAAGCAATGGTTACAGCCTTGCAGGCTAAAGGTCTGCCAGTGGCTTATGTTCCCTTTGAAGGTGAACAACACGGCTTCCGCAAAGCCGAAAACATCAAAAAATCACTAGAAGCGGAACTCTACTTTTATTCACGTATTTTCGGCTTTGAACTGACTGAATTAATCGAATCGGTAATTATTGAAAATACTCGATTCTAATATCTTAAGTTGGCGTAGATGGGGTACAGCCGAGAGGTAGAGTCGAGTTCGGTTTTGTCGTTCCATAACCAAAGTTGTGCGTTAAGAGAAGAATTTCTTTTTCCTGTCTCTCCTCCCGTGGGTGGCATTACTATTAATTCTCTTTGGGCATTGCGTTCTAATTTTAAATCAGGGTTATCTTGGCATAGTTGATAAAACTGCTCGCAAGTCAGTTTAATAATAGAATCGAGGTTTAATGTAAATGATGTCATATGACAGTCGCTTCGCTCCAACTTAAAAGTTAAAAGTTAAACAACAAGTCAGAAGTCCATTCTGACTTCTGACTTGTTGTTAACGTAGCCGTCCTGAGCGCAAAATACTAATAATTAACCAGAGTCCTAAGAAACTAGCAGTGGCAAACAACACATTGCTCAAAAACAACAACTGAGATGTCTGTGCGTTGCTAGAAATAATTGCTGCACCCATAATCAGTGAACCCACTAAGATGCTAAAAGAAAGACGATTTGCAGCATCATCTGTTGTTCGGCGTAAGCTATCTAAACCACGCAGTGAGATATTCCACTGTAATGTTTCGGAGGTAATTCGCTCTAGCAGAAACTCTAGGAGTCGAGGAGATTGTAAAGAGAGACTTTTGACATCCAAAGCTGTTCTAAGGAGCGATCGCACCGGATTCTCACCAAGCAACTGTTGGCGAAAGACATCTGTCAGCAATGGCTGAATTTCATCGAGAAAGTTCAACTCTGGGTTAAATCCTCGTGCCACTCCCTCTAAGTTAGCTAGGGTTTTGGCATATAAACCCATGTTACTGGGCAAGCGAATTTTGTTGTTACGAGCGACTTGCAAAAGTTCGTAGATGATTTGACTGAAATTAATTTGCGATACGCTCAAGTTGTAATACTTTCGCAGCATCCGGTCATAATCATTTTCCAGTTTAGCCATAATCACTGGCTGTGTAGACTCTGCCAACTGCAAAGTTAACTGAGCACACCGCTGAGCATCTAGATCTACAATTGCCAACAACATTTCTATTAATATGCCTTGTGTACGGGGATCAAGCCGTCCCACCATGCCACAGTCTAACAGAGCAACGCGACCATCTTTTAGATAAAATAAGTTACCAGGATGGGGATCAGCGTGGAAAAAGCCATCAATGTACAGCTGCTGAAAGAAAGCTCGGAATAGTAATGTAGTAATTTCTTTACGTTTTTCGGCTGGATCTTTGCCATTGTTGTCACTCTCAAGATCTGCGTCTAACAGAGGACCTCCGTTGAGCCACTCCATCACGAGTAATTTTGGTGTCGTCAAATCCCAGAAAATTTCGGCAACAACTAATTGTGTGGGATCAAACCAGCGACTCTGGGATAAATTGCGTCGTAACTGGTCGGTGAAGCTTGCTTCCCGTGTAAAATCTAATTCATCTTCTAGGGCTTTTGTAAATTCTTCAGCGATCGCTTTGATTTCGTAATTTTGCCCAAATTCGGTACGAGCTACTAAATCGGCTATACCTTGAATTAAGGCGATATCTTGAGGAACAGTCAGATCAATTCCTGGACGTTGTACCTTAAGAGCCACTTCTCGACCATCTACAAGTGTAGCTTTATGTGTCTGGGCAATTGAGCCTGCTGCTACTGGGATAGCATTTATTGTGCTGAAGGTTTCTTCTAAAGGACGTTTGAGTTGTTTGCGAATGAGGACTTCTACATCTGCCCAAGGAACTGCTGGTACTTCATCTTGAAGTGTTGATAATTCCTCAATATATCCTGCGCTCAACAAATCTGGACGGGTAGACATTAACTGACCAAGCTTGATGTAGACTGGTCCTAAGTCTACTAGAATGTTTTTTAAAACAGCAGGTGTGGGTAGTTGGGGTTCATCAGCTTTTCCTCCAGTGAGGACTCGTCGCATATAGTCCCAACCATTACGAAGCAGGACTTCAATGATTTCTCTTTGACGAGGAACAGTTTGGGTGAGGAACATGGTTTTATAAAAAAGCGGAAGGATGCAACAGAAAGAGGAATAGACGAGGAACGAGAAGTCAGCAGCAGGACATGATGATAACCATTATGTCGTTGATATTGCTTTTTGTTTTGGGGATTTTGCCTGGTGTAGCGCAATCCTTGAATATTTGTAAAGGCAATTTTACAAAATATTGTAGAGAAAGTTCATCCGTTCAAAGAGGTGTATAGAAATCTGCCGCCCCAAGATGTGCTGTGATATTATCTTATTCAGTACCGTGGGGCACACGGAAACTAACGCTTGAGAAGCTAGTTGTAAGGCTAGGCACATCAGAATGTTAGACCTCAAGTAGGGCAACTGAAAAGGGCGATCTGAGTCCAAGAATCCTAATCCTTCGGGATGTGGGAATGTCAAGTGATTTTAAGGATGAATCCCCATCGTTGATGAAACGATGGGGATATAAAAATCTTTGGCACACAGAAATAGGCTTTTGACAGGCAATAATGCAGTTTATTGCCAAGCTCTTGGCTAGAGGTTCACAACTACTGATTTCCATAATTGTTCAAATGAAATAACAGACACAAAAGTTATACTGGTTGATACACCTAGCGTGCCTCTGCCAAG
Organism: Brasilonema sp. CT11; assembly: GCF_017982655.1. Lineage (GTDB taxonomy): Bacteria > Cyanobacteriota > Cyanobacteriia > Cyanobacteriales > Nostocaceae > Brasilonema. The sequence goes on along the minus strand of NZ_JABXYX010000117.1, from coordinate 15,358 downwards.
AGTTTCAAGTTTTAAAGCAAGTTGGAAAATCGCGGCTCACTTTGTAAGGTTTTGAGGACTTGCTTAATTTCTTGGGTACGGTCTTTTTTGACAATCAGGGTAACGTTGCGATCGCGCACAATCACCACATCCTCTAACCCAATTGTAACAATGACATCCTCTTCATTTGTGGAATAGACTATAGCTCCCTGTGTGTCCAGTCCGACATGAGTCGCAAATTCAACATTGGGGATGCCTTCTTTTTTCAGTAAACGCTCGATCGCATTCCAATCTCCCAAATCATCCCAGCCAAATTCTGCGGGTAAGACATAAGCAATATCTGTCTTTTCCATCAACGCATAGTCTATACTTTTCTTAGGGAGATCTTGATAAATATCAGGACCGAACTTTTCTATCGGCTCGATAATTTCTGGAGCGTGTTTGTGCAGTTCCTTGAGAACAACACCTGCTTGAAAAACAAACATGCCGCTATTCCAGCTAAAACGTCCTGTAGATAGAAAGTTTTCAGCCGTTTGACGGTCTGGCTTTTCAGTAAAACGGTTGACGTGATAGGCTGGCAACTCATTAAAACTGCCAATCTTTTCCCCTTGTTCAATATAGCCGTAACCAGTTGATGGAAAGGCAGGCTTAATTCCCAGTGTGACAATCGCTGCCTGGGTAGCCGCAAGCTCTATTGCTGCATCTATTGTAGATACAAATGCTTCTTGGTCGGCTATCCAGTGGTCAGCGGGGAAAAAACCGATAATAGCGTCGTCTCCATAGCGCTTTTGAATTTCCAAACTTGTCCAGGCAACCGCTGCTGCGGTGTCCCTTCCCTGTAACTCAACAAGTAGGTTATCTGATGGCAACTCGGGTAGTTGTTCTCTAACTCCTTGAGCTATCTGACCAGAAGTAATAACCCACAGGTTATCCCAACCGCTTGCAAGTGTCAATAGTCGGTCAGCAGTTGCTTGTAGGAGACTTCTGTCAGTACCATCAAGATTCAAAAATTGCTTGGGCCGATTTTGACGACTCAAGGGCCAAAAACGCTCTCCTTTCCCACCAGCAAGGATTACAGGGAACAAAGTTCTAGTCATTGGGTCAGAGTAACTTACTAAAGAATACTACAAGTGTACTGTGACAAATAAAAGTAATGAAGTATAAATATACTTGGATAAAGTCAGAGGAAATGACACAAATAGACACCATAAAAAGCGAATGATAAAGGTATAGAGCGACTCTGGGGGACTTACCGTAGGATAGCTAGGATGAGGTTAGATGATAAATTTACACTCTTACTCAAACTTCGAGTAAGGTAGTTCACCGGCAAGATTTATAAGTTGCATTAATATTACGTTTAGGGAGTGGATGAGTGGGGAAAGTATTGTGGTCAAGCAAGTAGCAAGTCAAAAACACCAGAGCAGCTCAAATAAATTACAACAATCCTCAAATGGGGTAACACTCACAAACCAAAAAAGTATTTCTCGTAAATTCGTATCTTCGGGTTCTGTTCCCAGCCAGCTGTATCATCGGCTGGGGTTAGCCATGCCTCGATGGCTTTTTTGGGTACTGACAATTGTTGTAGGAATGACTTTGTCGGGTTTGCTGGTATCGAGTTTGGCACTTTGGACTCCACTGTGGAGTGACATTGATCGAACAGATGAAGAAGTCGGATTGGGTGGGAAAGACCAAAAAGTACCTCTACCAACAGAGTTGTGGAGTAACATTTCACAATACAAGCTCACTCGACCAATGAATATCTTGGTCATGGGTATTGAGCCAGTACCTGGCAGTGTAGATGGAACTCCCGAAAGTTTTGCAGGTCATAGCGATACGATACTGCTGATACGACTCAACCCGAGCAACAAAACAATTCGGGTACTTTCTATCCCTAAAGATACCATGACAGTTATTCCAGGAAAAGGATTAACTAAGGTATCTGATGCCAACGCGCAAGGAGGTAAAGTTTTAGCAGCGCGGGTTGTCAGTCGTACTCTGAGTAATGCACCTATTGACCGCTATATTCGTATTTCTACGAGTGGGTTACGACGCCTAGTGGATCAGTTGGGTGGAGTAGAGGTTTTTGTTCCTAAACCAATGGTTAACAAAGATCCTGCGACACGATTTTCGATTAACTTAGTCAGCGGCTGGCAAACACTCAATGGTGAACAGGCAGAACAGTTTGTGCGGTTCCGCGAACCAGAAATGGGCGATTTGGAAAGAGTCCAGCGACAGCAAGCACTTTTGGTGGGATTGCGCGATCGCCTAAACAGTCCTACTGTTTTACCCAAATTGCCTCAGATTATCCGTGTTATGGGAAGGCACTTCGACACTAACCTCAAGCTGGAAGAAATGATGGCAATAGTGAACTTTACTTTGAACATAGAGCGAGATAATTACCAGATGACCATATTACCTGGAATTTTCAGCCGTCTGAGCCAAGATCCTAGTAGCTATTGGTTGGATCTGACTGGGCGAGTTGACTTGCTACAAGATTACGCTGGGGTGACAATAGGGGGTGTGTCCTCAAGTGTCAAACCGCTCGCTAGCCTGAAAATTGCCATTCAGAATGCTTCTAGAAAACCTCAACTAACTCAAAAAGTTATTAATAATCTCAAACAGCAAGGATTTACCAAAGTTTACGCTATACCAGATTGGTCTGATAACCGAAGCGAAACTAAGATTATTGTCCAAAAAGGCAACCGAGAAGCAGGAGAACAATTACAAAAAATCTTACGTTTCGGTCAGGTTGAGGTGTCCGCGACGGGCGATCTAGAATCTGATATCACAATCCGGATTGGTAAGGATTAGAAGTAGTTATTAATCATAAGTCATTTGTCCTTTGTTGGGGACAAATGATTTTTGACAAAAGACCAAGCACAACATGATGAAACAAATCCTACTTCGTATATTGGGATTAATTGTGATTTGGATTCTTGCCTGGTTATGGGTGCTGCTTTACGCTAGTCCAGCTTATGGTTAACTGAATACAGATAGAATATCTGAAAACTTACCCAAAAATTTGCTCGAAACTCACACTGGTTCAATCACTCTTCATGCTTGGATTTATGAAATTGAGCTTGGAGAAGTCTTTTCTTATGATCTGCGCAAAAAACAATTTGAACTTCTCAATCACCCATTTCCTGTACCAAACTCTCTTATAGGTGTACACTCAGAATAGGATACCCATCTAATGGCTAATCAAATATAAATATAAATTATAGTTTTTTAGCCATTATTGATTTTTAAATTAGATAAAATAATAACAGTTAAAATAATAACAGTGAGAGATATAAGAAGCCAATAGTGTAACATGAAAATTTCGTTTTTAAACAAAAATTCAGGATTCATCGGACAAAAAATTCAACAATACTTACAGGCTGGTAACAAACGGTTCCTGAGTACACCAGAAAGAGCACTATTAGAAGCTTACGAGGCTGCTCAAAGAATTAGAAATATTGAAATAGAGCAGTTTAACGGTCAAAAAATTACACCTTACTTAAGCAACTACACTGATAGTGTCAGGGCTTATTGGCAGGTTTCTCTTAACAAGAACTTAATGATTATCAAGGCAAAATTAGCAGAGTTCCGTTTAAGTTCTTCTCTGTTGAATATGTCAAGTTCTGCTTTTTTAGATAAACTAAGTTTTATTGATGAGGTGACCCTCAAATATAATTTAGAACAAGAATTAAATCAGGACGGGATAACACCAATCTCTCAACCATTACAAATTAACCGTGACGAAGTTAACAACCAGTCAGATTCATCTGGTGTAAACAATATAAAAGGTGACCCTCTTTTTAATAAAACAGGTATATTTCCTAGGTCAATTGGAAGAACATTAAATAGAATTAAAGCAGATTTTTCGCCGGAAGCAGAACAACAATATATTAGAAATTTCCAAAGTTCTAGAAAAAGAACAAGAAGTGCTGTCAGATTTTTGGTAATTCTAGTTATTGTGCCGCTCTTAACTCAATATCTCTCTAAACAATTCTTAGTTAGTCCAATTGTAGAGCGGATAAGAGGTGAAAATCTAAGTCACGTTTTCCTCAACTATGAAATGGAAGAAGAAGCTCTGACAGAGTTGAAAACTTTTGAAGAAAAATTAAAGTTTCAGAGCCTAATTAGTCAAGCACCGCCACTTTCTTCAGAAGCCGTAGAGGAAAAAGTAAAAAATAAAGTCCATGAAATTGCTGAAGAATTTAAAGAGAAAGGCAATAGCGCTATTAGCAATGTTTTTGCTGATTTGCTATCACTTGTAGCTTTTGCATTCGTAATTGTTACAAGCAAAAGAGAAATTGCGATTGTGAAATCTTTCATAGATGATGTTATCTATGGTTTGAGTGACAGTGCTAAGGCTTTCTTGATTATTTTATTTACAGATATATTTGTCGGATTTCACTCCCCACATGGTTGGGAGGTGATTCTTGAAGCATTTGCGGAACATTTGGGGCTCCCAGCGCAAAAAAGCGCAATATCTCTTTTTATTGCCACTTTTCCTGTGATTTTGGACACTATTTTTAAATACTGGATATTCCGCTATCTGAGTAAATTGTCTCCTTCAGCCTTGGCGACAATGAAAGAAATGAACGAGTAATAAGCTGTGATATATGTGACGTTGTATACTTACTCTCAAGAAACACGCTTCACAGGGAACAGGGAACAGGGAACAGAGAACAGGGAACAGGCTTGAGTCTAAATGTCACTACTGAGATTCAGGGCTTAATTCTGATCGACTGCATTACTTTCCTCTTTTCTGTAGTGACGCTGCTACTCGTGGTTTTCCCCAACCCTTCGATGTGGGTGTATGCAATGTTCAAGCACTATAAATGCGCGATGCCAAAAAAAATTCTGATATTCCTCTCAATTTTGTGTTAAATAAGTTATTGATTTAGAGGATGTTCTATGCATTTTGATTTAGCAGAAACAATAAAGTCTTTAGGCTACTTTGGAGTATGGGCAATTGTATTTGCAGAGTCTGGCTTACTGATTGGCTTTTTTCTACCAGGAGATAGTTTGCTGTTTACTGCTGGATTTGTAGCATCTCAGGGACTACTTAATATCTGGGTTCTGATCATTGGCGCTTTTCTTGCTGCAGTGCTTGGTGATAATGTCGGTTATGCGACTGGATACAGATTTGGTCGTAGGCTCTTTCAAAAAGAAGATTCACGGTTATTTCATAAAAAACATTTGGTCACAACGACCCAATTTTATCACAAACATGGTAAGAAAACGCTTATCTTAGCTCGATTTGTTCCAATAGTGCGGACTTTTGCGCCGATTATTGCTGGCGTTGGTAGCATGGATTATCGCACTTTTATGTTCTATAACTTGATTGGTGGATTTCTTTGGACATTCGGTATAACTCTGTTAGGATTTTTATTAGGAAATTCTCTACCAGCTGAACAGTTAGATAAGTATTTGTTACCAATTATTGGATTAATTGTTGTTGTTTCTTTACTACCATCAATTCTTCATATTATTAAAGAAAACAAGAAGAAATGACAAAGAAGGGTTAGGTGGTTAGTTGAGTTACTTGCTCAAGAGGGTATCACGATCATGATTTCTTCAAACATAAACTTATACCTGCTTTCTCGAAAACTTCGTTTTCCTCATAGTTTCTACATTTTTTTGTGTTGTTGTAGGTTGGTCGTGGAGAAATACCAAACCCTTCAGCCTTCGCGAACCACTCCCAGGATGGTTTAAAATTTGGTTCGGTACGATGCAGGTTATAGGAGTGATTGTTCCCCTAGTGGTGATACTTGTATGGGGTGTGTGGTTAGGTGACAGTCGCATCCTGACTGTGCTTGTTCCCTACTTAGTCATGCTAGGGTTGCAAATCTTAGCTGAGATTTTGACACTCAGGCAATTTCACACAGTTGTATGGGTAATGGTTCCCTATCTATACTTGCCTTACCGCTTTTGGCAGCTTTATGAGGGATGGAAGTTCCTCAGTGCTGAAAGTGATCTCACTTGGGTACAAAGTTTATTGGTGGTAGAAATCGTCCTTTGGGTTGTCAATTATGCCTTGGATGTGACACAGCTACCAAGGCTTCTGCGTTGGGAAGTGAGCCACAAAGAACCTTTTTGAATTTCGTAAGTTGTCCACAAACTAAACACATGTTCAGGCACATTATTGACTTGGTTGTCCACAAACTGCGGTCTGCTGTCACTGGTAATACCAATAAAAAAAAAGAATGCGACAGATACACAGTCTCAAACCCTCGTTATATCTGGCTTTCTTAATTTTGAATTTTGAGAGAAGTTTGAGCGGAGGTTTCCTCCGTTCGCGCAGCGTCTGGTGGAGGAGACTCAAATCTATGCCCTAAATCCTTACAGACACGTTGCGCGAACGGGCACGCTGCGCTATCAGTGATTTTGAATTTTGAATTGGTATAACGTGGCCTCTGTGTAAGCGTAGCACGCAATCATGTTCCATCCCGGCAAGATTTCTCCTGCTATGTCTAACTCAATCTGGGGACTTGTTTGCTGAGCTGTTTAAATCGAGAAGCGAGTATTTCTGGGGTCGGCAGTTAAGACTTTTGATCGAGTCAGGTCAAATAAGGCAAGTACAGCATCAATAAGTCTTCAGAAACTACACAAAAGCTAATAGCGTCAAACAAAGGAGAGTCTTTTTGTGGATGTGACAGCTTGAAAACGCGCTCTAACTATTGGCAGCTTCTACCGTATATTCGACCCCAATGGCAAACTATCGTTAAGGGGTTCATTGGCATTTTAGGATATGTCCTGGCAACTTTAACGCTTCTGAGATATGTGCGTCAATTTGCAACTGTCTTTGGTGGGGGGGATTTGAAGGCGATCGCCCTACAACTTGCCATCATCGCAGCAGTCTTTCTGGTACGAGGCTTTTTTCAGTCCGTGCAAGATATCTACATGGCAAAAGCAGCACTAAGAGTTGCTTTCAATCTCCGTAAAAAAGTTTACTCACATTTGCAAAAGCTCAATCTCAGCTATTTTGAAACTGCCAAGTCAGGTGATTTATCTTACCGCCTCACTGAAGATGTTGATCGAGTCGGGGAAGTTGTCCATAAACTCTTTCACGACTTTATCCCCTGCATTTTGCAGTTAGTAGCAATTCCCATTTACATGATTTCTCTGAATTGGCAACTGACATTAGCCATAGTCATCGTTGCACCCCTGATGGGTATTTTAATTGGTTGGTTTGGTGAACGGTTACGCCGATTCTCTCTTAAAAGTCAAAATCGCATTTCAGATTTATCAGCAATACTCACGGAAGTTGTTAGTGGTATCCGCATAGTACAAGCTTTTGCTGCGGAAAACTACGAAACTGCCAGGTTTAGCCGAGAAGCAGAACGCACAATGAGCGCGAAATACTCAGTGGAACGGCTCAAAGCAATTCAAATTCCCATTGTGGGATTTTTGGAAGCTGTGAGTGCTTTAACACTACTATTCGTTGGCGCGGCGCAAATTGCAAATGATAACTTGACGGTGGCAGAGTTTTTCAGCTACCTAACCGCAGCAGCGTTGTTGATTGATCCTATCGGTCACGTTACGAACAACTACAATGAGTTTAAACAAGGTGAGGCGTCTGTTGACCGAGTTTTTGAATTGTTGGCAGTTCAGCCAACGGTTGTGGAAAAACCAAATGCTCTGTTGCTTCCCCAAGTGACTGGTAAAGTGGAATATAGTCGTGTGTTTTTTGCTTACAAACCAGGTGAACCTGTCTTAAAAGATATCAGTTTGTTGGCACAGCCGGGAGAAGCGATCGCTCTTGTCGGTGCTTCGGGTGCAGGTAAAACGACTTTTGTCAATCTTCTCCCCCGGTTTTATGACGCAACTGCTGGTGAAATCTTCATTGACGGCGTTGATATTCGGGATGTTACGCTTGACAGCTTGCGGCGACAAATTGGAATTGTTCCTCAAGAAACTATCATGTTTTCTGGAACAATTGCCCAAAATATCGCTTTCGGGCAAGATTCTTTTGAGATGGAAGCGGTAGAGAAAGCAGCTTCGATTGCTAATGCTCACCAGTTTATTACGCAACTTCCAGATGGTTATCACACCTGGGTGGGAGAAAGGGGGGTAAATTTATCTGGTGGACAACGACAAAGAATTGCTATTGCACGTGCTGTTTTATTAAACCCCAGGATTCTGATTTTAGATGAAGCCACATCTGCATTAGATTCAGAGTCGGAAGCTTTGGTACAGGAAGCACTGGAACGATTGATGGAGGGGCGAACTGTGTTTATTATTGCTCATCGCTTGAGTACAGTGAGGCGGTGCGATCGCATTTTAGTTCTCGAACGTGGGCAAATTGTCGAATCAGGAACTCATGAAGAACTGTTAACGCTTGGGCGTCGCTATGCTAGATTCTACGCGCAGCAGTTTAGTTGAAGTCACTCGCGCTCGCGCCTCTGGCGCGAGCACGTCTCCGTTCGGCGCATCTGTAAATTGGAGATTAGGAGGTAACTCTAAAGTTAAAGCAGTCATCATTAATTCCTCTCGACTAAAATCTTGGTTGTGTCAAACCCATGCACTGCTTACAGGCTTAACGAGTGCTTTTTCCTCTAGTTTAGAAATTTCTTTCCGTAAAAGTGGCGCGATACCACGAAGTGGTTGCCAAGGGCATCGCACTTTGATCTAAAATCATCTATCACTTGCCGTAGACGTGATAATGGTACAACTGGTCCTGGTACCAGTACACACAGATGGTACTTGTTTTCAACCTGTGGCACTATTGAAACTGACAGTTACAGTAGAAAGGACGATCTTGATGAGCACCAGACAGATTGCGCTTGTCGCAGGTTCGACAGGCATTGTCGGCAAGAACCTTTCCGACCACCTTGTAAGGACGAGCGATTGGACGGTGTACGGGCTAGCCCGCAACCCATCGACAGAGCAAGGAATCCTTCCCGTTTCGGCAAATCTGCTCGACCGTGACGAACTGAAGTCGGCGCTGGCAGGAATCGATGTGACGCACGTTTTTTTCTGTACCTGGTCTCGCCAGGCTACCGAGCAAGAGAACTGCGATGTCAACGGTGCGATGCTTCGCAACCTGCTTGAGGCGCTGGATGAGGCACCCAGGCTTACTCACGTTGCGCTTGTAACCGGCACGAAGAATTATCTAGGCTCGTTCGAGACCTATGGACAAAGCACGTTGGACACGCCGTTTCGGGAGGAGCAGCCTCGTGTCCCTGGTCTGAACTTCTACTACGTGCTGGAAGATATTCTGTTTGAAAAGGCAGCACAGCGAGGCTTTAAGTGGAGTGTTCACAGGCCATCAACGATCATTGGCTACGCACTCGGCAACGCGATGAACATGGGCGTCACACTTTCAGTGTACGCGACTATCTGCCGCGAAACCGGACGCCCCTTTCTCTTCCCCGGCTCGCCCCAGCAGTACAACGGCTTGGTCGATGTCACTGACGCACGTCTGCTCGCACGGCATCTTGAGTGGGCTTCGATTACGCCTGAAGCCGCTAACCAGGCTTTCAACATCGTCAATGGTGATATCTTCCGCTGGCGCTGGCTGTGGCCAGATCTCGCGGCATTCTTTGGCATTGAGGCCGCACCTTACCCTGGGTATGCGACTCCTTTAGCTGAACAGATGAGAGAGGCTGAACCAGTGTGGGATGGTATTGTTGTTCCACACGGTCTCAAGCCGCATTTGTTGACCCAACTTGCCTCTTGGTGGCATACTGATGCAGATTTGGGCCGGGAAATCGAATGCCTCAACGATATGTCTAAGAGCAGGGGCTTTGGATTTCTCGATTATCAAAAAACGCTGCTGTCCTTCCTTGATCTCTTCGAGAGATTACGCCACGAGAATATCATTCCTTGAAAGCAGCAATTCATCACTTAAGTGGTATGAACAATTGTGTATGTAAGTCGCAGTTCCTGAGTTTGCAGACTGTTCCTTAAGTATAGAATTTGTCGGACAACTGATCAGCTAGCGTTTTGGCTATTTTCATCCCTTAATCCAACATTCCACCCAATGTGTTGGAGACATGCTTCTGCCGTTGATGACGATTACTGTCGTAGATGGACAAAGTGCGAGCATCGGCGTGACGGCTGAGGGCTTGGGCACCGCGCGTATCACCATCAGATGAGTTGAGGTAGCTGGTTATCGCGCTATGTCTAATCCGGTGAGGCGACATAACTTTAGTAATACGAAGTTGCCAAAGATAGTATTGTTACATTTCGTTATATTGAACACAACCAGGAAAATCCGACTTTTCCTTTGACAGTGGTTGGATTGTTCATCAACCACTGACACCGCTCAATCAAAACGGTCTCTAAAGAATCGAGGGTATCAAACACTTCATTGGCTAATCGTTCTCTAAGTAATGGCCAGATACACTCGGTAAGGCGCTGCTCTAGGCTCAAACTTCTCTTAAAATTCAAAAAAAAGATTCTTAACCCTGAGCGTAGCCGAAGGGTTAAAGCCGAGGTCACTGAGCGTAGCCGAAGTGAGCGGAGTCGAGGCTTTAATTTTGAGCGGGGCGTAGCCCTCCTTTGATAGGGCAGCGTGCTGCAGGCATACTTGAAATTTTGAATTGTTTCGGTCATGAATTGATGAAATTGCAAATTGAAAATTTTCCATAACACAAATTACATTCCATTGTGCCTATTCTGTTCTCTAATTTTTCTAAATTGCGTGCATTGCTCCTGAAATTTCCTTAAACTTGCTTTCAGGGCTACTAAACGACAACCAAGCTCGTTATACTGAGCCTTAAGCTGTTTTGAACGAGCTCTAACTTCCTTGGATTTAGCAACAATTTCATTATCAACACTTGTTGCTAAATCATTTGTTCTCAGACTTAACTCTTCTATTTCTTTCAATTTCTCTAGCTTTACTGGAACGCCGTAGATAGCACCCAGTAGTTCTGCTAAAGACTCACTTAGGGATTTATCACTCTTCAAAATTATAGACGCTTGTTCCTTAGCCTCAGAAAGTGTTAGACGTGGCAAACACTCCTTAGAGAATATAGTATGCAACTCATGATTTGTTGCCGTCAATTCTTGCTCTATCTCTTGCAATTCCTGTTTCTTGTGATGCAGATATTGGTTTTGATTTTCCATCAACTTAGGCAAACACTCTACCTGTGAACGCAAAAACTCTATATCGTTTTGATTCGCATGAACTTGGGAAACCTGTTTATCCGACTCAGTTAAGTACGTATCAACCAGAGTCACTTCACCGTTATCTATTCGCCTAGCCAAATTGAGTAAAGCATTAGCTAAGATTATCGGTACTCTAATCACACTGGTTCTACCAAGTTTCCATGAGGGGGCTGGACCTCGTTTACCACGTTGAGAACTATCTGACATAGATTTATCAGTACAAATACTTGAATTCTTGCAAACTTTGATAGGACAAATATATAATTTATGATAAACTTGTAACAAGTTTTAAAATCTGTAACAAGTTAAGTGTAAGCTAAAAATTGTTAAACTTCGCACTTTTAAGCGATGCTGGTCTAACTATCGCCCTTTTGAGAAACTAACTTCATATGGAAGAAAATTGGGGGCTTCAACGCCAATTAAAGGCGGATAAGCACAGGGCTGACACCTTACCAAAGCAGTTTGTATTAAGCGAGTTTGTCAACCTGTTTCAAGATGCAGGCATTCAGGCGATGTTGCTTGAGTCCCAAATGCAAGTCATGGAACAGAGTGCAGGAAGGTGGGTTAGTGTGATTGTCTGTTACGAGCATCTAGGAGAACGGATAACAGACGAAATCCAAGCTTTTTCTGAGCAATGGACAGCTTTTCGAGATGCGACAGGGGTGACTGATGTGGAGATATTTACCAACCCTTTTACCGACCCGAAAAAGTGTCTTACCCGTATAGATTTGAGGCTTTCAGGTGGATGGAATGACAGCCCCATAAAATGGGGACTTCGACCTGTCCTAATTTGGTGACTACTAGACTTAGTTTCTCGTTCCTTTCCAGAGGCAAGGAACCAGAGAATCTCTGATTTTGTGAGTCAGCACGGCGCAGGTGACGGGCGTTCTCGATAGCCCTCCGGGAACGCCTGTCGCCTGACGCCACATTCTAAGAAAGCGGGAGGATCACGGGCGTGTGTCAGTAGGAAAATCCTGGCAATCTTCTATCGAATTTTCATAACGACTTGGTAGTAGAGATGTAGAAACAGCCGATTGTGAACTGTCTTCGGATATTCCTGTCCAAGGTGTGGTAGGAGTGTCTATCTCTTCTAAAGAGAAACTCCCCACTGAGTTGTGTTGAAGCAAACTTCGTTCACTGTGTTGACTACTCAACCTTTGCAGCGCCTCTAACGCCTGGGATGCAGATTGATAACGTTGTTGGAAGTCTACCCGCACCATTTTAGTAAGAATGTTTGATAGGGAGTGGCTGACGTATGCCTTATCAACCCATTTCAACTCTGAGTTGGCATCTGTTTCTATTTCGTGGGGAGCCATGCCAGTCAAGGCTTTGATACCAATCATGCCGACTGCATAGATATCACTACTATACTGTGGACGTCCGTAGCACTGCTCACTTGGTGCATAACCCCGAGTGCCAATTCCAATGGTGAAAGCAGTTTGCTCTGAATGATCAAGGATTTGTGTTGTGACTTCTTTAACGGCACCAAAGTCAATCAGAACCAGTTTGCCGTCTGAGTCTCGTCGTATGATGTTACTGGGCTTAATGTCTCGGTGAATAACGTTATTGTTGTGAACAAATGCCAATGTTTCTAATAAATCCTGTAAAATCTCGATAACTCGTGTTTCCAGAAGCCGTTGATTTGGCAACATTTCCTGGCTCAGAGCATGACCAATTATATATTCTTGAACTAAATAAAATTCTTCATCTTCTTCAAAATAAGCTAAAAGTTGTGGTATTTGTTTGTAACTTCCCAGTTTTTGTAGACTTTGAGCTTCGGAACTAAACAAACGTCTGGCGATCGCCAACTGCTCTGGTTTAGTGTTAGCTGGTTTTAACTGCTTGACAACACACAAAGGGTTATTTGGAAGTTTGATATCTTCAGCAATGTAAGTTTCGCTAAATCCACCTGCACCAAGAACTTTGACAATTTTGTAGCGTCCATCCAGGATTTTGCCAGATACTGCCATCTCCCTTTTCTGTAACAAGTCTTTCAAGTCATCCTGCTGGCTAATGATTTCTTGAACAACACGGTGAGAGGAATATTTTTGAAAAATATCGATCAGTTGGGTTTTCCGGATAATTTCTCTTGCTACTTCTGTTCCCAGGTAAGCGAATCCAATCATGGCGATCGCCACCACTGGTACCGCAGTCGGCAAGATGAGTAAATTTTGGACAAAAATAAGATAGCTAATACCTCCCCAAGTTATGGCAAAGGCGATACTAATGGCAAATCTAGTTATACCTCTTTTTCTTAAGGCAATAATAACTGCACATCCACTGACTAAACAAAGCACAAATAAACCACGGCTGAATGGATTCTTAATTGCTTCGGTGATTGCTTTATCTTGCATTAAAGTTGCGATCGCGTTGGCGTGAACTTCCACCCCTGACATTCGCTCTGGATACAACCAATTGCCCATAGCTGGGACTGAATGATAATCGTCACCCTTGTCTGACTTAGCTGTTGATCCAATCAGCACAATTTTGTCTTTAAAAAACTTGCCTTGCTGCAAATAGGTGTTCCAGTTTTCTGGATCGAGTACGTACCAAAAGGGAATTTGCTCAAATGTTCCTGCTGAACCGTGAAAATGTATGCGATCGCCCTTAGGTGGAGGATAATCTACTTGGGCTGCTCTTAATGTTGCTTCATCAAAAGAGAGCATCTTCACTGTTAAAGCATCTTCTTTATTGATGACCTTGGAGTACTCATTGGCCAATTTGTGAATTCTGCCATCTACCTCTAAGGGGAAATTAACAGAACCAATGGCAACAGATCCAGTGCGAAACATTTGCCGGGGCTGTGTCAATTGCATGACAGAACCTTGATGTGTTTGAGACTCTTCGTAGAGTGCAGCCAGAGTCACTTTGCTTCCATAGCGTTGCACCGACTCTCGCAACTTTTGATCATCTTCAACACCGTAACTACTTGGTGTACTAAAAACTACATCTAACGCAACAGAGCGTGCCCCTGCCTTGATTAACTTCTCAATCACCTGAGCATATGCAGCACGTTTAAAGGGAAAAGCTTGGAGTGGCTCAAAGAAACTATATTTTTGTGGATCTGCTTTATAGTATTGCTCGCCAAGTGATATGGACTGTTCATCTATTGCCAAAATCACAATGTCTTTTGGAGGAGTTTCTGGTGCTCGTAGTAGATAAAATGTACTTTGAGCTTGGCTTTCCATGAAATTAGCCAAGTTCACACTCGAAGCTGCCAGGAGTGCAGCACCCACTGCTGAAACACCAGCAAGTAAATGACCCAAACGAGCCAATCGCTTTGATCGACGTGCTGATACCGTCAAAGGTGTTTTTGTAGAAATCTTTGACGGTCGATTGGCAGCAGAGACGTTTTTTTTGGTTAATGTTGTAGGTTCTGGTGCCATATCAGACTGCTAATTTAATTACGTTCAACATTTTTAATCTATTGACAGAGTCTTGAAGTGCAACACACCTGAAATGAAAATCTTATAGATTTGTAAACAATTCTGTTTTCTTCTCCAAAATTCTGTGAATGAAGCAGCCACCATTAGTGGTAGTTGTTGCGGTAGATGCACTCTCAGGCGGCCCCTCAAAAATTGTGAGTTCACAGTAGCTAAGAATTGTTTTAGTGATCAATAGGTTGGAGCTAGTAAATTTTAGCACTATAACTGTACTCTTAGTTTACCTTACACCTGAACTAGGGGTATAGGGGTGTAGGGGAAATGCATTTACGCTTGGGATAGAGAAAATGCATTTATTCTCTTATTCCCCTACACCCGTGACCCCCGTGACCCCCGTGACCCCCGTGACAGCCCTACACACGCTCTTATCCTCTGTCGGGAAACAAGGACTATGGCACAAAGTGCCACGCTGCGCTAACAGTACTGGCTCACGCCACATGCCTCAACGCGCTTAACCCGCGCACGGTGAGACAGCGCTGCAGGAGGGTCTCCCTCCGTAGGCGACTGCGAACCCGAAGGGCAGTGGCTCCCCTACACCCCTGTGTTTCTTGAAAGCGCCCGACGGGCGGCGCACCACCCGCTACAAATGAAAGAAACACCTTTTTCCCTTACACACGCTCTTATCCTCTGTCGGGAAACAAGGACTATGGCACAAAGTGCCACGCTGCGCTAACAGTACTGGCTCCCCCAGACCCCTACACCCCCACACCCCTACACCCCTACACCCCTGTGTTTCTTGAAAGGCTAGGCCAGCACAAAGCATGTCTAGAGGATACAGCCAGTCTGCTCTTTGGTAAGCGAGCTAATTCTTAAACTTTTCGATACCTCTT
>NZ_JABXYX010000334.1 GCF_017982655.1 Brasilonema sp. CT11 | reverse complement strand
GTTAGAGGATGGAGGGTGCGATTCGTTCACTCGAAATTAGTAGAAATACTCAGGGATGAGTGGCAAGGAATAAAGAACCGAGTAATCGGAAAAGAACCTTGAAAACTAGATGACCATGAGGGTGACTCTTTCGGAAATCCTAGAGTACACAAGAGAAGTCCCTCCCCGTAGGTGCAACGGTGACAGCATCACCCCTAGGGTAGCGACTAGCCATCAATCCCTAAAGCGGGGTGAAAAGGAGGTAAAGCTAGTAGCCCAAAACTGGTTCCCTTCGAGCATGAACCCACGAGTAGCGTAAGCGAAGATGTGTCTGAACCGTCGTAACTCTGAACCAGCGAAATAAGGCTGCTCACGTTGGAGCCAAAAGGCAAAGGATAAGGGGCTAACAAATTCTCCATTGATTAGCGAGCACTCCCAACAAACCCGGCGGATAGCATCAACTCTAAAGGTTCAAAACAATGGTCATCTGGAACGAAGTAACCTAACGCTCACTCTCAGGTGGTCGATACTGAGTAGGTGCTAACCGTATGTGACGCTAGGAAAGATTGAGTTAGAAGCGAACGCCTCGTGTAATTACGAGGATATGCTGACGAACTCACGGTGATTTGGAATGTAGAGTCACAGTAGCAATATATATGTCTAATACACGAAAAGTCACAACAGAAGTAAACGAGGAAGCAATCCCTCCCTTGAGGGAGGAACAGAATCGTCAAACTGAAAATGATAAATCGATGGTGGAATGGAGGCGCATTGACTGGCATAAGCTAGAAAAACGTGTCTACAAGTTGCAAAAAAGAATCTACAAAGCCTCTGAGCGTGGTGATGTCAAAGCAGTTCGCAGACTCCAAAAGACGTTGATGAAGTCCTGGAGTGCAAAGTGTCTTGCGGTTAGACGGGTAACACAAGACAACCAAGGTAAGAAGACGGGTGGTGTGGACGGTGTTAAATCACTAACCCCAAAGCAACGTCTCGACTTAGTTGCAAAACTCAAATTAGGCTCAAAGGTATCACCTACCAGACGTGTATGGATTCCAAAACCTGGTAAGGACGAAAAAAGACCTTTGGGTATCCCGACAATGTATGACCGCGCTTTGCAAGCTCTCGTAAAGTTGGCACTTGAACCAGAATGGGAAGCCAAATTTGAACCTAACTCATATGGGTTCAGACCAGGACGCTCATGTCATGATGGTATCGAAGCTATCTTCCTCAGTATCAACAAAAAACCAAAGTTTGTACTGGATGCCGATATTTCAAAATGCTTTGATAAAATTGACCACTTGGCACTGCTACAAAAACTGAGTATATTCCCCACCATTCGCCGTCAAATACGTGCCTGGTTAAAAGCGGGAGTGATGGATAATCAGCAGTTTCAAGAAACATCATCGGGAACACCGCAAGGAGGAGTTATCTCGCCCCTACTTGCGAATATCGCCCTCCACGGAATGGAAAATCGGATAAAACAATATGCCGAAACATTAAAAGGGGATAAAAGGAAAAACAAAAAAGCCTTAAGCCTAATTCGGTATGCCGATGACTTCGTAATTCTTCACGAAAATCTATCCGTTGTCCAAAGATGTCAGATGATCATATCTGAATGGTTAAAAGACATGGGTTTAGAATTGAAGCCATCAAAAACACGTCTAACTCATACCTTAAATAAGTATGAGAATGAAGAACCAGGATTTAACTTTCTTGGTTTTAAAGTTAGACAATTTCCAGTAGGTAAATACCACTCGGAACAAGGCTTCAAGACAATCATCACCCCAAGCTTAGAAAAGCAGAGGATACATTACGAACGAATAGCTAGTATCATCGATGACCATATCGCAGCGCCACAAGAGGCGTTAATCAGTCGTCTTAACCCGATAATTAGAGGATGGTCTAACTACTATTCGACAGTAGTAAGCAGTGAAGCTTACTCCAATCTCGATAACCTCATGTATCCAAAACTTAAAGCTTGGGCGCAACGCCGTCACCCAAATAAATCAGGAGAATGGGTAGCCAAGAAATATTGGCGTACCATTGGCGGTGATAATTGGGTATTCGCCACACCAAACAAAGGTAATCTGCGCCTATTAAATCACGCAGAAACACCTATAGTTCGGCACGTGAAAGTTAAAGGCAATGTCAGCCCATACGACGGCAACCTAATTTATTGGAGTTCAAGAATGGGCGCACATCCTGAAGTGCCAAAAAGAGTGGCAACACTTTTAAAGCAACAAAAAGGAAAATGCGCTCACTGCGGATTGTACTTCCTTTCGGAAGATGTACTGGAAATTGACCACAAAATACCCTTAAGCATTGGGGGTAAAGATGAATATAAAAATCTCCAGTTATTACATAGACACTGCCATGATATTAAAACAGCCGAAAATGGTTCGGTTGGGGGTATGCAATTGGACAAGCACCAAATTACTGAGGAGCCGGATGAGTTGAAAAACTCACGTCCGGTTTTGAAGACGAGTCGCTCTGGTGACGAAGCGGCTTAGTTTAATAA
>NZ_JABXYX010000116.1 GCF_017982655.1 Brasilonema sp. CT11 | reverse complement strand
CTACTAACATTAGTATCATTATTGGTACTAATACCACCGTAATCATTGCCGCCACAGCTACCGTAATCATTGCTACTAACATTAGTATCATTATTGGTACTAATACCACCGTAATCATTGCCGCCACAGCTACCGTAATCATTGCTACTAACATTAGTATCATTATTGGTACTAATACCACCGTAATCATTGCCGCCACAGCTACCGTAATCATTGCTACTAACATTAGTATCATTATTGGTACTAATACCACCGTAATCATTGCCGCCACCGCCACTGTAATCATTGCTAATTACTGGAATGTTTTGTTCATACTCGTGATGGTAAGAACAGTTTTGACAGTGGCGGATTACCCTGCGCCTTCCTGAATGACTAGTGGTTGCTCGAACTAAAACTTGTTGAGTCCGTTTAAGGTTGAACGTTTTGCATTGAGGACAGTGTCGATTTTTGATGAAATTAGCTAGGCAAAAAATAGCGATCAAAAAAAACACAACAAAGATCCAAAAATGGAAGTTAAAGAAGTTGTCTGGTTGCCCATTAGGTTGAGACAGGTTGTTGTCTGGTTGCAACTTAGATGGCACTTCTTGTGCAGCAACATGAGTAAGCGTGATAAAAAATCCAACAAATAAAGCGATTGATGGAAAAATGATTCGTTTAATCAGGCGTTTATTCATACTTTTCTGTTTTAGCAATATCGCATGCGTGGCATGGGAGTGTTAAAAAATATTCCTATCATCAATACCCCAGAAACAGTAAGACTGTTCATGAACAGTGAACAGTGAAGGAGTCAGGAGTCAGCAGTCAGGAGTCAGAAGTTAGAAGTCGCAATTGTTTTTTCTTCCTTCTGAATCAGGAATTGCTGTATTCTGAATTCTTCTTCAAACTGATAACTAATAAGTAAGACAGAGGATATAGCACAAATGCTATATCTCTGCCGTCACGGAACGCAGCTCAACAAAATGAATATCACGCTAAGTGATATTTGGATTAGTGTTGGCTCTATATGTTCTTCAGTTGGAGTGGAGTAAGATTTTCTCTTTTGTTACAAAACTTCACAATGGAGCTACACCTCAGTAACAAAAGAAACTATGCTGTTTCGCATCCTTGCCAGAGGTTATCATAAAGTTTGATATGCATCGCCACAAACACCATGAACCCCGAAATTGCTCGTCATCTTTGGAAATTACTTTGGCAAGATTACAGCATCCGGGTGAGTTATGCCCGCACCTACGCACAAATGATCACTGATGCGGGTGGGACTGTTGCTAATGATCACATTGCTTTTCGATCTTTACGCATGGAGGTAGACAGTCCACAGGGTAAGGTTAATTTGGGTATTGACTATTTAGGACAACTTGCTGAGGCTTTGGGCTACGAAGCGGCTGGGGAATACTCTTTTGCTGAAACGCATCTTTACGCCCGTCACTATCGCCATCCTCAGCAAGAGGAATTTGATTTGCCCAAGTTGTTTATCAGCGAGTTGATTGTTGATGAATTGCCAGAAGAAACTGTCCACCTTATCCAACAAACAGTTTCGGGGGTAAATTTATTTCATTATTCAGCAATTCTCCAGGCATTCGCTACTGATACTAAACGCCTTGCCAAAGAACTCCATAGAATCTTTACGTCCCCTTGGCAACCTCCCCGGCGTTCTGTAGTGGAAGAAGTGAACAAAATAACTCAATATGGTGCTTGGGTGCTGCTGCACGGTTATGCTGTCAATCACTTTACAGGCTACGTTAATCGTCAGAATACCCCAAAATACCCAGATATTGAGACTACTGCTCGTGGTTTAGCTAACTTGGGTGTGCCAATGAAAGCTGAGATTGAGGGAGACATTGCTAGTGGTTTGCGGCAAACGGCAACTCAAGCAGTTACTGAAGTTGTCACAGTCTTAGAAGATAGTGTAGATGTAGAAATTCAACTCCCTTGGACTTATGCCTACTATGAAATTGCACAGCGCTATATGGTAGAAGTGGAACCAGATCAGCAAGTGCTGTTTGATGGTTTTCTAGGAAAGAATGCCCAGCAATTGTTTGAAATGACGCGATTGAATATAAATAAGAATAATGTAGAGACGTAGCACGCTACGTCTCTACATCTGTATATTGCACAACTAAGCGGGAGACAATTGTTTGACTTTTTCTTCCATTGATTCCATCAGTGATTGATAGGGCTGAATGAATTTGTCAATCCCTTCATCTAAGACAAGATCCATCACTTCATCCAGATTAATCTTGATATCTGGATCTTTAAGACTGTCAATCAACTGATATGCTTCTTTTACCCCAGTCTCAAGCCGATTAGCAACGTCACAGTGATCTGCGCAGGCTTCTATTGTTGCTGGGGGTAAAGTATTAACGGTATCTGAACCTATTAACTCGTTAACGTACATCACATCGCTGTAGGCGGGGTCTTTCGTACTGGTAGAAGCCCACAGTAATCGCTGTACGTTCGCTCCTTTGTCGGCTATTGCTTTCCAACGCTCACTCTGGATAATTTCTTTGTATTTTTGGTAAGCAATTTTAGCGTTAGCAATTGCAACTTTGCCTTTCACTGCAACTAAGCGAGCTTTTATTGCTAAATCCTCAGTGCCAATTGTTTTAATTCTTTCTTCAACGACTTGGTCAACTTTAATGTCAATTCGACTGAGGAAGAAACTAGCAACAGAGGCTATTTTGCTAATATCTTGACCCTTATTTACTCTTGCTTCCAAACCTCGAATGTATGCCCAAGCCGCCTCTTCATAGCTTTTAATCGAGAACAGTAGGGTAACGTTGACATTAATTCCGTCGCTAATCACCTGCTCTACTGCTGGTGCGCCGCTGAGAGTACCGGGAATTTTTATCATGACATTTTCCCGCCCAATTTCGCGATAATATCGCTGCGCTTCCTTGATCGTAGCTTCTGTATCGTGGGCGATAGTTGGAGGAACTTCGATGCTGACGTAGCCATCCAAGCCTCCAGACTCTTCGTAGATAGGGCGGAAAATATCACAGGCATTGCGGATATCTTCAAAGATTAGGGATTCGTAAATTTTATAAACAGGTAAACCTGCTCGAATTCCTGCTTCGATATCAGCATCATAAAGCGCATTTCCGGCGATCGCTTTTTCAAAAATCGCAGGGTTAGAAGTAATCCCACGGATACCCCGACTCGAAATCATGCTTTGGAGTTCACCAGACTGAATTAAGTCCCGAGTCAAATTATCCATCCAGATACTTTGACCGTAATCTTTTATTGTTAAGAGTGGATTGCTTGCCATTTTTATCACCAAATTAGAGCTATCTATACTTACTCACTGCTTTATTTCTAATTTTTGTTAAGTCTTTATCGCTTGATGCAAGTTGATAACGTTCTGATTATTCTTAAATCCAGCCTAAAAAAACAAAAAGATTATCCCCTCTTTCAATAGAGGGACTTTAAAAGTCACAAGAATATCTTCCGATATAGATTTTTTATGTGCTTTTTTACTTCATGTTATATTTTTCTTCATGTAAACTTATTTACATCAATAGTCTTAATATTTTATATCAATCAAATTTTTGATTTTTACTAAGCTATTCTGGATAGTCTAAATTATTGAAAATATCAAATATATAAAAGTCACAATAGTAAACAAGTACTTGCTGTATTCAAGACACAGTTATCGTTATATATCTTAAAATATCTACTTAATAGATAGCAGTTCAATTTACAAGATAATCATGAGCAAGATTTCTCAAGTACCGTTAATGAATAACCTTGCTCATAATGACTGCTAGGATGGAAAATTAAGGGTTTTTATAATTTTCATCTATCCAGCAGCGTGGCAAGCTTTCACCAGAAGGAAAAACTAATTCCTGTTTTTGATACTCTTCTGGATCTTGTTCTTCTTCTCCCGCCTGAAGTCGCCCAACGATAGTAGATTTCGATGGGCTAATCAGTGCGTCGAAGTCCTGTATTTCTACTAAGTGACCAGTCTGCTTGTCTTGAAGAAGCATGGCGAAAATGGTTTTAATGACAAATTAGTTAGGTAGACAGCTTATAACAATAGCCTATTGTTTTACGTGTTTCACTCACCCTAAGATAGAAATGAACACGCTATGTGCGATCGCCTCTAAAAAGATTGTTTCAAAATATAGAAATATGGTATTCTTCTTGAATCACTGTCACTCGAAAAATTAACAATATTGTTATGCGACGCCAGAGGTATATCAAGAGGGGGAAGGTCTTGTCCGGATATGATCAACTCCGTCTTCTGGTAGAACGTTTGCAAAACCTACTGTGTTGTCGGAAATAATATTTAAAATAATTGTGAGGTTTGCTAATATAAAATCCTGTTAGAGACGCTAATAAACAGCATTTACTAAAATTAAGGTGGAGAAGAAATATGACTAACATAATACACTCGAAACGCAAAACAGCTTCCTTTCCGGTTGCAATATTTCTTTCAGCTTTGCTAACACTCCCACTGCTTACTAGCTGTGGAGGAGGTTCAAAAACTGCAGCACCGCCACCTGCTGATAATACTGTTGGTAGAACAGTGAGTAATCCAGAGCCAGCAAACCAAACCAAACCTAAAAAGGGATTGGGTACAGGGCAGAAAGTAGCAATTACATTAGCTGGTGCAGCTGCTTTATACTACCTCTACAACAGGCATAAGAATAACGAAAAAGAGGGGGCGCAAGGTAAGTACTACCTCTCAAAGAATGGACGTGTTTACTACCGGGATGCGCAAGGGCGTCCTCAGTGGGTAAGCCCACCATCTGGAGGAATTAAAGCTGAAGTTCCGGAGTCTGAAGCGCAACAGTACCGTGATTTCCAAGGCTATAACGGGAGTACTACAGGTCGTACTCTCAAGGACATAGCCCCTGCAAACGCTCCATATTAGATATAGCGCCTTCGGTGTTGAGTGCAATACACCCTTTCATGAGCGAAAATGCGGTGTGGCTGTGCCTCCCGCATTTTTCGTGTCTCCACCCCGCGCATGGAGATGGGCTTTGTGCTATCGACACTGTTAGCTGTACTTCCCGATTAAAGGTAAGAAGAAAAAGACATCGCCGGGACAGATGCGATCTGCCGTTCGCGAAGCGTGCGCTTTGCGCTTAGGCAGCAGCGTTTGCGCAGCGCCCCCTTAGGGGCTAGCTATCGCCTTGGGCAGAATGGGAAGCTTTAACCACAGAAGTCCAAGAAGTTGCAGAAAAATTTGTGATGGCTAATTGTTATGACTGCAAGATAGCGATGCAGTTGTTTTAACGGTGCCAGGTATCGAAATCGGTGAAATGCTTATGTTTTCGTAGAAAGTGGTTTTGTAAAAATATTGTTACAACGGACTGGAACGCTTATATGTTACAGTTGGCACACACGTGCGCGAGAAAAGAGTTCTAACTCTTGATACTTGAGATTCTACGGATTCGCCGATTCTGATATTCGTTGTGATAGTGCCATTCGTTAGTGCCTCGCCCTCATTAACCCATTTGTCCATACTTATAGGTAGTATGATACTTGTAGGTAGTAACCCCCGTGGGGCTTGTTTTTCGTCTTTTTCTACTTGTTCGTATGAGTATTTCCACACATCCCATCCTCCCTGCGATAAAAATTTATCAAACGCCTTCTCATTGTATTCCTGTCCATTCCCCGTGTCCAGCCAAATTTTCTTTTGCACTCCAAAACCAAAGTGTCCATCCGAGCGATTCTTCCAATAAGCATCAATTATTCTCAAGTCTTCGCAGGAGAGTTTTTTTATAGCTTCAGTATCCAAGTAGCCGCCTTGTGTTTCTGTCTTAGTAATATAAAGCATGAGCTTTGATGTTAGCCTGTCAGCTGCTTCCCACTTCTTATTTTCCAGTAGATTGTTTAGTTGAGCGTAATAATGCTTTTTTAAAGATTCTCTAACCTTTTGTTGAAAAGATTTATCTGCATTGCTTTTATCAAGTAAATTTATCAGTTTCCGATGTAGGGCTTCTACGTTTTTTGAAGAGAGAATTCTGTTTTTTAATTTTTGGTTAAATGGACTAATGTTCTTGTTCTGTGAATCCCAAATCTTGAAAGCTTCTCTATAACTCTCAACTGCCTTGTCTTGTTTTTTTTGTTCCTCAAATAAACTCCCTTGAGTTTTGAGGTATAGAACACGGGTTTGTAATTCTTCAGGAGAATCATTTTTAGGGTTAACTTTTACTTTGCCAAGATACTTCTGAGATTCAATCAAGTTTTTACTCTTAAGTTTCTGAATAGCATAAGATATTCCAGTATAGAGAATATCCATTTTCAGATTTTGGTCATCAATATTGACTGAGCTTCCTGCTTGTGAGAAAAGTTCTTCTGCTTCTGGGTAGGAACCCTCATCTTGAACTTGTGCCGCCAGTTGAGTTAGCTTTTGCACTGTCTGAAGATAGTCATTTCTTTCTGTAACTTTCTTCCCTAAAGACACTGATAGTATCCCGAAAATTCCTGTCAACGACAAAGTGACAGCTAAAACAACACTCCCAACACGAATCTGTTGTTTAGCTTTCTTATTTGCTTGAGTCAATGTCTGATTAGCTTCACTTAGCACCTGATTCCTTTTTTCTGTAGCTTCTCTATCCTTCCTCTCTCGTTCCAATGCAGCTTCTTTTTCTAATGCAGCGATCGCCTCTTCTTTTTCCTTTGCTTGACTAGCGGCTAAAAACTCTCTATCTTGATAGTTTAAACTCTTATCTCTCGACCATTCCAAAGCATCCTGTAATGCTTTTCCGCGCAATAGTCGGGAGTCATCACTACCCCCAGAAGCTACCCAAAACTTAAAATTCTCTGAATATGGGCGTAGATTCCTTAATTGAGTTTCAATCCAATTTTGATCAAAAATCTCTTTATAAATTGGGTTATAAACTCTTAAGTTATTTTGTTGCCTAACGACTAATCCTGAAAGCTGTAGTTCGCTTTGCTCTTGAGTCTCATCTGCTGTAATTTCAGATTCCTCCTGTGTTACTCGAATTTGCTGATACAATTCCAACAAATAAGATGCGCGTTGTTCATCCCTCAAAATCCTATCTCGAATCGTTCGCAGATGTTCTGGTTCATCTTGCGATTCCCAATTTTCTATGATGTGCGATCGCACAACTTGTTCAACAGTACGCGGATTTTCTTTCTCGGACTCTTCCACGATGAACTGACACAGCTTTTGCGTCAGAAACGGTTGTCCTCCCGTCCAGTGTAAGATTTCTTGCATCACTGCTTGAGAATCAGAATACCTTCCGTGTAACCCCTCCTCTAACGGTTCGACTTCATCCAGTTGAAATCCTTTGAGAGAGATAGCTTTCCCAATATTAAACGGGGTGCGCTTTTTATCTGAAATCAAATTGCTGGGTGATGCGACTCCCAACAAACAAAAGGTGAGGCGATTATATTCAGGATTATCAACACGCTGATTGTAACAAGCACGAATAAAAGCAAAGAAATCATCAGTAGGAAACTTGAGACTTAAAACACTATCAATCTCATCAATAAAAATAACAATATTTTCTTTAACTTCAGCAAGTAGTATTTCTTCAATAAACTTCCGAAATCGTGTGACAAGCGAATTTAACTGATTTGCTTCCCACCAATCTCCAAATTCCACATCCAGTCCAAAACTCTCAATCAGCGTATCAATCAAATCCGCATACCATTGTTCTGGTGGGACATTCTGAATACCTCCAGCAGAAAGGTCAATAGCTGAACATTCCACGCCAGACTCTCGTAATCGGCGCATGGTTCGGACTCGTAAGCTGGACTTTCCACTTTGTCTGGAGTTCAGCACATAACAAAATTTTCCCGCCTTGAGTCCTTGATACAATTCGCCATCAGCTTCTCGCGTGACGTAGGTGCTGGCTTCTTCGGGTAAACTTCCAGAGAAAATGTATTGATCAACCATAACTTACCCCAAACGTATGGAAAAGTACTGACGATATAAATCGCAACTGGGAATACAATCATTACCAGAGAGTTTCACTAACCCCAAGCTGTGCAGTTTAAACCCAACTTCCGCATCTAGTCTCATAGGTTCATTTGCCGTCACCACTTTTTTATAGGCTGATTCTAACTGAGGATTATGTTGTAAATTCCATAGTTGCTGTCGCAGATGATCACTAAAAATCCCCTGTTCTGTCGGCGCAAGGCTTAAAAGTTGTTCTAGAGTTATTTGTTGAGTCTTGAGATTGGCTAAAGCTTGCTGTATGAGATATGGGTGTCCTCCTACCAACTCGATCAACTGACGAAATCCATCTTCTCCCAACTGTCCATCTAATTCATACTGCTTGGCAAGAGTTTTTATCTGAGAAAGGTTAAACTCAGGTAACTCAATTGCTAATCCAACATTAAACGGTGAATGATTGGTGTCCAAGGAAGGATAAGCTTGTGTAGAATGAACCACAACTAACCGCAGTTTCTTCCAAATATTACCAACTCTGTCTCCTTGTTTCCCTGTTTCATACCAACTCCGCAGAAGCAAGCAAAATGGCGAGAAAATATCAGGAGATTCAAACAACCGTTCAAAATTATCTATAGCAAAGACCAGAGGAGTTTTGATATCTAATAGTAAATACTTTTGAAAGTAACGAGTACAGTTTTTATTTAGCCCGTAGATATCTTGCCAGTATTCGTTCACTAATGGTTGAAGTTCTAAACTGTCAGAAACATCAACGCATAACCACTGCAAGAAGGTTTTTAAGCTAGTTAAGGTATCATTATCAGCAAGCTTCAAATCTAATTTAGCTGTTTGATAACCTTGCTCTCTGGCATAGTCGAGCAATTTCTCCAATAGTAAAGTTTTTCCCATCCCCTGCGGTGCTTTAAGGCGAATCAGCGCACCAGGTTGCACAATGGCACCAAAGCATTTCTCCTCAATGGGTGGGCGTTCAATATACATGTTTGTGTTTGGTTTTAGTATAAAATTTTCAGTAGATTGCAACTGATGTTCAATTTCATTTAACTTGTCACCAAGCTCCTTCAGCCTACGTTCCTCTTCTTGAAGAAGGTGTGAGTATTGAAATTTACGTGATGGGTCAGTTTCAATAACCAATGCTTTTCGTATACTCGCGATTTTCTCACTTTGGAGTATATACAATTGTTCAAGCGAGTTTCTTTCTTGTTCCAACCATAATTTCATACAAACTTTTCTGATTAAGCATTATTGGCTACAAACCATCTTAGGTGAGAATAAGTATCTATTCCAGGACTGTTAGAGATTGATTATTATACAGGTAACAGTTAAACATAATCAGCAAACGCACCACCTCCGATCCATGCAAGATTTTAGTCAATAGCTGTCTCTTAAAGTTAACGCGATCGCCCCACCGAAGTTGTACTTTGAATATCACCTACTGCTTTGTAACTATCATTTCTCATTTGCGTGCTGAATTGTCGCAAGGAACGGCTGAAGAGGTTTTACGGGCGGTGTCACTAATTGATACAGTTGTAGATGAAGCGTTAAGCTAGCTGCGCCTCCGGCGATCGCCCGATGTCTATTGAATGTCACACTCTAGAGAGTAGTCAATGGATGCTTGCAGTCACGAAACTATAACACGCAAATAACCATTGATTCAAAAAGTGGTCAAGCAGAAAAAGCAATTTCTACTTGACCACAACGGGTGTAAATGGTGTAAAAAAATTTTGTTGGAACTATACTCCAGTTAGCTCAAACGTTTTGAGATATTTCAGCCGATAATTTCTTTTTTGATTGAGTTCACTTGTGCAGCTAATTCTTGCCGAGTAGGACCTTTGAGTAAATAGCGGAAAGTAAACCAAATTGTGTAACCAATCCCTGTTAACTCCAGCAGCGAACTTAGGAGCGGAATATCATTGACTGCATCTAGCACCGCCAATATTATCCGGAGTAGAGTCACCGTCACTACAAGTAAAGCAAAGCTAATAACTGGCAGCTTGTATTCGTTGACAAACCTACCTAAGTATTCGGGCAGTTCTGCCAAAAAGGTAGAAACTTGTCTAGCAAACTGCTGCGATTCTTCTTCAGTTTCAGTCGCAGGTGGTAGCATTGCCAGAGTTCCTGGTTCTGAAGCTTCAAGTGCTTTGATGCCTTCTTTTATCTTGGCATCAGTGTATTCAGCTTGTTGTAATTCGCTGTCCATAATACTTGCTCCCTCTCAAATAACAACAATTTTTTCTACTTAAATTTATGGTACTAGCCTACCATTTCAGAAAGTGCCACAACTACAGGATATTCGTCAGCTTTATTGCCAACACGCTCTGTAATTTCAGCACCACTTAATCTGATGATTGCGCTCTATATCCTGCACAACCACAAACACTCTGTTGATTGGCAAACCAGAATCTCTCAATTTATACAGCTCACATTTTGCACCGAGTAATGAGTAAATACGCTTACAGTGCACCGATTCAAACTGAAGACTATCCTTACTTCCTCCTAAGCGCTAAAATTATTTGTACAAGAATCTTCTAAATGCAGTTAATCATATTAATACTATTTTAGAACGAAATGTTCACCCATCTTTTGGGATAAATTTTATCTTTATAAATATCTTTATCAAATTGAAAAATTCTTCGTTTTTAGAGAAAGTCCAATAAAATGTTTTTCTACAAGAAGTCAACTATACTGGAATTGCTGATTTAGCAATTTTTATGGTAGGGATTGGTGAACGCTATCTAATTATAGACCACATGCATCAAAGATTTTGGTGGGGGAGAGCAACCCATTACTCATCTTTACGTCGCACTGTCCAACATTACTGACTCAAGCGCGACTGACGGCTCTGTTGTTTCTTGTTCAATTAATGGTCTAGCTGATTTCCTTAAAATGCTTATCATTTCTTTATTTTTGTGAATATAATGCTTTACAATCTTTGCCAGAAAGTAGTCAGAACAATACTACTAGCTCACAACACAAATTTTCACAGGTAATCAGGGTTCTGAGAAACTACTTCAAAAGTCAACATCTAGCGATCGCTAGATAATGCATCTTCAGAGAAAGACTCCTGGAGATTACAAGACTATATATGCATATAGTCTTGTAATCTATAAGTTTCGGCATTTTTCTAATTGTGAGTCACTAAAAACGTTAAAAACTTTTAAATCATTCTCTCGGTAAAATCAAGTCATTCTCTAGGAAGAGGGTTCAAAATCATGAAATTTATAATCTAAGAAATAGGAGAACATGTGAAGGAGAAAGTGAACAATATCACTTGCTCCAATTAGGTACTTAAACTTAGACAATAGCAAGATGATGGATAGTTTTTTTCTATGTGGGTGTTAATGCTTGCTGTTGTATAGGTGCTGCGTTTATCGTGGGTTTGTTAAGAAGTAGAGCTATCCCAAAGCCAGTAGTTGCAGTTGCAGTTGCTATCAACCTAACGATTTAACCAGTAACTTGGACGGTAACATTAGGCGTCGTGTTGTCAATATTCTTTAAGCTCTTCTTGCAGAAACGCCTAAAGATTAATAGAGATTTCTAGATTGACATGTGTACTTAAGTTGTGATCAAGGAGATAACATGTTTAAAAGTGTGGAAATGACGTTGAGTTTGCTGTGGAACCAACTTGGAGCAGTACCAATCCCAGCAAATCCGGAACTTGTAAATCCAGAACAGGCTGCGCTTGTCTTTTCTGATCCTAAATTTTTAGTCGCATTAGTGACTGGTGTATTGATGGCATTTGCCTTTCAATTACTATTAACAAACTTCTCCATAGCTGTGGGAATATCATCTTTAGGAACAGGTGATGGTTCTGATGATTCAGAAGGCTTGGGTGGAACAATTCGTAAAGTTGAAACAGCCGCAGGTCTTTGGGCTGTTGTTACCGCAACCATTGCATTATTCGGTGCTTCTTTTCTGGCAGTCAAACTAAGCTTGGTTGAAAGTGCGCTTATAGGAGGGATAATTGGTGTAGTCATCTGGTCTACCTACTTCTCCCTAATCACTTGGTTTGGTTCAAGAGCAGTAGGTTCCTTAATTGGTTCTGTTGTCAGTACTGCGACTTCTGGCTTCCAAGGACTCGTGGGTACAGCAACTACAGCTGTTGGCGCTAATGTTGCTAAAAATCAAATGGTTTCTAGTGCTGAGGAAATTACCGCAGCTGTCCGCCGCGAACTCACATCAGGTTTTGATGCTGACGGTATCAAAAACACAGTGCAAAAATCTTTAGCTGGTGTGCAATTACCCCAGTTGGATATCAAAGAAATTCGCTCTCAGTTTGATAAGCTGCTCAAAGACGCAGATTTGGAATCAGTTGCTGATAGTGACTTGCTAAAAAATATCGATAGCCAGACTTTTGTCGATTTAATTAGTAGTCGCACAGACTTATCTAAAGAAGATGCCAATCAACTTGTAGATCAATTGCAAGGTGCTTGGAACCAAGCTGCTCAAGGGCAAAATCCCACAGAACAAGTTATTAATTTACTTAACTCTGCCACTCCGGAAGAATTGAAGCCAGAGCAATTAAGTGAAAAGCTCCAGCAATTAGCCTCAGTCGCTGGAAGCAATATTAACCCCATCGGCGGGATAGGGAAGCAAGGTGTAAAACTTGGTTTGGGTGCTGCTTTACCAGCTGTGTTGAAAAAGGTAGACTTCTCGCAGATAGACATCGAGAAAATTAAACCTCTGCTACAACAGCTAAAAGGAAAAGTTAAGCAAATAGATGTTGATAAAATTACAGAGCAACTGCAAAAGCTAAAAGACCAAGCAACACAGCAAGCTGGTCAGTTGGGTAGTTCTGTGGCTAGCAAATCGCCAACTCAAGAATCCAACACTATAAAGCCAGATGTAGAAGAATACATACAAAACTCTTTACCTTGGGATTTTAACTCCCTGACAATCAAAGATGAATTCAAACAAGTCATCTATGACGAGAATGCTAACCCAAAAACTGTAAAACGGGAGTTGGAGGAACTCAACTTAGAGTATTTTGCCAACTTGCTATCGCAGCAAGAAGACATCAGCGAAGCAAAAGTCAAAGAAATTGCTGAGCAGATGGAAAGCATTCGCACGGAAGTTTTAGAAACTGTTAACCAAGCGGACGCGACAGAAAAATCCCAAAACCTCCGCACTCGCTTAGAAGACTACCTGCGTTCGACTGGTAAAGCAGAACTTAACCCAGAAGGTATTGAGCAGGACTTGACAAAGCTGCTGGAAGATCCAGAAGCTGGTGTTGAAGATTTGAGTCAACGATTTTCAGATATTGACCGTGATAGCTTGGTGAAGCTGCTGGCTGCACGCGAAGATATTAACGAAGAGGAAGCTAATAATATTGTTGGTCAACTCGAACGTACACGTGATAACGTCTTAAATCGGGCAAAAGAACTGCAAGA
Source organism: Brasilonema sp. CT11 (assembly GCF_017982655.1). Lineage (GTDB taxonomy): Bacteria > Cyanobacteriota > Cyanobacteriia > Cyanobacteriales > Nostocaceae > Brasilonema. Next base: position 10,961 of record NZ_JABXYX010000116.1, on the reverse strand, counting down.
ACAAACCAAAGCGAAAGCTGATGAACTGCGGCAAAAAGTAGAAGAATATTTGCGCAATACGAACAAAGAAGAACTCAATCCAGAAGGTATCAAGCGTGATTTTGGAACTTTGCTAGAAGATCGCCAAGCCGGATTTGAGGCTTTAAAGGGAAGGTTCTCACAATTTGACCGCGATACTTTAGTAAAATTATTAAGTCAGCGGCAAGATTTGAGCGAAGAACAGATAAACCAAAACATTGACTCTTTACTTGCAGTCCGGGACAATATTTTGCAAGCACCTCAAAAAGTCGCGGGTAAAGCCAAAGAGCAGTACGAGCAAACTACAACCGCTATTGGTGAATATCTCCGCAATACGAATCTGGAAGAACTAAATCCTGAAGGAATTCAGCAAGACTTGCAAAAATTACTCGCCGATCCCAAAGATGGTGCGAATGCATTACGCGATCGCCTGTCCCAAGTTGATCGTGAAACCTTAGTCAAACTCCTGACGCAACGAGGAGATTTGAGCGAAGAGGAAGTAAACCGCACTATCGACTCTTTGCAACAAGGAATTGATAAGATTGTCAAAGCGCCGCAACGCTTGGCAAACCGTACGACTCAAAAGGTTCAAGACTTTGGAGCGAATCTGGAAAACTACCTGCGCAACACCAACAAAGACGAATTAAACCCCGAAGGGATCAAGCGCGATTTGCAATTGCTGCTATCTTCTCCTCGCGCAGGAGTCGGAACTTTAAGCGATCGCCTTGCCAAATTTGACCGTTCGACAATTGTAGCTTTGCTGTCTGGGCGCGAGGATATCTCAGAAGAAGAAGCCAACCGAATTGTAGACCAAATTGAGTCTGTGCGTAACTCGGTTGTTGAACAATATCAGCAAGCTCAACAAAAAGTACAATCGGTGATTGACGGCGCGACGCTCAAAGTTCGCGACTATCTCAACTCACTCGAACGTCCCGAACTCAACTATGAAAGCATTCAGCAAGATTTTGCTAAATTGTTTGACGATCCACAAGCAGGATTTGAGAGTTTGCGCGATCGCCTCGGTGAATTTGATCGTGATACCCTAGTTGCTGTCTTGAGTTCGCGCCAGGATATTTCCGAAGAGCAAGCAAACCAAATTATCGACCGAATTGAAGGCGCGCGGGATAAAGTGTTACATCAAGCCGAACGCATCCAAAAGGAAACGCAAAAACGTCTCAATGCTATTAAAGAGCAAGCTCAAAAGCAAGCAGTTGAAACTAAAAAAGCCGTTGCAGGTGCTGCTTGGTGGTTATTTAATACCGCTTTTCTTTCCTTAGTAGCTTCAGCAATAGCTGGAGTGATAGCTGTAAAAGGTCTAAGTTTCTTAGGTTAATTTTTTTACTCGTTCATGGTTAAGCCTCTCCCTGGAGAGGCTTTTTTGTTAAAGTGAACAACAAGATTCCCAACTTCTTTTAGAAGTCGGGAATCTGAGGATGCGTAACTTTCATAAATCAGAACGCGACTAATCTTTATGATCAAGCGATTTTTCCGAAAAGCCCTGACATTATTGTCAGTGTATTACGCTTATAACATTGAGTATCGTGCACAAGTCATTTTATGGCTATTGTCAAACTCTCTGCCAATTATTTTAATGGGAGTGTGGATACAAGCCGCGCAAGGAGGACGGTTCAATTTGTCACCTGTGGATTTTGCTCGTTACTTTCTTGCAGTTTTCATTGTTAGGCAAATCACAGTAACTTGGGTGGTTTGGGAGTTTGAAGATGAAATAGTACAAGGAAAACTTTCACCGCGCCTGTTACAACCTATTGATCCCGTGTGGCATCATATTGCTTCCCATGTTTCTGAAAGAATGACTCGTTTCCCTTTTACATTGTTACTGATAGTCGTCTTTTTTCTCCTTTATCCACAAGCTTTTTGGGTGCCAAGTTTAGCAAACTTTTTACTATTTTTGTTGGCGAGTGTACTTGCTTTTGTTTTACGCTTTATCATACAATACTCGTTTGCAATGCTTGCTTTTTGGACGGAACGAGCTAGTGCTGTAGAAAATTTTTGGTTTTTGTTTTTTTTATTTTTATCTGGAATGATTGCACCTGTTGAGGTCTTTCCGGAATCTGTGCGAGCTATAGTACTTTGCACACCATTTCCTTATATGATTGATTTCCCGGCAAATATTTTGATTGGATTACCCGTAGATGTGCCACGGGGATTCTCATTAATAGTAGGTTGGATTTTGGTGTTTTTGGGTTTAAATCGTTTGCTGTGGCGACGGGGATTGAAGCGATACTCGGGGATGGGAGCATAGACAATTCAAAATCACCGTTCGCGCAGCGTGCCCGTTAGACGCAGCCGTGGCGTTAGCCATAGGGCATAGATTTGAGCCTCGCTCCGCGAGGAGCTATCGCTTACGGAGGAAACCTCCCGCAGTCGCCACAACGAACGGTCAAAGCTCGCCGGGGGAAGCTTCCCCCGGCAGACTTTGGGGGAACCCCACGCCATATCGACACTGGGCACAGCCCGTGCCGAATGGCTCCGCAAGGCGCTGCTCTGCGCTCAAACTTCTCTCAAAATTCAAAATTCAAAATTTCAAATATGCCCTATGGGCACACTACTTTGGAATTCGTCAGTTTTTCTTTAGGAGCGATCCACGTGTAGCTATTGCAACTTGTTACGAATGAAAGAAACACCTGCCTTGCTCACTCCCTCCCTCAAGAGATACAAAGGAGTAATGCTTGCGGCTATGCCCTGCCTCAATCACCTGGCGCACCCAATTGACTTGTGTTTATCTGGACTCTATCATGAAGGATACAAAGTTTATTTCTGACTTAACTGGGGATCGCTCTGGTATGCCGTTTCCAAAGGAATTCTCACCACCTGCAAGCTTGATATCATTCCACAAGAACAGTCAACAAGGTTTACCATGAAAAAGTATTAACTTTTAAACTTTTTTCTTTAACTTTTTACCTTGTTTACATGGACTGGCAAGAAATTTCTGGAAACTGGGTACTTGTTCCGCGAAATCCTGTTGGTGTGATTCACTTTCTGGGCGGGGCATTTGTTGCAACAGCACCCCATCTGACGTACCGTTGGTTGCTAGAACAACTGGCAGACAAAGGCTATGTTGTGATCGCGACACCGTTTGTGAACACTTTGGATCATAGTGCGATCGCAAAATCTGTCCTCTTAAACTTTGAACGCGCCCTAGAACGCTTACAGGATAATTCGGCAATACGCAAGCGCTACCTTCCCATTTATGGAATCGGGCATAGCATGGGTTGTAAACTCCACTTGCTTATCGGCAGCCTCTTCAATGTAGAACGCGCTGGCAATATCCTCATATCCTTCAACAATTATGCTGCACGGGATGCCATTCCCTTAATCGAACAGTTTAACTTAGCCGCAGTCGAGTTTACCCCCTCACCGTTAGAAACTAACAAACTCGTCCAAGACAGGTATAACGTTCGTCGTAACTTGCTGATCAAATTTACCAACGACACCCTTGACCAATCAACAGCTTTAACTGAGTTATTAAAACAACGCTTTCCAGAGATGGTGATAGCACAGATGCTAAACGGGACTCACACCACACCCTTAGGGCAAGATATTAAATGGCAAACGGGAGAATCTTTCACACCGTTTGACGCTTTAGGACAGTGGTTTAAGCAACAAGCGTATCGCGATCTCAATCAACTTAAAAGCATCATCCTCTTTTGGCTAAACCCTCTTTCCAATCCCATTATCAGCTAGGAGATCATCAAAGACCCAGAATTTTAGAACAGTCCATACTTTAAATGATTATTGATTAATGACTATTGACTAATGAATAGTGCATTTCAAATTATAGTAATTGATGATGATCCAGCAGTACAGATACTTCTTACAAGGATGCTGGAAAAACAGGGTTATAAAGTATTGGTAGCCAATAACGGTAAAGATGGAATTACAAAAGCAATAGCTTGTTCTCCAGCGCTGATTATTTGTGACTGGATTATGCCAGGGTTAAATGGATTAGAAGTTTGCCAGCGAATCAAGACAGACCCTCAATTATCCACCACATTTTTTATTTTATTAACATCTTTAGATTCGGTAGCGGATCGCGTTAAAGGGCTAGATGCAGGTGCTGATGATTTTATCACTAAACCTATTGAACAGAATGAATTGCAAGCGAGGGTAAGAGCCGGATTGCGTCTACATCAACTTAGTAAGGATTTACAAACTCAAAAGCAAATTTTAGAAGCAGAATTGGCAGAAGCTGCAGAATATGTGTGTTCCCTTTTGCCTATGCCAATGACGCATCCTTTGAAAATTAATTACCAATTTATTCCCTCGCGTCAACTGGGTGGTGATTGTTTTGATTACTACTGGCTTGACTCTGATTATCTGGCAATTTACCTGTTAGATACAGCTGGACATGGACTCAGAGCAACTCTTCCTTCTATTTCCGTGCTGAACTTATTGCGATCGCGTGCTCTTGCAGGTCTGAATTATTATCAACCCAGTGATGTTTTGCAAGCGTTGAATAATACTTTTCAAATGAATTATCGAAACGATAAATACTTTACTATTTGGTATGGAGTTTATAACCGGGTTAAGCGGCAGTTAATTTACGCAAGTGCAGGTCATCCACCAGCAGTCTTAGTATCTAGAAATTCCCCAACCAACCCGAAAGTGAAAAGACTGAAAACCCCTGGTATGCCAGTAGGCATGTTCCCAGAGGTAAAATATGTAGATGACTTTTGTCAGATTGAAGAATCCAGTTCTCTTTATATTTTCAGTGATGGTGCTTATGAAATTACCAAATCAGATGGTACTCTTTGGACTTTAGACGCTTTTATTCAGATGCTTGTCACCTCACAGCTATATGAGGGGAAACTGGATCACATTTTAAATGATATCATCTCTTTAAACTCCAAAGAAGCTTTTGATGATGATTTATCTATGATCCAGGTTGAATTTGATTAAGTTATACCAAAACTCACAGCTTGATTGAATTCTTCTCGATTTGAATATATTTTAAATATTTTATCCATACTTGTCAGCTCAAATAATATCCTCACTTGCTCATTAATCGAGCAGATCACAAATTTTTTATCTACAGAGTTTAAAGCTTTAAAAGCTAACACCAAAGCACCCAAGCCAGAACTATCCATAAAAGTGACTTCTTTGAAATCAACTAACACTGTTTTGATACTACTTTCTTTTTGTAAAATTTCATCAATTTTTTTTCTAAACTCTTGCGATTGAGCCGCATCTAAAATTCCACTGAGTTGAATAACTTTGACTTCTTTTATCATCATATAAACACATTTTTTGTATAAGAAATAACAGAATTCTCAACATATCCCAATAGTAATTCATTTCAAAAACACTTGCCATATCAGTATGTACAAATTCCAAATAATCAGTCAATCATCATATGAAGATATTGACAAATTCTTGATTTTTTCAGATCGTACTCAACTAAAGATTTTATGCTTGTGGTGGAATAGGACTCACCTTGGCTCGATATAATAGTTTATCACCTTGCTGGTAACCAATGTAACGTACCTTAACTAGTTCACCAACTTGTGCAGTACCTTCTAGAAGTTGGTGTCGTTGGGGATCATAGGGTAGTTCTGCTCCTACAGGTGCTATGGTTTCCACTCCCCAGTGCTGCAAAAGTCTTTCTAAGGGTTTGTGCACTAACGGTACGATGTTGATAGCGCTTAATTGAGGATTTTCCCGTGCTTTGTGCGCTGCAGTGGGAAATTGCAGTAACAAAGATTCCAGCAATTGTAAACTAGACTGCTGAAACTCTTGCAGCAACACCTGTCGTTGTTGTTGTATTTGCTGTTGTGATCGCTCGTACTCTTTTTTTAATTCTGCTATTTGTTGTAACAGTTGTTGAGATTCGTTAGTTGATATATCTTTACTTTTTTCTAACTTTTTTTGAGAGAATATTGTAACTAGCTCATTGAAAGTTATTTGCAGTGCTTGGGCTAACTTGAATAGAACATCCAGCCGCATCTGCTCAACTCCCAGCCGCCGTAGCCGCAAAAGCTGATGCTCTGAGACGCCAGCAGTGCGACTCAGAGCTTTGAAACTAGAAATACCCACACGTTGCATCAAGTCATGCAACTGTGAAGTGAAATCGATGTGGGACATCGTTGGCAATGACTAACTGCTGGTTCCTCAGAACTACAGTTTAGTGGTTAGTGGTACTTTTTGACAACCAACAGATAATTCCCATCTATAATTTATTCTTCAAGTAAACTTCTCAGCATCCAAGCATTCTTTTCATGTATCTGCATCCGCTGAGTTAATAAATCAGCACTAGGTTCGTCATTAACCTCGTCTACTATGGGGAAGATAGAGCGCGCAGTTCTGACAACGGCTTCTTGTCCTTCCACAAGCAGGCGGATCATTTCCGTAGCTTTGGGAACGCCATTCGTTTCTGAAATAGAACTGAGTTGGGCAAATTCGCTGTAAGTACCGGGTGCAGGATAGCCCAATGCTCTAATTCGTTCGGCAATTAAATCAACTGCACCTGCTAACTCTGTGTATTGCGTTTCAAACAACAGATGCAGAGTTTGGAACATTGGTCCTGTGACGTTCCAATGGAAGTTATGAGTTTTCAGGTACAGCGTGTAGGTATCAGCCAAAACGCGAGACAAACCTTCAGCAATTTTAGCTCTGCTTGCTTCGTCAATGCCGATATTCACTGGGAAAACCCGAGTTTGCATATTTTTCTCCTGTTTAGTTGTTCCTGATGATCACTTATCAAAGATTTGCTAATAACAGCTATAGGACTTACGCACGAGTTACAGAACAACAAGACTGTGAGATTGCGCACTCCTCGTCGCAATGAGGCAACTACGTTTGCCGCAGCTTAGTCCGTAAGTTATGAAATTCATGCCAAATGCATCTTCAGAACGCTTTTGGGAGCTTTGCGAACTTTGGCTAATATAGTTTGTTTACCCAAACGCTGGCAAGCTTCATAGCGATGGCATCCAGAAAATCCATAATACTGTCCATCGACTTCTAATATATCGATTGGCTCTTGTTGCCCAATGGCAGCAATCGATTCCATCAGAGCTTTTACCTTGTCGGGGTCGTTGGTACGTGGCAAAGGTCGCCGTATCTGATTTAAAGGAATCTCTTGAACTTTAATCATAAATAAGTTTTGTTCATGAGTCGTGTCTTATGGTTCTTCATATATCATACTCGTTATGAGTATGAGTTGTCTACAACGAAATTGGCAAAACTAATATTAGTTTGTCAAATAACTTGTGCCAAAAACTACTAAACTACATAGGAAGTCAACCTTGGGTTGAACCTGTGTAAAACTGCGAAACTGCCACGAGTCATCGTGGTGCGCACATAGTTGCCTGTAGTTGACCAGTTTTACATACTTTTGATCAAAGCCCTTCAAGGAACCCCAAAGGAGAAACGAGGGTCTTAATATTCAGGATGCTCCGGTTTAAATTTTTCTCCAAGGATTTTTCCGGTTTGGGGGGCTGACAACCAAATAAATCTACCATTATCCTTCTGATTTCATACTGTTTTGCGGATCATCCACCCCTAGACAGTTGTAGCGGAAGAGCAAAGGTTCTATGAAAATTATCTGGCGTATTTCTTACACCGTACTGACCACATTTTGTTTATTAGGTCTGACAGGAGCCTCTGGTCCTGCTAGCAACACAAAAGATGTGGAAATCAGAATTGGCATAGTGCAACGATTTGGAGATAATTCCACAGAACAGTTAGAATTAGAACCTACCAAAGGCGATCGCTTGAGGCTGAAATTTCAAGATGGTAATCGTCAAGAAACCGTAGTGACCACCAAGCCTGTGAAACTGGAAGTCTTAATGCAAGCAATACCCGTGGCTCTCGTCAAGGAAAGGGTTGTGCTGGGGACTTACCGCACCTACGAAACAGCCGAAGATAGCGCGAAACACTGGCGTGAGAAGGGAATAGAGGTAGAAATAGCCCAACCAGAACGCTGGCAAGTCTGGGCAAAGCGCGATGTGTATAACACTCCTTTACTCAGGCGTTTGCTTCTTTCGACTGTAGAATCTGCAGGTGGAAAGACTGCTTTTGTAGATAGCCAAGTTTTACAAAGTGTTCCGCGAGTCACTGGGCAATTGAATGGTAAACGCTACAACTTAGATAATTTGGAAATTAGTAGCGATAAAAATTTGGTTCGCGTCAACGAAACTAAAAAACCAGAGAAAGCACATCTTTACGCTGGACGGATGAAGTTGCAGCCAAATGCTTACGGTACTTATACTCTCGTGAACGAAGTGCCTTTAGAAACATATTTGCGTGGAGTTGTGCCGTATGAAATTGGTGCTTGGGCCCCAACCGCAGCAATGGAAGCACAAGCGGTTCTTGCCCGGACTTATGCTCTGCGAAATTTACATAGATTTGCAATAGATGGGTATCAATTATCTGCAGATACTCACTGCCAGGTGTATTATGGGTTGAGTGGAGTGACACCAAACACAGATCGGGCGATCGCAACAACACGGGGTATGGTTCTCACATACAGAAACGAGCTCGTAGATGCTCTATATTCTTCTACGACTGGTGGCGTCACAGCTTCTTTTAGCGATGTTTGGAATGGTGATGATCGTCCTTATCTGCAACCGATCATAGATGCTCCCAGCAATAATGTATGGAACTTGTCTGGACAGAATTTAGCGGATGAAAACCAATTTCAACGGTTTATCAGTATCAAACAAGGATTTAACGAAAGTCACAAAGACTTGTTCCGTTGGCGTAAGGAATCTAGCTTGAAAGATATTACCAAGGATTTACAAAAATTTCTGAAAGTGAAAAACAGTCCCTACGCAAAGTTTAAAACTATCAGAGATATGAAAGTCGTAGAGAGAAGCAAGAGCGGACGCATTCTTAAACTTGATGTAAAAACAGAGATTGGCACCTTTTCTTTACATAAAGATGAGGTTCGCAGTGCCTTTGCTGCTCCTGTGAGCACACTGTTTTACTTACAACCCTTAAATAAAGGTGAATCAGAACTATGGGGATACGCCTTTGTTGGTGGCGGTTTAGGACATGGAGTTGGCTTGAGTCAAGTAGGTGCTCAAAATCTAGCTCAACTAGGTTGGGAGAGTCAGAAAATTCTCCAATTCTACTATCCTGGAACTAAAATTCAGATTCTCGGCAACGGGATTTCCGAAACTAACTGAGTGATTAGTTATACTCTACATTCTCCTCTTTTACCCTTGCAGGGTAACTGAGGCTTTTTTGTGCAGTAGACTATAAGACTCATATGTCAAATAATTTACGGATAATTAACAAAGTCAGCTTTGTTATATTTGTCAGTAGCAGATTGCTAGAATTAGGCAAAGAAAGCAGGAACGTGGGACACCCCGTGCTCCTGCTTATATAACCTGAATCTAGACTTAATGCCAAAGTAGGTGGTGGAGCAGACACAGCACAAAGCGATTTGTGTTGTTGGTTCTGCTTCTTTTCCTTTTGTGTCTCTACGACATCAAAAACTCTTGCAAGAGGTTAATTTTTGAGAATCCTAACTTTTAATAAAGTTCCTCTTCCTTATGGGTTTCGATGGTGCAGTTAGACTTTGGATAAGCCACACAGGTCAGTACATATCCATTACCAATCTGGTCGTCGTCTAAGAAAGATTGGTCACCCTGGTCAACCTCACCTTCTTTGATCAGACCAGCACAGGTAGAGCAAGCACCAGCGCGGCAAGAGTAGGGCAGGTCAAGACCAGCTTCTTCAGCAGCGTCTAGAATATAAGTATCGTCCTCAACGTCAATTGTTTCGTTCAGCCCTTCAGCTTCGTTGATCAGTGTTACTTTGTAAGTTGCCATTTCGTAATTCTCTGTTTTGCAAATGGACGGTATAAGTTATCTTGAAGCAAAAATTACGGCTTTTCTTGTCGGAAGAGCCGCGAATTATAATTAGCTTCACCTTTGATACTACGAGAAAAATAAAAGGATGTAACCAGAAATTGAACTCGATTAGTAATGAAATTTTGCGAGTTAATTATGATAAATTTATCTTATAAAAATCAGCATCAGGTTGCTAGATTGTTAAATAAAATTACAGAAACTTTTGTTAAAAGTCTTAATCATTTATAGTGTATAAAAGGCAACTATGCATGTCAGTACTACGTGCAGATGAGTTTTACCCGCAAGATAGGTAGCGGATATTTCCGTAGATGCCCTAAAAGACAATGTGGGAGCACAATATTGTTATACTCCCACAATTATTGTCTTTAATCTATTCTAGCTACATCCTTGGTATTAACAAACCAGGTTTGTCTAGAGTTACCCTGGTCAGATACAATTCCATTACCCTCAATGTGCACTTCCAAGTGCTGGTGTTGACCAAACGATATCCCCTTATAATCTTTAATTTCAATCCAGGAAAATGGAATTTTATCATTTGCTTGACGTGTAACCTGTTCCTTGTCCTGAAAAGTGGGGTCTTGCTTAAAAATTGTATTGTTCCTGAGAGTTAAAGTACCTGACATTAGTACATCCTTATTTGATTACGAATAGTTTCTTCTAATGCTTCTATAGTTGTGAGTCAAAGCAACTTATGCATTTGCTTCCATTCCCAAATTCAGCCACCCATACTCACTACATTCCCTGACGAATTACGACGCAAACTGTGATACAAAACGCCGACACTTACTAACAGTACCACAGTTAACCCAGCCACCGCCAAAGCGCGTATGTATCAGTGATTACTTCCGCAGCGCTTCAATGGGCAAGTCAGTTAAGTTTACAGCAGAAGTAATACCGTTTCACTTTAAGGTTGATACAAATGGGAAGCTCTTAGCAGGGGGCACCCGAGCAGGGGGAAAGAATTAGAAACCAATCATTTGTATAGCTGTTGCCACAAAGGTTAGGACACTGCATCTTTAAGGACGGACTCGATCGCTTGCCGTAGACAAGCAAAGCTAGATAAGCATTTGCGAATCCGACTTTTGAGCCAAGCCCAACACTTCTCAA
>NZ_JABXYX010000333.1 GCF_017982655.1 Brasilonema sp. CT11 | reverse complement strand
TAAATGGTAATGTGCAAATTAATGTAGTTGATATTGACCCCACCCAAGGGTTATTTGAATTAACAGAAACTGTGGTAGATCCAGCACAGCAGATTGCTTTAAATCCCTGTGTCAAAGGTTTTGGTAACAGTTTTAGCATCACCGGACGTGGGGGATTGCCAACTGATCCAAATAAAATACTCAGTAGTGACAATGTACGTGTTGATTTAATTCAGCCTGTTCCCAGCACGGTAAGTTTAACAGGTAAAAAACAAAAGCACGCATCTCAAAAGCCACCTGTCAAACAGATAGTACCAGCTCAAGGTTGGATATTAAATGAAAAAGGTGAGGTGGTGCTAGTCGCTTATGATCCCACTAAGACTGGTCCACAACGTGAGCAGCCAGCGCCTAATAGTAGTTGTGCTGCAACAAAATAACCACGGTTTTAGGCAGCTATGATTCATTAGACTTCGTGGTAGTTGTCGGGAAAAAGGTTAAAGGGGCAGGGGGAAGGGAAAACAAAAACCCTTTAACCTTTAATCTTTAACCTTTCTCCTTTACCCAACTCGTGGCGATTGTGATTTTTGCGCATTGTTCCATCATTGCGATAAGCCCGCTTGCTTGACGCAAAGCGTATCGCGCAAAACGCCAAATAAATTTTCTCCTCTACCGCGCCATTCGCTTTCATTCCCTTCAACTGTTGATTGGGTACAGACTCCCAATGAACTTCTTGTTTTGGCGCGTCTACAACGTTGGCGATGTTATTTCCTCTGGCTGAGACTGGTGATTATTGCTGACGTTGAAATAAAAACTTTAAATTTTTAGCTAAGTTTTAGCTAAGTTTTAGGTAATATTGATTTATTTTTTTTCTTACTTTAAAAGATTTTCTGAAGTCTGATATAAATTGATTGTCAGTAATTTCAATGTATTGAAATTTTTAGAATTAACAATACTTGCTATTTTACGACCAGATAAATCTACCACAAACGTTTATTATTCAACGAGAGTGAGTTTATGACTAGATTTCAGATTAGAAACAATATTCGTAAGGTTTGTACGAACGGTACTAAGTTCCATATTAGAAGAAAAATGAAGATGTTAAGTGTGATAACAATCGCACCACTTAGCACAGTAACAGTAGGACTATTAGCAAGTTCTGGAAGCGCATTTGCCCAAACTTCCTATCCAATTAACTCCTACTATGACACAACAGTCAACATTACCCCTATAACTTCGGACATTTCACAAGTCGTTGAGTCAGGTGTTAGTGCTGATGCGCCTTATGGTCTAAACCAATTCAACGAGCTGAATTACGCCAAAACCAATTTTACCACGGGCGAAGCCACCTTTAACATAGACCCAACCACATTCGGGTTACAAAACTTACCACTAGGCTACCTTGTGTCTGGAAGCGGCACTAACAAGGTGTTTGGAACGATTGACGCCACGAGTATAAGTGACTTTCAAAACCTAACAGCATCGAGTTCTGGTACTATAAATATCACTGGCGGTGAAGGTATATTCAAAAATGCTACGGGTACGCTTTTGTTTTCAGAACAGGACAGAATTATTCCGGGCGAAACAATCACCTTGAAAGGTCGGGCTTTAGTGTCTGGCTCGATTAACACGTTAAAAACAGTTCCAGAACCAAAAACTACCACAACGCTAATTGGTATAGGCATGATTGGAGTTGGTTTTCTGGTACGCCGACATCGTGTAAAATCCGCTTCTTGCTGACAATCAACAACCCAGCCCCAATACGGTTCGGTTAAAGGGGAAAGGGGATACTCAAGAGGGGGAAAGGGCAAGGGGTAAGGGTGAAAGGGAAAATAAAAACCCTTTAACCTTTAATCTTTAACCTTTCCCCTTTACCCAATTCGTGGCGATTGGGTGGTGCTTGAGCGATCGACGAAATGAGCGCTATGGTAAGCTTCTGATGTCACTGAAGTTGCAAAAGCTTAAATCATGATCAACTGGCAAGACAAAAAACAGGCTAAAAACCCAGTTCATAGCCAGCTAGGGGAAACAGGCTATGAATTAACAGAACAAGAATTGCGACAAATAAACGGCGGTAATATCGTCTGGGGGGGAACTGGGAATCCTCCTCCACCTCCACAAAAATCTGATTCGACTAAGGCATTTCCAATCGAAGATGATGGTTAGGAGTTTCAAATCTGATAATGGCGATTTCCGCTAACGCACCCTTTTTTTAAAATAACTAAATCTCTTTTTTTGGTACGTCTGTATTATTTTTGGAGTTTTTGCTAAAGGTACAATCACCCCACCAAGAAAAAATAAAGCCCTTCCTGGGCATCCTGGAGGGGGTTTTTTCGACCAAAACTAAAAAACTTCTTTGAATTTGCGTTTTGGGATAGGTTCATACCTCACTTCTTAAGATGCTTGGTTTGGCTGATGGTGCGTCCTGCGATCTTCTTGGCTATTGGAAAGCGCGTGCTTTGAGTTCCGATATCTTGAGTTCTACCCGTTTCATGTTCCTCACCTCCTGGATTGCTTTGCTATACGT
>NZ_JABXYX010000115.1 GCF_017982655.1 Brasilonema sp. CT11 | reverse complement strand
AAAATGGGGGACAGACCCTAGTGTTTTTAGTGCGGGGATTTTGGAAATCAAAGCATTGCGACTTACCATGCGCTGGTTTCCCAGTGCAAAGGTAACGGTAATACCTGCGGGTAAGCCTTCTGGCATGTCAGGGCCCGCCATACTTAAAGAAACTTCCACAAGCTCTTTAAGGTTGCTAAAACCTTTTCCTTGGATCATGTTTTGGATGACACCGCCCCCAACGACGATCGCAACCAAAATCAAAGAACCCGTGACGAGGACATTACCAAGTTGGGTCATCCGCTGTTGCAATGGAGTCGGTTCACTTTCCACCGCCTGCAACATGGAAGCTATTTTGCCAAGTTCTGTCTGCATCCCAGTGTTTGTCACCAGAATCTTGGCGCGTCCTTGGACGACTTCAGTACCTTGATAGACTACATTCAGGCGATCGCCCAATGATGTTTCTTCAGGCAAGACAAGTTCTGCCCGTTTGTTAACCGCTTCAGCTTCTCCAGTGAGTGCCGATTCTCGTACTTGCAAGTTAGATTGTTCTATGAGGCGTCCGTCTGCAGCAACCTGTACCCCTGCTTCCACGAGCATCACATCTCCTGGTACCAAATCCTTACCAGCGATTTCTACTGGTTGGCGACTTCGTATGACTCGTACGTTGGGAGAGGCAAGTTTTTTCAGGGCTGCTAAGGCTTTTTCTGCACGGCTTTCTTGAACATAACCGAGTATGCCGTTGAGGATAACAATCGCTAAAATGGCGATTGTGTCTTTGAATGGCATCTCACCTTTTGCCAGCTTTTCTCGCCAATCTAGCAGGTCTATGACCCCAGAAATTATGGCTACGGCAATCAGCATCAACAGCATGATGTTTTTGAACTGGTCCACCAAAATTTCCCAAGCACTGCGTCCTGCAGTTTCTTCTAGTTCGTTGGGACCATATTCTTGCAACCGCTGTTGTACTTCTTGGGATGTTAAACCACTGTCTGCGTTTGTCTTAAGCAGTTCCAATGATTTATCAACCTCCAAACTATGCCAAACAGCGGCGGCTTTTTCAGGTAGAGAGTGAGCAGACATCGCGATAGGTCACAGGGAATGGTTACAAAATTCGATCATAATTTAGCAATGGTTGGAAAACCATCAACACAAGGTTACATTAGGTTGAGCACCAAGTTGTACAATGCACGTGGAATTCTTGACAATCGCGCATTTTTTCTTGCGGATAATCTTCCGGATAATATGGGTGTGCTACTCGATCAAGAAGAATTCCATGACACAAAATAATATTGATAATTATGAGTAACACAAGTAGAAAACTCCGTCACCAAGACATTATCTCCTTCGATTCTAAGTACGACTCATCATTAATACGGTTCGCAAATCAAAATTATGCCAAAACAGGGAAATGAATTCTCTGTTAAGCCAATTCTGAACCCGTTTGATAGTGACGTGTACTAAGTGTGCTATACCCTTGATGAAACTAGTTTATATATGACTTTTACACTTCCCAGTTTTCCATCTACCAGCCAAATGTTTGGGAAAAGGACAATTCGACCCCTTGGTGCTGCTACCCTTTGTGGCATTGCCTTCATTGAAGATACACTCATCGCTATTGATACTGTAAAAGGGCATTTGTTGCAAATTAACCCCCACTCTGACAACGCCCAAATTCTCAATTCCCATCAAGTCAAAGATTTTATGGATGTCACTGGGCTTTCGGTCTGGAAAGATACTCTTTGGCTGACTAGAGACAATCATGTTTATTTGTGCAACCTAAATTCGTTGGGTTTGGAACATTTTGTCACCTTACCTTATACAGCTGATGGCATTGCTGTTTGGGAATCAACTATCTACGTTAGTTGCCAAAAGCAGGGAGGTATTCTGATTTTTGATCGCGATACGCGAAAACAAATTACTAAATTTTATGCCCCTGGGGTTGGGGTAGAAAATTTGGCAGTGGATGAAGAAATGCTTTGGGTCAGCGACACAGTGGAACAAACTGTGTACTGTATCGACAGGGCTACTGGGGAAGTTAAATTCAGTGTACTGACACCGTTTGATTCTCCCACGGGGATAGCAATACATAAAAATAGTGAGACGGGCAAAAAAACTCTCTACGTTGCCTATGTCTCTGAAGAACCATATGTCCGGGATAATCCCAATGCTGACCCGAGTCATGAGTTATCTTACCGCGATCGCACTTTCATTCACCCGCTGAATTACTCTCACAATCCTGATAAACGTTATACCCTCTCCAATGGCTATCTTATAGAAATGTCTTATATGGAAGAGATAGCGCCATTAGAGGATGTGTATTTACCAGAGGTAGAATGGCGTATTGCTTTGCCCTCAGAAACTGAGCGTCAAAAGATCAAACACATTGAACCGATTGGTCTACCTTTTACAGAAGAAATCGTACAAGGGCAACGTGTAGCTGTTTTCAAATTTGATGCCCTCACTCCAGGCGAACGACATATTTTTGGCTGGAAAGCAGTTTTGGAAGTCCGGGGAATAAAGTATCGCATCACACCTACAGATGTAGAGAATATACCAGAACTGTCAGTAGAACTGAAATCCCGCTACCTAGTGGATGATGATGATTTGGCAATGGATACCAGCATTGTTCGCCGCGCTGCTCGTGAAGCAATCGGAACAGAAACTAATGTGCTGCGGAAAATGTACAATATCCGCAATTACGTCTACGATCAGTTGTCCTATGGCATTAAACCCCATATTGACACACCAGATATCGTTTTAGAACGAGGTGTTGGTTCCTGCGGCGAGTATGTGGGCGTTTTACTTGCTTTATGCCGTTTAAATGGCATTCCCTGTCGTACAGTAGGTCGCTACAAATGTCCTCCTTACGCTGAATACCAGCAAGTTCCTCTGCAACCTCAGTATAATCACGTTTGGCTGGAATTTTACATACCTGGCTTCGGCTGGTTACCGATGGAATCCAACCCTGATGATGTTGGTAGGGGTGGACCTTATCCTGCAAGGTTTTTTATGGGCTTATGCTGGTATCACATTGAAATTGGCAAAGGAATCTCCTTTGAAAACTTGATGAGTCAGGGGGCTAGGCTGACCAAAGAAGATCTTTCAATTGGTGAATTAGCGATTAATCACATTCGATTCACGATTTTAGAGGAATTGCCGCCTCCATAAGGCATTGTCAGATGATCTGAAAAACTAGGTAACGTAAGTTGCTAGTTAGTGCCTGTAAACGGTATTTGGTTTATACAAAAAGCACAATTCAAAGTATTGTTAAGTACTAAAAAAATAAATTTTGTACTTAAAATTAGGCGCTTTTTGATAACTAGCAACTTGGGTTAGGTATGGGTGTGGTGATATTTTCCCCACACTCCGCACCCTCTTGAATCTTATTTTTTGTATGCTGTAAGTAGCGGCACCAAGTACGACATTTGGTTAGTCAACTTCTGGCGTGTCTCTCCATTACGCGTTTCCTCAACTTGAATATCGTAATAATGAGATGGCTCGTAAGCTAGCGTTCGATACGATAGCGAGGTGCTAGAGTCTCTACTAACAAATGCTGGTTTCTGCTTATCTTCAGCAGAAAAATATTGTGCTGGCTGGATCACCGCTCCCAGCAATTCGGTTTTAGCGCCATTGAGCGATTCGATAACGGTGCCAGCGCGTTCGGTCTTAAGACCCAGAACCCACAGATTGCCGCCATTATTCACTATTTTGGTACCGCCATATTCATCATTTAACTGTCGTGCCCAAACGTTCTGATTTGGTTGAACCTGTAACGGTTCAATATTCACATCCTCAAGGAACAAGTCGCCTGCACCAGGACTTGAGGTGTACTGATAAACACCATCCTTGAGCGCTACTGGTCGCGATGAGTTTTGCTCAACTTTCACTCCATAGCCGAATTGTTCGATAATGAGCGGATCTGAACTATTTCCCTCAACCACAAACTTAATACCGCCGCCATTTCTACCATTAGGGTGCTGATTGATCACCGATGAAAACCCAACGATGCGTTTAACCGATGCAGGTACAGTAACCACCGTTTCGTCATAGGAGAAGTATTTGTCAAAGGGAAAGTAAATCGTGGACTTGCCGGAGTTAAGCAACGACTGCAAAGAGCTCATATCGCCGTACTCTTTAGACTCAAAGCGTCCCCAATTCGCCATATTGTTATCTTGGTTCTCTGGAGTCTCCTTAATTGGCAAGTTGAGAGAGTTCTTCGGATCGTCGAACAACTGGTAGATATTCGAGGCATATTCGGTCTGCGTTGTGCCAGCCACTACCGTGCCTTTGTACTGAATCGCTGACCGATAGCCACTGGTAGTAAGGTTACGCGCGTAGAGTTCACCTTCGGTTTCAATTGCGCTAACGTTGGGTGCACCCCCTTGGAGGTCAGCGTCTAGTAAGGTAACTATACCAGCCCAACTCGTTCCCTTAATCACTGGTACACTGTTGGTACTGTGGAGTCCGCGAATCGTAAGCGCCCCATAGACGTTGTTAATACCTGCTAAGCGCTGATTCTTCAGGGTTATATCCTCGAAAGTTGGACCATATTCACCCGATGTGACTCGAATGCCATAGTCAAAGCCTTCAATCTGGACATGCTTGATTAGACATGGACCGGGCCAATTGCGATCCATTGCCAGACCAGTAAAACCCTTGCCGTCCTCAGATTTAATCGTGACATCTTGCAATGTGCCCATGTTGTTGGAAATGTAGTCAATACCGATCGCCCCAGCATTGCCCTTTCCAGTGTTAACGGTGAGGTTCCTGATGTACTGGCGGAAAGACATATTCCCATCTTGGGTTTGAATGACTGGTTTGGGGGCATTAGGGTTATCGAAGCCAGCTGCATTGTCTTTAAGACGGATGGTGGTAGCGCCATTGCCTTGACCTTGAAGAGTGACGTTGCAGCCAATCCAATTGAGTGTACCACTCACATCGTAAGTACCTGCTGGCAAGTAAAGTGCTTTAGGGCGACCGTTGTACTGATCAGGTGCACCATATATTGAGTTACCATTAGCATCGCGCCGCTCATCGTCAAGCGCTTTTTGGATAGCGGCAGTATCATCGATGCCATCGTCAGGTTTTGCCCCGTAGTCCTCGATGCTCTTCATGAAACCTTCTGGAAAATTTATTGGATCTGCCAGAGTTGCATGGTACGTTTGCTGCGTTTGGGGTTGCAACGATGACACTGATTCTATTTGACCGACTTTATACTCTAACTCCCAATTGCCTCCTTTGGCGGCATCCCCAGTTAGATCCATGGAAGCAGCAATATTAGCTTTTGTGAGTTCGCTCAGCTTTGTTACAAAACGTTTACCTTGTTCGTCTTGAGCAACATTACAGCCATCGATGAGGATGTCAGCATTATCAGTCAGGGCTTGTGCCCAACTTTGTAATTGTTGGCTGTATGGCTCAAGGGCAGCAGAGTCTAGGGAGGTTTGTCCCAATTGCAGACGCCCTGATGCGCCATGAGAAAGAATTTCTACTTTGGAAACGGTGTGTTTATAGTTGGACAATTCTCTGGTGATTCGCTCGATACCATTTTTTGAGGGATCGAGTACAACCACCTTCGCGGATGGTGAGATACCAGCAACCAGACTTTGATAATCTTCTAAATGAGGGTCAATAAAAACTAAGCTCTCTTGAGCCGCCTTTTGCGGTGGATTTCCTTGAGAGTTATGACCCAGTAATTCATCCTTGCCCTTGCTCAAGTCGCCCGCTAGTCCAAAGTCATCATCGCTGCTGCCTACTAGGTTATCAAAGTATTCGGAGTCATTAAGCAGTGTATCGCTGTCATTCACAACAGGCAACCTGCTAAAACTTTCAACAGATAGCTTGGTAGACGGCCAATTAAGGTTGCTCGTGTTGATTGCTTCTATGAAGCTATTGGCAATGTTGGTATATGATGCTCCCTGCTGAGTATTGCGTGCGTCTAATTCATGGTTTGTTTCCAAACTAAGTACAACATCATTGGTTGTATAGTTTGAAATTTGGGAAGGAATTTGTAGCGACGCGTCAGCAGAAGTCATGGAGTCCCCTTCCTTTTTTTATGATGTTTCTGGTACCAGATACTACACTGAATCAGGAATCAACGTCAAGATTCGGTAAGACTCTTATTTTTGTTTACAAGTTTTTGATAAGTTGTTATATTTACGCTCTCTAGTTTTGCAGTGGTAAACCTTTGAAGGTAGAAAATTCACAGATTTCGTGAAACGGACAAAAGCGGCAGTGAGACCCAGGATTTGGTGGAAAAATTTTACTGAAGTCACTGCTTTTTTCTTGATATTTTTGTAAATCTTGCTGATGTTTTTTAGCAATTTCAGCTAATTCACGTTCTATGATGTCTAATTCATCCTTAGAAAGGCTAATTATCTCAGATTTTTTGCAAAGTTCCAAATTATAAAATGAAGCTACCGCCTGATACCTAGGATAAAGATAACGAGCTGCTAGTAAATAAACTAATGCCTGTCGTCGATCAAAAGCGGATTTCCCAGTTTTAAAATCTATAATATGCAAAATGCTATCAGACTCAATAAATACACAGTCCATCACTGCATACAAACGAAAGTGATAACGTTGTTGTGAAATCAAAATTGGTTTGGGAAAACCCTCATCTCCGCGAGTTAAAAGGATGATACGTTTGCCTAAAAGTAAGGGTTCATCGTAATATTTTTTCAAAATTTGTAAGACACGTTGCTTAACTTCATCAGTTGAGTTGCTTAATCTCAAAAGCTGTGCAACTTTTTCTACACCATCAGATTGGTTCAACAGATGGATGTGGTGATGAAATTCGTAAACGCCTTTTTGTGCTAGTAAACCAATACGCTGCGATGCTGTCGCTTTTGTCAAAAGCGCTTTGACTTGTGGTTCGTGTTGTCGGGCTTTAATAAAACCTCTTCTCATCTGGCAATGCCAACGTTGTTGCCATGCGGCTGGGGCAACTAAAGACCAAAGGTTATAACTGGCAAAGGGCTGATCAAGGGATGACATTGCTCAGAATTGGTGAGAGAAAATACGTGGTAAACAGTTGTGACTACATTCGGTTAGCGGTAAGTGTGTTGGTTGTAGTATTCAGGATGTACGAGAAAAACTGGCAACAATTGGTGTTAGTAGAGTCATTCGAGTCAACGGTGAGCGAAGTCGAACCGTTGACCCTGAGCGTAGCCGAAGGGTCAAATAAAATTCAGTACCGAGAGATAGTTGAAGATAATTCCTGTTAAGTTAACTTTCATTCTAAGTGCAAAACGTGACAAGAGCGACGGGCGATAAGCCGGAGGCTTGACGCTACGCGTATCGCAAGTTCTCTTCAAACAGTTTAAAACAATCACTCATGATTTCTTGTTGCCTACGATACTTGTTTTCTCACTCTTACATTTGCTTACATAGCAACCTAAGTCAAAGCTTGGCTTGAGTTAGAGGTAAAATCACGCGCATCAAGATTGCCCCACACCAGTTATCATCAATAACGCCCGTTACCTAAATTTAGTTAGGGCGATAATGTTCACCGCAAAACCTATAATCCAACACTATGTTGTGGGATAAAATATATCCGACACTGTGCTGGTTCAGCCACTGTGTGCAAATGACTTATACTATTGTGGCAAATATTCAAGGTGTATCGGATGCGCCTTTTAGATTTAGCAACTCTGGTAGCTCAATTTCGGCCTTAAGTTGACTTCTTACAAAAGGACTTGTTATTTATCTATACCTTGCTAGATATAGAAATAATTGGCTCTACTCTACCTGTGACATACTTGTATGAAGTTTTGCAAAGCGTGCTGTTCGAGATGAGAACTTGCCACACTTAGCGTTATGTATTTTGACCAAGCCCGCAACGGGAGCGGGCTTGGTCAGATGTGTTTGAAATTTTTTTAGAAGCTAGAGTGGTAGGCACTACCCGCCCTACTGGGATACATTCGATTTTGCTTGAAGAGCGTATTCTCGAAACTTTTCCATATCACTCTTGAGAGTTGATTCAACCGCCCGTCCCAAAAACAAATTATCCATAATCTTCCCTAGAATACCAGGGATAGCATAGGCAATAGTCAGTTTAACAATACTACTACTGTGGCGGTCATAAAAACGCACTGCCCCCCGATTTGGCAAACCATCCACCGATTCCCACTGGATAATTTGCTTGGGGACAACTTTAAGAATGCGGGATTTCCAAGTAAACTCCAAACCCCCAGTATTGAGCTTCCATATCGATATTTCTGGATTATCTTCGGAAATCTTCACCGAATCAATCCATTTCATCCAACGGGGCATTTGTTCCAAATCAGACCATAAGCTCCAAACTAACTCTATGGGAGCCTCTACCTCAACCTGTACACTATGCTCCAACCAATCTGCCATATCTGTTATTCCTTGGCGTTTCTAGCGCCTATGTCCTGCAGACACGCTTTGCTAAGGCGGTTCATTTCTTCACATTGTCCAAAATTGCCTTCGCCGCACGCCTTCCTGAAATTGTTGCACCTTCCATACTATCGATATAGTCCTGCTGCGTATAACTACCTGCTAGGAAGAAATTAGAAATTGGCGTCTTTTGCTGAGGACGATAAATATCCACTCCTGGTGCTTCTCTGTACAAAGACTGAGCAAGTTTCACGACACTGTACCAAGTCATGTTTAGTTCTCGCGAGGAGGGGAACAACTCATGCACTTGCTTGAGGACATGCTGGGCTATCGCCTCATTACTTTGCTTAATAAACGGATCACCAGGTGTCAGCACGAGCTGCAATAGTGAACCTTGCCCTTCCTTGTAATAATCACCAGGGCTAGTCAATGCTAAATCAGCAAAACAAGAAAAGTCAGCATCGGCAGTATAAAGCAAATTATCAATTCCCGCTGCACGATTAAGCTGTTTGCGCTCTTGAGTATCATGCAGTTCCGTCACCCAGCCATCAAACCGCAATTGAACTGTTGCCACTGGCACACATTCTAACTTGTATATATTCTCAAATTCTGGCCACTTGCGCCACTGTTGAGGTAACAAACGCTGAATTCCTGGAACATCACAGGCAGCGACATAAGCATCAGCAGTAATGATATCTTCTCTATCACCATCAGCTATGACAATACCACTAACACGGGTTTGGTGTTCCTCCTCAATAAACTGTATTTCTCGTACTCTCCTACGAGTGTAAATCTTTGTCCCCCTAGTTTCCAGATATTCCAAGATCGGCTTGTGCAAGTACTCATAGGGGGAACCTTCCAGCATTCGCAGTTTCGACGCCTCGGTTTTGACTGCAAATAGCTGGAAGACTGTCAACATACAACGGGCAGAAATATGTTCGCAATCGATAAAGCCGAGGGCGTAGGCGATGGGGTTCCACATTCGCTTAATACTACCGTCATTACCGCCGTGACTACGAAACCAGTCAGCAAAGCTAACTTTATCCAAGTCGCGGATGTTTTTCATCGCGCCGTTAAAGTCCACCAAACCGCGTACTATCGGACTGGTTCCTAATGCGATCGCATTTTGGAATTTATCCAGTAACGAAAGTTGGGAACTCGTGAAAAACGCTTTTAATCCATTAAAAGGTGCACCCATGACAAAGCGAAAATCTAAAGCACCAACTTTTCCCCCTTGATTGATGAAGGTGTGGCTATGCTCTTTGGGGCGCAGGTTTTCCAACGCCCCCACTTTCTTCATCAATTCTAAAAGCTGGTAGTAGTTGCCAAAAAAGACATGCAACCCCATTTCAATATGGTTACCATCACCATCAAGCCAACTGCTTACTTTCCCTCCAACAAACGGACGAGAGTCAAAAATGTGGACTTCACAGCCAGCATCAGACAAATCGATAGCAGTTGCTAGTCCAGCTAGTCCCGCTCCTATGATCGCAACGCGCATTCCGTCTTTACCTTTTCAGTTTCATTACAAATTGTAACTGGGTTGGTGTCGGAATTTGCTACTCACCTCAAGTGCTGGGTTGTCAGTTGTCAGAAAAAGTTAGAAATCAGAATTGCTTGAGTCAAAATACCCAATGCTTGAAGTCAAAGTTTTAAAGCACGTGAAATGTTTCTTTCTTCAAGCGCGTTTTAAACCCGTACCGCCGCGAGCGAGCTTGGCGGTCTGGGGTTTAGACCAATATTGATCAAGCAGTGGCATACAATCTCCAAGCTTAATTTTGGCGACTGATATCTGTATTTTTCAGAGGTGATTTGTTTGACAACTATATAACTACTCCCATTTATGTGCTTGCTTCTGTAGCCTCCTCTGAGGAGAGTGGCAGTCTACGGATCAGCTCTCGGATAACATCCGTTGCAGGTCTACCCGTCTGCCGACAATACTTGTCAAGTTTTTCTGCTTCCTGTGCGGCTAGATTCACAGTGATACGTTTTACAGCCCATTTCTTATTTGTCATTGTTGTTCTACTATCTGCTGGTCGTTAACATCATCAAAGGAAATTAACTAGGGTATGGAAACGATAAGATTATCAGAGTTTTTGTCATCAAACAAGTCATTTCGTTGACACTAAAAAAATTTTTGGTTTTGTAAAATTCTGCTTCATCTTTTTGGAAAAGCTAAAAATAAAACTCCTTATATTATTGTTGAAAAAAAAAATAATTGTATCTTCGTTAGTATCAGACAAAACTGAGTAACAAGATGAACAAAACTTGACTACAAATTTTATATATTTGATTGAAAGATGTTCTGTAAATCAAATATATAATTGAGAATATTGTGGTTCTAAAAGCATTTTTTTTGTTCAGAACACAGAATAATCAAATGCTCGTATGTTTTAAGTAATCATCCTTTCTGGCTACCTTTTCTGTATGTTTGGGTAAGATTTCTAGGTCAGGAGCAACGACTTGAAAGTTTGGATTAACAAGTTACTGTTTACAAAACTAAACTGAATCGCGCAAACATTCGCCTTATTATGAACTAAGCGAGACTTACAAAAATAATGTTGATATTTTGGCGTTAAAGACTCGTGCATTTTTCTTTTACTCGCCTCCATTTTTACAGTATCTCATATTTGAAAATAAATGAATAGTTATCTGTCTGTGGTCTAGTCACCACGCCTATTCATAATAAATAACCTTTCAAAGCTAGTTTTACTATTTACCTAAAAGACATTATAAGTACTTAAAAAAGTGTAGACCTTTCAAGAGTATATGTAACCCCACAAAGCAATTCTCCATAAATTCATAATTTATAGAATACTGGCTAACTTTTACTGACAAGAGAACTTATATTATTGTTCCAGAGTCTGGCATTAACATTCCGTCATCGTTACATTGATGTTTTTTTATTTTCATGCTTGCATTAGTATCTTTACGAATGCGTGTAGTTTTTTTCTATGTATCAGTATCTATCTAGGTTTATCTCAATAGTTTGGGACTCACAAGAGGCGAAAACCATTACCAGCCATAAACTTTAGTTAAATTAACTCGTTCATCATTCACTCGTTTCAAAGTATTTAGTATGAACCAATTTATCATTTATCAGTAAGCTAAGTTCGTTTTGGAAAAGTTTCCTTCAAGATATTTAACTGATAAATAATTTGAATTGAGACATTTTAGTAAAATCATACTTTTCTTAGTAATTCTCATTTTAAGGCATTTTTTTCAACTCAGAAGTTTTCAAGTTGTTTGTAACAAGAAATCAAAAAGTATCTATAATTTCTATGTTACATCCTTTGTGTTCAAACGATTTATCAATGTTTTTATAGTAATTTATTTTATAGATATTGAGATGAAACAATCCTAAAGCTATTTTAAAAGTTTTAATTTTGTCTTTAACTGCTTCTCTAAAATAGATTTATCAAAACTTCATTTAAAAAGAGAAAAAACTTTATCTTAAATTTACATTCTCCTCAACAAGTACTATAGTACTTACAGTCATCTACATAAGTAAAAAATGAGACTTTTACAAATTAGCACTTATACTTTGTAAATAGTTATAAACAAATTACATTCTAAGAATAAATTTTAAAGATAAATAATAATAATAGTATGTATGAAATTAAATTCAATTTTTCCTAAATTTAAATTGTTAGTGGATAGGTGATAAGAGACTATTCATAAAATATATTACAAGAAATGATAACAAAAATACTAGTCTCCTCTAGGCATAAGAAAGAATACACTTTAAAAAATCAGTTGCTGATCTGATGTGTTGAGTTTTAGGATACGTATACTACTAAAATCGCTAAGTTTTTAGAAGAAAATATAATATCTTGTCTTTTGTTGTAATGAGCTAAATGAGCCTCTGAAATCACATAAAAATTGTCTCTATTTAATTTATAAAAAGTGTAAGAATTCAAAAAAATGACTCTTTTTAAACAGAATAAATACTTCAATAATATATAGCCTGTAGCAGTGTCTCCCAAACAATATGACAGATGCCTAAATCCTGGTATTATTTCATTCCTAAACTGTCAAGCTCTCACATTTGAATACACTAAGACTGTGAGCGCGTTTATCAAAAACAGCCAGCACCGAAGCTAACCCGGAGGTAGTAGGTACATGCTGTGTGTGGTTCAGTTTCCTCCGAAGTTCGCCTGTTCTTCAAAGAGCGAGGCTCAGAAGAACTGTTGGTTCTCTCATTAAGTGCAAATAGCGTGCCAGTGACACTCAACAGTCATTGAGTCCCAGACACATGACGTTGCAGTTGAGTGACTCCCTTGGGAGTATCGCCTAAATGTTGAAATTCATGCCAAATTTGCCGTCGCACATTTTGTAGAAAGATTCGCCATTCACTTTCTACATCTGTTGCGCGAAGTATGGAATCTACAAATTCTTCTACAATGGCATAAATCACTTGACTTGGCTCGCACAGCAGTTCCTTCAAAGCTTTTTCACACTTACTCACAGCTTCTGCGTAAGCTATTTTGAGATTAAGCAGCACTTGCTCAGCAGAGGACGATGCGGAAAGCTTCAGGGTTGCAGGCTGATTGGGAGTTAATCCATCTAAACATTTGCGAATGCGATACTGTAGAAATCCTCGGTAAGAAAGCTTAAACCTAGCTAGGGTTTTGAACCCATACTTAAGTTGACTTGGTATCCCTGGTATCAGTTCGTCAGGTATTTGGTTGGCGATCGCTTCCATAAATTCACCTCCTTTGGCTTGTGTCAGTTTTTCCAACTGTCCCTTGTCCATTAGTATCTGAGCCAGTTGCAATTTAACTTTGTCAAGCGATTGCTCTAAACCGATATCCAATAACGACAGATGTTTCGACAAATGAGCACGGATTTCATTCAGGTACTTTTCGTATATAATTTTGTAGCTCTTTTCTAGGCAAAAGCGCTGTTCTATTTCTTGAATTGACGGAATTCCTGTATCACTTCGACAAGTTTGCAAAACAGTTTCTACTTGCTTTTTAAAGTCCATATTAACTGCTTCTCGCTTTCGCCTAAGCCCTGTCAGGAGTTCCTCTAGAGTGTTTGTGAGAGCCAACCAAAGTTCTTTGAATTTTTCCTCAAACAGCCCAAGCCCATGAATATCATCATGGGTTGCTAAATCTAAAGCCTTGTTGACTTTCTCTAACTCAGCTTTCACTTGGTTTTGGAGTAAATTTAATTGTTGTTGGTGTAAGAAGGCGTATTTTTCATCTAAATCAGTCATTTTTGCCTTCAAATAATCAAGAACTTGTTCAAGAACTTTGTGCGCTTGTTGAGTATTGGCGCAGTTAGCCGTTACACACTTGACAACACTGATATCTGTCTTGGCAATATCCTCTGCTAAATCTTGGCAGCTTTTGGAGTTGTCACCAAAGCGTGAATCAGCTTCTGTGCGGTTAAGTATCATGAAGGAGCACAACTTAGTTGGTACAACATCAACTTGTGCTGCACGTACCGTGTCATACAAACGCACATCTACATCCCTCCAGTCGTCGTCAGTGGACTTTGGCATGCGCACAAACAGGATTGCATCAACCTGTTGCCCTAAAATTTTCATCAGACGCTGTTGATCCCAAATACCCGTATCACCCAAATCAGGTATATCTACAAAGGCGATTTGTCCGACATCAGCGTGATTGAATTGACAAGCAATCTTAATTTCCCTAACTGCCAGATAATCAGACAGCGAGCAGTTCCCAGAAGGATCTCCCTCCGAAAGAATCTGCGGTGGGATTGGAGGGGAGCCAGCGCCGTGCGCGGCTACAAAGTGTTGTGGCGACTGCGGAGATTCTTCACCGTTGTAGTAAGTGGCGTGCGACTGGCGTTTTCTCTCTCCTGTGCCAGAGGCTGCGCGTTCACTAAGTGTGGGCGAAGCACTTAGGTGCTGGCTGTGCGTATCTGTTTCATACAGGCTGAGCGTTGGCGTAGCGTCAAGGGAAGAGATACCCAAAGGGTTAAAAAAGATGCTCTGACTGGAAGCAGTTTCTTGAGCAACGTACTCCCGAATTTGGTTCTGGGAAATGTGGCGGGGTGAAGATTGCTCCAAAAGGGAGCGATATTTGTCTAAATGTATGTGATACTGTAGTAGTTGTTCATAGGCTGCTACCTGTGCAGGGTATTCAGGATGATTACTGAGCAACAGAGGCAGAGGTTTAGTGGCAAACTCATCCACCGTCTTTGGTTTTTCACCCAAGCCAAGTTTTTCATAGTAGGGACTGATCACCTCATCTAGAAATGACTGCTCTGAGTGAAACCAAACCTCAGCGTAAGTCTCCCCATTCTTATTATTGTAAATAAAACTACAAATACCTGTGCAATGATGTGTATTTCTATCTGGAATCTCACCACTCGTCAGTCCTGTTAGACTCTGTAGCAATTGACTCTTTCCTTGCTTTGCTCGTCCAACAACGCCAATATTAAGTGTCTTACGGCAAAAGCGCTCTTTGAGTTTTGTCAGCGCTTCTAGTTCAGTATTAATGCTCGATTGTAGTGTGGTTAAACGGATGTCCCCCAAAAGGCTAGGCACCCTTGAATCATCAAATCGTTTCAACAACTGATTGTGATGCTTTTGAAGATGTCGGACTTCTGAGTCTAGGGATTTAAGTTCCGTCTCTACATCTATTATTTTTCTAGCTAAGGGAAGACGCTTTTCAATAATGCTGGCAATGCTTCCAGTCTCATTTGTATCCATCGACGCGCGTGTTTAACTGTTATTGATTATATATGTGGAGTTTGACGAAACGATACATACAGTAGATAGAGAAACCTATTCGTACCTATGTTAATTAAATATTCACTCTCACTGCTCAAATATATGTCCTAGGGATAAGATTATTTCACTTAAAGGTTGCATTAGGGCAACCAGTTATTTGAATTTGGAGAGTGAAATGTATTATGATGTTAATGGCTAGGCTAGAAGCTCTGCAATCGTCGATGCACGAAGTTTCAAAAAATAATTTTGTACTCATTATTACTCCTCTAGATAGATGATATTTTATATCATCCTACGTTGGAATTCACGTTTTTCCGAAAATATCAGCTAAATTAATAATCTTGTATGAAAAAACGTTAAAATGGCGCAGGTTTTGATGCTTATATAAACGCGCTACATTTATGAACCGTGATAAACAACTTCCTTGGCAGCAAGAGATGGTCATTCGTCACACTCAACGCCTGATGCAAAGTTTTCACGATTGGACAGGACGTTGTTTGTTAGATGCTAGCGGCTCACCAGAGGAAATAGCCAAGGCACTGTTTGAAGCACCGTTTGTTTTAGTCTCTCACGGTATCGAATCAGATCCAATCTTGAACTATGGTAATCGTAAGGCATTACAATTATGGGAACTTTCTTGGGAAGAGTTTACCCAAATGCCTTCCAGTAAGACGCCTCAAGAGGTGGTTCAGGAAGAACGTGGTAGACTACTAGCCGAAACAGCAAGCAAAGGCTTTAGTCATTTTTCTGGAGTTCGTATCACCAGCACTGGTAAGCGCTTTCACATCCAAGACGGTATTCTGTGGAACGTTATAGGTGAGGAAAATCAACGACTAGGTCAAGCAGCTGTTTGCTCAAAATGCAAATTTCTGACTTGACCTAGAAAAAACTTAGAAATGAAGTTTAGTGGCTGATGAACTTGTAGGACAGCCCACGGACGAAAATCTTTATCCTTTGTGCCTTTTGTCATTCTATTTTTCCGGAGTTGTGCTGATTTTTACACGTTGACACCGCTTGATTAAAAGCGGAAAAATCCCCGTTGGGCTGGCTCAATTTCTTACGTGTAAGACTCCGTGACGGAAAAATCCCCCAAATGTTAACAGCTATACCAAAATCCGAATTTTTTATGAAACGATTTTTCCGAAGTTGTGCTGATTTTTATACGTTTAGACTCAACCCACCAATATCTCAAATGTCCATTACGTAGGCTTTTCTGGGCAATCTCACCCTACCATTTGTGGTCTAATCATAAGAAGAAGCGCTTCTTCTTGTGAGGAGTTTGACAAGTTTAAGGCAGGAATTGCTATCCCATTAGAAAATAGCTCTAAACTGTTTTACGAAAATTCATCCGAAATAAACACTGAAACAAAGGATGAAGGATAAAAAATTTTATACTTCATTATTTGGGCTTACGTAATACCATTGGCTTTGCTTGGCATCCGCAAACTGGGGAACTATGGGGCATGGATCATGGTTCTGACTGGCGTGGTAATGAGCAACCTCCAGAAGAATTGAATCTGATTGCGGAGGGTGCAAACTACGGCTGGCCTTTTTGTTATGCTGATCGCCGTCCGGATGTGTACCTACCAGCAAATCCCACAGGCACGACAAAGCAGGAATACTGCGCCAATACACAACCGCCAGTACTCACCTACACGGCTCATAGTGCGCCGTTATCAGTAACATTTTATATAGTACCCAGTTTCCGGAAGAATACCGTAACGATGCTTTTGTTACCATGCGCGGATCGTGGAATCGCAACCCACCCTCAGGTTACAAAGTTGTGCGGGTGCGATACGAAAATGGCAAACCAGTAAAATTTGAGGACTTTATCACAGGATTTTTGGACCAAGAAAAATTGACACAGTTTGGCAGACCTGTGGGTCTTGCGATCTGCGCTCCGCGCAGCAGCGAAGCTATCGCATCTGATGGATCGCTGTTGTTCACAGATGATACCAACGGTGTGATTTACCGAGTGTCGTATGTAGGTACTGGTAGCTAGCTTATTGTGTACTTTTTTTCTTTTTTTTTGAGCATGATATTAAACATTGGGTGTGTGTTAGTGCAAGCTTTCACACCTCAACTGCCTATCTCCTAGCTCCATTTATGACTCGTGCTTGTGGTTCTTCAGGTGGATAGTTTGAACCCATATATGAGTAAGGCACAGGCATGGTGATATCAGCACCGTTGATCACGACTCCCAATAACTCGAGGTCAGATTCCACCAATTGGTCGATCGCTTCAGTGAGTATATTTTCTTGTGTATTGTTTGGTCTTGTCACTAGCACAATGCCATCGGTGTAAGGCTGTATTAACAAAGCGTCATTTGATAAACTCAGAGCAGGAGTGTCTAAAATAACCAAATCAAAACGCTCGCGTGCATCCTCCATCAGGCGTCGTATTTCACTAGATTCTAGGATTGCCGCTGATTGACGCACAGGACCTGGGCTAGGAAGAATGTATAAATTTTCTATATCTGGCACTAAGCGAATATATTCGCCCAAGTTGCCGTAATAACGCAAAGGTTCAATCGTCGCATCGGGGTCGGAAGTCACTCCTAGGGATGAAGAGTGAGTTGGCGATCGCAAATCTGCTTCGATAATCAAAGTTCGTTTGCCTGCACGAGCGGATGCTATTCCTAAGTTATAAGCGCTAACTGTCTTACCTTCTCCACTGCTGGTGCTGGTAATCAATACCACCTTCAATTTTCTCCCGCCAACGCGCCGCAGATTACTGCGGAACTTTTCATAAAACTCTAGATACAAAGAATCTAGAGAAAGAACCACTGGCACTTCACCTAGATTTAACCCATCAACTGGCATCAAAGGCAATTCGCCCAACAAAGGAATTTCTCGTTGTTTGAGGCTGTCGCGGATATCTTCTTTGGTCTTGAATGTTGCTTCCAATGATCCCAGTAAAAATATAACTCCGGCACCTACCAACAATCCTAGTAAACTGCCTATACCCAGGGTAATTGGCGGACTCAGACGATCTTTATTAGCATCAAGCACAACTGGTGGTCTAGCAATTCCAAGACTGCTGACTGTCTCAGCTTCTGCTGTTTTTGCGTCTGTTAGCTTTACCTGCATTTGGTCATAGACGGCTTTTTTGAGTGCAACCTCCTGTTCTAAGCGCGATCGCTCCAATTGCTTATTGGGTATCAGAGAATACTCATTCCGCAATCGTGCTTCATCTTTTGTGAGGTCAACAAGTTGCTCTTGCAGTGTTTCGCGCTGGGTTTGCAAAGCAACCATCTGATTTGCCAGCTGCTGTCGGGCTGGATCTAGGTTGCTTCGAGAGCGAATGGCCGTAGTAGCTGGAAGCGGCGCTGTTCCATCTTTTCCGCCTACAACTTCAGCACCACGTTGCCGAAGTAAGTTTTCATAACCTTCTTTCTGATTGCGCAACTGAATCATTGTCGGGTGTTCGGGGCGCAAACCTTCTTTCTTTAGAACTTCAATTTGGGATTCAATTTGGTAAAGTTGTGCTCGCACGTTAGCAATAATTGGATCAGCACTTAAAGCAGAAGAGACATAAGCTTGGTTGACGTTTAAACCCAACTTTTCTTGTATGCTGCGAATTTGAGTATCAATTCCAGCAAGAACTAATTGAGTTTGTCGTTGCTGTACTTGGCTACTAGTCACTGCGTTGAGCAAACTTCCATTTTCTGCTGCCAATATTGCTGGTCGCTCTTTGCGATCATACACTTCTAGCTTCTGCTCAGCCACTTGCAGTTCTTTTTTCGCTTGTGGTAAGCGTTCATTAACTTTACCAATAACTGCTTTTAATCTCCGTGTATTAATTTCGGCACTCAGGGCGATCATTGCCTCCATCAATGCCTGCAATGTCTCTTGTGCTGACTGGATCTTAGTATCGTTATATTTCAGATCGATGAGTGTGGGTGTGAGTTGTTTATTATCTCCTCCAGTTTTTGCGTCTTTGTCAGGCATCGTAAGCACGACATTTTGACGTATTTTTGCTGGCTTGACATTAACTTTAGCTGCCGCAGCATCAATGACTGGCTCTGATAACAAAATATCTTGGCTCAGTTCCTGCCCTTGCAGATTAATTTCATTACCTGTTGCGGAAAAAGAAACTGTTGGGCGATTATAGGTCAGTGCGCCGTTCGCTACATATCTAGATTGTCGTGGTTGCAATGCCACCACCATAGATCCCGCTACAACTAGACCAAAACTAGCTAGTCCAATCCACTTGTACTTATCGAAAGCAATGAGGTAGCGTTTTACAATTGGTGGAGTCATGGCAGCAGCAAATCAAAACTAGGTATAAATTCGACTACAATTTTTAGATAATTTCGGTTTTGAGGAGTCTGAAATTAGAAATTATTTCATAAGTTCATTCCTCTTCCTTCTCTTATACACGGCTGGCAAGGACTACTAATCTAGTATCTATAGTCACTGACACCGAAGAAGCCGAGAAAGGTACGAATATCGTAGAAGGGACGGGCAATTGTACCGATGATATTAGTAATTTTAGCAATTAGGGTTCGTCCTACTACGATAACATCGTTATCTTGAAGTGCGACATTTTGAGATGCATCTCCTGACAAAGCCTTTTTAGCATTAATCGATTGCTTAACAGCCCGACCTTTTTCTGGATCAAAGCGAACGAGAGCTATGTCACTAAGGTTGGCACTGTCAGTATTAATTCCTGCCAATACGTCAATAAAAGTACTACCATTAGCCAAAGGAACAGTGACTATTCCCCCACCAGCATAATTTAAAACACGAACTCTAATCTGTGGTGTTGCTAAAGTTGAGCGAGACACCAATGCGCGGTCATAACTCTTATCGTTTGCAACTTCCCGACGTGGCACAATGATCGCATCGCCGTCCTGCAAGCGGAGGTTAGGTATTTCACCACCATTTTGTAATGGAGTATACAGGTCGAGAGTTTGTGAAACCACAGAGCCATCTACTAG
This sequence comes from Brasilonema sp. CT11, assembly GCF_017982655.1. Lineage (GTDB taxonomy): Bacteria > Cyanobacteriota > Cyanobacteriia > Cyanobacteriales > Nostocaceae > Brasilonema. The sequence goes on along the minus strand of NZ_JABXYX010000115.1, from coordinate 4,256 downwards.
CTTCCGGCGTACTTGGACTTGACGCAAATCTGCCATCATCGCAGAACCACCAGCTAAGAGCAATGCATCGCTAACGCGAGGCGTTATTGAGTTAACAGGATAAACTCCAGGTCGATTGACTTCCCCATTAATAGTGATTTGAACTGGTCGCTGTCCTATTAGTGATAGTGACACTAATGGGTTAACTAATTGGCGACTCAAAGCTAAGCGAATTTTCTCTTGCGCTTCTTCCAAAGTCAAGCCTTGTAGCGATACTGTGCCTACTTGTGGCACAATGATGTTGCCCTCAGGATTAATTTGAGCCGAAAAATTGAACTCTGGGCGCTGCGCCAGCAATGAGAATGTCACATTTGGATTGACGACGAAACGATTATACCCTGAGCGAATTTTTTCTTGTGCTTGTTGTAGAGTCAATCCCTTAAGTGACACTGTTCCCAGTAATGGCACGACAATGTTTCCTTCGGGGTTAATCAGAGCTTGAAAGCTTAAATCAGGGAAACGTACAACTGAAACTCCAATGCTATCTCCGGGTCCAAGACGATAGGGGCCGGGAGGACGCTGAACCAAAATGTTAATGCTATCTCCTGGTCCTAAAAGGTAGCGGTTCAATTGTGGCGACATCCCTTCTCGAAGACCAGGAGCGACAAAGTCAGTACTACTAGGCGGATCTGGGGGAGGTTGTCGTAGTAATGGTCCTGTTGGAGTTTTAGGTACAGGCGTGGGAGCGTGTCTTGCTGGAGTATTTAGTACAGGCGTGGGAGCCTGTTTTACTGGAGTATTTAGTACAGGTGCGGGAGTTTGTCCTGGCGTTCGTTTCTGGGTTGATGTTTGAGCAACAACCGGTTGGACAATTGTTACCAAAGAAACGCCTACATACAGACCAGCAAAAGACAGGGCGTTAAACAAGCGCATACGACAACCAGAAACAATAGACATTGGCACTATAACTTACTTATAGTATGAAGTGCCAATGTATATAACAGAGTTATAACTTTACTTTAATTAAGAGACTAAAAAGTACCTTTTTTATCGCAAAACTTTACTTTTTCTTATACAAATGTATTGGTGAATGACTTGACAGTGGGCCTGCCATCAAAACAGCTTGTACTGTTTGACCGAGAGATTTAGCTTCATTCCAAATTGTTTCCACCTGTCCTAATGGTTCCATAGGAATGAGAATACTCACAGCAACCCAAGGAGCACGTTTTTTTTGCAACTGTGCTAGCTGATCGACGATAAACCAGGGGAAAAGTGATGAACTACCACCATTGAACCAGGCATACCATTGCAAAACCGCAAAAGTCTGCTGATTTGTTGAGGCACGAAAGAACCTAGCTTGTACTTTTGTTTCAGCAGGATTTGACCCTGTCCCTTGCGGTTTAACAGTAAAGTCAGCAGAGCGATACTGAGCTATCTGCCACTGCCAAAGGCTGTTTATTTCCGTCCACTCCACCACAGGCTGATCTTTAGATCCTGTTTGTGGTCGCAAAAGCAGAACTGCTTTGGTTTTGTCGCTTTTTTTCTGAATAAACTGATAAGACCATGTGCCTTCCCCTATCTCTTGTTCTCGCTGTTCTATAGTCTGCCAACCAGGAAGGATCAACCCCTTTTGACGTAAATCTTTCAACTCCTGCAGACGAGTTATTCGTGGTAATTCCTGCCATTGCCAGTGTCCTGTCAGGTAACCAGGAATTGCTCCTATAAGCAACAGTACTAATAGCAACAAAAGGGCTACTATCTGAGGAAACCGCTGCTCCTTGAGAAACTTGGAAAAAGAAATCATCAGTGCAGTTTACAGTACCTAGACAAAATTTTACTCCGAAACTTCGGCAAAATATTTCTCAATCCAATTTAAAGTTGGCACCAATGAAAGCAGCATAACAGCAGAATACAAATCACCACCCCAACCATTATGCAGCCAATGAAAAGCTCCGTCTTGTCCGGTGCCATGAAAGAAGGACAGTAATGTGTTACGAACGATATTGGCGCAAATACTAATTAAGACTGCAATAGATAAAAACCAAATACTTTTGCGGCGGGAGGACAAAGCACCTGTCCAATAAAGCAGCATCAAGCCAACATAAAAAGTCGTAAATAGCATTTTCAGCCCTGCACAGTAAGGTGCAACTTCTACAATTCTTCCCCCGACATATATATTTACTCCATCCACAGTGACTTGCATACCAATCTGACTGAGTATGAAGCCAGCAGTACCCGCGATGAAACTTTGCAGAGGCAATGTGTAGGGAGTGATCAGGTAGGGAACTGATGTTGGTGTTGCAAGAAGCACTAATATTAAAGCAAATCCTTGCAATTTTAAGCCAGGAATACCCTTAAGCCACAAACACAACCCTGTCAGTATAGTTGGAAAGGAAATGTTGACCCACTCGCTGACACCACTCAGGTAAAAAACTCCTCCCAGTACTAACAACGCCACACCCAAAGGATGGGAAATATCTGGTAGTCTTTGCCATTTTTTTCTGTTCAACCAGCAAAGGTATCCAGCAAAGGGTAAACCAATGATACCGTGACTAAAATATTCGTGTTCGATACTGATACTTTTGTTGAGCCAACCTTGCACCCAGTAAAATAACACAGGAGCATAAAGCAGTAGCAAAATGCCTAATATAGCTGGAGTAATCAGGCGTGTGGTATTTGCATTTTTCAGCTGGTGCCGAATTTGCATAGCTTTTATGATAAAGAATCAATAATGAGTCTGATTTTCTTAAAGACACAGAATTTTTTGATGTTCACCACTGAGAATTAATGTGATTGCCGATACTACTTGCTGAACTTGGCTATGACTTAAACCAGGATACATGGGTAAGGATAGTATTTGCTTCGACAGCATTTCAGCATTGGGGAAGTCCCCGATTTGATAGCCTAGGTGGGTGAATGCTGGTTGGAGATGACAAGGAATGGGGTAGTGAACGCCAGTTTGAATCCCCACTTGTGCGAGTTGTTCTTGAAGTTGCTGACGTTGTACGCCACAAGAATCATCTACTCTGATGACATAAAGATGATAAACGTGTCCCTCGCTACTGTGGTTTTGTATGGGAATGAGTCCGCTTGATGCTAAAGATCCTAGTTCAATATCGTACTGCCGAGCAGCATTGAGGCGATCGCGATTCCACTGTGGCAGATATGGTAATTTCTCGTACAACACCGCTGCTTGAATTGTATCTAAACGGCTGTTGGTTCCCTCTTCAACGTGAATGTATTTTTGAGCCGCGCCATAATTCCGCAAGCGTAACATTTTTTGAGCGACATCTGGATCTCGCGTTAATAACATCCCGCCATCTCCAAATGCGCCTAAATTCTTGCTGGGATAAAAACTAAAAGCTGCTGCAGTTCCCACTGAACCAGCGCGATATCCTTCTCGTTCGGCTAGGTGGGCTTGTGCTGCATCTTCAAAAATCAGCACTTTGAAAGTCTCGGCAAAATCTAACAACTGCCGTGGCGACACCATCTGACCGTAAAGATGTACTGGAAGAATTGCTTTGGTTTGAGGTGTAACTGCCTGCGCTGCAGCTTCTAAATCAATTAAAGCTGTTTGTGGATCGCAATCTACAAAAATTGGCTTTGCCCCTGCACGTATCACCCCAATCAACGTCGCAACAAAGGTGTTTGCTGGCAAAATGACTTCATCTCCAGGACCAATATGACACGCTTGTAAACCGAGGGCGATCGCATCAGTTCCTGAAGCAACACCAACTCCATACTCTACACCAGACGCAGCAGCAAAAGCTGCTTCAAACTCTTTAAGTGCTTGCCCTAAAACAAAATCTCCCCGTTCCGTTACACCTTGGATTGCTTGTTGTAATTGAGTTTGAATTGGTTGATGCTGTAAAGTTAGGTCTACAAAAGGAACCGTTACAGTCTTATTATTCATTTTTAGGCAAGTCCCTAGTATTTTCTGTCACAATTGCTGTACTAAATACTATAGTTTTGTCAAAGTTTTATTATGAAGAAATCCTAAAGTTTTGATTAACTTTATATTTCTGACTGAAAAAAGAACGGGCTACGCCCCGCTGCGCTAACAGTAGTCAGAATGATAAACGGTAAAAAAGGTACAAGCATCGCGCGTGATCCTCGGTTGTGGGGAGCCATTACGCCCAGGAGGGTTTCCCTTTCAAGGGTAGGTATTTAAAAATTAGGCTGAGGAGAAGGTGATTTGAGAGACGTTAAGTTGTGGAGTAAATGTAGGCCAGGGTTCAGGAAAAAAGCGCCCCTGTGGTAATGTTAAATGATTAAGA
>NZ_JABXYX010000114.1 GCF_017982655.1 Brasilonema sp. CT11 | reverse complement strand
TTTTTTCCTGCGCCGTCGCGCTGCTCAAGTTCCTCAGCCAGAACTGCTCTTGCTGCTACAGCCGCACCGGAGATTAGCCCCATCGGTATTGCCCACCAACCGAGTACACTACCGCGCAAACCGATGCCGATCGCAACGAAAAACAGCGAGCTGATTGCAACATCCGACCAGTAATCATACGTATGTCCCCAAGCACTCGTTTGATCGCTGATACGTGCGAGTTCGCCATCGGCGCGATCAAGAAAAGCAGAGAGAATCCAGATGATTCCACCCCATATTTCTCCTGTGAAATTGCCCACCGCTAAACCAGCACATGCAGCAAACCCAGTGAGCAGCCGTAGCGTAGTCAGATGGTTTGGAGTCACTGCTGTATCAATCAGTGGTCGTATCAAAGGACGAGCCAGACGGTGTGTCCAAGAGTTGCTGCTTGTATCACCACCTCCAGTTTTATTGGGTTGTAATCCAGTTTCCATTTTTCCAATAAGTGAGAAAAGAATAGTTATAGTTATAACAGAATAGACTGAAAACTCTTAGCATGGCGGCAACAGATGAAAGCGACGGGCAGTCTTTACGATGCCTAGATGTAAAGTTTCTTTGAAAGCTTCAAAGCTTCTCACTTCTGGAAACAGCTTTTCATACAACTGACAGTACTCATCTACAAATTTTACTGCAGGTGCAGGCGAGCGAGGTTCAACCATACTCTCTGCTTCGGTTTTCACAATACGCATGATTGCGTCTGCCCTGAGTCCTTACGGACACGCTACGCGTATGCCTACGGCACGCCTTACGGCTAACGCATGATTGCGTGTGCTTTGCGCTTACGAGCAATCGCTCTTAATTAACTCCGGCGAGAGTGACCAAAGCGGTTGATGGACGATGTGTCCGCGATGAATGAAAGAAACGAAATAAAAGAGGGTTAAGAGTTATGGCGAATTAGTGAACAATCATTTTTATCTATCGTTTTAAAAACAAAGACTATTTGCTCTTATCGTTTGTTCAGCGTACATTGAAAAACATCAGGTGAAACACAAACGAAATGACGCAAAGAGGTGCAATATGAATTCTACCAAAAAAACATCATCAAACAGTGTTGATGCAAAAGTCATTCAAAATTCTTCTCAGGTAAAGAAACAGCATTTAGCAGTCGAAAACATATCTAATAAAGAATTGACTCATGGGCAGCGCCTTGCCGATAAATTAGCCGCACAAGTAGGTTCTTGGGGATTTCTCATCGGTCAAAGCGTAATTTTGGGGAGCTGGGTAGGTCTAAACGCCATGCCTGGCGTTCCTCACTGGGATGAGTCCCCATTCATGATGCTCAACTTAGTGTTTTCATTTGCTTCAGCTTACACAGCCCCTATTGTCTTGATGAGTCAGAACCGCCAGTCTGATACAGACCGCAGAAATGCCGATATTGACCACCAAGTGAATCTCAAAGCTGGACAAAACATTGAACTACTTCATGAAAAATTGGATGAATTACACACTCAACGGTTAAACGAACTGACTCAAATTATCAAAGAACAGCAGCAATCTCTCAATGAGATAAAACTAACTTTAGTCCCGGAATCCAAAGAGGTGAAATTACATCTATTACCAGGACGCAATGCCCAAATTAATCGCAAATTTTCTAAGCAATATTCCAGTTATAAACTTATGAATGTTAACCAGAAATTTGATGATAATAACAAAAAGACTGAAAATTGATTCGTTGAAAAGAGTGAGGGAAAAATGCTTTTTACTCCTCAAGCTCAAGAGAGTCTGAATCTAACTTGACGCAGATGCATAACATTCTTAAACCCTAGACTCTTTTATCAAAATTATCCTTAAAGCATTTTGAGAAAAAAGAATACTTGCTTTGACAAAGCAATTTCACCGACTGAAATGATACATGAAAGCACTTCATCCCAAGCGAGTAAGCACAAAGGTGTAAATAAACATTGGAGATGCTACACCTCTATGCTTCACTAAGTAGCAGTTTCCCAAGCATTTGCAGACATAGCCCGACGCTAGCGTCAGACTGCAACATTATGAAGATTGAGCAGAGATAAAAGTGAACGAACTTATCACTGCAATACGCCTAGCGTCAGACAGCAATAGTATGAAGATTGAAGAGAGAAAGAAATGAACGAACTTATCACTGCAATTACCACGGGCATCACAGCTTTTATAGCCACAAACTTGGATGATTTGGTCATTCTCACGCTGTTGTTCTCTCAGGTGAATGCAACTTTCCGTCGTCGGCACATTGTGATTGGTCAGTACCTGGGCTTTTGTACTCTAGTTGTTGCCAGCTTAGTTGGTTTTCTGGGAGGCTTGGTCTTGCCATCCCATTGGATTGGGCTTCTGGGTTTAGTACCCATCACCATTGGACTAAATTGTCTGCTAAACCCAGAAAGCGATTCATCTGGTGAGACCGAAACCGAAACCGAATTTTCTCATTCTTCTGCCTTTGCTAGTTTTGTGTCTCCCCAAGCTTATAGTGTGGCGGCTATTACCATCGCCAATGGTAGTGATAATGTAGGCATTTATATGCCATTGTTTGCTAACAGTACCTTTTCTGAGTTGCTGGTGATAGTTGCAGTCTTTTTGTTACTAGTTGGAGTTTGGTGCTACCTGACATACAAACTTACCTGCCAAAGAGCGCTCGCCAATCTGCTAAAGTCCTATGGCAGTAATTTTGTTCCCTTTGTATTGATAGGCTTAGGCGTCTTTATTATCTTAGACAGTGCTGCGCTAACTCCAATTATTTTGGCAGCTATTTGCCTATGTTTAATGGGACTTATCAAAACAATTCAAATTTCCAAATTCAAAACTCAAAGTTTTTCATCGTAAAAAATATGAAACTTTTCCAAATCTCGTTAGTAGTCTTAGTACTTGTGATTAATTTAATAATTGCTTTCCCCTCCTGGGCAGGCACTTTTCCTTCCTTAGTGAGTAATTCTAATTCTTTTGAAGTTGGGCAAAAAGTCGTTTGGCTTTATAAGGCTCGTTCAGACTCTGCTGATGTTCACAAAGTTCCTGCTGAAGTCGTCAAGTTAGGCGACAAGCAAGTGCAAATTAAGGTACGTAAAAAAAATAACGGATTTATCAATCGTTGGGTGAATCGAAACAAGCTTAAAAATGTCTCCAATCTTGAAGAGGCGACATTCAAGTAAATCTCAGTCAAGCCAACTACAAAACTGCTCACGCTTATAAAGTCTTTAAAGTCTCCTCAAAATCCACCATAGCATCTTCTAGTGTCAGTGACATGAACCATCTTTTTTGAAAGTTTAAATATTGGGTAATCAATTCATAAATGAGGTTTATTGAATCAAAAAATAAGAATATTTTTTTTGATTAATTGGGTGAAAGTAAAGTTATCACATGTCCAGTAAAATGTACACTAACATCCAGTTTCTCCAGGCTAATAAACCAATAGAAGTCACTCAGAAAGATGTAGAAAATCATTAACCTTACAATAATTATGACTAAATACTCTCTTACTGAAGTATTAAACAGCTTCCAACTTCCTCATCACATTTTTTGTTAGAACAAATACTAATCTCAAACAAAAGAGTAAAATATGCAATTTCTCAAAATTGTTCTTGTCGCGCTCGTGTTTATCGTGAACTTGGTGATTGCTCAGCCCTCTTGGGCAGGCAAGGATTTCACTAAGGGGGCTGACTATGCTGAAGTCACTCAGGCGCTCAATCAACTTCTAAGTGTGAAAAATGCCCCGGAGCAAGCTGGCTATACGCCTGAGCAATTTCAGCAGCGGTTGGCACAATTGCAGTTTCAGAAGAATGTCATAGAAACAGCCAGAAAACGGGCACAGTGCCGCAATCAAACTGGAAAGACGTTAGCTGTTTATGCCAATAAACCAAAAAAATCTCCTACTCAACTCTACTATTTAGGGGCAGGGCAAATCACCGATGATGATTGGGATTGCGATGGCATCTACTTGCCCGCTCTTACTCAGGTCGTTCTGAGTCCAAATGCTCAACCACAAGAGCTGAGTGAACCAATCGCTGTTAAATTTGTCGATGGTACACAGTCTATTGCTAGAGCTAATCCAGGAACTGGTGTGATTGAATTGAATGTTGAGCCTGCCAAAGTATACAAGGCAGGTGAAACCAACTGGTTAATCCCTACTTTGTCTCAAGCAGATATTGATACGCAAACTCCCACTCCACAACTGATTGACTAATCCTCGCTAGTTGACGTTCCCCAGCAGGGCATTGCCTGAGCGTGGGGATTCTTGTTTCAATGAGCAGCCTTGTTCAAACTTGTTGCCCCTTCATTTTTACCTGACTTTTCACGGCATGTGCATAAGTTGATTTGTTTGCACCTAAGTATAGGCAGGTAAGCACCCCACCCCCGCCGAACAGGCGGGCTTTTTTTTATTCCTCTATAGTGAGCTAACAGTAGTTCCACGTAAGTAATATATCTCTACGTCAAGAAAATACGTCAAAGTTCTTGGACGATAAGGCAAGCCGATCGTGTTTTTCTTACAGCGTTGCTTTAGACCTTGAACACGTATTTTTTCTCAGGCTGACGCTCAATATCCGGTGGGTAACTTTTGCGCTTATCAGCATAGTACTGGAGGCGATGATCTCCCTCAGAAGCACGATTGTAGGTCAGATAAAGCACTCGACGAGCATCTGTTGTCAAGTTTGGACGGGAACGATGAGGTGCGTAGGAGTCGAAGAACACAGCATCACCTGGTTTCGCGGGTATAGGAATGAATTCCATGTCTTGAATGTTTTCTTCTGTGAGCGCTTTCCAAAGTTCTCCAATCAAACCGCGTTGATGATAACCACCAGCTAACTCCAGACAGCCATTTTCTACCGTAGACTCATCAATGCTAATCAGAACTGTGATAAATAGACTAGCATAATCATTCCATCCAGCCTGGGCATCCTGATGGGGCGTAAAGCCATTTCCACCCGGCATTTTGAAATTAATTTTTTCTTTAAATAGAACTGCTGGCTCGCCAAAGAGTTCTGATACTCGCTGCAGCATTTCTTCTCCATTTATCAGCTCATCAAAACCCTGATGGTAGGGACAGAAATTCTCGATGCGCGACAGCACTCGCTTCCCTGATTCAAGCAAGCTGTCCTCAAAATACATCATGTATTTCCCTGGAATTTCTGGCAACGACTGAACCTCATCTACCCAGGCTTTGATCTGTTCTATGTTTCCTCCATACATATCTCTAACAACTAAAAATCCCTGTTGCTTCAAGGTTTCTAGTTCGGCTTGAGAAAAGAATTTCAACATCTGTGGTTAATTTCTGGTTATTGCACTTTGTAAGCGTCCGACTGACGGCGAAGCCGTCAGCAAAATATGAAAGAAACACCTTTTTCCCTTACACACGCCCTATGGCTAACGCCACGCCTTACGGCTATCGGGGAAGACCTCCGGTCTCGCTGCGCATACGCCAGTCGCCTCTGTCGGGAAACCCTCCTGCGCCGTGCTGGTCTCACCAGAACAAGCGTGAGGGAAACAAGGACTATGGCACAAAGTGCCACGCTGCTTTGAACAGTACTGGCAAGGGCGGACAGGTGCCTCAAGTCGCAAAGCTCGCCGGACGGAATCTTCCGCCCGGCAGACTTTGCGGGAAACCCGCCCACGGCACTGTCCTCCCCTACACCCCCACACCCCTACACCCTTACACCCCTGTGTTTCTTGAAAGTAGGAGTGAGCGGTACTGCCAAAAGAACCATACTGCAAAGATTGGCGCACCGATAGTGGCTGTAATCAGCAACGGTACTAATCCATTGAGCAAAGTCACAATTGGAAACAAATACAGTATGTCTTCCATATCGAAACCAGCGAAATTAGGTTGATGGGTTGCATCTGTACCGATTTGCTGTTCCATCTGGGTTCGCAAGTGGAAAATGTAAGCAACACAAACGCCAGAGACTGTACCCATGAGTAAAGCCCAAGAACCAAGTTTGCTATTCATCAGACCATAGCCAATACCCACAAACAATACAATGTGGACGATCGCGTCACTGGCAAGATCGTACTGGTGTCCCCATTTGCTACTTTTTGTGCTCAGCCGAGCCAATTCACCATCCGTGTGATCCAAAAAGTTAGATAACACGAACAACCAAGCCCCAATGTTAACCCACTCAAGGCTACCAACTGCAAACGCTGCTGTTGCCAAAAGCCCAGTTACCAGCCTAAGTGTCGTCAGATGATTGGGATGTATCCAACTGTCTTTCAAAGGTTTCACTAACCAGTAAGCAACTTGAGCATCCCAAGATTTGTTGGTCATAGGTATGGTCAGGTGTGAACGGTCTTGCGTATCTTTTGGGAATAGAAAGAAGCTGATTCTTCCTTCTTGGCGCATTCGGTCGTAAACTTAATCAGATGGTGTCCGACCAATCCAACGTGAATCAGTTGCTCGATTTTACCAGCTTTCAATGCTGGTAGTGCCATGTTCCAAAAAGTTTTGCGATAGTTACCCAATAGACCTACTCGCAACAGGAGATTGCTCATAATTGTTAAACCTTTCTTAATATTTGCCCAAGAAGCACGAGCAGGACTATTGGGAACCTCTATGCGGTTAGAGTAGGTATGCTCCATATTGTAGGCATACCGCTGATAGAGAAATTCCGGCTCATATGCAGTTGTCACACAGCGACGCCACATCTCCACAACCTGTTCATAAGGCATGAGAAACTCGATATTCGACTCGCGATTTTCATCAAACACAAGTCGTCCTGCTTGTTCTAACCGACTCCACAATGCTGTCTTTGGTAATGCATGAAGTAGGTTGATTGTCAACATAGGAATTTGAGACAGATTAATAAATTCCAGAATTTTGTCTGCGGTTTCTGGTGTATCTGTATCAAACCCGATGATGATTCCTGAGACAACTTCCATCCCATAACTATTGAGAACTTTCACTGCCTCAAGAATCGGCATACTCAGGTTGTGAGTTTTGGAAATAGCTTGGAGGGCTTCCGTTTCTGGCGTTTCAATACCGCAGAAAACTGTACAAAAATACGCTTCGCGCATCATTTCCAAAAGTTTGGGACTCTGCGCTAAATTCAATGTGGCTTCGCAGGCAAATTGAATCGGATAGCCATTGCGCTTTTGCCAATCAATCAGGTGCGGAAGCAACTGCATGAGAGCACGGCGATTACCCACAAAGTTATCATCGACAAAATACACTGCCCCTGGGTTTCCGTATTCCAGCATCGCATCTAGTTCAGCGAGAACTTGCTCTGGAGTTTTGAGACGGGGGTTGTTTCCATATAATGCAGGGATGTCACAAAACTCACAGTGATAAGGGCAACCACTGGAGAATTGAATATTGCCAAGGAAATATTGCTCGAAATTCAGCAGGTGATAAGCCGGAATCGGAAATTCATTTAGGGGTAAGCGTTCTTTGGTTTCAAAGCGAATTTGCTTTTGGGGGCGATCGCTGTGTAGATCCAAATACTCAATCATTTGGTCAGTTGCATCTCCCAATTCACCCAGCTGTAAAATATCAAACTCTGGGTAATATTCTGGACAACCAGACACCGAAGGGCCACCCACAACAGTGATTTTACCTTCTCGGTGGGCAAGTTCATTAATTTGATTCATCTGTGGTCGCTGGATATGCATCCCACTCACAATCACCACATCAGCCCAGAGAAAGTCAGCCCTGATTGCCGATCGCACATTTTCATCAATAAAGCGGACTTCCCACTCTTTAGGTAAATAAGATGCGACAACCAAAATCCCTTGTGGTGGCATAAAAGCGCGAACATTTCCTCTCAAGGGGTATGCATGATGAAAGGTTCCAAACGAGCGGCTGTACTTGGGAAAGATGCATAAGATGCGTTTATGATGGCGCGGAATGTAGGGAGTATTCCGAGTCGTCTTTTGAGAAAGGGGTTTTTCTCGTGACATTACCTCACCATCCATACTGCATGCACTCCACAAATCTTAACCGCTAACTTGATAAGACTTTTGCAAAATCGTCTGTTATTTCCACTAGCTTACCGCCTTTTGTCTGCTTTAGTCGTCGCCCGCGCCATTCAATTGTGCTGCCGAATAAGCCACAACACCAGATGACAAAGGCTATAACGTCGCGTAGAGGAACAATCCAGAAAAAGTTTCGCACACAAGAGTCTTGAAGGTAGCTAACGCCAACAACCCAGCCCATGATTAATCGCATCACCCAAGTGGTAGCTAACACAGCACAACCGATTCGTGATCCACCTGTAGCCATCAGCAGTAGTAAGCTTGTGACAGTACCATAAGTAAAAATCAGTCCCAGATAACCCCAAGGGCGAGAAACTCGTATACAACGTGCCCAGCGAATTTGACGCGCTATAGAATCTGTTATAGTGCTAGATCCCAATACATGGTCAACCACATAATCGGAAAGTACAACCTTGTAGCCTGCTTGTGCGCTTAAGTAGCCAAGTTGAAAATCGTCTGCCAGATAATCGGCGATCGCCCCAAATCCCCCAATTTCATCTAGCACTTGTTTGCGGATGACAATTGTTGAACCAAAGGCGAACTTGATACCTTCTAGGGAATTGCTGACTAAGACACCAGCATGGAAATCAGTAGCAGTTCCAATACCTTCCAAAATGGTTACCCATCCTTTGGCTACAGAACGGTATAAACAACTAACAACACCAACACTCTTGTCTTGTAGTGGCTGGATGACTCTTTGGAGATAGTCTATCCTAACTCGGATATCGCTATCAGCAATCACCAAAATTTCATGTTTGGCTTTGGTGACGGCGTTAGCCAAATTGCTCACCTTGGGGTTAGTTCCAATGGTGTCTTCGCAGACGACTAACTGAATATCTAATTCTGGAAAGTCGTGAATGATTTGCTTGACAACTGCTATCCCACAGTCTTGTGGATCGCGAACACTAAAGATAACTTGATAGTTGTCGTACTTCTGTTGGCAAAAAGAAACCAAGTTGTTGTATGTTTCGTCGTCCATTCCACAAATGGGCTTGAGGATAGTAACGCTTGGGTGGAAATTAGCTTGCGCGGGATGGGGATCAAGGAAAAAAGCGAACGCTGCATAAATTCCATAGCAGTAGAATAAGACAGCCGATATACACAGGATTAATAGTAAAAAATCAATGAAATTCAGATTAGCAGAAGTTAGTAACACAGTGGAAGTATGCATTGACTGTCTGAGTGCGCGACCAATATACGCATTTTCGAGTAGGACTTGGATTTAGTTTATGACCTTAAAATGTAAAATATATGACTTTATTATGACAAAATTACGACTTTCGGGTGATGAAATAAAATTTTTTGTATATAGAGTGTCTTTGTTTTTAGGAGCGCAAACTGAATTGGTTTGTCATCTACCGTCATGAATTTGATTTACTTTGTGTTGCGTTCTTCTTGGGGAATGGTGGCGATCGCAATTGTCACCGGGTTTATCAGCGGCGGTAGCAGTGCTGGTTTGATAGCCTTGATCAGCACTGCAGCAAGTCGCAGCGCCAGTCAGCCCCTGACAACCATAGCTTGGGGCTTTGCGGGGCTTGCTTTAGTGACACTTGTGACTAGTATCGTTTCACAGGTGATGCTGATTCGCCTGTCTCAAAGTGCTATCTTGCAATTAAGAATGCGCTTGAGTCGCCAAGTTCTGTCCACACAGTTAAGTCATTTAGAACAGCTTGGGAACTCACGAGTATTGGCGACTTTGACAGAAGATGTCCAAGCAGTTGCTGATGCTGTGTATCAGATACCGTTTCTCTGTATTAATTTAGCAATCGTCTTGGGTTGCGTGACGTATATAACTTGGCTATCGTGGTTAGTTCTTTTGATGGTTTGTGGTCTTTCGGTGGTGGCGATCGCCAGTTGTCAATGGCTGTTAAATAGAGGAGAGAAATTCCTCGCCCTAGCGCGTGAAGATGAAGACCAATTATTTAAGCATTTGGGTATTATCAGCCAAGGTATCAAGGAACTCAAGCTGCATTACAAGCGACGTGAAGTCTTTCTAGAAAAACAACTACAAGCAACCGCTACCAAGTTCCGTCGTCACAACGTTCACGGCTTGACTCTTTTCGCGGCAACTTCTAGTTGGGGTCAACTCGTATTCTTTTTTGCACTCGGTTTTGTACTGTTTGCCCTGCCTCATTTCCTCCCCATCAATCCCCAAACTCTCTCTGGCTACATCTTGACCTTCACATACTTGATGTTGCCTATGGACAATATTATCAGTAAACTGCCTGTGTTAAGCAAAGCTAGCATTGCTTTGCAAAAAATAGAATCGCTGGGGTTATCTCTGGCAAGTCGGGCTGAAGTATCAACAGTTCCATCTGCCATAAACACCACTTGGCAGTGCTTAGAACTTGTGAGTGTGACTCATACTTACCATACAGATATACAAGATAGCAACTTTAGTTTTGGTCCAGTGGATTTAACATTTTCTCCGCAAGAACTAGTGTTTATTGTTGGAGGAAATGGCAGCGGTAAATCAACTCTAGCCAAACTCATTACAGGACTCTACATTCCTGAAGCTGGAAAAATTCTGTTTAATGGAGAATTAATTACCGAACAAAATCGAGAGTGGTATCGTCAACACTTTTCCGTGGTTTTCTCTGACTTTTTTTTATTTGAAGAACTTTTGGGATTAGAAAAAATTGACTTAGATACTCAAGCTCAAGAATACCTAAAGCTACTTCAACTCGACCACAAAGTCAAAATAGAAAACGGCAAACTTTCTACGACTAATCTATCACAAGGACAACGCAAACGATTAGCTTTGCTGACAGCATATTTAGAAGATAGACCGATTTATCTATTTGATGAATGGGCTGCTGACCAAGATCCAGTGTTTAAAGAAATCTTCTACACTCAACTTTTACCAAAACTGAGACATCAAGGCAAAACTGTACTGGCAATTACCCACGATGACCGCTATTTTCATCTAGCCGACCGGATTATCAAACTGGATTACGGTAAATTAGATTTTGATCAAAAAAACTAGTCAACAACTAGGGGTGTAGGGGGATAGGGGTGTAGGGGTGTAGGCAGACCAGTACTGATAGCATAGCGTGGCACTTTGTGCTATGGGAGGTCTTCGGCCGTGATCTCAGCCGAACGGTTTCCCGACCTAGGTATCTGGTGTGTATAGGGAGTAGGGGTATAGGTGAAAAACAACAAAATTTTATTTCTTTTAACCCTTACACCCTTACACCCCCACACCCTTACACCCCCACACCCTTACACCCTCTAATCTTGCACCCCTCATCTCATTTCTTTGCCTGTATCACCTGCAAACTCCCACCTGCATACAACTTCGGTTCACCAACTTCAAACCCAATCTCTGTTAATAACGCAGGTAAATCAGTTTTCAGCAATTGCCAAGCCGTGTGTGTTTCAAACAACAACAAAAATACCCAGACTCCAGGCAGAAATAAGGGATTGGTAGGATTGTGAAAATCCACGAGTGTAAACACGCCTCCTGGCTTCAATACTCTGTTTACTTCTTGGAGAATCTGCCGCAGTTGCTGTTGCTCCATTTCATGCAGTGCTACGCTTGTATGCACGACATCAAACTCATTATCTGCAAATGGCATATCTTCCGCGAAAGCTTCCACATATTTAGCTTGGGGAACATTTTGCTGTGCCCGTTTTAGGGATAATGGGGAAGCATCTAAACCTGTTACATTTTGTGACAATTTCACTAAAAACTGTGTGACTTGACCACTACCACAACATAAATCTAGAACTTTGGTATCTTTTGAAATTGTTAATCCTTGCAAAGCTAATTGCCTCAAACGCCCCTCACCGCCTACACTCAGAGCCGCTAAACCAGATATGCCATCGTAGAGCCATTGGTAGCGGTAACTCCAATTCCTCAAAATTGTAGCCACAACCTTTCCCCTTATCGTTAACTTGGATATTTATTCAGGATATATTGTTAACATTAGTAAAAAAGATGAAAAGATTGGGGGATTTTAATAGCTATGGGTCGCGTAGGCGTGTTATTACTCAATCTCGGTGGTCCTGACAAATTAGAAGATGTTAGGCCATTTCTCTATAACCTATTTTCTGATCCCGAAATCATTCGCCTACCGTTTACCTGGTTGCAGAAACCCCTAGCTTGGTGGATTTCCTCAAGGCGTGTTCAAAAATCTCAAGACAATTATAAGCAAATTGGCGGCGGTTCACCGTTACGACGGATAACCGAAGCTCAAGGAGAAGCCTTAAGAGAACAGTTGGATGACTTGGGACAAGACGCTAAAATTTACGTGGGTATGCGTTACTGGCATCCCTACACCGAAGAGGCGATCGCCAAAATTACCCAAGATAACATCGACCGCCTTGTCATCTTACCCTTGTATCCACAATTTTCTATCAGTACTAGTGGTTCAAGCTTCCGGCTTTTAGACAAACTTTGGCAAGAAAACCCAAAACTTCAGCTGATTGATTACACCGTCATTCCCTCTTGGTACAAATCTACAGGCTACCTGCAAGCAATGGCGCAGCTGATTGATCAAGAAATAGAACAGTGTCCCAATCCTGATGAAGCTCAAATTTTCTTCAGCGCCCACGGCGTTCCAAAAAGTTACGTTGAAGAAGCAGGCGATCCTTACCAGCAAGAAATTGAGGAATGCACTCATCTGATTATGCAAACCCTCAATCGACCAAATTCTCATGTCTTAGCTTACCAAAGCCGCGTTGGTCCGGTGGAATGGCTGCAACCCTATACAGAAGAAGCCATCCCGGAACTAGGGGAAAAAGGTGTCAAAGATTTGGTTGTCGTACCCATCAGTTTTGTCTCAGAACACATCGAGACGTTACAAGAAATTGATATTGAGTATCGCGAACTTGCAGAAGAATCCGGAATCCACAACTTCCGTCGCGTACCTGCACTCAACACACATCCGGTGTTTATCAAAGCACTAGCTGAGTTGGTAATTGATGCATTAAAAGCCCCGAGTCTGAAGTTCGCGCAAGCCAGCCAATGGAAGAAAAAGGTGAGAATTTACCCGCCAGAAGGTTGGGAGTGGGGTATGACAAGTAGTGCAGAAGTTTGGAATGGTCGTATTGCCATGTTAGGCTTCATAGCATTAATTATCGAACTCGTTACAGGTCGCGGTTTACTGCACATGGTTGGGTTATTGTAGTCAAGTCGCTGTGCAATTTTTCGTGATTCCTCATTAACTTAGTAATGATGAATCACGAATTCTTTAACCTTATGTGGTGGAAACACAACTATATTACTTTTATATTGCTTCTGTTACTAACTAGCCTGACGACACTTTATTTATGGTTTCCTGTCGATGATTCTAATTGCAACATCAAAGCAGTTTTGAGACCAAGATTTGGAAAATACGATGTGTATGCTACCAAAGTCGTTGTTCAGCCGTGGCGTGGTGAACATCAAGTGTATGGAATCTTTATGGTTCCAGATAAATACAAGGATGCCCCATTTTTTGTTTTAACTGTAAAAGGTGCTGGCAGCAACTGTGAAAAACCTTTTGGTACGTTACAAGAAGTTGATGGGATTTTTGCTGAACCAGGTACGCATTTGATCAGGGACTACATTAGAACTCGAACGGCTTTCAGGTTAATTCTCCAGGGTATGTACAATGAATTAAAAGATCCACAAAGCTGGAAATTGACTTATCCACGTAATATGACTCCTAATAAAACCTCAGAATTTTGAAAGATTGCGCGGATGGGTAGCTGTTTGAAAAGTCAATAGGAAATTTGCGGCTCAAAGCCTTATCAATTCTGAGTTTGAGAGTTTTTCAAAAAATAGGCATCCGCGCAATCCCTAGAACCCTTGCCAGTTGAGGGTTTAAGGCTATTTTGAAATTTGCACTACTTGACACCTGATCGCTGAAATGGTAATTTTGTTATACATCCGCGCAACCGCACCTCGAAAACTAAATAGGTCATGGGTTTCATATGACCGCAGTTGAAATCATTTATTCCCCGTTAAGGGGATTGAAACATCTCTTAAAAATATCCTTAGCCATGATATAGACGTTGGTTGAAATCATTTATTCCCCGTTAAGGGGATTGAAACTTGAATTCCTCAACAACCTCGCAGCTGTACGCCAGTGCATCCGTTGAAATCATTTATTCCCCGTTAAGGGGATTGAAACTTGTATCCATGTCTAGCGGTTTCAGTTCTAGCTGTTGAAATCATTTATTCCCCGTTAAGGGGATTGAAACATTCTACTAAGTTACTAGAAACCAGAGAGTAAATGGTTGAAATCATTTATTCCCCGTTAAGGGGATTGAAACAAATCAAAGTTAGCTTTTACTTCACTATCGGCTTGTTGCGAGTTGAAATCATTTATTCCCCGTTAAGGGGATTGAAACGGCTATTTGCTGCGGTGTCAAATCTTGACCATATGAGTTGAAATCATTTATTCCCCGTTAAGGGGATTGAAACGGCTATTTGCTGCGGTGTCAAATCTTGACCATATGAGTTGAAATCATTTATTCCCCGTTAAGGGGATTGAAACTGGAGTACTCAAGCGATCGCGCAAAATGGAATCCAAGAAAGTTGAAATCATTTATTCCCCGTTAAGGGGATTGAAACGCGTTCATCCCCGGCTAGCTTTAGACTGTCCGTGAGGTTGAAATCATTTATTCCCCGTTAAGGGGATTGAAACGTTCCGTTTGCATTAAGAGCAAAAGCACTCACATAGTTGAAATCATTTATTCCCCGTTAAGGGGATTGAAACACTTGATGGATTAATATCAAGCCTTCGGTTTTACGTTGAAATCATTTATTCCCCGTTAAGGGGATTGAAACTATCGTTCCCGTGTGCCCCACGGTACGGAGTCCGTTGAAATCATTTATTCTCCGTTAAGGGGATTGAAACTACAGCTTGAGCGATCGCGGTCAATTCCTGTAAGGTCGTTTGTTTAAATCATTTATTCCCCGTTAAGGGGATTGAAACATCATGCAAAGGACGCATACAAACGATATCTCTGGGTATATGTTGAAATCATTTATTCCCCGTTAAGGGGATTGAAACGTTGTATGGCTCACCATCGCTAACACTACAGCGCGATAGGTTGAAATCATTTGTGGCGATTATAAAATCTTTCAGGAAATTTAATTGCTGATCTCAAGTTCGCCTAATTAGGTTGATCTGAATTGAAAATAAGGAGTGAAGGAGAGAGAGAGTGAGGGATTAAAAAATGAGTGTGTTACTCAGCAGTAACACACCCGATTCCAAAATTAAATTCCCAGGCGTTGATAAACCTCCTCTAAATGTTTTAAATGCTGCTGTGCATCAAAACACGCTTCAATTTCTGCTGACGATAACTTTTGGTTAACGCGAGAGTCTTTGACAATCAACTCATGAAAATCACCGTCTGGTTTGTTCCAAGCGGTGTGAGCATTTTCTTGGACAATTGCGTAAGCTTCTTCGCGGCTCATTCCTTTGTCTACCAGTGCTAATAGTACCCTCTGGCTGAATACCACGCCGCCATAGCAGTACATATTCCGTTCCATGTTGTCTGGATAAACCAGCAGGTTTTTCACCAACTTGGTTATTTCTTCCAACATAAAGTGAGTCAAAATACAAGAGTCGGGAAGAATCACTCTTTCTACCGAACTATGGGAAATGTCTCTTTCATGCCATAATGCGATATTTTCTAGGGCTGCACCAGCATGAGAGCGAACTAATCTTGCCATTCCTGTGAGTCTTTCTGAACGAATGGGGTTGCGTTTGTGGGGCATGGCTGAGGAACCTTTTTGCCCTTTGGAGAAGAATTCTTCGACTTCTAGAACGTCTGTTTTTTGTAAATTGCGAATTTCGACGGCGAAGCGTTCTATGGATGCGGCGAGCAAAGCTAGTTGCTGCACAAAGTCGGCGTGGCGATCGCGCGAAATTACCTGTGTCGATGCTGTATCCGGTTTGAGTCCGAGTTTTTCGCAGGCGATCGCCTCCACGCGAGGTTCAATATTGGCATAAGTTCCCACCGCACCAGACATCTTACCCACAGCGATTGTTTCACGCAAAATTTTCAAACGTTCTTGGTGTCGCAACACCTCTGCTAACCACCCAGCCAACTTAAAACCAAAAGTGATCGGTTCAGCGTGAATACCGTGGGAACGTCCAATCATCACCGTAGTGCGATGTTCCTTAGCCTTTTGACGAATAACCTCAATCAAATCTTCTAGGCGTTGCATCAACACATCCAGACTAGCAACAAGTTGCAGCGCTAAAGCCGTATCCAGCACATCAGAACTCGTTAAACCCAAGTGGATGTAGCGCCCCACCTCTCCTACATATTCATTGACATTTGTCAAGAAAGCAATCACATCGTGGCGGACTTCAGCTTCGATTTCCAGCACCCGCTTTGGATCAAAATTCGCCTTTGCTTTAATTTCTTCAACTGCTGCAGTTGGAGTATAACCCAACTCAGCTTGAGCTTCACAAACAGCAATTTCTACTTGCAGCCAAGTTTTTAGCTTATATGCTTCTGTCCAGAGATTGCCCATCTCGGGCAAGGTATAACGCTCAATCACAGTCCGCCACTTAGTACAACCGTCATATTGTACAAAGAACGCGGGAACTCATAAAGAGTATGTAGCAGACTTTAATCAAAAGTTTCCTCTTATTTTTGTGGAAACACGCTTAACAGTGAACAGGGAATAGTGAACAGTGAACAGCGAACAAGGGGACACGACACTGAGAGCTGCTAACTGTTAACTGATAAAATTGACTTGTTTGATGTGTACACTGTCACATCTTTAGAGTATATATCTTTAGGTTGTCGTGTTATTGTTTACCCGCAAAAAAATCTCAGCTGGTATTTGTAGAGTAATTTATGCGTAGAGTATAATTCCAACAATTCAGAGTTGTCTTAATTACAAGTATAAAAATTATCTTTTTTAATTCTATTCCTTCTGGATGTGGGTATATAGCTAGTTCTAAGGCAAAATAAAACTGCTATGCTTCTCCAGCATTTCTCTTCTCAATTACTATTAAAGCCTCTAGAGAAAACTAGAGGTTTTTTTTGAAGTTTTTTTCTGTCGTTACTTGATCAATAGTTCAACCTAAAAAAAAATCAAATAGAATTTGATAATATTGCTTCCTTCCAGTACGTTTTGGTCTTTGTGTACATATTATATTTAATTTTGTTGCTCTACTTAACTCGGATAATTTGTGAACCAAGATGACTCAACTCTTGGCTCAACTTACCCCATAAATTATTGCTTTGTTGACTGACTACGAGTTGCAGGTTAAATGCACTATCTGTCACAAACATTTTTGGAAGTACTATTAGTTAGAGTCATCACCAGAGTGTTTTCTCTTTCGTGTTCGTTCATTCCTATTGTTTGGTTTCATCCCTTGATTAAGACGAGCATCTTCAGTCAGAGGAACGGCATGTTTATCAGGAACAATACGGGAACCATACTTTCTCGCATAAACCTGGGTAAATTCAGCACCAAAAAAGAGAATCTGGGCAGCATAATTAACCCAAGCCAAGATAATTACTACAGAGCCAGCAGCACCGTAGGCTGATCCAAAACTGCCGTTACCCAGATACTGTCCCAAAAGATACCTGCCAATAGAAAACAAAAATGCGGTGAGGGCAGCTCCGGTCAAAACATCACTCCAAGTAATTTTAACATCTGGCAGGACTTTAAAAATTAGCCCAAATAGCAATGTGGTGATGGCAAAACCAATGATGAAGTTGAGAAATTGCCAAATAAAATCGACACCAGGTACGATATTTTTAAAGTAACCAACTAGCGCTACTAAAACCCCACTAATCACAAGTGACACGAGCAACAAAAAACCAATGACTAGCACCATCGCAAACGAGGTAACGCGTTGGCGAACGATGTTTTTCATAACGCGTCCGGGTTTTGGCTGCACTTCCCAAATCGTATTTAGGGCATCTTGCAACTCGGTAAATAAACCAGTAGCACCAAACAGCAGGACGACAACACTGATGATGGAAGCGATAGTTCCCGCTTTCGGCTGGCTGGCATTTTGAATGGCTGTCTGGATAACTTGTGCGCTAGGTTTGCCGACTAAACCTTGAAGTTGCTCTACAATTGCGCCCTGTGCCGCTGCTTCTCCAAAGACCGCACCGGCGATCGCAATTACAATAATCAGTAATGGGGCAATAGAAAAAATAGTGTAATAAGAGAGTGCTGCGGCTAAACGCGACGCTTTATCCTTACTCCATTCTTGGAATGTTTCTTGGAACAGTTCTACAACTGCCTTTAAATTCATTAAAATATCTCCTTTTGTGGTGATGTACTGACCAGCCCAGGCGAGCAGTACTATAGGAATCCGGTTTGGTTTATGTTAGCTTGGGTGGCAAAGCCATACGAACTCGTGAGCAGTGGGAACACTTCGACCCTTTTTAAGCTGAGCGTTCGCCCTTAGCGTGCGTTTTACGCTTAGCCGAAGCTTCGACAAAGCTCAGGGCAACGCAAGCTGAGTGCATCGCGTTTAACGCTTAACGCTTAACTGAGAACATAAATAAACTTTACCTAGCTGAGCAAAAATCTGCGGAGGAATTCTATAAAAATATTATATGTATTGCATCTTTCCCCAAAGTTGATGTAAAGTTCTTTTTAAGAAGTTAAAATTTTTGCCACTTTGATCTACTTTTGTCTGACGTTAACATCTGGGATATATATTTCCCAGACAAAGCGCCGGACAACCCTTATTCACCTCGTTTGGTCTTGGCTGTTCAATGTTCGCTGTGCGGAACGCAGCGTAGCGGTTCCTTTTAGGAACTAGTTCGGCGGCTATACCGCCTCAACCTGGACAATTTTGCATAAAAACGAGTTAGCTGGTGGGGCGCTATAACTAAGCTTGTCCGGCTTTGTTTAGGAATTCCCCCTCCCCTGTTTTAAAGGCACCGACTGAGTCTTGTAATTCTAGCGTTACTTCTTGTGTTTGCTGTAGAGAACTAGACACTATGCCAGACAACTCGGCAGTACGTTCACAACCGATCGCTACCTCTTTTATGGATGACACAACTGTTTGAGATGTTTTTGTCTGAGAAACTGTTTCTGTAAGAATTAACTCTAAGCGAGAATCAATCTCGCGAGACACATCTATAATCTGATTGAGGTTAAGCTTGGCATTTTCAACAACTTTTACTCCACCCACCATTTGAGTTGTTCCTTGTTCTATGGCTTTGACAACTTCCCTGGTTTGCGATTGAATGTTGTCGAAAATTTGTGAAATTTCCTTGGTAACTTCAGCAGACTTGGTAACCAATTGAGAAATTTCTTCTGCTAATTTGATAAAGATTGGATTTCCACCCATCCACGCAGCCTCAACACTAGTATTGACAGCTAACAAGTTGAGTTGCATATCAATCTGACTCATTAAGGATACAAGGGAGGAAATGTTTTGAGAAGTTTCGCCCACAGACTTGACTCTGTTGGCTGTTTCCACAATAATTTGTTGTAAATTCCAAATAGTGTCGAGTGTAAAATCCATTGCTTTAGCAGTCGCCTCTGCTTTATCAGAAGTCGTTTCAATAATTTCTGTCGCAAGGCTCGCACTCTGTGCAACTGTTTGGATTGACACACTCATGTTATCCATTTCTTCAAGAGTCTGGTTAATTTCGTTAACCTGTGTGATTGCTTCATCTGCTAAGTGTTGGAGCGCACTAGAGTTTGAGCCGATAGCAACATTCACGCTGTCAGCAGCTGTTTTGACGTGAGTTACAATCCGCTGGAAACTGTCAATAATTGTATTTAAAAAATCTGCTACTACACCAATTTCACCAGGTGAAATTTTAGATCGAACGGTTAAATCACCATGAGTTGCTTCTTTAACGTCAGTAATAAGTTCTAAAAGCTGCCTTTGGAGAACTTCTTTAGTTTGCCGCAATCCTTCTTCCGCCTGCTTGCGTAAAGTAATGTCAGATAGCACCCCAATAAAATTTGTGACTCGTCCAAATGCGTCTCGTACTGGAGAAACTGTTAATTCACACCAAAATGGAGTACTATCTTTGCGGTAACTTCTGACAATAATCTGGTATTCACTTGAATCACGCATAGCGTCGCGTATTTGTTCAACAGTCGTTTGATTTGTGTCGGTTCCCAGTAAAAAGCGGTAGTTGCATCCAAGCACTTCTTCTTGTGAATAGCCTGTGATTTTTTCAAAAGCTGGATTACAAAAAATAATCGGATTGTCGCTTTGGTGCGAGTCGGTAATAAAGATGGCGTTATTAGCAGCAGCAATTGCTCGATCGCGAAGCCGCAACACTTTTTGCGCTTGTTGAAGTTCATCAAAAAGACTTGCTTGTTCTAAGGCAATTCCGACTTGAATTGCCAGTTGTCCAAATAAATCAATTTCAGACTTTTGCCATTTTCGAGGTCTCAAGCATTCATGGGCACATAATAAACCTGTAAGCTGATAATTTTTTAAAATCGGTGCAACTAAATTTGCCTTGATTTGAAAACTTTCTAAAATATTTTTCTGGTAATCTGTCAAATCCGCTTGAGAAATGTTGCTAGTGGCTCGAACTCTACCTTTTTTGTACATTTCAATGTCATCTTCTTGAAAAGCATCATTGACTTTTTGTCCTAAAGTTTTTACAAAACCCTCTGCGACTGACTCGGCGATGATAGTACCACTCCAGTCTGAATTGAAGCTATAAATAATAACACGCTCTGTAGTTAATGCTTGACGAATTTCGTTAACGGTTGTATTAAAAACATCATCTAAATTGAGCGATCGCCTAATGCCTAAAGTAATTTCTATAAATTGCTGGGAACGTATCGTTTCGACTTCTTGTTGTTCCAAAAGCTTCCCTGAGGCTGCTAAACGTTGATCGACAAACGAAGTTAGCAATGCAAAACCCAAGATAACAACAGTGGCGACACCAATCCCAATAGCCAGCCAACTTAGGGAGCTATTTATTGCTTGGGAACTCGTAAATACTTGTAAATTGCTGGCTTGAAAATGAGCTGCTGCCATTCCTGTGTAGTGCATCCCAGCAATTGCTACTCCCATGACGACTGCACTGCCAAGCTTTGTCCACCCCACGGTACTCGTCTGCATGCGTAATTGAAACGCAATCCATAGTGCGATGATCGACGCACCAATGGCGATCGCCACAGAAAGTATAAACAGCGGTGGGTTATACTCAGTGGTTGCTTCCATTCGCATCGCGTACATTCCAATATAGTGCATCGACGCAATACCAATACCCATGAGCGTACCACCAATCAGCAATTGCCAGAGATTCAACACTCGGCGACTGGCAAGAAAAAGTGCGCCAAGCGAAGCGATGATCGCAGGCAGTATTGACACCACCACAGTCCACATGTCGTAGAACATCGGTATCGGTAAACTGAAGGCAAGCATCGCGACAAAATGCATCGACCAGATACCGATTCCCATCACAATCCCGCCGCCAATTAGCCAAGCCATTCTCGCCGACGCCTTGGCAGCCGTTACCCGCCCAGCTAAATCAAGAGCAGTGTATGATGCAAGAACTGCAATGATAATTGAAAGCCCTACAAGCCGTGAGTCATGGCTACTACTGATAACTAAATCTTCCTGAAGCATCTGCTTAACCTTAAAGTCTATGATAGATGAAATTTTATTTGTTCGTGGTTTGATGCATATTGATTAAGCGTTCAATACCACTAAAAGCATCACTATTTTGGCACTTTTTTTAGATAATGTTTGCTGACTCATGAAGAAGCGTTATAATTAACTTAAATTACTCTCAAACAAAATAATTTGGCTCGGAATATATAAATTTCTCTGAGTTTACCTTTTTTCCTAATTTTTTCTTCAATTATTCTCTGGTAAGAGCATTTTAAAGAACTTATTTTGAATTTTAAATCTTGAGTTGATATAAAATTTAATGGTTTCTCAAAGTAGGAATTCCTTGTAATATTCTGCTATTGACAATTTTCTATGAAAACTATATTAAAATCATTGACAAAACTCAAAAATTGTACATCCTCAATAACTGGATTTGTAAAAATTATGATTTTGTCTTGTCAATTATTTAGAATACACAAAAATTAATATGAGTCAAGAAAAAAGAACGATACCAGCATTACTGAGTGAACGTTATCATATCATCAGCGTACTTGGGTCTGGTGGGTTTTGCGACACCTTCTTAGCAGAAGACACCCAAATGCCCTCGGCACGCCGTTGTGTAATTAAACAACTCAAACCAGTGAACGACAGTCCTCTGGTTCAGGAACAGATACAAAAGCGATTTCGACGGGAAGCTATCGCTTTGGAGGATCTTGGAGCAACTAGTCATCAAATTCCCACTCTGTACGCTTACTTTCAAAAGTTTGGACAATTCTATTTAGTACAAGAATGGATCGACGGACAAACCCTGTTTGAGAAAGTCCAACAAAGTGGATGTTTAAGCGAAAGTGAGGTTGTCTCGATTTTGATCAGTTTGTTAGATGTGCTGGAATATGTGCATGACAAAGGTCTGATTCATCGCGATATTAAACCAGATAACATCATTTTGCGCTCATCAGATCATAAACCAGTGTTAATTGATTTTGGTGCAGTGCGAGAAACGATGGCAACAGTGGTGAATTCTCAAGGATCTATCAGCAGTTCAATTATTGTTGGTACAGCGGGGTTTATGCCTAATGAACAAGCAGCAGGGCGTCCAGTTTTTGCCAGTGATCTATATAGTTTAGGATTAACAGCTATTTATTTGCTCACAGGACAATTGCCGCAACAAATGACAACAGACTTATACACTGGGGAGAGTATCTGGCAGCGCGATGGAGTCAGTGCAAGTTTAGCAGCAGTCCTAGATAAAGCAATTCGGAACAATATTAGGGAACGCTATCCCAGCGCTAGAGCAATGATATATGCTCTACAAAGTATAGCAAGTTCTCTTGCATCTGGGCAGGTAGCTAAGCGTACTCAACCACCAGCCCAAACTCTTCCTACAACTCTAAGGCCTGCCGCTGAAAACAAAAGACAGAACAGCATATTTATTGGCAGCGTTTTTATGATAGGTGCATTATTCGGTACATCCATAATTATTGGTCTTTTGTTAACAAATTTTCGCCAACCAACAGCGTATAAGAAAGAACCGTCCTCTGGGTTAGTCACAAAACCACAAAAACCAGATGGCTCTTTTAGGTTATCTCCTTCTGGAAACCCCAGTTCTCAAATGGTGCATAAACAACTAATGACTGGTGCTTTGCCTAGTTCTTTTCATTTTATAGCAGACTCTACCTTCCCAAATTTACAAAGTGCTATCAAGCAAACGAAAACTTTGCAGGGAGCAGGTTATTCTCAAACAGGTGTGTTTTGGATACCAGATTATCCAAATCTGGTTGACAGGCATTTATTTGTTGTTTATGTAACGACTTTTAGCGATCGCTCTAGTTGTTTAAACTTCCTCAGGGATTATGGAAAAGTGAATTCAAACGCATACTGCGCTTTTGCAAGTAAAGATCCTAAAGCACCAACAGCCCGCGTATCCTTTAGAGAAATTCAATAGTTTTGCATGATGGCCGAGTCATCTGCGTGATAAAATGTGCTGATAAATACTTTTATCCGCAAAAGTACTGCACAACTCATCGTCATGATGGGTATGCTTATCTTTCTAATATCAACTCAGCTGACTTACATCTTGCACCAAGTCAAAAAAATCAAACTTGTTACATTTTGTTTGACTCCGTTCTTGTCCGCCTAGGACTGTAAGCTTCAGGCTAACAGGCAATGTCTATTTTAATGGACTAACAATGGAAATTATCTATAAGTATATTTAAACACTATTTCCTCGTCATGATGCAAGATCTTAGAGGATGTTTGAAAAGTCGGCGATTGAGTAAAAAAAACTCTCAGGGCTAACCGCTGTTAGTAAGTAAACACAACAGCACCACTGAGAGACTATGAGTAAATCATACTCCACCAACCTTACTAAGCGAGCAATGGGAACTTATTGAACCCTTAATTCCAGCACCCTTACCTGGTGGTCGCCCAAGAGAAGCGAATATATGTTCGGTTCTTAACGCCATTTTTTATGTTCTGTATGAGGGGTGTCGGTGGCAAGCCTTACCTTGTGACTTTCCCAACTGGCAAACAGTATGGGTTGATGCTGGTTTTGACGCTAACCCATTCATGCAGTGGGTAATGGATTTCTGCCGTTGGATTGTACAAGTAGTTATACGACCAAAAGAACGTAAAGCGACTGGCGTCGCAGAGAAAAAAAAGGAGAAATAATTCTGATACAAACGGATTTGATGTGAAACGGCAAAATATCCGTAATCTTCCCAGGATGGGTTGAAGTTTAATAGGAGTGCGAAAATAACTTTTCGATGAAATATTGTTAATTAGCTTTAGGATATAATTTAATGCCTTACATTGCTTACGTTTCAACAAAAGATGGTGACTCCCTCGCGGTTCGCAAGCTTCCAGACGGGGAAAAAATAGATTCTTTGATCAATGGTACTGAAGTAACTGTAAGCAGCGAACCTGTATATGCAGGAAACAGGAATTGGGTACAAATTGGAGCGAATCGTTGGGTAGCGAATGAGTTTTTAACAATCATCAAAGGAGCCAGAGTGGTTGCTAATCGCTCGTTAAAAACCATCAGTGGTGGTTTGAGGATATACCAGACTCGACTCATTGATGGCAGAAATCAAGTTATGAATACAGTCCGAGGTGTTTCTGGTCGAGCGAACAAGCAAACTCCATCTGATATTGCGGGTTCTCAAACGCCTTTACCTTTTGGAATTTACACTTTCAACTATCCAGGAATAGTAGAATTTAAAGGGGGAGAATTTGGTGGTGTTTGGTCTCCAGTTACGCCGACTTTCAAAACTGAACGCTCAGAAATAGGTATTCACTACGATCCATCAGCTTTGCTACAAAATGCTAACAGTGGTACAGCAGGTTGTTTTGCCACACCAACTGTTGAGGAAAAAGACACTATGACAAACTTTATTCGCACTTACAAACCAACTCATTTTATTGTTTACCAAGGGTAATAGTGCAGTTCTAAATCATTTGTGAAAAACAAGAACCCCGACAATTTTTACGAAGTCGGGGTTCTGTGTGCCTCAATTTTAATCGCCAAGTGCAAAATATGAACTAGCTTATACCAATTCTTTATGAAGCTGCGCTAAATAAAGCTTCAAGAATAAATTCGTAAGAGGTGAGGGAAGCAATGATATCTGGGGTGATAGTTTCCAAAACTTCAGCTAACTTTTGACGCAGTTGGGTAA
>NZ_JABXYX010000113.1 GCF_017982655.1 Brasilonema sp. CT11 | reverse complement strand
TTAATCGCCTTCCATTACCCCAAGGTGGTTTTTTCCCTGAGGATTGGCCTAGCTTCACTCCACAACTTCATGTCTCTCAAATTACTCTCTCTACTGCCTGATTTTTAAATACCTACCCTTGAAAGGGGTTGGGGCTGAGGTTCTATAACTGTATGTTGCATTAAATACAACTTAGACAAGTTTTAGCTAATTTGCTATTTTAATACAATAAACAAAAAGATTCGCAGAATTATAAATGGACTGGATTACCCTACTGCGATCGCTACAATCTGATTTCATCAAGAGGTTAACATCTGGTTGTCTGCTGCATTGTGAAACAGAAGGGCAATATAGCGAGTTAACAGTCATCTCAGGCGAGAGGTTAAAAGCACTACGGGAATTTTGCTGGCAGATGGCTGAGAAATATAAGCGCACTTCACCAGTCCGTGATGTTTTTATCAGTAATTTGAAAGGCAAATTAGGTGAAGAAGTTGTCAAAGAACGTTTAGCTGCTTTTGTGACTGAAGTAGATTATGAGAAACGATTCGGTGTCGGCGATGGCAAAGTTGATTTTACGCTGACTTTTGATCCATCAGTTGGCATTGCCGTTAAATCACGTCATGGCAGTCTGAATAAAGTTAGATGGTCAATTAATTCAGAAGAAGTTCAAAAAAATGCCGTTGTTGTCTGCATATTTATTCAGGAGGAAGTCAATGAGGCACAACCTGAATATCACCTCTTCTTTGCTGGTTTTCTTCCTACACAAATGATTAAGCTAAAGACTGGAATAATTTCATTTGGGATAGAACAATTACTGTATAGCAGTGGTTTACGGTGCTATTTAGAACAGTTAGAATCTTTAACACCAGTAAACTCTCATCAAAAATCTCAACTAGGTAAATATAACCTTAAGCAGGAACACAGCTATCAGCAAGAAAAGCAACACTTGGCTAAAACAAACTTTTCTTCTCAACAACAGCAACCTAGCTATCAGCAACATCAACAACAGTCTATCAAAAACAACTTTTCTCCGGAGCAAAATGATTATCTTCGTTTCCATAATGGAGATATGAATCTGCTTTCTGTCAAACTGGGTGATGAATGCTTTGAGAAAGAACAGTACAACGCTGCCATTAATAACTACAATCAAGCTTTAAAGCTGAACTCTCAAGATGCTGAAACTTTTTATAAGCGTGGTTTTGCTCGTTATCATATAGGAGATTACAAAGCAGCAATTGCTGATTACGTTCAAGCAATACAAATTAATCCTTATTACGGTAAAGTTTACACTAAACTTGGCTTAGTTCGATATCACCAGGGAGACTACGAGGGAGCAATTGCAGATTATACTCAGGCAATTAAAATGAATCCTAATGATGCAGGGGCTTACAAAAGTCGTGCTGATATTCGTTATCAGTTAGGAGATTATCAAGGTGCAATTGAGGATTATAATCAGGCACTCAAAATTAATCCAAATAGTTCTCATTTGGTAAATTGCAAAGAAGCTATTGAGCTTTTTACTCAGTCCAGAGAAGTTAAACCTAATGACATTAATGGTTACAAAATTCGTGGGGATAATCGTTTTGATTTAGGAGATTATCAGGGAGCGATTGAAGATTACACACAGGTGATTAAGAAAAGTTCTCATGATATTGATGCATATTATAACCGTGGTCAAGCTCGTTGTGACTTAGGAGATTATCAGGGAGCGATTGAAGATTACACACAGGTGATTAAGACAAATCCCAACGATGCAGACGCATATTACAACCGTGGTCATGCTCGTTATAAGCTAGGAGATAGGCAGGGAGTTGTTGATGATTTTCAAAAAGCAGCAGACCTTTATCGAAAAGAAGGTAAATTAGAGGAGCAGAAAAATACACGGGAAAGAATTTTAGATCTAGAAATAGAAGAATCGTTAGATATTTTAAATTTTTAAAGAAAATTCAAAAGTCAGAATCAATCAGTAGGAGATTTGAACTCATTACTGATTGAAGACTACTAAATCAAAAAATTATTTTCATACACGAGATCCGCAACACCGATATTATGGTCGCACCATCACCTTAATCGCTTCCCTTTTATCCATCGCTGCATACCCAGAGGGGACACCATTGAGATCAACGCTTAGATCTAGGACGGGGGAAGGGTCAATTTTACCCGCCACTACGTCGGTAAGTAGTTCGGGAATGTAGGCACGGGCTGGTGCAACTCCACCGCGTAACGTAATATTGGAGAAGAACATCCGCGACAGATTGATGGTTTCGCTACCGTGGGGTACTCCGACATAGCCTATTGCTCCACCAGGACGAGTGATTGAGATCGCCGTATCCATAGATGATTCATTACCAACACATTCGAGCACAGACTCTGCGCCGCCTTTGGTCATCTCTAACACTTCATCTACCGCCTGCTGATCTTTGCTCGTCACCACCTCGGTAGCCCCGAAGCGCCGCGCAATTTCCAAACGGTTCTGGTGACGACCAAGGATGATAATGCGTTCTGCTCCCAATCGCTTTGCTGCCAGTACGCCACATAGCCCAACAGCACCATCGCCAATGACTGCTGCTGTACCTCCTTGCTGTACTCCTGCCGAAACTGCCGCATGATGACCGGTTGACATGACATCGGTAAGCGGTAGAATTTTGGTGAGCATCGCATCGTCATTCTCTACTTCCTTGGGAACGGTGACCAGAGTACCGTCAGCGAACGGTGCACGCACAGCTTCCGCCTGTCCGCCGTCATTGGACTCTCCGCCCCAAAAACCGCCCTGAACACAGGAAGTCTGCAAGTTCTTGCCGCAGAATTCGCAGCTACCGTCAGAAAAAGCGAAGGGAGCAAGTACGCGTTAGCGAAGCTCCTCCCTTCGGGAGGCTCGCCTTTTTTGATATTGCGGACTTCGGAACCGACTTCCTCAACTATACCCATCCACTCGTGACCAGTGCGCCAGCCAGATTTCCAGTTATCTAACCCACGATAAAACCACAAATCCGAACCGCAGATACAGGCATGGGTAATCCGCACAACCGCATCAGTTGGCTGCTGAATTTTCGCGTCGGGAACGTTCTCGACTCGCACATCACCAATTCCCTGATAAATGGTTGCTCGCATGAGAAACTCCTTGGAAATTATTTTTTATTGCTCAAGACACTCCAAATTTTAGTGAAGGCTTGCCCAATTTGATATGCATCTTCAGACTTAAGTCTGTTAAGTCTATAGTTAGCTGACATTCTGCATCCTGTAGTCCGCTAAGCCAAAACACTATAGCGGCGGATATCAGGTTCTGCAGCAAGCAAACCCGCCAGTTTAGCGCCTACTTCCTTGAAGTGGGGTGTCGCTAAATGGGTATCAAGAGCATCATGAGAAGCCCATTCTTCTACAAAAGTGAAGTCTGTGGGATCAGACTCATTTTGCAGCAATTCATACTTGATAGACCCTGCTTCCTGTCGAGTTGGCTCAATAATCCCCAACAGCACAGCTTTCACAGCTTCTACTTTTTCAGGTAAAGCAATAATCCGGGCAACAACGCGAATAGTTTGATTAGTCATTTGTTTTTTCCTCTACTTTGCCCACTCTCTGTTCTCACCGACACCCCAAACACCCACATCTCTGGCTGCGACCATATAGCGGAAAATGTATTCCACTAACTCAATATAATTGCGGGCAGTTTTGGCAGAAGGTGCCCAAATAGTAACACCGTGGTCACGAATAAGTAAAGCGCTTAGTTGTGGAGGAATTGTTGTAAAGCGCTCTTTAATCTCATCTGCAATGCAGGAAACCTGCGAATGGTTGGCAAAGATGGACATAGCGCAATCAGGATTCTCTTCCCAGACTCCTAGTCCTTTGAGCATCTCCAACGGTGGTAGGGGCAAGGTATCTCCTTTTACAAAACGAGAAACCAAATTTGCTTCTACTGAGTGAACATGATAGCAGCTTATAGCTTCAGGGAATAAAGTATAAAGAACTTGGTGAATCGCAGTTTCAGCTGAAGGCTTCAAATCAGGCGACGGTTTTTCTACGCTTCGACTACGCTCAGGGCAAGCCGTGCCATTTGGATAGATACGTACAAAATCACCAAGTTCTAATTCTCCTTTACACCGACCACTAGCTGTAATCCAAAAGCTGTCATCAGGTAAACGAACTGAGAGATTTCCCGCAGTTCCCACCATCCATCCTTGTTGGTAGAAATGGCGGGCAGCACAGATCAGTTCAAGACGAGGATCAATCAGCTTTGGGTTGTTCATTACGTATAATTTTATATTTTATTGAGAAGTTGACGAGTGTGAATTTCTCTACCCGTATATTCGGGAGTCCAACCCTGAGTTCCAGTGAAATAACGCACTGCTTTAACTCGCCGTGCTGGAGTTAGACAAAACCAGTGTTCAGTCCTCGCAGGCACATTGATGTACTCTTGGGGTTGTATTGTGAGTTCTACTTGGCTACCATCCGGTCGGACAAAACCAAAAATGGCTTCTCCATCAATGATGTAACGAACTTCGTCTTCTGAATGGGTATGGATTTTGTCAAACTTTGTCATCATGGCATCAAGATTCGGCATTCCTGGATGCAGGACAATTAAATCGCGGGTTTGATAGCCTGCTGTTTGTTGCAGTTGCTGGAAATATCTATCCAGAGATTTTAAGACTTGTTCTTTCTCATCTTCATTGAGGCTGTCTTGTGATAAGAGTTCACGCAACTGTTGACTTTCTCCGACAGCCCAGCGATTAAGTTGAATATTTAAGGGTGCTAGTTCGCGGGAAATATCTTGCAAATCAGTGTATCGTGTCCCATCTTCTAATTGTAGAATCGCCATTTCTCACCTCGCGCAAAGATATATCTTCTACGGTATCTTATGAGGGACGGAGCGCGTCCGTTTGCCCTAAATGGGAGATTTAGGGAGAGGGTTTTTCTCCAGAAAACTTTGAGCGCGAACAAGGCGATGCCACAGAGTGCCCGTCCCTTTGGGGCAATCGCGAATAAAGTTGAATTGATGTTTAACTGTCTTGTCAAGATGGTTGATATGTCAAAGTTAGAGCTTCACCATTAAAAGCCTTAAGAATCATTTATCTTGGCAATTTTTCTGGCGTTTTTCTTAAGCTGTCGCGCCTACAAATTGCATTATTTTCATTATAGGTACAAAGCTTAAAACTCTCTCCCCTGCTCCCCTCCTGTCTCAATGTGCAAATTAAATGCGTAAGAGCTTATATCTAGGACTTACGCACTGTACAAAGAGAAGATAATGTGCATTAACTAAACTGCAACCTTAATGACGTTTTTCTTTTAAAAAATTTACAAAATACTCACAAAATCCTCATATTTCATATGTAACGTAAGTTGCTAGTTAGTCCCTATAAACGGTATATAAATCATGCAAAAACTCCCTTTATAAGTATTGCAAAATACTATGAATTGAAATCTTCTACTTAAAATCAGGCGTTTTTTGATAACTAGCAACTTGGGTTATGTAAGTAAGTCGGTGCAATAAAACCAAACTGTGTGAAGAAAAGTAAATAAGGCTTAAACTCTTTCTCTCGCTGCTCCCTGCTTTATTCCAAGAAGAATTATTTACGCCGACCTACTTATGTTGCAAATGGCAATTCTCATTGAGCCGAAATAATGCGTCTTAAAAAAGTTCAAACTGAAGATTTGACTCAATTCACATAATCATTTTTTTGACAATGCGTAAGTCCTAATCTCTATGAGCAAGTGCATAAGTTGATTCTGTTTACATCTAATAAGTCTAAGCAAAGTTTTCCCTGGTTAACTTTCCTTCTATAAATCAAATAGGACTGACACAGGTAATCACAATTTTGTCAAAAGCTAAGTCCTAGTTAGATCTAAAAACGAGGAGTTTATTTAAGTTATGGCTTTAATTGAAGATCTCAAAAGAGTGTGTTATCGCCTAGCTCCTCTTGGTTGGCGCGACTTACTTCTCGCTCATGGACTTGATATCACCGCAGCCAATCTTCAGCAAGAGTTAGCACAGGAACTGCCAAATATCAACAGAGCTATTAAAGGATTTGAAGATTTTCCTTTTGAAGGAAAAAGGGGAATAGAATCAGGAAGTGCAGCTCGGAGTTTACTGTTTCATGCTTTCGCTTCACCCAATGTTAGTGAAAACGTGAGAGAATATCCAACTCTAGAGGAATTTGAAATTATTGAAAATTATATTTACGGGGTGCAGCCTCCTTGATTGGAAGATTTACGAGATCGTCGGGCACAAGGGCAACTTTTAGCGATTGTTGTATTTGCTAATAGACATCTCCAAAAACGAACACTCCGGCGATGGGAAGCAGAAGGAAAATTCAAGCTATCGGAACACCTTCAGGACAGTGCAACCTCAAGTTTACCAATGGACGCGCTTATCGTTAGTTGATCAGAAAATCCCAAAAGCTTACAAACACTCAAGACCGGATTGCAATGAATAATCTTTTGATAGTTTTGTCAATTTTTCCCCAACCTTACTAGGGTTGGGGGGAAGAAGCCCTTCTCCTTGCGCGAGAGGGGTTGGGGAGAGGTCAAAAAGTACAGCATTAAAACGAGAATCGCCATAGTTGGCAAGCATTCTATATATTAACCGAAACGTCCGCTAATATACTCCGCAGCTTCCTGAGTTGTAGGAGTGCTAAACATTTCTTCGGTAGGACTGAATTCGACTAATCTTCCTCTGCGTTTACCATGCTCGCTGATTTCGGTGTTGAAGAAAGCAGTCCAGTCTGCAACTCGCGAAGCCTGCTGCATATTGTGGGTTACCATGATCATGGTGTATTGCTCTTTGAGTTGCAGGCAAAGTTCTTCAACTTGACGAGTGGAAATAGGGTCTAATGCAGAGCAGGGTTCATCCATCAATAGGACATCTGGCTTCATGGCGATCGCCCTTGCAATGCAAAGACGTTGCTGTTGTCCTCCAGATAACGCTGTACCTTTGTCCTTGAGTTTGTCTTTCACCTCATTCCAAAGAGCAGCTTGTCGTAATGATTGCTCTACGAGTTCATCAATATTACCTTTATAACCGTTCGTACGTGGTGCAAAGGAGATGTTTTCGTAAATAGACTTTGGAAAAGGATTTGGTCTTTGGAAAACCATTCCTACTTGACGCCGCAATTTTACCGAATTAATTTTAGGATCATAAATATTTTTATTGCGGTAATGCAGCCGACCTTCAACCTTCGCTCCTGGAATTAAATCGTTCATACGATTAAAGCAGCGTAACAGGGTACTTTTGCCACAGCCTGAAGGTCCAATAAAAGCAACAATTTTCTTTTCAGGAATTCCTATATAAACATCTTGAAGCGCGATCAATCCATTGTAGTAAACTTTAATTCCTTCAACATCGAAAATGGTGCTATCATGTTCACTTTGGGTGGCGCTACTGAATTTTCCTTTGGCGTTGTTATAAGTCATTTTTAATCTTTCCAATCTGTGATTTACTGTAAATGTTTGTTGAGATTTTGGAAACTCTTTTATTTAGATAGCGAGTAGCGTTGTCTAATGTAAATTGCCACGCCATTCAGAGCCAAAATTAAAAGAAGCAAGACAAGAATTGTCGCTGCTGCTGCATTGGAAAAACCTGGTTCTGGACGAGAGATATAGGAGTAAATTTGGATCGGCAATGCCATGAATCGCTGAAACAAACCAGGGTTAAATGTTAAAAAACTAACAGCACCAACTACAATCAGACACGCTGCATCACCAATGGCACGAGAGACTGAAATAATCACTCCTGTGAGAATACCAGGGATGGCATAAGGTAAAACATGATTGCTGATGGTTTGCCATTTGGTTATGCCTAAGCCGTAAGAAGCATTTCTTAGAGAATCTGGAACCGAGCGAATTGCTTCTCTAGATGTGACAATAATCACCGGCAAAGACAGCAAGGACAAAGTTAGCCCTCCAGAAATTAAAGCTGAACCGAAGCCCAAAAAATAATTGAAAACTCCTAAACCCAGCAATCCATAGACAATAGAAGGGACTCCAGCAAGATTGCTAATGTTAATCTCAATCAGATCAGCCCACCAGTTTTTTGGTGCATATTCTTCGAGATACAAAGCTGCTCCTACGCCGATTGGTACGGAAACCAAAATTGTGATGAGTCCTAACATAACGCTGCTGACAATAGCAGGAAGGATGCCACCTTGATTAGGAAACCGGGAAGGTGTTTCCGTAATAAAACCAGGTGTCAAAAATCTGGCTAATCCGTCTTTACAAATGTCAAAAACCAGAAGTCCCAGGACGAACAAACCAACGAGCAATCCAAGCAAAAAGATGACTTCAAAAATTTTTCCACGTTTTTCTCGATTGTCTATATTGTCAGTAAAATATTCATTTCCTGGTTGAAAATTGTCGGAGTCAATCGAACTAGCCATATTTATTACTCGTATTTTTCTTTGAAGCGTTTAGCAATCCAATTACTAAAAATGTTTAAAGCCAAAGTTATCAAAAATAGAACTGCTCCCACAGCGTACAAAGTCTTGTAGTTAAGACTGCCACGAGGACTATCTCCACCAGAAATCTGAGCCATGTAAGCTGTCATTGTTTCTACTGACTCCATGATATTAACAGTCAGTCTTGGTTGTTGTCCGGCGGCGATCAGGACAGTCATTGTTTCACCAACAGCTCGAGAAATTCCTAAAATAATCGAGGCGATAATTCCAGAAAGAGCAGCAGGCAGAACAACTCGAAATATAGCTTCGAGTTTAGTTAATCCTAATGCAGAAGCTCCTTCTCGCAAAGAGCGTGGCACAGCTTGTATTGCATCCAGACTAATAGAGCCAACAGTGGGGGTAATCATCACTCCCATCATCAAACCAGCACTCAAAGCGTTGAAGATTTCCAGTGGAATAATATTGCGCAGCAACGGTGTGACAAATAAAAGTGCAAAGTAACCGTAAACAACCGTAGGCACTCCCGCTAGTAATTCCACTGCTGGACGTAAAATTGCTGCTACTTTAGGTTGGGCGTATTCGCTCAAGTAGATGGCAGAACATAAACCCAGAGGAATGGCAACAGACATGGCGATCGCCGTAGTCATAAAAGTGCCATTTATAAGGGGCCAAATTCCAAAATGTCGTTCCGCAAATAGGGGAGTCCACTGAGTATCGAGAAAGAACTGAGCAAACGAAACTTCTTGGAAAAACTCAAACGTCACTTGAAAGATAATGAAGACAATTCCAATCGTCGTGAGGATAGAAACCAAAGCACAGCAAAATAAAATCACTTCGACAATTTTGTCTTGGATATCGTCAGATGGTTGTCTTTCCAGCGTTCCTTTAGGTTCCTGATTGAAATCGTTTTGAAAATTCCCACTCTGCATAATAACTATAAACAGGTCTATCAAGGGTTTATCATCAAGCCTCTTTGTAGGCTTATTCGCATTTTTTGGATTTTCAGATTTTCTCAGGAGAAATCTCCGAAATCCAAATTTGTCTAGAGATACTTTGTTACTGGTTCGCCTGGTTTTGCATCTTTGAACTTAGAACCCGTTTTCTCAGAAACAAATCTTTGTTTAGCCTTAGCATAAGCCTCATCGGTTAGTTCAACATAGCCAGACTGCCTAGCCCACTTTTTTGAATTGTCTAAGTAGAAACTAACAAAATCCTTCACTGCTGGCTTGCTGTCTAAATCCGTCTTGTTAACATAAATCAACAGAGGACGAGACAAAGGTTTGTAGATGTTGTTAGCAATTTTATCTGGCGGATCTGGCGTTTCACATTTTCCTTCAGGAGTTTGTACACCTACCAGTTGCAGCTTATCCTTGTTTGCTAAGTAATAAGAAATTCCCACATATCCTAATGCAGCATCATCACCTGCAATTCCATTCACAAGAACGTTTTGATTCTGAGTAGCAGTGTAGTCTGTACGGCTAGCTTTGCCTTTTTTATTGACTGCTTGTGTGAAATAGTCAAACGTTCCAGTATCAGACGCTGGTGCATAAAGACTCAGAGGTTTGTTAGGAAACTTGGAGTTCACTTGATTCCAGTTTTTGACTTTATTCGTTGATTTTGGGCTCCAAATTTTATTTAATTCCTTAATAGATAAACAGCTAGCAAAGTTGTTTTTACGGTTGGCTATGACAGCGATTCCATCAAGAGCAATAGGTATCTCGACAAAATCAATTTTGCTCTTTTTACAAGCTTGAATTTCTTCTTTTTTGATGGGGCGTGAAGCACCAACAATATCAATTTGACCTGAACAAAACTTACTCATTCCACCACCAGTGCCACTAGCAGCAACACTAATTTGGGCATCACTTTTAACCTTTTTAAATTCCTCTGCAACTGCTTGATGGAGAGGATAACCCACAACCCCGCCATCGATACTCACCTGCCTCTTCTTTTCTTCAGCACTACTGCATGAAGTCAGGCTCCAGGCAATAACTAATAGTAATGTTGGAATAACTTGACTACGATCTAGCATTTTTCCAAAAACTAAAGTTCAAAAAAAATAGCACCATTAAGTGCGTCAACATTGAAAAACGTAACATAGAGTTTTGGCGATTTTTTCGCTTCACTCAACAAAAGATTTAAACTGGATATTTAGTGTTTTATACAATTAACGAGTAAAAATTCTAAAATAATATCTGTGGAGATAATTGTGATTATTAGCGTTCACCAAGTGCATGAGTTTCCTCAAATTATTGAGAAAGTGATTTAATAATATTAAATTTTAAGAGAAATAGCTTTTCTATCTCCCTGTTCACATTGTACTATTTTCTTGTCCGTTTACCGTAGTTGTTAATTCATATTAGACAATATCATAGTTTGGGTATCACATGATATAACTTATGTCATATTTTGATGACATAAATCTAACTTAATACAGAAATGCTCTTTGCTGTTGTGTACACACAGGTATCTTACTCTTTTTCATCCGTACTTGAGAAAAAAAGATATAGTTGATACTTAAAATCAATCAGTATTAATATTGCGTAATATTAATTATTTAAAATGTATAAAAAATCTCTAACTCTTTATAAATCTTATTCTGCCGTATCTAGTCGAAAAGTAGTGTAAATCATATTTTGCACATCTCCGTATAAAACCGTAAAACCTAAAAAGATGAGTAATAAAGCTACATGATTGCTCTTGGGTTTTCTCCCTAAATAAAGAACTTTTGGTGTAATACTGAGTGATTACATACCATCAATTTTTCTTGGTGCAAGTTAAGAGGTAAGGCATTCGGAATTACAAAGAAAATAAGCGCCCATAGAGTGCGGCACTCAAGCATGATCACTGCACTCCATACTAGCAATGACGATAAAAGTTAAGTCGTCACCCGAACCTGGAAACTTTGACAATATACGATGATACCCGCACCGGGATGCAAGGTGAAATCAGCAATATGTTGGCTAATGAGTTGTTTTAGAAGAACGCTTAACGTGCAAAAATTTGTTTAAATTTAGGTTAACAAAAGATTATGCTTTGTTTGCTATTGCCCTATAATATCTTTTTACTACTGTATTTCGCTCAAGATACCAAAGATTCATCGGGGGGGTTTTGATGAGTAAGTGGCAAAATACAAACAAACCTGGGGCACATTTGATTAAGCAAGTTCAAAGATATATTGTTCAGGTTTTACAGCTTATTACACAGTGGTGCCAAGCAATAGGAAGTTGGCCGAGTTTCAGTTCCATCAGGGGCAAAGCATCCCTATTTTTAGTAGGAGTGAGCTTGAGCGTAGTGATCGTCGCCTGCTCAGCAAGCAATTCAGTTTCTCAGGGTGATGTCAAGCTCACGCTGGTTTCTTTTTCGGTAACTAAAGCAGCTTACGAGCGGATTATTCCTAAATTTGTCCAAAAGTGGAAGAAAGAACATAACCAAAACGTCACTTTCACTCAAAGCTATGGTGCATCTGGTTCCCAAGCAGATGCTGTGATTAAGGGTTTACAGGCAGATGTGGTACACCTATCACTTGGCATTGACGTCAATAAAATTGAACAAGCAGGTTTAATTAAACCGGATTGGGAATTAAAAGCTCCCCTTGGTGGCATTCTCACTAGATCTGTAGTAGCTTTTGTGACTCGTCCTGGCAATCCCAAAGGTATAA
This sequence comes from Brasilonema sp. CT11, assembly GCF_017982655.1. Taxonomy (GTDB): domain Bacteria; phylum Cyanobacteriota; class Cyanobacteriia; order Cyanobacteriales; family Nostocaceae; genus Brasilonema. The sequence goes on along the minus strand of NZ_JABXYX010000113.1, from coordinate 13,142 downwards.
AGACTTGGGCAGATCTGGCTAATAATGGCGTGAGCGTAATTACAGCGAACCCCAAAACCTCTGGCGGTGCGAGGTGGAACTTCCTTGGAATTTGGGGTTCTGTAATAGTAAAAGGCGGTGAGCAGACGCAAGCACAGGAGTTGGCTAGCAAAGTTTATCAAAACGCCCCCGTGCTACCTGAAAGTGCGCGTGCAGCTACCGATTTATTTTTCCAGAAAAATCAGGGAGATGTCTTAATCAACTACGAAAACGAGGTAATTCTGGCCGCTCAGAATGGTCAGAAACTGTCTTATGTAGTACCCGATATTAACATTTCCATCGACAACCCTGTGGTTGTTGTGGACAAAAACGTTGATCAGCATGGCATTAGAAAAATAGCAGAAGCGTTTGTCAATTATCTTTACACACCAGAAGCCCAGCGAGAATTTGCGCAATTAGGATACCGTCCGGTTAACCCCTACTTGGCAGTAGAGATGGCGTCGAAGTATCCTCAAATTCAAAGTATTTTTAATGCTCAATATCTGGGGGGCTGGGATAATATCCAGAAGAAGTTTTTTGCCGATGGGGCGATTTTTGACAATATTCAGAGTGCCAACAAAAAGACGTGAGAGCTATACATTGCCCGCATATTTCTTAATATTGCAGAAATGGGGCAGCCAAAGCATAAATTGAATTTATTCTTTGGCACAAAAACCTTACAAAGAAGGTATCTTTTCATCTTTGCCATGACCGTTATGTGACAACTAAAAACAGACGCACTCACCGTCGTATTGGTTTGCCAATCTCCGTTGCTCTATGAACCTCATTTAATTTCCCAGTCTTCACATCGTAGATGTAGCCATAGATAGCAATGTAGCCCGGTACCAATGGGTGGAATCGAATCCGTCTGACGTCTGTTACAACACTTTCTTCCTGATTACTGATAGTCAACCATTTGACGAAGTATCCTTCGCTTGATCCCGTTCCTGATTGCCCTGCAGGAGTAAAAGTACCGTCTGCGTTCAGAGTTGCGGTATCGAGATCATTCCCCAGCAATTTACTGATGATGTCGTCTGTGAAGAATTCCATGCCACAATTGGTGTGGTGAATCACGAACCACTCCTGAGTGCCAAGTAGTTTGTGGGAGATCACCAGCGAACGAATAGCATCATCACTCAGACGTCCACCAGCATTACGAATCACATGAGCATCCCCTTCAGACAGTCCTGCATATTTAGCAGGATCAAGTCGAGCGTCCATGCAAGTGAGAATTGCAAAGTGTTTAGCTGGAGGTATGGCAAGGTTAGCTTTGTCACCAAAGGTTGCAGCGTAAGCTGTATTGGCTGCTAAGACTTCATTGACAACTTGGCTCATGAATTTCTTACCTCTAACAATAAATACGATATATCCGTCTGATAGCTTGCTGAGCAAGGAATGTTATTTTCTAGCAGTCAGCCATTCTGTTAAAAGAATACCACTGTTAAACGATAAGTATACTGTTGTTTTATTGTTGATCTAGTTAAAAAGCTTTATGCCAGCACTGTCGGCTGACTTGGGATATCCGATATTGCTCTAATCTTTATTTTTGCGGCACTCTGTTCGAGTCTTGACTTTTCTTTTTTTCCTTTTGTAGCTCTAATAATGAATTTTCAACATTAGATTGACTCTGGGGGGATAGAGCAGTAAGTCAAAGAAGGGACTCTAGGAATCCCCAACCTCAACGGCAGCCTAAGTTGGGGAGGATTTGACACTCCCCGTGCTAAAGCAGCGGGGATTCTACATTCACCGTCAGAACTTGCTCTAGCAAGCTTGCACCAACTAGCGTAGAGGTTCCAACTCCTGTAGCGTTACTTTGGGACTGCCCGTCCCTAGCTTTTGCAAGATTCAGAATATTTATTGCTGCGTTTACATCCCTTTGCAACTTACAACCACAACTACATTTGTGTGTTCGAGTTGAAAGGGACTTTTTCACGGTTGCGCCACAGTCAGAGCACTTTTGAGATGTCATTCTAGGATTGACTGCAACGACTGTTGTGTTGAACTTGCCAGCAAAATATTCCAACCAATTACGGAACATACCCCAAGCCACATCATTAATTGACTTGGCTAGACAATGATTTCTTACCATGTTCTTAACCTTCAAGTTTTCATAGGCTACTAAGCTGTTAAGCTTGCATACGTTACGCGCCAATTTCACAGCGTGCTCTCTCCGTTGCCTATTTACTCTTAAATGTTTCCGAGCATATCTTTGTCTTGCTTTCCGTCGTTGGTTCTTACCTTTCTCCTTTTTATATATTTGCTTTTGGGCGTGCTTAATAGCTTTTTCGGCTTTCCTTAAGAACTTGGGATTAAGTTCATGGTGTCCGTTAGAGTCAGAGTAAAAGTACTCTAATCCAACGTCTAAGCCTACCTCACCATCAGCAGTTCTTAACTCTGGTTTTACATCCACACCAATTGCAAATTGACAGTAATAGCCGTCAGCCTTGCGAACCAAGCGAACACGCTTAATTGATTTGACTGAATAGGTGTGGATATCCCACTTGCCTAACAACTTGACTTGCCCTATACCTTTTTTATCTGTGAAGGTAATTCGTCGCTTTGTGGGATGCAGCGACCATCCGCTAGTCTTGTACTCAACGGATCTATTGTCTTTTCGGAAACGTGGAAAGCCTTTCTTGCCTGGTTTCTTAGACTTACAGTTATTATAAAAGCGGTCAATACTTAACCAAGCTCTTTCTGTCGCTGACTGACAAGCCATCGAGTTCAAATCTTCTACAAACTTAAATTCTTTACGTAGTGCTGTTGAGTAGTTGTTTAAGGCTATTTTATTAATTTTTGCTTCTCTCGGAGCATTCATCCAATATCTAATAGCTTTGTTGCGTATGAACTGGGTCGTACGGATAGCTTCATCAATTGCCTGATACTGTTGTTTTTTACCTTTGATTTTTACTTCTAAAACCAGCACTACTTAATCACCTCCCTGTTTTACTTAACTTTGTTCATGCTAACATAAATGTGTGGTCATTGTGTCGCTATTGTGGCAAAAAAAGAATTACATATCCGGATTACTGAGCGTAGAATGAATAACTTACGTTTATATGCGGCTCAAAAAGATAAAACTATTACTCAAGTAGTCGAAGAATTGTTGGATACTTTACCTAATCAGCAAAAGGAAAGTATTACGGCCGGCTAAACCCTGCCTCGTGGCTTTCATCCCTGGTCTGAAGCACGGAGGACGGTACTACGTACCTGCTCCTCCAGGGTTTTCAGCCTACCCGTGATAAATTAATTTGCGGAAGCCAATTCTTTGACATTGGGTTGCAAACTCTTCACAGATTGTGCAAAATCATTGAGAGCTTCTTTCAATCTCTGATCAATTTCCTGATCAAATTGAAGACTGCCATCTTGTTGTATTTGCAGTTGTTTGTCTACTGCATAAACACCGCCCAAGATGAATCGTGCTTTTAACTCTGACAACACGGGTTTGAGGGCATAATCAATTGCCAACAAATGAGCTAGAGTCCCACCAGTGGCGATCGGTAACACGACTTTCCCTGAAAACGCTCTTTGAGGTAGCAAGTCTAAAAACGCTTTGAGAACTCCTGTGTAGGCTGCTTTGTAAATCGGAGTGGCAATAATAATACCATCTGCCTTTTCTATGAGTGCTTTTGGTTGTTCTAAAGCTGGGCTATCGTAACGTCCATAGGCTAAAACTTCAGCCGGGACATCGCGAACAGAGATAATATCCGTTTGAAAGCCCTCTTGCTGCAAAATTTTAGTGGAGTGTTCCAGAAGCGTGTAGGTTCTGGAAGGATGAGATGGACTGCCAGCAATTGCTATGATGTTAGCCATATTTTTTGAACCGATACTTTTTCGCTAAGCTTTGTCAACAAACTATGTGAACTTCCCACACAATACTGAGTACAGTTATGGTGCGGGGCCAGGGCGCGAAGGAGCTAAGAAACTGCGTATCTCGGATTTATACTACGGTAATTATATCAAATAACCGTAATTATTTTAATTTTAAGATAAAATTGCTGCACGTCCTCTCAAGTCTAGCAAGACTCTTTTATGAAAAATAGGTTTGTATCTCAAATCCGGGTGCAACAGGACATTCTTTCCTTGTTGGGGCGATCGCTGATACTTAATATTGAATATGTAGAGTCTTTTATCATTCCTAAACGTGCTTTCATCTGAGTTACCAACTATCAACGCCCTCAAAACACTCACAAGTTTTGCTTGGGTGGAACAAGCAATCTCTAACCTAGACACGATTCTCCTCGATCACTCCCAATGCGAACGCAAAGCCGCAGGAGTCGCTTTGAACATGATATTTCGCTACCCTTCCAATGCGAAAATGGTACGGGAGCTAACCAAAATTGCTCGTGAAGAACTAGAGCATTTTGAATTGGTCAATCAATGGCTGGAACGTCGAAATATTCCTTTGCGTCCCTTACAGCCTCCTCCGTATGGTGCTGGTTTAAAGGCGCAAATTCGACCCAAGGAACCTGAACGGTTTTTAGATTCCCTGCTAGTGAGTGGTTTAATTGAAGCTCGTAGTCACGAACGCCTTGGATTGTTAGCGGCTCATTGTCCAGAACCTGAGTTAGCTAAATTTTATTATGGCTTGATGGCATCTGAGGCACGGCACTATGGTATCTACTGGGTTCTTGCTGATACCTACTTTAACCGTGAAATTGTCAAACAACGGTTGGATGAGTTAGCGGTAGTTGAAAGTCAATTGCTAGCAAATCTACATTCAGAACCTCGTATTCACAGTTAGGAGATATTGGAAATGAAAAATTACTATAAGAATTTTCTCATTCGTGACTGGGAGTTCGGGGATCGCACCGGGGCGAGTGAAGTTATTCGGTCTGTATTATCAGAATATGGTCTGGGTTGGGAACCCAATGGTGCAGATCGAGATGTGCTGCAAGTGGAAGAGTGTTACTTAACAGTTGGGGGAGAGTTTTGGGTTATTGAATACCAAAATAAACTTGTAGGCACTGGAGCATATCACCCTGTAAAGCGAGGAGAAAAAGCTGTAGAAATCCGCAAAATGTATCTTTTGCCCAGCGTCAGGGGTTTAGGACTAGGAAAATATTTGCTACAACAATTAGAAGCAACGATTGCATTCTGTGGTTTTCAGCAAATTTGGATAGAAACCGCCAGTGTTTTGACCGAAGCTGTCAAACTATACGAAAGCAGTGGGTATCAAAAGGCAACGGGTGTAGAAACAGCTCGTTGTGATAGAGTTTATGTAAAGTCCCTACGCTCTGGTCATTAGTTATTTGAACTTTGTTAAGTGCGTACTCGTACGCCAAATTTTGAATGCCTTAATTTGAGCATAGCAAGTGGGACTGAACCGTGACCCAGAATGCACCAACTGTGAGTCCCTAGCTTTCTTTATACTTTGTCTTTGTGCCTTTTTTGCCAAAAAAAAGTCAAGTTTCAAAACGAGACAATATTGCTATTTTTATTTTTAAACACTTATAATCAAAAGTATATACTTAGAAAAAAGTATTAATAGTGACTATTTAATTATTTTAGACCTGATTTGTGATTCTTGCTTCAGCTATGGAGTATGGAAAAACATTAAAATAAGTGAAAATAGGGATAAAAAAATCTCTCTTGAGACGGTTGCATTATTTATCAAACTAAATTAATAATAAGTATTTTAAATCAATTTCAGGGATAGTCATCAGACAACTGTTTGTAAAAAAATGGAACCACTATAGGCTGCCATTGATTAAAAAAAACAAGCTGCTGCATTTACCTAGTTTTGTCAGATGTGGAAAACTACTAAACACATGTTATACTCTTTTATCCTGTACTCTACTTAAAAATTGTGTGTTTTGAGGGACACAACCATTATGTCTGCGAACAAGACAGACGTACTCAAAAATTGGTTGATAGTTGTAGCACTTACCTCTATTTTATCACCAATAGTATTTTTCATCACATTTTCCAAAATGGAGGAGTTGTCAAATCAACCAAAAATCGAAAATAGAGCTCAAGTATTCTCAACAACTGCTACCCTTTTGCTAGGATTAGCAGTGATGATTCATGCATACGTAGCAGCAAAACGCGCCCAAGCTCTTCAAGAAAGTGCGATCGCAGCGCATAAGAGTAACGAGATTGCAGTCAAGAATGTCCGTATCGCCCAAGAAAGGCTGATTACAGAACGCTTTATGACTGCAATTACCCAGCTTGGGCATGAAAGTGCTGCGACACGGACGGGTGCAATTTATTCTTTGGAAAGAATTGCTCAAGATTCTCCTCAGCAATACTGGACAATCATAGAAATTCTGACAGCTTTTGTGCGAGAGAATACTGCTGGAAAACCGCAAAACGAGCAAATTCAACAAACTGCAAGAACTCCTACAGATATTCAAGCAGCTTTGAATGTCATCGCCAGACGTCAGATCCAAAAAGACCAGCCAAATCAGAAAATTGATTTGCGATATGCTGATATGAGCACAGCAGACTTGCATAAAGCCAACTTGCAGCAAGCAGATTTGCGGGGAGCTAACCTCTGTCAAGCTAATTTACAAGGAGCTAACTTGTGTGAGGCAAATTTGGAAGGTGCTAAACTATCTGGATCAATTCTACATGAGGCCAACTTGCAATCAACCAACTTAACTGATGCGAACCTTTGTGGAGCAAACCTTAATTGTGCTCAAGCCTCTAGAGCAAATTTACGTGCAGCAAATCTTACAGGAGCAAGTTTGCGTGGAGCTAATCTACGAAGAGCCAATTTATACAAAGCCAATTTGCAAGGGTCTAATTTAAAAGCTGCGAACTTACAAGAGGCAAAGCTGTTTTTAGCTAATTTGCAAGGAGCAAAGTTGGGTAAAGCCAACTTGCAAGGAACGGGTTTGATTGGAGCAAATTTGCAACAAGCAAACCTGAATGGGGCAAACCTGCAACAAGCAAACCTGAATGCAGCCAAACTGCAAAACACAGAAATGTTTTTTGCTAATTTTTCTGAAGCAAGCCTTAGAGAAACTGACCTCTGCGGAGCAAACCTTATGGGAACCAACCTACAAATGGCAATTCTCCATGAAGCAAACCTCTGTGGGGCAAACCTCATGGGAGCCAACCTTAACATGACAAATCTAAGCCATGTAAAACTGGAAGGGGCAATTTTAACAGGAGCCAAAAACCTGAAATTGCATGAAATGACATTTACACAAGACGATGTTACAACTCACGTGACAGAAAATGTTCCATCATAGCGCGGATCGGACGTCGATTAGTTAACTAACAGCAAGTTGGAAGCACAATTAACTGACTGATAATTCATTTGCATTTCATACGCAAACAGGGTGCGTCCCTACTTTTCAATACACCCAAACTGACTGACCTGACTAAAATTCTTTTGCAGCTACCTATTATATCGTGTCGGGTTCAAGACTTAATCACCACACTCCATAGGGAAATCCAAATTTTCGATTTTTGCAAGCAGGGTAAGCGCATCTTGTCAATCAGAACGTCTCAGAGTCAATCAAGCCGAAAATCGTCGCAGTAATTCTTGCTTATTGATAATGTTTTTAAAGCAACACACGCCTCAGCGCAAAGCGCATTCTGCGGGAAGACGTATCGCTTTGACCCTTGGGAAACATACAAAACGAGAAACTGTGATGATTCCTTGACATACAAATACATGTTTTTGTCAACACTAATTTAGATGCGCTTACCCTGTTTTGCAAAAAGTCTAATGTTCGAGAAGCAATGATTACTCAACAGCGCTAGAACTCAAACTTCTTGTCTCCCAAACCACCATATTATTATGGGTTGACGTTGGTGCAGGTGGCTGGTGTAAGGCAATCAACTGTGCTAATGTTCGTTTTAGCTGAGTACGAGGAACAATCTCATCCACAAAGCCGTGCTTGAGTAAATCTTCCGCAGTTTGAAACTCCTCTGGAAGTTTTTCCCGTAAGGTTTGTTCGATCACTCGCCGCCCAGCAAAACCGATAGTAGCCTTTGGTTCTGCTATGATAATATCGCCCAACATGGCAAAGCTAGCAGTCACACCACCTGTGGTGGGATTTGTCAAAACGGGAATGTACAGCAACCGCGCTTCTTGATGACGCTCCAAAGCTGCAGAGATTTTCGCCATCTGCATGAGCGAAAGCATTCCTTCTTGCATTCTCGCTCCACCAGAGGTACAAACAATAACCACAGGATATCGTCGTTGAGTGGCTTGCTCAATCAGGCGCGTCAGTTTTTCTCCGACAACAGAACCCATACTTCCTCCCATAAACCGGAAGTCCATAACGCCAAGAGCAACGGATAAACCATTTATTTGACCAAAACCAGTTTTAACGGCGTCTATTAACTTCAGTTTGTCCTGGGTTTCCCGCAGGCGATCAATATAAGGTTTGCGATCGCGAAACTGCAGTGGATCGGTAGGACACAAATGCTCATCTATCGATCTCCAACTGTTCACATCAATCAATTGACGGATGCGCTCATCACTATCAACTCGATTATGATGTCCACACTCAACACAAACCATTTGGTTTGCTCTTAGATCTTTGGCATATGTCAACACACCACAGTTAGAACATTTATGCCACAGTCCATCAGCAATCTCACGCTCTTGGCGTTCTAGGATGGTAGATCCTGATTTCCGTCGATTTGCAAACCAATCTAATAAAGACTTTAAACCGCGTGATTCTTCGTTGTTCGCCATTTGTATCTTATCTTACGTGAATAGTATGTTGATAAAAGATCAAACCGATGCTGTCTTTGTTTTAGTTTTTTCTCATGACTCCTTTGTCCATACTAAGGATGAATGACTCATAACTAATGACAACATATTCAAAATTGTCTTGTAAGCTGTAGGAAACCATATTTTAGATCTTTGGTTGCCAGCTTAACGAAAATACGTAAACCAATTCAAGTCTCTTGCTCGCCTTCTGGGAAACTTAAAAAGTAGTAAAGCAGTCCATTGCTGTTGTAACTGTACCTACAAAGCTGCACTAAGCCCCTGTCCCAAATAGGATTTCACCCCCTACATCAATAATATTTGTTGGTATGTTATGAGAGGCAAGCAATTGCTGCATCAATTTTGCTTGTCAAAAGGGTACCCGTTATTAAGAGGATCATCCAACTCACCCTTAGGATATGTCTGTGGCTAAGGCTACAGCTTTTGGATCAGCGCACGCGCAGTCTTTTTGGAGGAGGTACAACACAGCTATGGCGATCGCCGGTATCGCCCCCAAGTTCTGTACAAGCTTGCGCCAACAAACAAGCGTGTTGTACAGGAAATACGCACACGCTGCTTTAAGTGGTGAATATCACTCTACAGGGTGTGGAAAACCAGACTGCAGGGCTGAATTCACAAGATGATGTTATCAAAAGCTTAAAGATAGTAGTGGTGATGAAATCTACAGTTCTAGTGTATCTCCAAGTAGAGATAGACACTGCAAGGGCTTGCTAGATAAACCAAGAATCTCCGGGAGCATCCCAAATATGTAAATTTATTTTATTTTGTAGTCAGGATCGGACAGCCTGCTTTCAATAGAAGTAGGGAGCAAGATGCTCTCAGTACGATCTTTTATGCAAAATTGGGATGTTCTCGAATGTCCTCGCATGAGGCTAGGATAGTGTAAAATTCTATTCTTCAACTGATTGGAAAAAATAATCGTAAATAAAAAGACAAAATCGCCTCGCCGCCAAATAGAGCAATAACTGCCCCGCAAGCAAGAAAAGGACCAAAAGGTATCTTTTTACCCCATTTTTGAGACAGCGCTGTGCGACTGCTGTGCTGTGATAGTATGATTTTGCCGCCAGCGACTATTACTCCAATAAGACTTGCAAGAAAACTAGCAAGCAACAAATACTTCCATCCTAGCCATGCTCCTATCATGGCTGCTAATTTGGTGTCTCCTCTACCCATAGCAGTTTTGCCGCATATAATTGAACCAATTATGGCGATCGCATCAAATAGCCATAAGCCTAGCACTGCTCCTCCTATCGCCATTTTCAGATGATCTACCAATCCGATCCAACTCGCTTGTGGTAGAAAACCACAAATTATGTGAAAAACAATTCCTACTAACAAACCCGACTTAGTCAGTGAGTTCGGTAGTGTCATTGTATCTAAATCAATCAGCGATAGTGCTAATAACCAACTGCAAAACGCCCAGTTGCCTACTGTATAGAGCGAATACTTCTGTATCCAAAAAACTAACAAAAAAATAATACCCGTCACCCCCTCTACCACAGGATAACGGATAGAAATTTTTCTTTTGCAATAACGACAGCGCCCTCTTAACCATAGCCATCCCAACAGCGGTACATTATCGTAGGGTTTGAGTTGGTTTAAGCAATGGGGACAATGAGAGGGTGGAAAAAGAATCGAAAGTCCAATTGGTAACCGATAGACTATTACATTAATAAAGCTGCCAATAGATGTGCCTAAAGCAAAGACGATGAAACTTGTCTGGGGGGTTGTCAAGATGAACATTCGAGTCAATTGTGAGTTAGTGCGTTATTTGGGGCTTCCCCCATGAACAGCGGGTTCACCCAAACAGAGGGTTTTTCCCATTTGCTCAAAAGTTATAACCTTAACCCACGACTGATGACTCATGACCAGTCTTTATGGCTTAATACATATACGACTCAATTTGATTCAAAGGCACAAAGCATTCTTCAGGCAAGAGAATTGGTTGGTGAGTAAAAATCACCTTACCTCGGTGGTTAGACCGATTAATTGCGACTCCTGAAGCTTGTCCAGTGATTTCGGGATGTACCTCACAGTAAGTGTGGTAAATCTGCCCAGCAGCTCTGATCACGGCAGGATCAATCAAAGCTGGCTGGTTCTTCTGATTGGTATAGTTTTCCTGTTCTTTTTTTAAAGCGTACACCACTCGCGAAGTATTGTTGTAGGTTTGTGTTAATAGTTTATCCGAAAATTTTCTTTAAAGTTGCCAAAATTTCCACTTTGAGCATATGCACTTATTTTGCTTCCAGAACTTGGATAAGTGCTTCGCCCATCGCGCGACAACCCAAAAGGTTCATACCTGGGGAAATTATATCTCCTGTGCGATCGCCTTTTTGTAACACTTCTAATACTCCTTGTTCAATGTGATCTGCTGCAGCTGATTCGTTTAAACCATAACGAAGCATCATAGCAGCACTTAAAACCTGTGCCAGAGGATTTGCTTTATCTTGCCCTGCTATATCTGGGGCAGAACCGTGGACAGGTTCAAACACTCCTGGATTAGAAGCACCCAAACTTGCAGATGGTAACATTCCGATACTGCCAGTCAGCATAGCAGCTGCATCTGAAAGAATATCACCAAACAAGTTGCCTGTGACAATAGTGTCAAACTGCTTGGGAGCGCGTAACAACTGCATGGCTGCATTATCTACATACATATGAGAGAGTTCCACATCCGGATATTCTTGGGCAAGTTTGGTGATGCGATCGCGCCACAGTTGAGAAACTTCCAACACATTCGCCTTATCTACCGAACAGAGTTTCCCTCCCCGTTTTTGTGCAGCTTCAAACGCCACCCGCCCAATGCGCTCAATTTCTGATTCGGTGTAAGCCATTGTATTCACGCCGCGCTTTTCACCCGTTTCTGTTTCAAAAATTCCTTTGGGCTTGCCAAAGTAAATTCCTGCGGTGAGTTCGCGGACTACCAAAATATCAACGCCTTCGACAACTTCCCGTTTCAAAGAAGAAGCATCTATCAACTGAGGCAATATTTTCGCAGGGCGCAAATTGGCAAATAATCCCAACCCTGCACGCAGTCCTAACAAACCTGCTTCTGGACGTAAATGGGATGGCAGGGTGTCCCACTTGTAACCGCCAATGGCTGCTAGTAACACAGCATCGCTATTGCGACACGTATCTAAGCTGAACGCTGGAAGGGGTTCGCCTGTAGCATCAATGGCTGCACCACCGATGAGTGCTTCTTGGAATTGAAACTGAATATCAAACTTTTTCCCTACGACTTTCAGCACGTCTACCGCAACTGCCATAATTTCAGGTCCAATGCCATCGCCAGGGAGTAGGGTAATCCGGTAGTTCTGGGTCATAGTTCGTTTTGGTGGTAGGTAAATATTTAGATTAAATATCATACCGCCCAACGGTGTGTCTTGTAGATATTGGCTGCTGCTCTTGGAACAAACGACGGGTGAGATTTATATTAATGGCGATCGCCCAATTAACGGAAATTCATAAATTTAGGGCGAGCGATCACTTTTTCATAGTCTTTCTCAGTGCGGTCGCCAGAGAGTTGGGTAATGCGGTAGTTCTAGGTCATAGTTCGTTTTCAAGCAGATAAATGTTGAATCGCGCAGAATTTCTGACATATTAAATCTCATACTTGGCAAGTGTACCATTAAAAAAAATTATTTTTACGCACTTCTAGATAACTTCCTGTGTTGTGATTGTGAGTCCATAAATTGAGAAAAGTTTATGAATTTAAATCAGATTGGTCAGGTTGCAGTCCAACTCTTAACTGAGTTTTGACTAAAAATTCTGGGTGCGATTATCTTATGGCTCGTTGTTCAAAAGTTGATTGACTTTGGATTAAAGCTGGTGCAACGTGGTTTTAGAAGCCAGCAAATTGATCCGACAATCGTCAATTATCTTCTCAGTATTATTAGCGTCACGCTAATAATTGTTCTAATTGTTGCAATTCTTGGCTTTTTCGGTATTGAAACAACTTCTTTTGCAGCATTATTAGCAGCTATTGGTATCGCTATTGGCGCTGCATGGGGTGGATTACTAGCAAACTTTGCAGCAGGTGCGTTTTTAGTTATCTTTCGTCCATTCAAAGTGGGTGATTTCATTACAGCTGGAGGTGTCACAGGTACTGTTGTAGAAATTGGACTGTTCACAACTTCCATTAATACGCCCGATAATGTTATGATGATTATCGGCAATAACAAAATCTTTTCAGATAATATCCAAAACTTTTCTGCCAATCCTTATCGTCGCGTTGACTTAGTTGCTCAACTTCACAACGATGTTGATCATAACGATGCTATCAATCTTTTGAAAGCTAGAATTAGCCGCATTCCTAAGAGGATGTTTGGAAAGTATTAAAGGAATGAATTAAGCGAGCCTTCTAAGCATTAACCGAATCATTGCAACCTGGACAAATGTTTCGTGGGTATGCGGAAAAATCTCGTAGCCC
>NZ_JABXYX010000112.1 GCF_017982655.1 Brasilonema sp. CT11 | reverse complement strand
CGCTAAATCAACAATCGGACCACTACCGCCGACTATCAGAAGCGCGTCGTATTGTTCCACATCCTTCTGTATTGCATCCACTGCATTGTTGTAGGCTTCCATTTCCCGAAGAAATTTCTCAGCACTCCAGTAAGGTCGATCAGGTAACCATTCTGAGAGAATGATTGGGTTGTCTAGCCGTGGATTTTTAGGATCTTCTAGCTGCTTAACCTTTTCCACCATCTCCTCTGACACGACTACCCGACCCAAAGGTGGATCAACAAAAGTCGCATCCATACTGGGAGGGAGCGCTACTGGTCTTTTTCCCGTTGGAGTTGCAAAATCAACCTGATATCCAGCAGCATCAAAGGTTTCCAAGGGTCCAATCAGTTCTTCACCCCAGTAGCCGTACTCCGATAAAATTGTCAAAATCTTTTTCATGTGACAGTCTCCTAGTTATGAATTAATTTTGAGGTAATTAGCTTGCGGCTCTTACTCTTGAAACAGAAGTGGGAAGTCTTCTACTTGAAAAGCGATTGGTGCCAAGAGATATTTGTTGGATTTGTTCAGTAATGGCATCAATGAATGGTTCAACTTCGTGTTTCGAGCGACCGGTAATAAGGTCGCTGTCTACCACAACACCAGAGGATGAGGGTTCGTAAATTGCACCAGCGTTGAGGATATCTGCAAGTACTACCTCGTGGCAAATAACTCGTCGCCCTTTAAGCAACTCGGGTACTGGCGTCAGTATCCACAGCCCGTGGCAGAGAGCCCCTTTAACGATTTTGGGATTCGCCATCGCTTTCGCATAAAACTGCACCGCTGGTGAGGTGCGAACTTGTTCGGCACTGATTGGCTCACCTTGTGGCGCCTGGAAATAACGGAGGCGGACGCTGGTGTAGTTTGCAGACATAATCACAGCTGCATAATCGTTAACGTCTACATTCTGAAAATCAACGTTCACCTCTATAGTTTGAGGTGTATTGCCCGTATCTTCATCACTGAAAAAACGAACACTCTGGTTACCCCAAAGTCTAGACATTAAATGCACAGTTGCTTTGAGTTCTGAAAAGCGCTTTTGATAAGCTTCAATTTCTTCAGGAATGAACTCACTTTCGAGGAGAACGGCAATTTTTTTCCCACCAAGGGATCTAGGTATCATATTGGTTAAATGTCCTTAGGGGCAATAGATTCTTAACTAAAAATGCTAGTGACTTTTTTTAAGTCTTTAGTCATCAGTTTAAAAAGCGTAAAACACAACTACAAGGGTTAATGTTTTGGAGCAAGTTTACATTGTTTTGATAACTGGATGCGATGTAAGTTTAAGAAATGTAAAATATAGCTGCAAGGGTCTAATTTTCGATAGAGGTTTGTTTTTTTAGATAACAAAATTTGAGTTATACAGAAACGAAAGAATGTACACTTCCACCGAAACATAGACCATTGTAACCGTGTTTTTCGCCTCCTAAGCTTACAGTATTATCGGTCCCCGCAATACTTGGTCGCATCTACAGCGCCAATAAAGTTTTTTCTAAAGACATTTACTTTAAGTGGCTGACGCTTTTCAACAGATCTAACTCATTTAACAGACTAAGCAGAACAATATGTACCAAAGCATTACCTTTGCAGATGGCACAGCGATCGCGCCAGACGAGATGCAAATTGCTCCTGGCAAGCTTTTTATAAATGGTGAGTGGCGTGATGCTCAGGATGGTCGAACTAAACCTACCATTAACCCTGCGACTGAAGAAGCGATTACTGAGATTGCACAAGCAACTGAAGCAGATGCTGATGCAGCGATCAAAGCTGCCCGGAAAGCATTTGATGATGGTCCTTGGTCAAAAATGAGTGGTCATGAGCGGGGACGGATCTTGACGAAAGTCGGCGATTTAATATTAAAGCATGCCGACGAGTTAGCTTATAGGGAAACTATCGACATGGGCAAGCCAATTGCTTTTTCTCGCACAGTCGATGTGCCCCTGATGGCAGATTTATTCTACTACTTTGCTGGAGTAGCTTCACAAATCGAGGGTAAGGCGCGGCACGTGTCTCCTCCGCCAACATACACGCCAAATCTTGCTTATACCTTACGCGAACCCTTAGGCGTAGTCGCGGCGATTACACCCTTCAATTTTCCGATGCTCCTTTCAGGCACGAAGATTGCACCAGCGCTGGCTGCTGGAAACACCGTGATCCATAAACCTGCCTCAATAACTCCACTCACAGCCATCAAACTTGCCCAACTGCTCGCCGAAGCTGGTATTCCAGAAGGTGTTTTCAATCTCATTACTGGACCAGGTAGCAAGATTGGCGATGTACTAGTCAAGCATCCTAGTATCAACAAAATTGCCTTCACTGGTTCAACTGATATTGGTATCAGTATTATCAAGAATTCGGCTGACACCCTCAAAAAAGTCACCATGGAGCTGGGTGGTAAATCTGCCAATATTGTATTCGCAGACGCTGATATCGACTCAGCTGTCAACAGCGCTTTCTTTGGTATTTTCTACAATAAAGGTGAAATCTGCACAGCAGGCTCTCGGCTCCTTATCGAACGTTCGGTTTATGAGGAGGTTATTGAGCGACTCGTTCGTCAGCTTGAACAAGTGTCGAAAGGAGACCCACTAGACCCGAACGTGATCTTCGGACCTCTGGCTGATAAGTCGCAGTTCGAGAAGATATCGCAGTATGTTCAATACGGTCAAGAAGAAGGCGCAAAGCTACGCATCGGCGGTAAACCCTTCAACCCCAATGGCAATGGTAATGCCAAAAAGGGCTTTTATTACGAACCGACTATCTTCACTGATGCGACTTATGACATGCGCATTGTTCAAGAAGAAATTTTCGGACCTGTTCTAGCTGTTACTCCGTTCGATACTGAAGAAGAAGCTATTAACTTTGCTAATGGCACAAAGTTTGGACTTGCTTCTGGTGTACACACGCGTGACATCAAGAAAGCACACCGAGTTGCACGCGCAATGAAGGCAGGCACATGCTGGATCAACACTTACAACATGTACGATGTTGCAATCCCATTCGGTGGCTATAAGGCTTCGGGCTTTGGGCGTGAACTTGGAACCGAAGTCATGGAGAATTACACACACACTAAGTCGGTGTGGGTAGACCTTTCATAACATACATATATGAAGGAGAGCAAAAAGTCACAATAGATTTGACATATTGATATTAATCATCGCGTTGCTTCTATGCTGACGATTGCTTCCTCCATTCCGGGGTTAAAGAAACCTTCACAATCTGCCGTTTTAAGACCACGATTTATGGCGGTCAACCTATATTTCAACCTTTAACGAAGAGGTAATTTATGACCCCAAAACAACGCTTAATTGTTGGTATAAGTGGTGCATCCGGCATTATTTATGGGATTAGACTATTAGAGGTGCTTAGGAGAGTCAGTATAGAAAGTCATCTAGTTGTATCAAAGTCAGCGGAGATCACCCGTGATTTTGAAACAGATATGACACCTCAAGAGCTACGCAGCCTAGCTGATGTGACCTATTCAATTTCCGATATTAGCGCGGCGATATCGAGCGGCTCATTCAAGACAATGGGAATGGTAATAATTCCTTGTTCGATTCGCACCCTGTCGGAAATTTCCAATGGTATTACCAGTAATCTCCTAAGCCGAGCTGCTGATGTTGTACTTAAAGAGCGTCGTCGTCTCGTGTTGGTGGTTCGTGAAACTCCACTCCATGCAGGTCATCTCAAAAACATGCTAGCAGTCACAGAAAGCGGAGCCATTATCGCACCACCAGTACCAGCATTTTATAATTGCCCCAAAACGCTGGATGACATAATTAATCATACAGTTGGTAGGGTACTTGACCTATTTGACATTGAGGCGGGATGTGTTCAACGCTGGGGCGAACATAGTACCACTTTGGCTGATAATTTTCACTCCTTTGGAGCATTAAGCGATGAAACACTTGAAGAGTCTGCGAGAATACATTGATGTTTTAAAGGAGATTGGTGAGATCCAAGAAATTGATCAAGAGGTGGACTGGAACCTGGAAATCGGCGCAATTACTCGTCGGTCTTACGACTTAAAGGCTCCGGCTCCGTTGTTCAATAACATTAAAGGGATCGAAAAGGGCTTTCGGGTACTTGGCGCACCCGGAGGTGTAAGTCGGCAACCTGGTCTCTACCTTTCGCGCATAGCTATATCTCTGGGCTTGGACCCCTATGCAAGTGGACAGGAGATTATTGAAAAGCTAGCGCAAGCACGCTTGAAAACCCTTATTCCGCCGAAGTTAATTCAGACTGGTCCATGCAAAGAAAATATTCTTCTCGACAACCAAGTAGATTTACTTAGATTTCCTGCTCCAATAATTCATGCAGGAGACGGTGGTCGCTACATCAATACAATCGGGACAATTGTTGCACAAACGCCCGACAAGAAGTGGACTAATTGGTCTATTGCCCGGATGATGATCTTAGACAAGAACAGGATGGCCGGCATTGTTGCTCCAGCCCAGCATTTAGGGAAGATCCATGCAATGTGGAAGGAGTTGGATAAACCAATGCCCTTTGCTCTGGCATTAGGAGTAGAGCCTGCTATTCCCTTTGTTTCAGGAATGCCAGTACCTGACTTTGTGGATGAGTCGGGTTTTATTGGGGCATACCTGGATGAAGCGCTTGAGGTTGTGCGGTGTGAAACAGTGGATCTTGAGGTTCCAGCTACAGCAGAGATAGTTATTGAAGGGTTGCTCTCGCATACAGAGACAGCACCTGAAGGGCCGATGGGAGAATATGCCGGATACATATGGCAGGGGCTGAGTTCTAATAAACCAGTTTACCACGTGAGTGCAATAACCTATCGCAATGATCCCATCCTGCCTGTTGTGGTTGCAGGAGAGCCGGTCGAGGAAGACCATACAGCTTGGGGTTTACCTGCAGCGGCAGAAGTACTACACGAACTGCGCCAGCACAATCTTCCAGTCACAATGTGCTACACCCCGCTTGAAACCGCCGTGCATTGGCTGGTAGTTACAATGGACATGGCGTGGCGGGAGAAGACAAATCTGAATGCTGAGCAGCTAATTCAGGAAATTGGCAAGATCATCTTCAAGTCCCACGTTGGCTATGGGATACCGAAGGTATTGGTGATGGAAGATGACATCGATCCGACAAACACTGCCGAGGTAGTGTGGGCGTTTGCGACACGATGCCATCCTGGCACTGGCGAAGTGCATTTTCCTATGGAAAGTATGCTTAACCTCCCTGTGTTTCTGCGTACAGATGAAAAGAAGGTTTTCATGAGTACCAAAGCCATTTACAACTGCTTAAGCCAGGATAGCTGGACATCCGAGCATAGACCGAGGCGAACTTCGTTCCGCGAGGGGTGGCCAAAGGAAATACAGGAAAGGGTTTTAAACAACTGGCATGCTTACGGCTATCAATAAGCAAGGTTCTCTTCCATCAGAGTACGATCCAGGTTATTCCATTATTAGCAGGACTTACGCAACTGGCACAGCGCGATACGCGGAGCGTCAAGCCTCCGGCTTATCGCATTTTTATAGTATTTAAGTACTATAAAAAAATGGAGTGCCCAGAGGGCATTGCTTAAATTAGTAATACCATTTCTTTGTGATAGCTTGCGTAGCGTAGCCATAGCTGTAATATAACACAACTATAGTCCGCTTCATCAAATCCGGAAAAACTGCGGTGCCGAATTACAAGTTAACGGGTTCTAAGCCCGTGTTGTTGGCTGAAAAATCGCGCTGTTTGTTAACTAGACGTGAGTTCGACCCCTTGCGTTCGTCGGGACAGCGTGAGCTAGCAGAATTTAGCAAAGCGTATTTTTATACATAATTAGTATTACTTAGTGGGGCGGATGTCCAATCCATGAACACCAAGGTCTAGGCGCTGGAGCGCTCCTTTCCCGTCTTCTGTTTTTATGCCGCCGGTCACAAATAGTTGGTCGAGGTTCTGACCAGCAAAAGCAACGTTGCTATTGGTAAGGTTGCCAGTCGAGTACCGACGGATCAGCTTGCCATCTGGATTGAGAACCTCCACTTGACCCATGCCATAGTGAGCTATGTAAAGGTTACCCATCGCATCTAGGGCTATCCCGTCAGGCTTATTGTCGATTTGCTCTCCCTGTTTAATAGGGAGAGTAGCAAATACTTTTTGCGATCCTACCTTTCCCGGTGATAGCACGTCGTAGACTAAAACTCGGTTTTTATTACTCTCGCCAACAAAGAGGCGCTTGTGGTCCTGAGTAAGGACAAGCCCATTAGAAAAGGCAAATCCGGTAGCAACAGAGTTAATTTTCCCAGAAGAATTCACGTAGTAGACTGAGCCATTGGCGACATTGGGGTTTGCGCTGCCGGAGTCGGTGAAGTAAAAACCTGTATTAGAATCGATGGTGATGTCGTTGGGATAGACCAAGGGTTTGCCGTTAAATTCCTTTGCAATCACTTTTAGGTTCTTGCCATTGGAATCTAGTTGTACAACCGAGTTTTGGGCAGCAACGATATGAGTGCCGTTGGGCATAATTTTATGACCATTGGCACCAGGGACTTTAGCCCAAATGCGAGAACGGCGATCATTAGCATTTAAAACTGTAATTGTCCCGGCTTTTGTTTGAGAGAAGTAGACGTTGCCCTGACGGTCTATGACAACTCCTTCGCTGTATTTGTCACTTTGCAAAACCTGTGTCGGTGAAACCAAATACGCGGGCGGCAGCAATGCTTCCTCAGAAGAGGTAGCAGCTACAACCTTATCAGCTTGCTGCGACGTTTGTACAGACGAGGTAGATGTGGTGTCCTGCGTAGTCTGATTACAAGAAACTAGCAGCAGGAGTTGTGTACAGCTAAAAATGAACAAACAAAAGTTCCGCATAATATAAAAACCGCTGTTCGTAGTCGTCTAATTAATAAACACATACATAAATGCCTCTTCGCTCTGTGGTTACAATGTTGTAACAGAGCCTTTAAGTAAGTCAGTGTTAATATTTATAACTGGTTTATAGTTGTACACAGAGCGCTCCTTACGCAACTACGAACAGAATTTGAATATTTTATCTTTCACTATTCTGTTATTAACGGAATTTGAATATTTTATCTTTCACTATTCTGTTATTAACCGACTTATTGCACTTGATTCATTATTTTAAAAGGTTATACTTGTCCGTAAAGTACCTGTGTAAATTGTGCCGTTACTTTCTTGATTGGCAGGATTAGTAATGATTTGTACTACAGGTGTAATCCGAATGTTATCGCTAATTGGGAAATTGTAGAATGCTTCAAAGTTTGTCTGTGTAGCGTTACCCACTGCAGTCTCTATAAAAGGCTGACCTGCGGCAATACCAGCTAAAGCACCTGGCTTGAACAAGTCTCGAAATGCAAACCCAGCCATCCAGTAGTTGGGGTTAATATCACCAAAATCCGTGTTAGTGTAGCTGCCGTATCCATATCGACCAAAGATAGCCAGCTGTTGCGATAGCGCCAGTTCGAAGTTTGCCCCGAAGACATCAAATCGACCATCGAATAAATTGCCGCCACTGTACTGGAGGCGTAGAGCGAAGGCTTTAGAGGGTGCATACTCCAGCTCAACCGTAGTCTGATTAGGATCTCCAAACAAGCCATTTTTAGCATTCCCTTTAGGATATAACAGGTTGACTAGAGGCGATACACTAGCACCAGAACTCTGGTTATTGGAGATGGGATTTGCCCCATTCCCAGCTACATAAACTGCCCGCACCGTAAACGCCCCCGACCCAGGTTTCCACTCGATAAAAGCCCCAGATCCCAAATTCAAGACAGGAAAGAGGATATAGTTATTCGTTAATGCCAAAGTTGAGAAGTCATAATGACCGTAGTTGGCGTAGCTATTTGTGTCAACGAAGTCTGGGGCAGTAATCGTTGGACCGAGGGTTACTTTGAAGTCCTTAAATGGCTTAAAGCTGTAGTACAGCCGAGTAAGTAGAAACTTGTCGTCGATGGCTGAGCGATAAGAGAAGTCCAGGACACTACCAAAGTTGGGCTCCAAGTAACCAGAGGCGTTATCGTCAGCTCGAGCGCTGCCTGTCTCCAAGCGGACTAGTAGCAAATCTGTCCCACTAAAGCTGGTGTTCAAATTTAGGGAAGCTCGATAGGCAATGGTGGCATTTGGTTGTTTATTGGCAATTTCTGCACCTTTTGGATCAATGATGCGCTTGCCGCTAAAGCTTCCTCCAGTCACAGCAGCGACTACTAGACCTGTAAGCTTAGTGGTGGTGGAGAACTGATTGGCTTCGATCTCTGCCGTATGAGCTTCCAGAGTATCTACATGACCCCGCAAACTTACCAGTTCTGCCGCAAACTCTTGCTGGAGTCGTTGCAACGTTAACAAGTCTTCGCGAGATACTTGCGTTTCAAGTCCAGATTCAATTAGTTCATGGATTCGCTCAAGCGCTGCATTTATTCCGGCAGCAAACTCATAACGAGTCATAGCCCGATTACCCCGGTAAGTTCCATTAGGGTAGGCTGCAACAACTCCATAACGCTCGATTAAAGATTGGAGAGCTTGGAAAGTCCAGTCAGTAGGCTGTACATCTGAAAGCTGATTCACTGACGTAACTTGATCCAAAGTATCTGTCGAGAGAATCTGCTTTTGAGGAACAGTTTTCGTTCCAACTTGAGCTAAAAGAGGAGAAATTGCTGGACTAGGTCCGTGTACTCTAAATTCGCTACCTTTAACCTCAAAAACAGTAGGACTTGCAGCAAATATATTTTCATCTGTAACAACTGCCTTAAAACTATTAGCAACAGGCCTTGATGTTTCAGCCACTGCGGAAGCATTCTGTAAAATGAGATAAAGAATACTAATACTCCCAGCAAGGGGTAAATAAATCTTTCTCATTGCTTGTAAACTGAACGTCTTCGCCTTCAACTGACGGGATTTCCCTTCTATGTTTTTAGTTAGGGACATGAGACCACCTAACGAATATGGACTTTCCCTTTTTTCCTAAAGAACTAATCCAACTATTGTGAAAACCAGGTTTTTTTTAGTTGGAGCAACGATTTTTTTGTTTTTCCAAGTACAAAAGTTGGACTTGTACCTTGATATCACGTCCCCTTAATGACTTATAAGTAAAAGATAGGTTCGTAGTTGTGCTGTATTTGATATTAATAGTATTTGAGTAAAGACAGTACAACTACATGCTTTTTTAGAAGTGTTTTACCAGACGTGATATGAATTGTAAAAGTGTATCGTTTTTTCTTAAAAGTTGCATTGAAAGATAGTTATTTCGTGAAATTTTCTAAAGTCTCATCAAAAACTATTTTCATCTAGACTATGATGTATTTAGCTAAAATCATACCTTTAAACGCAACTTTTTATTAGCTTTTATCTTTTAGTATACATAAGATTGATTGCGAGTTTGTCGGCGACTATATTTTCCAAACGTGATATCTTGTGCAATGATTGTTTTCATGCTACGTTCTGCCAAAGCTGCAATAGTAAATGAAGGATTTGTACACGCTGTAGAGCCAGGGATAAAAGCACCATCAACGACATATAGTCCTTCATAACCAAACACCCGACCATATTCATCGCAAACTTTGCCGATGACAGCTCCTCCTAAGGGATGGGAACAGATACCGGCATCGACTTCAGTTTTAGGTGTGGTGCTAGAAGTAGCAATTCTACTATCAAGGGTGTTGTAAGTATTCTGTGCTGCTGATAAGTTACTTTGATTTTCAGATGTAGGCCAGTGTAGTGTGACAGCATCTGTAGACTGATCGTAGGTGAAGAATCCTTTTGGTTTTGGCAAACCTAATGTCAGACACCGTTGTTGTCCCGAACCATCAGTCCAATCTTGAAGATTCATTAGAGAAATGGGATTTTGAGTGTTGCTGAAGTTTTCAACAACGGCACCTGAAGGTCCTCCTAGATCTATTACGCCATTTGGTAAATTTGAACGCTGAGCAACCATATCTCCATTATTACCCCAATATTTGCCAACACTGGGACTTAATCTAGGTAATGTGCCTTTTGCTTTAGCCTTAACCAAAAGCTTACTAGTGCCTATGGAACCGGCGGCTAAAAACAAATAGCGACAAGTAAAAGTTTTTGAGCGAATAACTTCTCCTTTTTCATTGATCTCATTAGATGAAACCTGGTAACCATGTCTCGCTAATTCGCTGATTTCCGTTACTACATGTAGAGGGAGAACTTCTACATATCCGGATCGTTCTGCTTGGGGTAAGTAATTGTGATCTACGCTATTTTTAGCTCCGCTATTAATTCCAAACCAAACTTCTGCAAGAATAGTGGAAGCAACCTTTTGCCCACTGAGTTCTTGACGAACTATATCCCAATTTACAGCCAAGTCTAATAAACGAGTAGGTAAGCCTGCTTTAGTTCCGTTCTCAAGTAACAGCCGTACTGTATCATAATACTTTGTTGACAGAATGTCTTGTGGAATTGGCGTTGCTCCTAACATTGAGCGAACAAGAGGATAGTAAATTTGATCCATTTCTTCATAGCTGACGCTGGAAGGAAAAACCCTATAAAATAAATCTCGAGGAGGTTGATAAGTAATAGCGTTATAAACTAGTGAACCGCCTCCAACACCAGCACCAGTTAAAACAGTAATTCCATCTTCATCTAACCTCTCAAAAATTCCTGTATATACATCGACAGAATCCCCAAATGCAGTTTTTGGACTTAGCCAGGCGGCTCGACCATCAGGCTTACGAAAAGTAGCAAAAGTATTTCCGTCAGGTTGAATATCCCAACGACGACCGCGTTCTAGTACTACTGTATGGATACCAGCTTGTGCCAGACGCAAAGCTGCAACAGTCCCACCAAAACCGCTACCAATGATCAGAGCATCTACAGACTCATTCTGAGTATTTGTAGCTCTAGTACGAAGAGGATTAGCTATTGAAGCGGTTAAACCAGCAGTGAATAACGTAGCAGTTTGAAGAAAACGACGGCGACTATAAGACATATGAGGCATAAATTCTCCAGAGTATGAATTATTAGTTGGCTTGTTCTAAATCGCTTGAAAAAGTTAGCTATTTTTTCCACTTTTAAAGTAAAAAATCCAGTTAACGCCAGATTTAGTTTCATTCATCTGTTTTACAATTCTGACGTTAAAACTATTAGCTTCATCCTGCAAAGAAACCTTTGCAAACATTTTAAGTTGTTTATCTTCTCCGGTAACGAATGGCATGATGAACCATTCGATATACGAGAAAGAAAGCCAGCAAGCCTTATTTATACTGCCGGAAAATATTTAGGCATTAAAGTGAAGTACTTATCTACCTCGACGTGAAGATTTAATTTCTGGAATGATTTTGTCCATAGAGCGCTCTGCTAGACCTGCAATGGTTAAAAAAGGATTCGCACATCCTGCGCTGCCATTGGGTATAATCGCACCATCAACGACATAAAGCCCCTTATAACCAAACACTCGTCCGTATTCATCGCACACTCTGCCCATACTAGCTCCTCCGCAAGGATGGGCAACATTCTGATAAACAAAATCGCTTGTCGGTTGTACTCCATTTGTAGCATTTTTACTGTCAAGAAGCTCATAAGTTAGCTTTGTAGCATCTATATGAGCGCGATTATTTTCTAGGTATGAAGGCCAGCTTAATGTGACATCATCCGTCTTTGCATCATATCTAAAGGTTCCTTTTGGTTCTGGTATACCCATACCAAGACACACTTGTGTTCCTTCAGGAGCATGGTATTCTGGGTAATCCATCAGGATAAGCGGGCTTATAGGATTATCAAAGTGTTCAAGAATGGCACCGGCAAATCCTCCTAAACCACTTACAGGGGGTAAATTTGAACGAGCACCAACAGTATCCCCATTAGTTCCCCAATATTGACCGACATAATTACTTAACTTAGGTAATCCACCTTTGGCTTTAGCCTTAACCAAAAGTTTAGAAGTACCCACAGAACCAGCAGCTAAAAACAGATAGCGACAGGTCATAGTTTTTGTTTCAAGAACTTCTCCTGACGTATTGATCCGATTGTATACAACCTGATAAAGACTTTCGTTAGGTACTTTAGAAATTGTCGTTACTACATGCAGAGGTAGAATTTCTACATATCTAGTGTCTTCTGCTTGAGGAATATAGTTGTGGTCTAAGCTTTTCTTTGCTCCACTATTACACCCATACCAAATTTCTCCAGCAATAGTAGAAGCCACTTTTTTTCCGGCTATTTCGTCACGAACTATATCCCAATCAACGGCCAAGTTTATCAAATAATTTGAAAATCCTCCTTTAGTTGCCTGCTCCATAAATAACCGCGTTTTATCATAGTATTGAGTGGCTAAAATGTCAGGTGGAATTGGGCTAGGCTGTAATATTTGACTAACACGAGCAAAGTAAACATCGACTAACTCATCGTAGTCAATTGACCGAGGGAAAACTCGATAAAATATATCACGATTTCTCGGTTGTACAACACCAGCGTTATTAACTATTGATCCGCCTCCAACTGCAGCACCAAGTAAAGGAGTAACGCCATCTTGATGTAAAGTTTCTAAAACTCCTGTATATATATCTACAGAATCTCCAAATAAAGTTGTCGAATTAAGCCAGGAGGCTCGACCGTCGGGCTTACGGTAAGTAGCAAAAACATCTTGGTTTTTCTCAGATGGAACTTCCCAACGACGACCGCGCTCTAGTATTACTGTTTGGATACCAGCTAATCCCAAACGTAGCGCAGCAATAGCTCCACCATAGCCACTACCGATAACACAAGCCTCCGAATAGTCATTACTGTAAGTAGCCCTCGTACGAAGAGGATTAAGTACTGAAGCTGCTACACCAGCACTGAACAAGGTAGCAGTTTGAAGAAAGCGACGACGAGTATAAGATTTATCAAGCATAAGTTCCCCACATTATGATTAGACCTGCCTTAAAAGTCAACTTTCATCCTTGCTTGTGAGCTTCATCTCATGTAGTTTCTTGGAAAAATTAGTTAGTTAGACCTGGTTTTAGGAAAATGAAGTGAGTAGTTGTATACTCCAGCTTCGGAGATCAAACATCAAACTCTATTGTTTTCGATGATTCTTCTAATCGTCTAAAAAAGTTTTAAAGACCTTTGTTTGACGAAGTTTTCAAATCTCCTTTTCACTACAATCAAGAGTTGAGCGAAAAAAATTAGTTTAAAATAAATGGAAATAATGTTTTCAACCTATTTTCTTATGCCAAAAGTGACTTTGACAAGAAGTTTAGCTACATTAGCTATTACCCAATACACTTGAGATAAGAAATTTGCTCTTGAAGACAAGCTCCAGGAGCAGAGGGGTAACCAACCCATGTGGGCTAGTTTCTCCCCTGCTCCCCACTTCCCCAGCAGAGGGTGCTGTCTCAACGAATGAATGTCTTTACTGAACGGTATTGAGCTATAACCTTGACATTACAAAATTTAGACAACACAAAACACAAGTGCAAGGGTGAAAATTTTGGAACAAGTTTGCATTCTTTCGGTTGTATTTGTTTATTATCGGTCTTTCATCACTTTGGGAAAGAAAATAAAGGGATAAGCAGTCGTACAGAAGCCTTTGCAGCCTTTTCTCAAAGTCTACTACAGAAGGCGTAAATAAATATACCATTAGACATCTGCAAACATTGACAATACCTTTGTGTGACTGGCTTTTGGTGCTCGATCACTGACTCAAAAATCAGTCTAACTCTACAGTCAAATCAGAGTTTTAGATATTTGTAGTTAATAACTAGGAGAAAATATGCACTATTGTAGCAGTTTTTTGCGTTCAAAAATTTGGAGAATTTAGATCTGCAATATTAGCTTCCATATTCAGGCAAAACGCATCTTAATTAGTTTTGAAAAAAAATTTAATTAGTGCGTAAAGGTAAGAATAAGAATTTCAATACTTACGCAATCTCCCGTTTAACTTCCCCCTTGTCTTGGCTGCTCTCTATGAACTCAGATAGTGATTTTATCCACATACTACATTCTATACTTGGTCGCAATGACTACTCTAATATTTTCTCACGAATCATTTAGGATTGCTATATTTCAACCATTTTTTCATCCCACACACTCCCTAATGAAATAGACATCTGGTGAAAACTAATCTCAAAGCATTGTGATGCCTGGGTTAATACTTAATTTATCGAGAGGTATAATGTGTACATATTGCATATCTGCATTCTCCCCAATTTTATTATTTTCGCATTGGCCGCATTCAGGCGTCGTTCCGCCCAAAGCGATGGGCAAAACAACCTGAAAGCGAGTCTTTCCCGGTTCGGAACACAAGCGGATATCGCCTTTATGCTTCTCAACAATCCGGTAAGTAATGACCAGACCTAAGCCGGTTCCTTCCCCTACTCCCTTCGTAGTAAAAAACGGCTCGAAGATGCGCTGTTGAATTTCTGGCGGAATCCCTGAACCGTTGTCAGTAATTTCTACCAGTACACAGTTATTCTCGCGTTTTGTGCGAATCCAGATTTGTCCCTGTCTACCCATTGCACCGATGGCATTGTCAATCAGGTTGGTCCACACTTGGTTGAGTTCGCTACCATAGGCAAAGATCGGTGGCAA
This sequence comes from Brasilonema sp. CT11, assembly GCF_017982655.1. Taxonomy (GTDB): domain Bacteria; phylum Cyanobacteriota; class Cyanobacteriia; order Cyanobacteriales; family Nostocaceae; genus Brasilonema. The sequence goes on along the minus strand of NZ_JABXYX010000112.1, from coordinate 10,667 downwards.
GCTCCGATCATAATCGCGGGTTATGGTTATACCACTACCTTTTAGCTTGTGACCCAGAATTGTCAGCGTACTTTCGAGCCCCCGGTGTACATCCACCTCCTGCATCGGAGCCTGATCCATATACGAGTACTCTTTGATTGCTTTGACCAGTTCGGAGATGCGCCCTGAGCTTTGGTCGATTTCGTCCAACAACTCAACCCCTGTTAGCGCGGCTTCAAACCAAGTCAACACTTCGCCAAGCGATTCAGTGGGTATATGCTCCACCAGAGTATTGAGCCATTGAGTGTTCAGTCCTGCCCGGACTAAGGTAGAGGCGATTTTCCATCCATCAGCCACGTCATGTAAATCTAACCAGGCTGTAATTTCTTGTTCCTGGTCACACTGCGTTAGAGGGTCTAGCAGGGATAATGTTGCTGTTTGGGCAATTGTGTCGTGCAGCAATTTGTCAAGAAACAACAGTTGCTCTTTTGTGATCTGCTTTTGATTGAGCTTGAGTGCGAGGGATGGCAACTGTTGAAAGATGTCATGCAAGTACCTCGCACTTCGACCAACCGCTGTAGCTGGGTTATTCAACTCGTGGGCAAGGCCAGCTGCTAAGGTGCCGAGTGCTATTAGCTTTCCGTGATGCTGTGACATTGAGCCCAGGATTTGCACTCGCTGTGCTGTTTTAATCAGAAAGTCACGTGTAATCGAAGGACAGGTTGTAAGCATTTCCCAGAAAGTATCTACGTTCCATTTCAACATATAGCTTGCTTTTAGGGCACGCACGTTGACAAGATGGTGAGGTTTGTCTAACAAGATCAATTCATGACCCGTATATGTTCCAGGTCCAAAGGTCATGACTTGCCTTTCCGCATTGCCTACCTTTTTTGTAAACTCAATCTCACCTTCTATCAGCACATAGAAATTGTCTACCGCTTCTCCCTCAATGGCTATGTATTCTCCTGGAATGAGCCATAATTGGTGGCTGCGTTCCGACAACCATTGCAATTGCTGATCTGTTAATTGTGCAAAGAGTGGCACCTGGCGCAAAGCGTCCAACATAATCACACCTTACTAAGATATTGATGAATGAATTGAACAGCGATCGCACCCTCTCCAACCCCTGAAGCGACTCGCTTTACCGATCCGCAACGCACATCTCCAGCGACGAAGATACCTGGTACACTAGATTCAAGCAGGAAGGGTTGGCGATCCAGCTTCCATGCTTTTGAGCATCGTTCATTACCCATCAAGTTCGGTCCAGTTAGGATAAACCCTTGTTCGTCTCTTTCCACAACGTTAGCCAGCCAATCAGTGCGTGGTTTCGCGCCGATGAAGATGAACAGCAACTTTGTGGGAACAGTTTGCTTTTCGCCGATTGTAGCATCGGCGATAGTAATCGCCTCCAAATGGGTTTCACCATGAACTTGGACAACGTTGGAGTGAAACCGCACTGTAATATTGTCTGTTGCTAAGATTTGATCTATTAAGTACTTTGACATGCTTGTAGTCAGTGAGTCGCCGCGCACGAGCATAGTCACATTACGAGCATACTTAGAGATGTGTACCGCCGCCTGTCCGGCTGAGTTAGCCGCGCCAACGATATAAACATCTTCATTCATGCAAGAGATAACTTCGGATGTTGCTGCGCCGTAGTACACACCTGCCCCGGTCAGTTTGTCAATGTCGGGTACATTAAGCTTGCGATACGAGACGCCAGTTGTAATCAGTAGCGAGTGACAACTTAATTCTGTCCCGTCCGCTAACTTAACGATGCGATATGAGTCTTGCAAGCGAATATCACTGACTTCTTGTGGCGTCAGAATCTCTACGCCGAATCGTTTGGCTTGAGTGACTGCGCGCCGAGCCAGGTCTGCTCCAGTCAGTCCATTTGGAAACCCTAAATAGTTCTCAATACGAGAACTCGTCCCTGCTTGCCCTCCTGGAGCCTCTTTTTCAATCAATACCGTGCGTAAACCTTCAGACGCGGCATAGACAGCTGCTGCCAAACCAGCCGGGCCAGCGCCCACAATGACTACGTCGTAAAACGGCATTTCAGCACGCGTCTTTAACCCGACTTTCTCAGCAATCTGGACGCACGTTGGTTGTGTAATGTACGAACCATCAGGGTATATTACTAGTGGTAGGTGTGCACGATTACATTGGGTATAAAGAATCCATTCGTGCGCCTCATCCTCTGTCTCAATGTCCAGCCACTGATAAGGCACATGGTTGCGGGCCAAGAAGTCCTTGATTTGATGCGACTTGGGCGACCAACGCGAACCAATAACACGAATCCCTTCAAAGGCTGGACGGTATGACGAGACCCAATCATCTAGCAAATCGTTAAGAACAGGGTATAGGAGTTCTTGTGGGGGTTCCCACGGTTTCAAGAGATAATAATCAATCTTTGCTGTATTGATAGCATAGACAGCAGCATCGGTGTCTGCATAAGCTGTTAGCAAAACCCGTTTTGCTGACGGGAAAATTTGCATAGCTTGTTCGAGGAACTGTACGCCTGTCATCTGTGGCATCCGTTGATCTACCAGAAACAGCGCAGGCATCTCGTTACGTAGTTTTAACTGTTGCAGCACTTTTAAGGCTTTTGCACCTGAGTCTGCTCGCAGTACCCGAAAGCGGTTACCGTACTCCTGTCGGAGATCGCGTTCTATGACTCGTAGAACTCCAGGATCATCGTCAACTGTAAGTAGTATAGGATTAACCATAATTGCTCCTTACTAATAGATTAAATGTCAAAAATTATACTTTTAAAACTTTCTGACAATTTTTCACACATGGTTCTGTAGCGCTATTATTAAAGACAGAGCGCAGTCCTAAATAGCTTTGGATAAACCAAGTTCCCTTATTTGAGTCACGTATCCGTGAGCTGATTTAGGACTACTATAGGACTTACGCACGAGTTACGAAAGAACAAGATTGTGAGATTGCTTCCTGCAACTACGTTATTGTTACGTAATATCAAATCCGGGTAAATGCACATAGTATAAAAAACCGATAAGCATTGTAAGTTAAAGGTGAAAGCCTGTAGGAACTGCGTGTAATCAACCGGATTTGATATAAGTCCTGTACTCAACTGTCTTTTAAATAAACCTACACACTGGCCATCTCAACAGTTTCATACTCATCCAACACAGTGACACCTTCGCAGAATGCGCTCGCCTTAAGGAATTGCTTCACGTGATCGGGAGCACCAACTATATAGATGTCAACATGAGATCCCAGTTTTTGTTTACTGAAAATAAGAGCTCGTACACCAGCAGCAGTAATACATTCCAAGTCTTGTAGCAGTAAGACAAGGCGTTTGACGGGCTGTTCTGTCGCTCTAGTCAAGACTTCCTGAAAACGTTCTATAGCACTGGCATCTAATAACCCAGTTAAAGAAACCTTAGCAATATTGTCAGTGACTTCTAACAATGTTGCATCGAAAGATACTTGAGTAGGAACAAGTCTGACTCGAACTTTCAGTTCGTCTTGAGTAGATGGCAATTTGACCGTTAAACTTTCGGTATCAAAATCGGAATGCTTTTGCCCGTTGATCCATACCTCGCCAATCCGCACGCTGCCAGGTGGTAGGATATCTGGCGCAACCCGCAGAATGTTGTCCTTAAAGCCACCCGCCTTTGGCTTGAAGTACAAATCCATCGGCTGCTTAGTAATCATAAGGTTCGTATAAACACAAGCCAAGTAGGCTAGCTCAAACGAGTGGTAACCGCTCATGGAGTGACTGCCCTTGCCTCGCTCAGTTCCTAGCAAGTAAGGAACTCCATTTGCCAGAACATTAAAATAGACACCGCCACCCGTGTAATCGAGGAACCAGGCGTTATAGAAACCTGCAGCTTCACGTCCAAAGCGCTGATACTCAGGTTTATCAAGTGAGCCTGCCAAAATGAGGTAGGCTAAGATAGCCTGTTCCTGCTGCCACCAAGCCTTCCGGTCATGCCAGACAAAGCGGTGTACCTCTTCTCCTGGTTTGAGAATGCGTTCCACAACATCGTACCACCCCCCACGTTGCTGGTCGCTGCCGACTGCAGGCATGATTTGTGCAATCTTTTCTGCTAGAGCCACATACTTTTCTTTTGCTTTCAAGTGGTTCATCCGCATCAGGTTCCAGGCAATTTTGAGGTTATGACCTACCACTGCTCGATTCTGCTGCCACCCCCAGGTTGTGTCATGGCTCCAATCCTCATGAAAACGTTCTTGAACAAAGGGGCTATGTTCGTAATCTGGAAACCGCTTTTCAATAGTGTCAAACGTGTACTCAAGGAAATCAGCGTATTTTTCCTCGCCAGTCGCTAGCCAAAGATTGATCAGATAGGCTGGGGCATGGTCACCTACCGAGTTCCAGTTCTTTTTCGCGCGGTTATGACCTAAAGACTTAGGGTAAGGGCTGAGAGTAATCGGGTCGATGTGGGAGAAAAATCCTCCTTTATCTGTCTTGTCCAGAAAATACTTGTTAAACAGATTGATGGTCAACTCGATATCTTTGATGATGCGTGGATCGCCCGTTATCCGATAAGTCTGGGTAGGACCAGCCAGCGCATAAATTTGCTCATAAGCTGGGATAGCATCATAATCATCCCCAAATTCTGAGGAGAATATTTTTTGCTCACTGCCATCTGGCTTCACGTCAGTGGCATGATACCAATAACAAATATCTTCGCCCTCATCCAGAAAACGCATATGTTCGCGCAGATATTCGGTACCTTTTTCCGCAGCTTCTAAAAACCGATCATCTCCGGTCAACATATAGGCTGTCGCAAAACCGTAAACCAAGCGAGAAATGGTGTCAGTTTCTTGACGAGTACTATCTTCCTTGGAACCAACTAAGCCGATACCAGTGCGATATTTGCGATAATCTATTTCGCCATTTTCAAACTGGGCTTTTAAGTAAAAATTGGCAAGGCTTCGTATTTGCTTGACCCACCAATCTGGTCTTTCAAAAAGATAGTCATTTTCTGTCCTACCCAGAAAAACAATGTGTTTAGCTTCAAACTTATACTCACTCGCTTCAGGATAGAAAGTGCCATACACAAAAAGATACCGATCTGGAACGAGCATTGAACTTATCTGGCTCGTGCAATCAAAATAAGGCTCATCCAAATTGCGTACTAGCTCAGCATACGTCATTGAAGTCAGTGCTACTTCAAATTCCCTGCCGTCTGATGTTTTCAGATTGAAAGTACCAAGCTCTTCCTTGGTGGAATCAAAATTTGTAATGTACCCAGCAATCAAATCAGAAAATGAAAAGCCCATATTACTCATGGTTTTTTCTCCCTAAGTAGATTTTTTTGAACGAAAAACTATTTAGAAATGAGAACAACAACGCTACGGTCTTTAACAGAAAAAACATTGCCTGAAACTACAGTCTCTTCTCCTGGTTCCACAATATCCATAGGAGAAGCAAGAGCGGTATCTACGACTTTGTACCATTCCCTCCCTTCAACAGAGGGGATTTCAAAGTCGAGTGCTTCCCAGTACATATTGAACATGACATGAATATCTGCTTCTTCTTCAAAACCCCCCAACGTAAATGCGAGAACTTTCGCATGAGATTCATGCCAACCTGGGTTAAATAACTGACAACCATGCCAAGAAATATCCGCCAAGCCCCGCTTATTAATTTCACCAGAGAAAAAATTGCGGCGGCGTAAAGCAGAATGGCAATAGCAGTTGCGGAAATTAATCATCAGTTTGAAGAACCTGAAAATATCAGCATTCTTCTCTACAAGACTCCAATCAAACCAACTAATCTCATTATCCTGGCAGTAAGCGTTGTTATTACCCTTTTGAGTGCGTCTGATTTCATCACCAGCCACAAACATTGGTATTCCTTGGGAAAGCATCAAAATGGCTGTAAAATTCTTAATCTGTCGGCGACGCAATGCATCAATTTCTGGATTGTCAGTCTCTCCTTCAGCACCACAATTCCAGCTTAAATTGTCATTAATACCATCCCGATTGTCTTCACCATTGGCTTCATTGTGTTTGTCATTGTATGAAACCAAATCATTGAGAGTAAATCCATCATGGCAGGTAATGAAATTAACGCTGTTAATTGGTAAATGTCCACTTGATTGGTAGAGATCAGCACTTCCAGCAATACGCCAAGCGACTGCTCCAACCATTCCTGCATCCCCCTTGACAAAACGCCGGACATCGTCTCTAAAGCGCCCATTCCATTCTGCCCAACGATATCCAGGGAAGTAACCAATTTGATAAAGCCCAGCAGCATCCCAAGCTTCAGCAATAATTTTGGTGTCAGCAAGAATTTCAGATGTTTCAATTTGCCATATTACAGGCGGATGAACCATTGGCGCTCCGTCTTGACCACGGGATAGAATAGAGCCTTCATCAAACCGAAAGCCATCAACGTGCATCTCTTTCACCCAAAATTCTAAGCTATCTACAATCAACTTTTGTACTATTGGGTGATTACAGTTGACAGTATTTCCACACCCAGAGTAGTCCATGTAGTACTGCTTGTCCCAGGACACTAGGTGGTAAAAGATGTTATTGAAAAAGCCTTTGAAGTTGATAATCGGACCTTCATGGTTTCCCTCATCGGTGTGGTTAAAAACCACATCCAGGATGACTTCAATTCCTTCTTTGTGCAATGCTTTAACCATATTCCGAAACTCATTGATATGGTTTGCAACATCAGAAAGAACACAATATGAACCTTCAGGAGCAAAGTAGCTGTGTGGGTTATATCCCCAGTAATCACTCAGTGGCTTGCCGTCAACTTCTCGGAGATTGTTCTTTTCATCAAAGTCAAATATTGGCAGGAGTTCAACAGCAGTGATTCCCAACTCTTTGAGGTAAGGAATCTTCTCAATGATTGCAGAAAAAGTACCGGGATGTTTGCAGCCTGAGGAAGGTGACTTAGTAAATCCGCCAACATGTACTTCATAAATGATGGTCTCACTCATTGAGCGATTGATGGGGCGATCGCCTTCCCAGTCGTAATCCGATATATCGACAACCACACTACGCATCGAAGTGGCTAAGTTGTCTTGTGATCCCAAAGCATCGTTGCGCTTCCAAAGAGTGTTGGTGTTTCCTCTAGCGTAGGGATCAAGCAGTACCTTATTTTTGTTAAAGCGGTGTCCTCCCCCATGTAAATCCTGAGCACTGTCAACCCGGTAGGCGTAATGAGCGCCAGGTTTTAATCCTCTGACGTAAATATGCCAAAAGTGAAAGGTTTTATTTGTTCTTGGGTTTAATTGAATAATGTGTGTAGGTTCTGGAGCATCAGACTTATCAAACAACAAAAGTTCAACAGATCTGGCATGCTCTGAAAATACTGAGAAGTTTACTCCGTCTTGGTCCGGTATTGCACCTAAAGGATGTGCACATCCCGATTCAAATTGGTATTGATTTGTTACTGGTTTAACCAGGTGTGTAGCTGTAGTTAAAGTCATTTTGCCCTTTCTATCCTTACGGCATTTAATTAGTTGTTTATTCCGATTTTGCCCCAACGTTTTAAGGCTTTGCAAAAGGCTTGATTTTTGTGTTAACTGCTTTTACATTTTTTATTCATTATGGAATATTCCGCGCTTGGGTTTATTCGTTACCTGTGTTGCACTTAAGGCTTGGATTAGCAAGTACGTTCTGTTCTTAATGTCACAATTATCTCGTTGAAAAAAAGATAAAAATCAGATACATCTTTATGCAAAGTTATAAGATGCACCTCCTTACTTTTGAGCGCTTAATAAGGTAATTTTTGTACTTTAGGCGTCAATTGTACACTGGTAACTACATTGACTTTTAGTTCACCAATAATAATTAAGTTTAAGGAGTACAAAACAACCTTGTAAGGGTTGAACTTTCGGAATAAGTTTGTATTCTTTCGCTAAAGCTTTTCTATTGATCTAACCCCGATAAAGTTTATCTTATTTTTCCTATGTTTCTCAACGGCAGAAATGGTTAATAGTTTAGGTTCGATCTATTCTTTAACTTAGCCATATTCATGTCGATGAAACACCCAGATCGATAAAAGGACTAAAAAAATGACTACTCTCGAACCGCCAGAAGAATACCTAATTTAACGTAGAGGCGCAGCGGTGAGGGGGCCGCAGTCTTGGACGCCACTTCCTACCCTACGGTTCGCCTTCTGGCGGGCGTCTACAAGTCAGGAAACCCGCACTTGAAGGAGTGGCTCGGTGAGCGTCGATTGCGAAGAGCGAAGTTCCTCTGAAAGAGGCACCCCGGCTCTATGGCGGAGCGTCATAGGGTAAGAAGAAAAAAAAGAAGACAGGTAATCTTAGACAGGGAAGGAAGTAAAACCGAAAGAATGCACACTTGCTTCTAAATTTTAACCCTTGTGGTTGTGTACTGTATTCCCTAAAATAAAAAAGATAAAGGTGCAGCTTATGTGCATGAATAAAAATAACTCAAACAACAAGAGCTACTGTGGTTAAATTCCGTATAGCCATAGCAATTCTATATGAATTGTGAGAATTTACGAAGTTTAAAAACGCGTTTTGACAAGTCTTTGAGCCTTTATTTTTCTCACGTAAGCGCAAGCGCACGCTAAGAGCGAACGCGTAGTGTGCCCGCAGGGCTTATGATGCGCGGATTGCTATATAAAGGATCGGTTACTTTTTCTATTGCACAGCAAGCACGCACTTTTAGCGACCGCGTTTTTCCCATAATAAATCCAACCACCAAAAAGAAAACCACTCCAATCACTCAAGTGACACAAGCAGATGTGAACGCGCTCTCTGCTGCGACCAACCTCGCTTTTGAGAACGAACTGAAGGGACATACCCATGAATTTACAAAATAAAGTTGCCATCATCACCGGTGCTAGTGGTGGTATTGGTGAGGCTGTCGCTAAGGATCTAGATGCAGCAGGCATGAGTCTAGTACTCACAGCGCGATCGCAAGACAAACTCGAACACCTCGCGTCGAATCTACGAAATGCTAAAGCCGTTCCCAGTGAAATCACAGACCCTGAATTGCCACAAAAATTGGTAGACTTTGCTATCCAAAGTTTTGGCCGACTCGACGTAGTCTTCAACAACGCAGGCGTTATGACTGTGGGGGCGATTGTTGATGTCGATGTCGAAGCAATCTGCCAGATGGTTCGGATCAATGTAGAATCTGCCTATAGGATGGCCTACACGGCGCTGCGGCACTTCAAGGAATCTGGCAGCGGCTTTTTAATCAACACTTCGAGTATCGCCGGGCTGAAAACAACTCCGCAATTCGGTGCCTACTGCGGAACCAAATTTGCCATTGAGGCGTTCACAGATTCGCTGCGGATGGAACTCGCAGGAACTAACATTCGTGTAGCGTCCATTGCCCCAGGCAGCGTGGATACAGGCTTGTATGACCACTGGGATCACAATCAGAAAGAATTCATCGCTTCTGGGGGTTTACTGCAACCGCAGGACATCGCCCGTTGCGTTCGTTTCGTGTTAGAGCAGCCTCCCCACGTCCTCATCCCGAGGCTTTTGGTTGTACCATCCGCCCAGCCCGTGTAAAATCATCTGTCTATTTTCATTTACAATTCGACAAAAGACACAATCATGAACACAGAAAAAAGAGTTGCAGTTGTTACAGGAAGTTACAAAGGTCTTGGTTTTGAGATTGCTAGAAAACTGGCAAAGCTTGACAATATTCAAGTTGTTATATCCGGTCGGGACAAAGCAAAGGGATTGGAAGCTTGCGAAAAATTAGCACAGCAAGGTCTTGAAGTGGACTTTCTACCCCTCGACGTTACTGATGACAAGAGTGTTGAAAACTTTGTAAACGCGTTACGCGAACAGTACGGGAGAGTAGACATCTTAGTGAATAACGCAGGGGTAAATCCTGCAAAAGAAGCTGAAGAAGGCAGTGTCTTGACTGCTAAATTAGATACAATTTTATCGACATTTGCGGTGAATTCGGTAGGTCCGTTACGTATTTGTCAAGCACTGATACCCATGATGAAAGAGCATAATTATGGGCGCATTGTTAATGTATCTACTGAAATGGCCTCCTTAAATTATATACCCAATGATTATTATCCCCTTGCTCCCTCATATCGGCTATCAAAAATTGGTTTAAATGGAGTTGCTTGTTTGTTGGCGAGGGAGTTAAAGGATACTAATATCCTAATCAATAACTATTCTCCAGGATGGATGAAAACCGATATTGGAGGAGCAGATGCCCCGCTCACTGCTGAGGAAGGTGCAGAAACCGCTGTCTATTTAGCTACACTACCAGACGGTGGTTCTCAAGGCGGCTTTTTTGCAGAAATGAGAAAATTTGGTGGGCCTTTTGCTTTGCCTTGGTGAACAGGTATTGCAAACGTATTCTGGGACAGAATCTTATTGGACATTGACGATTCCCATACTCCGCACCCTTGTTTTTGAGATCATAACTCTCAAAAAACACGGATAAAAAACCAAAATGAAACCGCGTTAATCAGTCTTTATTCTCGACGATGACGCGGTTTATTCTTTGGCGTTGCTGATTTGAAGTATGAATTCAATTTGGTCATGCTGAATATAGCGATCACGAAATATAGACGCGTTGCAAGAGCGCCCTCTTATATCATGTCCGATAATATCGTAATTATATAGAGGGCGGAACTCAGATGTCAGTAAGAAGTATCTTTAACTACAAAAAAAAAGAAGATCAAGCCTGTAACAGGCGATCGGCTGTTAAGCCAGTAA
>NZ_JABXYX010000111.1 GCF_017982655.1 Brasilonema sp. CT11 | reverse complement strand
GCAACTTACACAAATGTGGTTTTGCTTACCTCTTCGCTTACCGTTTTTTCTAATCTCAGTAGACTCGCAGTATGGACAATGCACAGTAGGATACCTTAATTCATCCCTCTATTATGCAACGCCCAAAATTAATACTTTGGCTTAGTAGGTGCTGGGAACTAATACCTGCCAAACATTGACTAATGACTCATGACCCTTACGGGTTCGCCCTTCGGGTTCGCCAGTCGCCTGCGGAGGGAAACCCTCCCGCAGCGCTGGACTCACCAGTTCCCTACGGCGGGAAACCCGCTAGCAGGACTGGACTCACCAATGACTCATGACTCATGACTGCTGATATTCTGATTCTCTCAAATGGTCCTGGGGAAGTAACAACTTGGGTACGTCCAGTCGTTAGGCAATTACGCCAACAACTGGGAGATGACCGAAATAAAATAAGAATTTCTGTGGTTTTGTCACCTTGCCCAAACTCCAGTGGTAAAGAAGCAGATATTGCAAAATCTTATCCTGAAGTTGACCGAGTGCAGTCAGCAGAACATTTTTGGCAGTTCTTGCTTTGGGGAAAGACATTTGAAAATTGGGACTGGTACAAGCGCGGTGTTGTTGTTTTTCTGGGTGGGGATCAGTTTTTCCCCGTTGTCATCGGCAAAAGACTAGAGTATCGCACCGTTGTTTACGCTGAATGGGATGCACGTTGGTACAGCATGATTGACCGTTTTGGAGTCATGAAACCTACAGTTGCTGAGCGTGTTCCGAAAAAATTTGCCCACAAGTTTAGCGTTGTGGGAGATTTGATGCAAGAAGCCCAGGGTTTGGAAGCAGGGGGAGCAGGGGAAGCTGGGGGAGCTGGGGGAGCTGGGGAGCAGAGGAGCCAGTGCGTTGCGGGGGTTCCCCCCGTTGTAGCACCTGGCGTGAGCAGGGGAGAAAATTCCTCTAATCCGCCCACTCAGCACTCACAACCCAGCACCGAACTAATTGGTGTACTTCCTGGTTCAAAGCCGTCAAAATTGATGCAAGGGGTTCCTTTAACGTTGGCAATTGCGGAATACGTCCATAGCAAGAGACCACAAACCCAGTTTGTCATACCTGTTGCCCCGACTTTAGACTTACAAACTTTAGCTAAGTTTGCCGATCCAAAGAAAAACTCTTTTGTTCAAACCTTTGGTTTTAGTGGTGCTTCTTTAATTGTCCCAGAACTTGTCCCAGAAATCGGCACTCATTCAGAGCGTCCCTTCTTGAAGACAGGAACAGGTTTATGCGTGGAACTGTGGACTCAGACGCCTGCATACGATTTATTATCCCAGTGCTGTCTGTGCCTAACGACAGTTGGGGCAAACACTGCTGAACTGGGTGCTTTAGCTATACCAATGATTGTTTTGCTACCAACACAACAGCTAGATGCAATGAGATCTTGGGATGGTTTGCCCGGACTGCTAGCAAATTTGCCTTTGGTTGGTTCTGGTTTTGCGAAGATGATTAACTGGCTGGTACTGAGAAGATTGGGTTTGCTAGCATGGCCCAATATTTGGGCGCAAGAAATGGTCGTACCAGAATTAGTTGGTAAACTTCAGTCCCAAGAAGTAGGAGAAATGGTTTTAGATTTTCTTGCTCATCCAGAAAAGTTAGCAGAAATTCGATCAAAGCTGCAGAGTATCCGAGGTGAACCGGGTGCAGCACAAAAGCTAGCAACTTTAGTTGAGGAAGAATTAGGGAACTAAGGACACGTCACTCGCTTAGCTCAAATTCAAAATTAAAAAAAAGGAGTATAGGAAGGCAAATACAAGAGTGCCCGGACTTTTTTTTGTTTGATTTGCGTTACTATATGTAAGTAAGCACTTGCATGTCATTAGATGATGACTAATTTAAAACCAGGAGCAGCAAAAACGCGTAAACGCTTACTCAAAGCAGCTATTGAAGTTTTTTCTGCTGCAGGAGTTCTTGGAGCCACAACTCGTGAAATTGCACGAGTTGCAGGAGTTAACGAAGTGACCTTATTTCGTCACTTCCAGAGCAAAGAGCAACTTCTGGGCGCGGTTGCTGAACACATCACCGGATTAACAGCAGAGGCTCTTGCCCACCAAGATGAATGGACGCAAGATTTGCGGCGCGATTTACTGCACTATGGGCAGCTTTATGATCAGATGCTTGGAGAGCATGAAGCGCTGGTTCGGATGTTCATTGGTGAAGCCCAGCGATATCCTAATGAGGCACTGCAAGTCCTTCAACAATCTAGTCTACCTTTGCGTGAAAAGCTTGTTGCGTATCTATGCAATGGAATTGAGCGTGGAACTGTCCGTTCCGATGTAGAGTTGTCCCTTGCAGTGGATGTATTCACTGGAATGCTATTGGCTGGAATGTTACGCCGTCATGCCTGGTCGATTTCGCGGGATTATAGCCGCGATCGCTACATCGAAGAGTGTGTCGATCTATTTGTACGCAGCATTGGCACATCGGTTTCAAATCCAAGCTATCACTCGACTTGATCGTGATTTGAGCGTTGTTTGTGCTGCACTACATGGAAACAGGTAGCACCTGCCGTGCGTTCTTAAATCTTATATCGACCCACGCGTACCCTCAACTATCACCAATCGTTTTTTCTGAATTATAAAACTATATGTCATTCCTAATACTAAATATAGATAGATTCGTCATTCTGTTTTCTGTTCTTTATATGTCATTCTTAAAACTAAATACAAGTAGATTGGTCGTTCTGTTGCCTGTTGCCTGCGATGCACTGAGCTTGCGTTGCCCTGAGCTTTGTCGTTTGCGTAGCGCCCCCTCCGGGGCTAGGGTCGAAGTGTTGCCTGTTCCCTGCTAAGCGCTCCCTAAAAATCTGTAGTGTGACACCCCAAGGTGCGCGTGGGTGGTTATCTTCTTAAATTTCACATTTAATCAAATTGTCATTTTGTAGTCGGATCGCTTGAGAACAACATGAAGCAAGGGGAATCAACTAATCTCTCAACTCCAGAGCCACCTGTTACTTACAATGGCAATGGTGCGACATTAAAACCAACATTAAAACCAAACGAGCAGGAAACAGAGCCAGTCATAGAGGAAGATACGGCTACTTCTAATAACACTGTCGTCGAGCAACAGGAAAACATTGATGAGGATGAAGCTGTTGATGAAAATAAGCAGCACAAATCTCGTAAGCATCGAAAATGGATACTGCTGCTGGGTGGTGCGATCACCTTCGCCGTTGCAGGAGTCTTCGGATTGCGATGGTGGCAGTTTGAAAGTACCCATGTCAGCACCGATAACGCCCAAATCGATGGACACCTGTCGCCGGTTTCTGCCAGAATTTCTGCAACGGTTCAGCAAGTCTTAGTCAAGGAGGGCGAACGTGTGAAACTAGGACAGCCCTTAGTCGTTCTGGAAAATCAGGATTTAAACCTGCAAGCACATCAAGCAGAAGCGAATTTGGCGAACGCCAAAGCTCAACTGCAAAAGGCGGCTGATACTGTGAGCGTGACTCGCCAAACAAATCCCACGCAGGTACAACAAGCTCAGGCAAAGCTGGCAGCAAGTGTATCTGCTGTCAAAGCAGCACAAGCCAATGTTAATCAAGCTCAGGCAAAGATTGAGACAAATCAGGCGAATGTAGCTCAGGCACAAACTGAGGTTAACAAAACCCAGGCGGATTTTCGTCGCTACCAAGCCCTTTACCGGGAAGGGGCAATCTCAGCTCAACAGTTTGATACCGCACAAGCTGGATACAAAAATGCTGAAGCAGGGCTAGTAGCTGCACAAAAAAGTGTTGCTCAAACCCAGGCAGAGTTGATAAATGCTCAAGCCCAACTTCAAACAGCTCAAGCTCAGGTAGAACAAGCCAAGGGGCAGGTGCAAGAAACGCAAATCTCTGGGCAAAATCTAACTGTGCAAAAAGACGAGCTGCAAGCGGCGCAAGCGCAAATGAGACAGGCTGATGCCGCCCTAGCGTTGGCACGTCAGCAACTGGAATACACCAGGATTTACGCTCCAGTGACCGGGTTTATCGGTCGTTTGACGGCTCAGGTGGGGCAAAAAGTCCAGATTGCACAACCCCTACTATCGGTGGTACCGCTCCAGACGGATGAGGTTTATGTGGAGGCGAATTTGAAGGAAACGGCACTGGGACGGGTACACATTGGGCAAAAGGCAGACGTTGAAGTGGATGCCTATCCTGGAGAAACGTTTCACGCTCATGTCGCAGGTATCAGCCCTGCCACTGGATCTAGCTTTGCCCTCATCCCACCCGACAATGCGACAGGGAACTTCAATAAAGTTGTGCAGTGGGTTCCGATACGTTTAGTGTTTGACTCCAATACTGATCCAGAACACAAACTCAGACCTGGATTGAACGTCACAGTCATAGTGGATACGACCTCTGTTGCAAAAAACAGATCCACAAACGCTAGATATTAATCACTTAGCTTTCAGTTTATATTAACTTTCTATCAACAATGGCTATAACCGATGATTCTTCGTCTCGTTCAAAGCGAGCGACTCGTTCAAAAAACTCGAAAGGTTCTGCTTATAATTCCGCAGGTTATGTGCAAGGACCAATGAAGTGGGCGATCGCACTAACGGCATCGTTAGGCGCAATCATGGAAGTAATTGATACCAGTATTGTCAACGTTGCCCTGACTGATATTCAAGCCACATTGGGGGCAACCGTGAGTGAAGTCGGTTGGGTGGTCAGTGGCTATGCGATCGCCAACGTTATTCTGATTCCACTCTCTGCCTGGTTAGGAGATGTCTTTGGTAAAAAAAATTACTTTGTCTTTTCAATGGTAGGATTCACATTCGCCTCAGTGGTGTGTGGCCTTTCTCCCAATCTGCCCATTTTAATAATTGCTCGCATTGTTCAGGGATTATTTGGCGGTGGACTACTTGCCAAAGCGCAAGCGATCTTATTTGAAACGTTTCCACCTGCAGAGCAAGGTGTTGCCCAATCGGTGTTTGGAGTTGGGGTGATATCTGGACCGGCGATTGGTCCGACCTTAGGAGGCTTTCTTACTGATAATTTGGGCTGGGAGTGGATTTTCTTCATTAACCTGCCGGTTGGTATTGTGGCAGTGGCAATGTCGATATTCTTTTTGCGCCCCGATCCTCCAAAAAGTCAGCAAACTCAACAACCCGTTGATTGGTGGGGAATTGGGCTATTAGCGATCGCAGTCGGTAGCTTGCAAACTGTTTTAGAAGAAGGCGAACGAGACGATTGGTTTGAATCGAGTTTTATCACTACTCTGGCTATTACTGCTGTCGTTGGGCTGGCGTTATTTATTTGGCGAGAATTAACTACAAAAGCTCCTGCGGTGGAGTTGCGGGTATTGCGTCACCGTTCATTAGCAGCGGGTAGCGTCTACTCTGGCATTTTGGGCTTGGGGCTTTATGGTGCGCTGTTTGCAGTGCCGTTATTTACTCAAAGCGTATTGGGATTTTCCGCAACACAAACCGGATGGTTACTGGCTCCTGGTGCGTTAGCATCAGCGATTGTCATGGTTTTGCTGGGTAAGATTTCCGGCAAAGTGGATGCCCGCCTGCTCATTGCTATGGGGGCAGTTGGTTCGGCGCTGGTTATGTTTAACCTTGGCAAAATTACGCCTCAAACGGGTACCGATGATTTATTCTGGCCTCTGATTTGGCGGGGGGCTGTGACAGTTCTCATGTTTTTGCCATTAAGCTTGGCAACTTTAGGCCCATTGCCCAAGAAGGATGTCTCTGCTGGTTCCGGCTTTTATAATCTCACTCGTCAGTTAGGTGGCAGTATTGGGATTGCAATCTTGACAACCATGTTGGAGCAACGGGAAGCTTTCCACTCAGCAGTACTGCTGGCAAAGCTAACTCCTTACGATTTAGAAACTCAGCAACGCCTTGATGCGTTGGCTGGCGTTTTTCAGAGCCGAGGCTCAGATGCGACAACGGCTCAACAACAGGCGTTTGCAAGCCTGAAACAATTGGTCAGCACGCAAGCAGCAATTTTATCCTATGCAGATATTTTTCATTTTGTCGGCATTGTGTTCCTCTGTTCCTTAGTATTGCTGATGTTCTTGGGTAAAGGGGGTGCAGGTGCGAAGGCTCCTATGGGTCATTAATCGAATAGCACGCTTGTTAAGCGATCGCTTTTGGATCTTGATTGTACTGCATGGTCTTGGCATTTTTAGTTTAGCTTGGAGTTTGTAGCCAACTAAGTAATGTACCATTCGATACCTTCGCTTTGCCGTGTCGGTCAATTTTCACTACTCAATCCTTATTGATGCCTTGCTCAAATTCATCAACTGCTTGAATCGAATCGGAAATTGAGAGACATTGTTCTAGCAGGGATATGTCCAACTGTGGTAACAACTCGCTTGCTGTAATTTGTTCGTACCCATAGGTGTCAGGGTAAACAGTGGTTTGTTCAGCTTGGGAATTGTCTCGTAAGTGGTACAGCTTAAATTGGTATCTTTCCCAAAACCAAACCTCAGGAACTCCTAAGCGCCGATAAACTTCCAGTTTGCTTATGTTGCCGCTCGTAACAGTTACTTCTATGGCTAAGTCTGGTACACTTTTAGCTTGGACTATGCAGTAACATTCATCTGGTTCCGCCCCAGCTTTTCTTGCTTTGTTTTTAAAAGTGGAACTTCCCATAGGGACAAAACGGATGCGTTTGCTGTAGAAAAAGCGCTCTAGCAGCATACCCAAGTTCGTTTTAATATTTTCATGTCTGATTGAGGGCGACACGATTTCTAATATTCCATCTAAGTAGGTGACACGGTAATGAGAACTGTCCTCTAGTTTGACTAGTAGCGCTTCGTAGTCTTGCCAGCTTATGCCACTGGTAATGAACCTCTCTTCTGGATCGTCTGCACTTCCTAGCCCTGGTTCTGAAATCAGTTCTTTAAGACTACTGACCATTGTTGTTTCCTCCTTCTATACCTGACCTGTTGGGCTGGTCTTGCGTCATCTCTCCTTATCTTCTTGTTTACGATTAGAGACAGCTTTAAGAATAATTGCTCTGCATAACTGAGTGAGCGTAGAAAATTCCTCCTTAGCCCAACTTTCTAAATACCTGTAATCTTCCTCGTCAAAGCGTATTTGTACTTTAGGTTTGTCTGACGGCATTTCTTCATAAGTGTGTCTGTTGTATTCATTATCCACCACGTAGAACCTTTTGGAAATTAATAGGTTCACAAAGTTAACAGGTGAACCAAAGAGGTTCTAAAATAGCATCATAAGCAATCAACCAGCAACAAGCCATTGATAACTGCCTGACGAGCGTCCCAAAAGCTTACAAACACCGGGACATAGCGATGAGGCGCTACACTCTGCTTGATGCAAAGCCTGATTGCCGTCAATATCCCACTTATAGCAACCGCCTTGGCGGTTAGGACACAAAACGCAAGACGTCCTCAATGGCATCTCGTAAACAATCAAACTGCCCCAGTTTTTTACGGATTCGACTCTTTAACCCACGACCAACATTTTTCAATTAAGTTTAGCTCTGGAGAATAAGGGGGTAAGTACAATAGCTGACAACCTGCATTTTGAATCAATTCCTGAACACGATCCTATAAAAGTTTACTTGAACTGCCCCTCCTCACACTGGACACACTGATTTGGGAGTAAAATAAAGAGAGCACTGGTTGTCCCGGCATTATAAAGCTTGCGGCTTATCACAGATAACTTGGAGGGATATACAAAATGATCAAGACAAGTTACGACTTTGACCAAGCTATTCTACCTGCAGGATCTTCATTAAAGACTAATATTCTGCTGCGTATTCGTGCTGACATAGCTGAATCTCCCCGACGTAACCTTAACCTTTCTCTTGTCATTGATCGCTCAGGTTCTATGGCAGGTAGTCCCTTGCATCATGCACTCAAAGCTGCTGAATCTGTGGTGGATCAACTTGAGCCAGACGACATTCTCTCAGTGGTTGTTTACGACGATGAAGTGGATAGTGTTGTGCCACCCCAACCTGTGACTGACAAAGCCGCGCTGAAAAATTCCATACGCAAGGTGAGAGCCGGTGGTATTACCAACTTATCCGGCGGATGGCTCAAAGGCTGCGAACATGTGAAGAAGCAACTTGATCCGCAAAAAATAAACCGTGTTCTGCTGCTAACCGATGGTCATGCTAATATGGGCATTCAAGACCCCAAGGTACTCACAGCCACATCAGGGCAAAAAGCTGAGGAAGGCATCACTACAACTACCTTAGGTTTTGATCAGGCTTTCAATGAAGATCTCCTGATCGGTATGGCAAGGGCTGCCAACGGCAACTTCTACTTCATTCAGAGTATTGACGAAGCAACAGAAGTGTTTAGCATTGAGTTAGACAGTCTTAGAGCAGTGGTAGGTCAGAACCTCAAGGTGACGCTTGAGTTGGCTGATGGTGTCAGCCTCGTTGATACTTTAAGTCTTGCGAAAGTCAGCCAGAACGAAACTGGTCAAGCTGTCATTACGCTGGGGGAACTTTATGAAGGTGAAGACAAACTTCTGGGGTTGAGTCTGGTAATCTCCTCTGCTCAAATTGGCGAGTTACCTGTGATGAAGCTGCATTACAGCGCTGATGTTGTTCAAGACGACTTGATTCAAAGCGTGTCAGGCACGGCAGATATCATTGCCAAAGTTGGCACCGTTGAGGAAGCAGCTCTTGCCTCTACGAGCCGTATCATCCTTGAACTGAGCCGCCTCACCATTGCAAAAGCCAAAGAAACTGCCCTCGATCTAGCTGAACATGGCAGACATCAGGAAGCTGAGCAAATCCTGCGTGCGGTTGTGCAAGATTTGCGGGATAAAGGGTTGAATGAGAATTTTGAAATTGCTGAAGAGATAGATCAGCTGGAGTATTTCGCGGGTCGGATCGCCCAAAAAGCTCTGGGCAATGCCGGACGTAAAGAACTGCGGGATCAGACTTACCAGACAATGACGCGCAATCGCAGCGATTTGGTCGGTCGCGGTGTCACTGCTGGCGATGAAGTGTACGCGATGCCAGTTGTGAATGAAGTCGGTTCTGGTGTGGAACTGTACTGCGTTCGTGAAGGAGGTAAGCTGCGAGTAAAAGTGATGTGCGAGGGTTATGATTCAAGCAAGAACGTCCAGTTTCCCCGAGCCATTCGTGCCGAAGGAGCACGCTATGTCGTTGAAGGACTCGAACTCTCAAGCGATCGCACTTTCTACCGTGTAAACGGCAACATCACCCGTTTTGCTCAACCTGGTGAAGCAGATATCTTCGTTGCCTCTAGGCAATCGAGGTCAGCTAGCACAGGCAAAGCTTCCAAAGGTCTTGCCAGTGCAGCCGACCTCCCCACAACTGACACTACGAAGGATGGCATTCTAGTTCAGTGTGTCAAAGATGGCAGCAAGCTACGTGCTAGGGTGGTTTCTGATGGATATGAACCGGATTGGAACATGCGTTTTCCCCGCTCCGTTCGCGAGGAAGGAATGCTTTACGTTGTTGATGAAATCAAAACAGCACCTGATGGCAAGTCTTATATTGCGTGTGGTGAAATTAAGCGATTTATGCAACCTACCATTTAGCAATTAGGGGTGTAAGGGTGTAAGGGTGTAACGGGAGCCAGTGCGTTGGGGAGCCAGTACTGCAGGAGGGTTTCCCTCCGTAGGTATCTGGTGAGACCAGCGCTGTAGGAGGGTCTCCCTCCGTAGGCGACTGGCGAACCCGAAGGGCGTTCGGGTTTCCCGACTTGAAGCACCTGGCGTTGTAAGGGTGTAAGTGGGAATATATGATTCACGCCTCAATCAGAGGATGATAGTCATCTGGGTTTGTAAAGCCTGCAATCCAGGCAGCTGCTTGATGACAACTCCGCATGTAAGGGGGAACGCGTAAAATATGAGTGTGTCCTGTGGAAGGACAAGTGACTTTCAACACCATAAGTGGTTCGTCATCCTCAAAAGGAATGTAGACAAGTTGACGTTCTCCACCAGCGTCTGTATCGCGATCGCGAATTAATCCTCCCACTTGCTGCAAAAATGTCTCGTATCCCAGACGCTCAATTAGTACACGGCGCAACTCAACATTCTCTACATTCAGGATATCCTGCCCCGTTATGGACTGGGATTCAAAGGCAATGCGATCGCTCACCTGCACGCCTCGCCAGCGCAAGACAAAACCATGCCCCACAGGCAAACTGGTAATCCCACTTCCAGCCAACTCAATCCAATAAGTGACGTGGAGACCTTTGGGAAGGGTAGTCAGGTTCACACAGTCGCTGATATCTAAACTTTCACAGGTGAGATTTTCAGGTAGATTGTAAACAGCCGACGCCCCACTTAAATTCAGATGACCCAAAACGCGCATACCATCCCATGCACGATGCTCAAGGATGAGTTTTCGAGCACGTTCCGCCGATACAGGCTCGTTGCTTTCGTTTGGGCGCTGCTTAACTGGTTTATTAGGCACGCGTCCATTCGACATCATCTTGAGCATTAGTCCGTTACCTCCACGTAAGCATCAGGGCGGTATTCACGTTGTCTCCAAACGCGGTAAAGCCCTTGGGGTAATTCAATCGCCCGATGTTCTTCATGAATCAATGTGGCACTTGGTTCTTTAACCTCTAGAAAAAGGTTACTACCATGCACCCACAACTGAACAGCATTAGATTGCTGAATGCGATGGCTGTGTCCTGTGACTTCACCATGAGCCAGAGTAGCACCTATACGCCTCTGAGCGCCAACTGGTAAACTAGCAATTCGTCCGATCAGAACGTCGCCCTGTCTGTAGAGAACACCAGGTTGGTTAGCTTGGGAGTTGTTACGGTTGTTCAACATGTTTTGATTATAACAATACCCTTGCCAAAAATATCTGAAGTGTTGCTGCAAGCGAGAAATCTTTAAAGCGTTTTGAGTCTCCCGTTGTTCAAAGCAGCGGGCAAGGGAGGGCATACCAAGAATCCCACTGCTTTTGAATATTTCGCAATGCTTATCTTCAAAAGCAGTGGGAGTGTCAACTATTTCAACAGGTGTAGATTATTTATTACACCTGGGAATTATTTTGGTCGGCGAACGCTTTGAACTCAATGGCATCATGGCTGCAAAAGAGGCGCACGTCACTACTGTGATTGAGCGATAACTCACGCAACCGTTGTTGATTATAAAGTCGAGCCTTGCGGTCTACCTCCATCATCCACTGGTAAGCACGCAGACCAGGCGTGCAGTCTGGTTTAGAGGTTCCGATTTCGTGCCGATAAAAGTAGGCATCGCCTGCATGTAAAAGCCAACCTTCTGGTGTCTCGATGGCAATGCCAGCATGACCGCGCGTGTGACCAGCGAGCGGGATAAGGAGAATCTCTGGTGGTAGTCCATCGAGGTCGCGCACTGCCTCGAAACCAAACCAAGGTTCGCCCTTTGCTGAATAATACTTCCACTGTTTTACTTCGTCCCACTGGCCAGGACGATAGCGTTGCGATGAGATAAAGCCGCGGCGTTCCTGCGCTGCCTCAATCTCAGGCAGCATTACATGCACGATCGCTTCTGGAAAATCTTCCAACCCGCCTGCATGGTCGAAATCGAGGTGGGTAAGCACTATGTGGCGCACATCGTGCGCGCGAAAGCCAAGCTGTTCAATAGCTGCAATCGCCGTGTATTTTTGTTCAAACTTGATGCGATTCAAATTCATGAAGAACGGGCTGAGTCTTGATAATGGCGCTTTGATATCGCGCTGACCGAAGCCCGTATCGATGAGAACGAGTCCCTGATTTGTCTCGACGAGCAAGCAGTGGCAGACGAGGCAGGCTGTTAGCCCGCGACTAAAACCGTCGAAAAGTGCCCCGCCAATCGGACACATGCAACCGCAATTAAGATGATGAATACGCATAAATGATTTCACGCTCGTATCAATCTCTCTTAAAAACGAAAAAGTATGGATAATCAACATACTTAGGGGTGAAAAGGGGTGAAAAAAATTTCTGACTTGGATATGATCAGGATTTAATCGCTCTCAGCATTTTTGCTGTCCTAGTCTAAAATCCAGTAATTGAGACTCGCTTGGAAAATTTGCCTATGCCCAAAGGCTGAATTCCTCACTTCAAGTAATGTACCCTTGATTCGTTGAAAAATTCATAAATTTTGGAATACAGTTAAGTGTCCAAGCAAGAACTACCTAAGTATTTTCCTATCGTGGATTTGTTTAATTAATTCACAGGGATAGGGAACAGGGAACAGGCTTCGCCGTGAGCGTCAGCCAAACGGGAACAGGGAACAGGTTAAGAAGTGTTTTCATGTATCCGGGTGTACGCAGTTCATGATGGCTACTTAAGTGTTATTTGAGAATTTGGTATGAAACAAGTAGAAGCAGTCGTCGCGAATATTAACGACTTAAAAGATGGTGAAATGCAACAGGTGTGTGTCGGCGAGACAGAAGTTTTGCTGAGCCGATTGGATGGAAAGTTTTATGCCGTCGGCGCACACTGCAGTCATTATAAAGCACCACTGGCAGAGGGGGTGTTGAGTGGGCATTATGTTGTTTGCCCTTGGCACAATGCCTGTTTTGATGTGACGAGTGGCGACCAAACAGAACCTCCTGGCTTGGATTCTTTAGCGTGCTATACGGTACGCATTGAAGGTGAAAAGGTTATTGTCAGCGTACCAGAGAAAACAACAGGGTTGCGATCGCCCTCAATGGCGCAATTCGACCCCAACGCTGATAAACGCACATTTGTTATTTTAGGAGCGGGGGCGGCTGGTTCTCATGCTGCAGAAGCTTTGCGAGTAGCTGGATATCAGGGGCGAATCGTCATGATTACTCAGGAAGACAAGCTGCCCTATGATCGCACCAAGCTTAGTAAAGACTACTTAATCGGTGAGACATCTTCAGAGGAAATGCCGTTGCGATCGCCAGATTTCTACAAAGAACACAATATTGAAGTGCTGTTTAATAAGCGAGTTGAGCAGGTGACAACAGGTGCAATCGCTTTGAGTGATGGTGATTCGTTGACTTATGATGCTTTGCTGGTAGCAACAGGAGGAAAGCCAGTAAGCCTCGATATTCCAGGTGCAGACTTGCAGAACATTTTCACCTTACGTAGTTTTGATGATACCAATCGCGCTTTGGCACTCACCGAGCAAAAAAAACAGGTGGTGGTGATTGGTTCGAGTTTTATCGGTATGGAAATGGCAGCTGGACTGAGTCAGCGAGGTTCACAAGTAACCGTTGTTTCTCCCGATTCTGTACCTTTTGAGAAAATCTTGGGTGAGCAAATTGGCAAGCAATTTCAGCAGGTTCACCAGGAGAATGGCGTTTCCTTTAAGTTGGGCAGGAAAGCGGTTCAATTTGAAGGTAGTAGCAAAGTAGAAGCCGTAATATTAGATAATGGCGATCGCTTAACAGCCGATATAGTCATTGTGGGAATTGGCGTACAGCCAGCAACACAGTTTCTTGAGGGTGTTAATTTGCATTCCAAAGATAAGAGCGTTGTTGTTGATGAATACTTGCGTGCGGCTGAGGGCATTTACGCCGCAGGCGATATTGCTCGTTATCCCGACTGGCGTACAGGAGAACCAATTCGCGTTGAACATTGGCGAGTTGCGGCAGAGCAAGGGCGGATTGCGGCTCATAACATGGCAGGAAAACCAGTCAAATTTAAAGGACTTCCTATTTTCTGGACGATGCAATTCAAATTTCCCTTGCGCTACGTTGGACATGCTGAAAGTTGGGATGAGATGATTGTGGATGGCGATCTGCAAAAACAGGAATTTATTGCTTGCTATGTGAAAAATAATCAAGTATTGGCAGTTGCAACCAGCCATAAGGATACCGAAACAGCGGCTATTTTTGAACTGATGCGCTCCAACCAAATGCCAACACTCGATGAATTACGCAGCGGTGCAGTTGATTTTGTTCAGAGACAGCGTCAAGTTAACAGCAAGTCCTAGGCTGTTGGGAGACCATGCACGGCAGTGGCATCTCAATCTATTGATGGGGTTCCCGTATTTCTTTATAGAAAGCTTGACCCCTACTTTCTCAACCGAAAACGCACCGGCATTCTGTCGGATGGATAAATCAAAAGGTTCTGCTGTAACTGTTCCACAGATGAACGACCGTTAACTAACTCCCAGTCGAAGTAGCGCAACAATAATGCTAGCATCACCGTTGCTTCTAGCATTGACAGATGCTCTCCCAAGCAACGATGATAACCTGAGCCAAAGTCTATCATTGGAAGTAAACTACTTTCCTTACTCTTGTCTAACCAACGCTCCGGCAAAAATTCTTCGCTCTGAGAATAGACTTCTGGATCTCGTCCAGCAGCAAGCATTGACCAGAATACTTTCGTACCACGAGGAATAAGCTTACCTTCAATAACAATGTCACGTTGAGCTTCCAATGGAGTCGAGCCGGAGGCAACTGAATAAAGGCGCAAAGTCTCCTTGATAATAGCGCGAACGTAAGCCAGTTCTTTTAGGGTTTCTGTATTAATGCCACCTCGACTTTGGCAAGCTTGGTCAACTACAGCCTGTGCATGCTGAAAAACCCTTTGATTTAAGGTCAACTCTGCTACTGCAAAGGATAAAGTATGAGCTGTAGTGTCAGTACCAGCTAGTAACAATTCTATAGTTTCTGCTATGAGTGTTTCCCGATTGTACTTCGGTTCTTTGGCGGCTATTTTCACTAACATTGATTCTTGGAACAAAGGACTTACCTGTGGTAGCTCGGTTTTGTTTTGTTCTCTCATCTGTAAAGCTAAGTCTACTCTGGGAGTAATAAACTCCTCTAAATATCGCCTTGCAGCCCAATAATCTCGTGAATTGTTAGTTGGCAAATATTTCATCCATCTCTTCTCGCCAGTAGCTACCCGTAAGAAGCGATAGCTTACAACAGATATTGCCTCGTATACCTTGAGAACTTCGAGGGGTAGTCCTTCATGACTAGCGCTTTTTTTATCTACAGGAATCCCCAGTACTAGACAGCAAATCACCCTCATCGTCAGTTCTACAAACAGAGGATCTACCTGAACTTCCTTTGGTGGAGCGGTTTCTTTAAGTGTGTCAATTACTTGTTCGCAAGCTTGGCTAATAATCTCAACATATTTGAACAGACTGCTAGAACTAAATTCGGGGTTCCAAGCCTTGCGTCGCCACTGCCACTCAGTCCCGTTTTGACCGAGAAGAATCGGCCCACTGATATCGTTCCAAGCTTTGCTCGCTCTCTGAGACCTAACTAGGCTACCGTCTCTCATCCCATTTACAATAGTGTCTTCAATAACTTTTGGCTTACTCAAAACGAGAACTGGATTGCCAGTCCATAAAACATACATTGGTCCTAGCTGCTGGCTCCAATCAAACAATAATTGGAAGTATTTCTTCTGTTTTACTGCTGCTAATACTTGAGGGACATTTCCTAACAGCCAGTGTCTGGGAGGAGAGGGAAGCGAGTCTAGAGATTTGTAAGTATTCTTTTGTTTCCACCAGCGCCAGCCAAATATGACCGCTATGCTAGTAACGCCTAAGACTGTAACTAAATATGGAAATGAGTCAGAAAAAGCAATCTGAGCAGCAATCTTTTGGAACATAAATCCGCCTTTGTCTAACAAAAACTTCAGATTATCCAGATACTAACGTATTGTTTCCAGATTCGTTGATGCGATTTTCATGCGAAAATCGACGTTTCGAGAACTCATGGTGCTTCAATATCCACTTGCTGAAGAGATGCCCCTTTGTTCGCTGCACTTTTGGCTGTTGGTAGTGAGCCGCGCTCATTTAATTGTGACGGAACTTTTTGCTGGCAATGATTATTATTACTATTTATTGGTGATTTTATTCTTTGGAAGTCCGTAAATGAATCGTACCATTAGATAGAACGCTTGTCACTCTGCACTGAATGAATGAACTTGTTTAAATCCTTTGAATCTAAGCTAATTTTCCAAAAGCCTTCAAGAGGAGGTGACGAAGATGGTTGAGTGTCGCCTACAAAATTATTGTCAGGAATCAAGCCAATACTGAATGCCCTATTCAGAAAAATGTGTCCGAGTTTTCCAAAACCAGAAATATTGCTCGGATCAGTTATAACCTTCTGCGACAACTGTATAGTAGTTTCGTATCCACCATCAAAGTAGATTGTCGCTCGATTCTGTTTAAAGCGTACCTGAACGTCGTAAACTCCACCAGTTGCACGATAGTAAGCTTTGGCTGCTAGCTTTGTGCCATCAATATTTTTCCCCTGATACTCAACTGCCATAACAGGTGGCGTCAGCAAAAACAGGGTAGATAAGACTAGCCCTAATACTTTCATGACTTTGACCGTGCGTAACTATCGAGCTATATTCCTAGGATAACGCTGTACTAAGCCAAAAATACTATTTTTTTGGTAATATGCATTTTTTTGTATTTTTGTCAATTATGTGAACCGGAAGTTTTGATGTCATCGCACAGATGACGATCTTCCTCTGTGACATTAGGGTTGGTCTTGAGATAATTATGTACCCATTCACACCCGCGCTTCAATACCATATCTAGATCCAATAGCTCCAAGTTCCACACCAGCACGGTTGTGTCATTACTAGCTGAAGCCAGCCACTTACCGTCAGGACTCCAAGCTATACTCCTAACCGCACTGCTATGCCCTGTAAGTCTCATCACTTCCTCACCTTCAAGGTTCCAGAGTTTGATGCCGTTATCACTTGCCGAAGCCAGCAGCTTGCCGTCGGGGCTAAAACTGACGCTGTAGACCCAGCCACCTTCTACATCATGAGTCCAGCTTTCCTTGGGATTTTCCAGACTCCAGAGTTTGATGGTGCCATCAGTACTCCCCGAAACCAAGAGCTTGCCATCCGGACTCCAAGCGACACTCCTGACCTCACCGGTATGCCCTGTAAGTTTCATCAGTTCCTTACTCTCAAGGTTCCAGAGTTTGATGGTGCCGTCCCTACTTCCCGAAGCCAACATCTTGCTGTCAGGACTGAAGCCAATGCTCCAAATTTCATCTTTATGCCCTTTGAATCTCCTGATTTCCTTACCGTTTTTGCTCCAAAGTTTGATGGTGTTGCCACTCGTCCAAGCTAGCAGCTTGCCATCTGGGCTAAAGCTGACACTTCTGACCGAATTATTATTCTCTTTGTGCTTCCAGAGTCCCTTGCCATCCACTGGATTCGAGAGTTTGATGGTGCCGTTATCACTTGCCGAAGCCAGCATCTTGCCGTCGGGACTCCAAGCGACGCTATAGACCTTACCGCTATCCACTTGAATCGTCCTCGGTTTCTTGCTCTCAAGATTCCAGAGTTTGACACTCGTGTCATCACTTCCCGAAGCCAGCATCTTGCCATTAGGGCTGAAGTTGACGCTCCTGACCACATCGTCATGCCCTATGAGCGTCTTGAGTTCCTTGCCGTCAAGCATCCAAAGTGTTATGGTACCATCAAAACTTCCCCAAGCCAGCATCTTGCCGTCGGGACTCCAAGCTGCGCTTTCGACCCAGCTACTATTTTTAATCGTCCTGAGGGTCTTGCCCTTAAGACTCCAAAATATGATGGTTTTGTCAATACTCGTTGAAGTCAGCATCTTGCCGTCGGGACTCCAAACTACGCTTCTGACAGAATCGCTATGCTGCGTGAGCGTTTTGAGTTCCTTACCATCCACCGGATTCCAGAGTTTGACGGTTTTATCAGCACTTCCCGAAGCTAGCATCTTGCCGTCGGGGCTGAAGCTGACGCTCTCGACTTCATTGGTATGCCCAGTGAGCCTCATCAGTTCCTTGCCGTCAAAGTTCCAGAGTTTGATGGTGCCGTCAGCACCCGCCGAAGCTAGCATCTTGCCGTCTGGGCTGAAGCTGAGGCTAAGAACGGTAGGGCTATGTTTGAGCGTCATCAGTTCCTTGCCGTCAAAGTTCCAAAGTTTGATGGTGCCGTCAGCACTCGCCGAAGCTAGCATCTTGCCAAACCCCTGCGGGGACGCTACGCGAACAGGACTGAAGCTGACGCTAAGAACGGCAGAGCTATGTTTGAGCGTCTTGAGTTCTTTGCCGTCAAAGTTCCAGAGTTTGATGGTTCCGTCATTACCCCCCGAAGCTAGCATCTTACCGTCTGGGCTGAAGCTGACGCTACGCACGGCAGAGCCATGGTTGAGCGTCTTAAGTTCCTTGCGGTCTTGATTCCAAAGTTTGATGGTACCATCATAACTGCCCGCGGCTAACAGTTTACCATTAGGACTCCAAGCTATGCTCCCCACATTTGTTCTATGCCCTTCCAAGGGGTTGTGCTCTGTAGTCCAGTAAACTGCTTGCTGTAGTGCAGTCAAAAGCTGAAGCCTAGTATTACTATCTCCTTCAATTGGCTTTTTCAGTTTTTTCCCTGCTTTTAAAGCTTTTATCAATGCATCTAACTTTTGGTCTGAGGCAAAGCTGGCGTTTGAAGATTCAATTAGTGTTCTAATCTGGACTTGTTGCGTCTGATACCACTGATATCCAGCAAATCCCAGCACGACGGCGAACCCTGCCGTCACCAATCCAATTGTTCGGCGGCGGTTATTACGCTGGCGCTGGAGGCTGCGCTGCACAAACTCAGCTTCTACTTTGTTGAACCAGTTATCAGTTGAATTGAGTACCTGCTTTAAGAAATCGAGACGTGGATTACGATCCCAAAGAAAGTTTGCCTGTTGCTTGCTGTTCCATTCCATAGCCGCAGGTGTCAACCGCCGTTGTAGAATTAAAGTTTCCGGCTCTTGTTGTTTCCAAACCAACAGCTTTTGCCATCCCCGTACTAAGGCATCATGAGCAGGCTCAACATAGCAGTTTCCCTCGCTATCTTGACCTTTGACTAGCAGCCGTGCGTCGGTAAATTGTCGAATCACCTCCTGCACGCGCTCATTTTTGCCTGAAGGATACTCCAGTTCAGACAAGAGTACTTTTCTACGAGCCAACTCACCGCCATCTACTGCCACCATCCGCAGCATCACCTGCTTAATAATAAGTGTATAAGCTTGATCGCGCTTTTGTAACTGCTCATATTCAAAGTCAGCTTTTTGGGTGAGGCTGCGCGTAACGCCACCCAGTTCTTCATAATCTGCTTGAGCGATCGCGCGATCGCTCCTTGTCCCCTTCCTAACACTTTGAATATACTTGAGGTAAAGCTCACTTAGGGTAAACGACAGCAACGGCAGCGTTCCCGGCATCAGCATGACTTCATCAATTAACTGGTCTACCAAAGTAGGTGGCTCAAAAAACATCACTCTGGCAGTAGCTGGTTCCACGATTGCTTGCCGCAATTCTTGCCGCTTCATCCCCGGTACGAGAAACCGAGCTGATGTCCAATACGGCTTTAAGGCAGTATCGCTTAATTGCGGTTCAAAGTCATTTCGCAGTGTTAGCACCAGGCGTAACTGCTCGGGACTTGCCCCTATTGCCTCTGCCAAGCCGCTCAGAAACTTCTCTCGCTCAGTGTTATTGCGGCATAGGGTGACTAATTCTTCACACTGGTCGATGACCAGCAGCAGCTTGGAGTTGGGATTAAGCTGACTCCAATTCGCCAATTTTGCCAGCACGCTTTTTACTCCGGGAATAGCCGCTTCTTTATCAACAACTGGCAAGTTTTCTTGAAGCAGCATTTTATTCAAAGCCCTGAAGGGGAACTCTCCGGGGCGGATGGGAGGGAGGATGCGCCACTGTTGCTGACTTTTCTTCAACTGAGGAATCAATCCGGCTTTGACCAAACTCGACTTACCCGCACCGGAAGCGCCTAACACAACCGTTAATGAATGCGTCGTGACAAATTCTTGTAGCTTTTGGATCAAGGCAGTTCTACCAAAGAACTTGTCGCTGTCTTCTTCTTCAAACGATGCTAATCCCTTGTATGGGTTAGTTTTTTCATTTAGTTTTGGGGCTGGTTTTAATTGATTGCGATCAAAACCAGGAACGGGAAAAATGTACTCCCCTTTGTCATGCCTCTTAAGTACACAGATTTCGGGAGTCTGTTTGCTAGTAATGTTGTCGCGCAAATAGACGTAGAGTTCAGTTGCAGTGATCACACCATCCTTGGTATAATCTGCCTCTCCGCTGAATGCCTTAAAAAGAAGTTCTGCAAAGGGAGAGTGACATTGATTCTCGCCCCGCTGCCCAAAACTATACAAGTAATCTGCGGCTTTCTCGTCATCGGCGGCTGAGGTAATCACCTGGTGAGCGCAACCAGCAATAAAGCGATCGTAACGTTCCTGATAGAGTTTGTGCGCTCGCACCACTTGTCTATTGCGTCCTGCCCACCGGAAAGTACCAGCAAAGCAGCAGTCAAGGATAATCAACATATGACGGCACGGCAGTTTGACTAAGGCATCGTGCAGTTGCTGCATGGGTAGCCAAGTGCTGTCATCTTGTTGCCCATCTTGAAGCACGAGGAAACCTGCTGGTCCATCGGCATTGTCTAGTGCATCTTGGGCGAAGCCGTGTCCAGCAAAGTAGAACAGAAATCGATCATTAGGTTCAACGTGGATTTTACTGCCATCGGGTAAAGTAAGGGTTTGCTCCTCAAAAGCTGTAAACAAACTGGTGAGTTTGTCTTTAGTTGCTTCTGTATCTAACAATCGTAGAACTTGGTATTGATACTTTTCCTCCAAGATCCGGGCAAGTTGGTTAGCGTCATTGACAGCAGTTTTCAGTTCTGGGATGCCATTGACATAGTGATTGATACCGATAACAACTGCCAGACTGCGTTTAAACTCAGGCATAGTGGAATTTCCACATAGTGGTTTTCCTACGACGCATTGCTCTCAATGCTCTCAATCGTGAATAAACTTACAAACGTAGTCTTGCCTACAGCACGCTACGCCAACGACAAAAAAGTAAACGGGTTGTTATAGATAATGATTATATAATTTAAGTTTTTAATTGTTGTTTTATTAATAATACAATATATTCTTCTTATCCCTTGTGTCAACCTTAATTCAGATGCTCTTACCCTATCGCTGCCAAGATTTTTTTAATCAGTAGAAATGGGGCGATTAAATTTGTGCTGATAACGTTACGAAAATCTTGCAATTACACTTATTTTTCTTAATCATTCGTCATTGATCTTTATTAACTCAGTAGCCATCATATACTTCCATACATAATGGCTACTTAATGACTATTTCAATTCATACTCAGGGTTATATTCAACTAACTCAATTTCATTTCCATCTGGATCGTTAACATAAATTCTGTGCTTTGTTTCAGGCGCTGTCATTGTGTAATATTCAATGTTCTCGGTATCAAGCAATTTTTTCATAGCTTCGCCGTTTTTAATCACAAAACCAGTATGGTTTATGCCAATGTTTTCATAGGCTGTATGTACACGCTCTTGGCTATTTCGATCATTGAGAGCAAGATAAAATTGATTATCTCCAAAATGCATCCAGTTTCTACCTTCAAACACCCCCTCGGCGCGTACATACCAATCAGGAAATAGGATTTGATAAAACTTCTTGGTTGTTTCAATATTTTTGCAAGAAACGTTGATATGTTCAAAACGAATAAGATTCATATTTTTCTCCTTTGCGCCGAACCCCAGCGTGATTCCTTGCGATATGCATAGCGTCAGGTTTCTGACTTATAGCCTTCCAGCATTGTTGTGTCAGATTGATTGGCACTCAAATCCCCAAGGCACTAAGAACTATCGCAAGTCTTGCACCTAAGCTGGCAACTGCACCGATAACAAGGCTTTGCATACTTGGTGGGGTTCTTTACTTTATCTCTGTTCTCTAATCATACTCGTTATGAGTTTAACTTGCCACGATTTGCAAAAAATTCTTGCTGTTTTCTCTACTGCAATGATCCAAGGAGTGTTGAATTACTGTGCGCTTATATAGTACTTTTGTATTGTTTTGAGATTTGGCTCAAAGTCAAAAAGCACTACTTTATCAGATGCATATCAATTTAGAAAATACTTTACAAGCACAACTCAACCAATCCCTTCACTTCACAAGCTGCATGGGTGTGAATGTCGCCATCAATGATGAGAAACATGGAGTCTGGTTGGGAAGCAGTGGTTTCTCAGACCTTGATGCCAAGAAACCTCTTGATGTCAATCGCTCATTTTATATTTACAGCATTACCAAAACCTTTGTTTCCGTTTGCTTATTGCGTTTAGCTCAGGATAGGTTGTTAAATTTAGATGACCCACTGACAAAATGGTTACCCCAAATGCCATTTGATGATACTGTCACCTTGCGTCGGTTGTTAAATCACACCAGTGGAGTACCAAGTTATACCAGCTTAAAAGATTATTTGCCTGCTGTTTGTGAGAATCCTTCCGTTCCTTGGACACATAATAAAGTTGCTGAATTAACCTGTACAGGAAAACTCGATTTTGAACCGGGAGAAGGATGGAGTTATTCAAACACAGGGTATATGTTGCTGTATGAGGTGATTGAAGCTGCTACCAGTAAGAGTTTTGCCCAAGCGTTAGAAGACAACGTGTTTTCAGTATTGGATTTACAAAATACTTATGTTGCTCATGATGTTGACACAAAAGGCGTTCTGACACCTGGTTATTGTCGATACTTAAATTCAGAACGAATCATGGAGAATCTCATTCCTCGTTATCATCCAGATTGGTGTGCAACAGGACTCATTGCTTCTACATCTGAAGAACTTGTGAAATTTTTTGACGGTCTTTTCTCAGGTAAACTATTGAATTCCAAACAATTAGAGCAGATGCTCACCCTTGTACCCACTGGTACTCGCGAGCCTTGGTATAAAAAACCTTGCTATGGTTTAGGAATCATGGCAGATCCAGAATCCAAGTATGGTGAAAAGTATGGTCATGGTGGAGATGGTCCCGGCTATAATTTGTGGGCAATGCATATACCCAATTTTCACGGGCGCAAACTGACGTTAGCAGTTTTTTGTAATACTTCTATTATTGAGCATCCTTATGGAATGGTTAATGATTTATTGTGTGTTATACGGCAATAGGGTTCAGAATCTCGAAATTTATCTGTTGAGGCAGGCACCTGGGACTCCTATACCCCTAGTGGGACTTAGACAAAAAGTAGCCAGAAAATAACCTCAAATGTATATATAGAGGGACTTTGACATCGTTAAGCCTTTGGTGTATTTCCCTTGTCCTGCATGGGTTTGGGGCTTATTTCTGCCGAAAAAATGTTTAAGTCCCGCTAGTTCAGGTGTCGGGCTGCGTTTAACTACGTTTCGGGACTACACAACGAGCTAAGCCAAAAATACTATTTTTTCTGTAGATGCATTGATTGACAATTTTGTTAATAATGGTTCTCGTACCCCTAATAGCGTTTCGAGAATCCTGAGATTTACGTCCTCATTTGACTAGAACAACACAGGTAGAGATTTGAACCCATGCAGATCAAAAACGGGGGAAACTCGTTCCAGCGTGGCAGTTGGATCAACGCGCAAATTTGGCAACCGCTCTAACACGGCACGTAGTCCGATCGCGGCTTCCAGTCGAGCCAAGGGCGCACCCAAGCAAAAGTGAATGCTGTTGCCAAACGCGACGTGTTCATTCGGATCGCGATCAATCACAAACTCATCCGCCCGCTCGAACTTGGTTTCATCCCGGTTTGCCGATCCAACGCAGAGGTTCACCAGTTGTCCGGCTGGAATGGTTTGGTCGCCAACTTGAGTATCCACTTTCGTGAAACGAAAAATGCTTTGGACGGGTGAACGGTAGCGCAGCACTTCCTCGATCGCCGAGTGCAGCAAGGCAGGTTCGTTTTGCAGACGCTTGTAGGCGGATGGAGACTCGTGCAGGCAAACGATCGCATTCGTCAGCATGTTTGTCGTCGTTTCGTTACCCGCCACTAACAAGACAATGCAGAAATCGACTAGCTCTTGAGCCGAGAGCGTTTCACCATCTTCGTGTGCCCTAATCAAATCACTCACTAAATCATTACTAGGCTTGCCGCTCCGCTGTTGAATCAATTCACGGAAATAGTCTCCAAGTTCCCGAGATGCTGTTAAATCCTTGTTTACGACTCCATCCGACCAGTGTTTGAAATCGGCGTGACGCTCGATTGGCACACCAAGAATCTCGGCAATCACAACTACAGGTAGGGGAATAGCAAAGTCACGAACGAAGTCCATATGACCCTGATCTTGGACGCGATCGAGCAACTTATCGACAATCAGACTCATGCGTGGTGCCAGTGCTTCAACTCGGCGGGCTGTAAAGACTTTAGCAACTAGAGTACGAAGCGATCGGTGCTTGGGTGGATCGACAAGGTTGATGCTTTGGGTAAAATCAGTTTGCTCTGGTGGCTGCGGCACTTTAGACGAGAACATCTGCCAGTTCGCAAACACCTGTTTGACATTTTCATAGCGAAATACAAACCAAGTTTGCTGCTCGGCATCGTAGAACACGGGCGCTTCACGGCGCATTTTGGCATACCAAGGAAGTGGATCATCGAAGAGAGCAGAGTTGGGTGTTGGGCTTGATGGTTGATTGGCTTGCATATTAAAGTTCCTTGTGAACAATTGATTTTGAACAAAAAAAATGCAGGTTGAACCGGATCACTCTCTAACTTTTCACGGGAAATCCTCAACCCACCAAACAACGTGGCTTTTTCCATAACTTAATTCTCAATAGTGGTGAATTAAAGTGACTAACGGAAAAATCAGAGCTTGGG
This sequence comes from Brasilonema sp. CT11, assembly GCF_017982655.1. Taxonomy (GTDB): domain Bacteria; phylum Cyanobacteriota; class Cyanobacteriia; order Cyanobacteriales; family Nostocaceae; genus Brasilonema. The sequence continues at coordinate 785 of NZ_JABXYX010000111.1, read as the reverse complement.
AAACCCTCAAAATCACCTTTTCCACATACCGTGAAAAGTCAGGATCACTCTTGGTGATCTTTTACAAAGGCCTGACTCGAATCTAGCGGCGTTCGACAGATACCCCTCCAAAAATGCCTACTCTCGACGCCGGATGGTCAAGAACCCTGTGAGGAAAACCCATATCGACCGCGCTCACGGCGTCAAGCCTTTGAAGGTGTTCATCTGACAGCGTTGTGTCCAAAACCTCCAAATTGGTTTTAAGCTGCGCGCTTTTGCTTGCGCCTAGCAAAATTGATGTGACGGCTGGCTTTGATCGCAGCCACGCAAGAGCGACAACTGCGGCTGGCTTGTTGATTTCACTAGCGACCTTCTTAACTTCGTCCACGGTGTTCAAAATCTGCTCATTGATCACGCCTAAGCCGGTAATCAAAGCTTTTCTTCCTCCTCCGGCCACCGATTCAATGGCGCTGCTGGACTTCAATTCCTCCCTGGAATACTTTCCGGCTAAAAGACCATTGGCGAGGGGCGACCAGACGACCAGCCCAAGCCCCATTTCCTTCGCCATCGGAATTAGCTCTCGTTCGGTTGTTCTCTCAATAAGGCTGTATTCGCTTTGGAGAGCGATCAGCGGTGACCATCCCCGTAAATCAGCAATCGTCTGCATCCGTGAAATCTGCCAGGCGGTCGTATCGGAAATGCCGACATAGAGGACTTTGCCCGCGCGAACCAGGTCGTCCATGCCACGAAGGATTTCCTCCACGGGGGTTGTGTTATCCCAAGTGTGGAGGTAGAGAAGGTCGATG
>NZ_JABXYX010000110.1 GCF_017982655.1 Brasilonema sp. CT11 | reverse complement strand
CACCGTGCTTCACTACTATCAATCACTGTTGCACGAGGCGGCAGAAGCCTCTTCGTGCATTCCACTTATTAATACTTATCTACTATAAATAGCGCTCGCATTGTGCCAGTTGCGTAAGTCCTGTAATCTCTTGAGCCGTGCGGGCTTTGTTCCAGATTTGGACATCGGCAATTTTACCGACAAAGGACTGCCCGATTAAGGACTGCTCGATTAAGGACTGCTCGATTAAGGACTGCTCGATTGCGGAATTTTTTTGCAAAGTAAAAATATAGGCGCTGCCCGCATTGCTCCCGCCAGTATCTTTCCCATTAGCGCCGACAATTGCAGTATTTCCACTGATGGCGACGGAGCTGCCGAATTCGTCATTAGGTTCATTGTCGCTGGCTTGGAGTTTTTTAACTTCTTCCCATGTGTCTGCCACGCGTTGAAAAATATAGGCGCTGCCCGCTTTGCTCCCGTCAGTACCTTTATGAAAAGCGCCAACAATCGCAGTATCTCCACTGATGGCGACGGAACTGCCGAATTTGTCATTAGGTTTGTTGTCGCTGGCTTGGAGTTTTTTAACTTGTTGCCATGTGTCTTCCACGCGTTGAAAAATATAGGCGCTACCCGCCTTGCTCCCGTCAGTACCCTTGTGAAAAGCGCCGACAATCGCAGTACCTCCACTGATGGCGACGGAGTTGCCGAATTCGTCATCAGGTTCCTTGTCATTGGCTTGAAGTTTTTGAAATTGTCGCCAGCCTGTGCTGTTGCGTTGGAAAATATAGGCGCTGCCCGCCTTGCTTCCGTCAGTATCTTCCCAAGGAGCGCCGACAATCGCAGTATCTCCACTGATGGCGACGGAACTACCAAACAAGTCAATTTTTTCCTTGTCGTCAGCTTGGAGTTTTTCAACTTCTTGCCATCTGCCTGCCTGACGTTGAAAAATATAGGCGCTACCCGCCTTGCTCCCGCCAGTACCTTGGTAATAAGCGCCGACAATCACAGTATTTTCACTGATGGCGACGGAGTTGCCGAATCTATCACCAGCTTGCTTGTCCTTGGCTTGGAGTTTTTGATATAGTGCCCAGCCTGTCCCGTTGTGTTGGAAAATATAGACGCTGCCCACATCCGACTTCCCCTCAATCTTTTCCCTATAAGCGCCGACAATCGCAATATTTCCACTGATGGCGACGGAGTTGCCGAAATGGAATTCGTCATTAAAGTTGCCGAGATTGGATTGGATTTTTACTTGTTTCAATTCGCCTACGCTGTTGCATTGGAAAATATAGGCGCTGCCCGCATTGCGCCCGCCACTATCTTTGCTTTTCCCATAAGCGCCGACAATCGCAGTATCTTCACTGATGGCGACAGAGCTGCCGAAAAAGTCATAAGATAGCTTGTCGTCAGCTTGGAGTTTTTGTGTTTCTTCTAAAACTGAGAGAACAGTGATATTATTCTGCTGGAAATCTTCTTTAACCGTCTCTACACCGTTTTTATACAGCATGAGCGTGGTTGACTGAGGGTTTTTCTTGCAAACCCCTGCATAATGAACCCATTGATTTGGTAGTAAAGGATCGCTATCTTCTACCTCATCAAAGGAACCGCCACTCCCTACTTGGAAAGCAACTTTGCCGCTTTTGTTGATCAAAAGCTCCATAGAAGCGCTCTTTTGATCCACAATCAATTGTTCTGTGCTTCCTACCGTAGAGTGATAAATCCAAGCCGAACAGGTTGCTTCAAAGTTTTCGCTCGCTGAGGGTGCTTTTAAGACACTACCGGGAATTGTGATATAGTCGTCATTTCCATCGAAGACAATCCCGCGTCGTTTTCGGGATTCTAGCTTCAAATTCACTGCTTCACCCGCTTTCCACAGGATGCCGTCAATAATGAAACTTTGATCATTAATTTTAGTAACGGGGTAGCTGCTGTTATACGCCGTAGTATTGACAATTTGCACTTCATCCCCATTGTCCAAACCGTGATTGGAAGCAGTGACGTGCAACTTACCATTTGCCATCCGTTTAACGGCAGTAATCATGCCGTCAAACACCAAACCTGTTTCTTTTGGCGGCACCTCTTCCCAAGTGCCAATCTCGTTTGTGATCCAGGTGGCATCGATTTCAAAGGTGTTGTGATCAATTTTCCGGGCATGATAATGACCGTCGTAGTTGCGCGTTTGGGCAATTTTCACCACAGCGCCATTCTTCAACTGGCTGGCTTTGTCAGAGGTGATTAAAATCTTATCACTGTCTCCTCTTTTTACCTCTGTAATATTGCCTTGAGGTGGTGGGGTTGTTGTGCCTATAGCTTTGATTTCGTCTAGAGTGTTCAATGGCAAAAGGATTTGCCGACTATTGCTGCGTACAATATGAGTGTCTGGAGTCTGATCTATTTGCGACAGAGTACCATCTCCCGCCACGGCAAAGCTAATCGCTGCCACGCCTTCGGTAGTAGGAATCGTTAGCATGACTCGCGTAGATTCTCTGAGCAGTTGCATCCCGTCCTCGGTTTGCCGTTCTCGTTGAATATCGTACTTGGTAGCTGCTAAACCATTACTGACGTTGACATTACCTAAATCCAAAGTGCGCTTAATAATTCCGGGAATGCTGCGGGGGATAAGAATTTCTTCGTTGTCCGGTTTTGGTTCTAGTACGGTGTAGTCTTTAACGTCAAACAGTGCGTCATCAGAAGCGCGAATCGTGGTGAGTTCGACTTTCTGGGTTTGGCTGTTATAAGCGAAAATGTGCCAGCGATACTTGTCTTGCTCGTTGGTTGGCACTAACACCACAGAAAACCAGCCGTTTTGGAGATTATTTACTAAGCAGAGTTCGGTACTAGGTTCGTAGAAATCGTTTCCATTAATATCCCGGAAGTCGAGGGAGTCAATATTAGCGAGTCCGCTAGTTCCCTTTTTCATGTTTTCGCTGGGTTTATGCTTCTGCTTGCTGCGCTTAAAGCGGACTTCCAGCTTGCGAGTTAGCTTGTTGGTCAAGCCGTCGAGAATAAAGCGGTCTACCAGCAGGGTGTTAGACTTGGACTGGCGGAAAATGTAGAGGTGTCCCAGTCCGGAAACCACTTGCACCGGGGCTACAGCTGATTCAGCCTGAGTTTTGTAGCGAGACTTAAGAATAAACTTGCTGATCTCATTCTGGTAGGTGAGTTCTTTTGTTTCTTTGTCAATAACCGACTGATCATCTGATTCATCGGGCAATTGTAACTCTTGCCAATTTTCCCAGCCAGTCCGTTGGGCTTCTGGGGTATTGAGGTAGCTGTCTTCAAAGCCGTCCTGCTTGACGGTGTACCAAATCTTGCCATCCGCATCCGTCGCGATGACTACGACTTTGCCTTCATGGGCAATGCTGTTGATGTGCTGGAGTTTTTCTTTTTGTAAAAGCATAATAGTTGTCCTCAGATTCACTAACTTGGCTAATATCTAGCCATGCGGCTAGATGACCACTGCAGCTATCAGTGGTGGTACTGACGCATCACTGTAATGGTCTAGTTATGTGCCACAACAATGGCAACGATATCAGTAGTTTTTGCACCCACAATAAGATTTGTCGTTTGTAGCGATAAGCCACAGGACTTCACCGTGAGCGCGATCCCTGAGCTTGCCGAAGGGCAGTCGAACGCGATACGCGGAGCGTATCGCGAAGCGAGTAAAGAGCGAAGCACAGATCGCACCAAAACTCACAAACCTCAAATTAATAGTTTCCTTTTTAGCCCCTGGTGCGCCGCCAGTTGGGCTGCTTTTTTCAAAACATACTGATAGTACATAGTTGAATATTCTTTGTCAAATGCATGACATGAATAATAAGTATGCATGAAATAGATTTGTCCCAACTCGACCTTAATCTTCTACTGGTGTTATATGCCTTGCTGCAAGAACGTAACGTCAACAACTAAGGGTGTAAGGGTGTAAGGGGTAAGAGTTATTGGTGGGGCGATCGCCCGTATCGCGCTAACGAGACTTGCAATATTGCATTGCGCTAGTAAAAATTGCAAAGCTGATTCTGTTCGATTTTCAAGTACTTTGTAGGCGATTTTAGGCGCTATTGTTCGGAATATGGCGTGGTACTGTCCTCTTCAAAATAATTTGCCTGAATTCTAGAACAGTCGGTCTTTTTAACTTTCTGCCAATTTGTTTTTTTTACTATACATTCAGAGAAATGACTACCTTTAAGATTTACCTGGAAAAAACTAGTATTTTCTAGATTACAATGATAAAATTTGGTTCCTTGAATAGAGGCAAGATAGACAAAAAAATTCCAAAGCCAAACATATTTTTTATCTTTAATTATAATTGCTTGATAGCTTATATAAATTCCTAAAATTCCTCCGTATATAGCTCCAATAGCGCGTATAATTTCTGGATTAAAAGGCTTGACTGTTAATAAAAATATAGTGAGAATAATTAAACCTAGAGATGATACCATAACAAGTAAAAGTTTACTGTAACTTTTACTTCTCGGTTCGTCCAGAGTTACTAGAAATGGAACAAAAACTCCAACAATTAGAACGGCTGAAATAGCTGTATATCTGATATAACCTATAGGAGAATTTTGGATGTGAGTAAGAATATGACCTTGAAGAATAGTAATATAAATTACTGATATTAACAAAGTAATAACCGGTTTAATACTACGAGTACGTGAATAAAAATAAAAATTACAACTGATAATAATACTTCCAGCAAATGCAGACAATGAAAATATCAAGAAAGAAAATATCGCAAGAAAAATAGTCCACCATGTTTTTAACCCATATACAGCGTTATCAAATCTTGCATTAGTTAGATTAGCTCCACAAAAATTAACGCCATTGATTTTGGCTTCATTAAATCTTGCATCCGTTAAATCAGCATTAGTAAAATCAACATCACGAATATCTGCGTTGCAAAAGTTAGCATTCTTAAGGTCTTCATTCTTAAATGAGCGATCGCGCAACGTCGCATTGGAATAATCTCTTGACATAACTTTACAAATAAATTAAATAACGATTAATACTCAGATTATGAGATATTGCGTGCAAAAATGCGAGATTTTACTTAAAAGTGTGATTGCAGATGTCGGTCTCTGCTTGTTTCATAGCCTTGAATTAACAGAGCAATAAGAAGTTAGCACGCATTTCGAGTTCTGGGTGAACACGTACATCAGAAGCTCAAAATATTTCAAATTTTGTCTGACCGCTATAGAAATCGTCGAAAACAATAGGATAGCACAAGCGCGTCCGTGGAGTCTTCACTTTTGAACGCCAGTCGGCTCAAGTTGGGCTTAGGGGTGACTTGCTCTCAAGAAACATATTGATACTAAACAATTCATGATTCTTTGTCAAATGCATGATATGAATAATAAGTATGCATGAAATAGATTTGTCCCAACTCGACCTTAATCTTCTACTGGTGTTATATGCCTTGCTGCAAGAACGCAACGTCACGAATGCTGGAGAAAAAATTGGTTTGAGTCAATCGGCTACCAGTCACGCACTTCAACGATTACGCCAAGTGTTCAATGATCCACTACTTGTACGGTCAAAAAAAGGCATGCTTCTTACACCATGTGGTCTTTCTCTAGTTGAACCACTAGAGAAAATTTTGTTAAATATCGAGCAGTTAATTAAACCAACCGTTTTTGAACCTAAAACAGCACAAGGTACAATCGCGCTAGCTGTATCAGATTACGCAACCGTTTTGATTCTTCCTATGGTTTTGAAGGAAATTTCTCAGCAGGCTCCTCAACTGAATATCGAATGCCATCATTGGCGTGGTGACACATTAGATAACTTACGAGATGGAGCGATCAATCTAGGCTTAGGAGTTCCTAATCTACCGGGAACTGAGGAGTTTAAATCCCAAAAGTTATTTGTAGAAAATTATGTGTGCGTCGTTCGCGCTGATCATCCGATCACTCAAACGGGTCTTACACTTGAATCTTATATTGCTTTGGCACACGGGTTCATCACGCCTATAAACGTAGTCCCGAGTCCAACTAAAACCCATATAGATAATGTGTTGTCAAATTTAGGCGTAAAGCGTCGAGTGATGTTGAAGTTACCACATTTTCTCTCGGTTCCTATAATTCTCCTAAACAGTGATCTGATTTTTACCTTGCCTCGTCGAGTTGCAATGCTGTTTGCTCAATATACAAACCTTGCTATACTTGAGCCACCGATTGAACTTGGTCAGTACAATTTTGTTATGGTTTGGCATCAGCGCTACCATGAAGATCCGCTACACATTTGGCTACGCTCACTAATTGTGTCCCACACCCAGCGACTAAAGTAATTTATCGCGTTTGAAAAATGTTGGGTTTGACTCCGTTCAAACGGACACTTTCCTCAACGGGACGCCACATGCTTCAAGTCGGGAAACCCGGACACCAGTACTACGGAGGGAAACCCTCCTGTAGTACTGGCTCCCCAACGCAGTGGCTCGGGAACCCCCGCATGGAAGTGTCCTCCCCAACCTACTAGCTTGTGAAATTTAGTTAAGGTAATTGTCGCCATTTACTCCAGAGAATTGACATCTAACAACCAGGGCGTGAGATCCTAGTAGACAGTCAAAACAACGGAGTGTGAGCAAAATGGAACAACATCAAAAGTCAACGGTTGTGATCACGGGTGCATCATCAGGAGTCGGTTTGCAAGCCGCGAGAGCACTTGCCCAAAAGGGATGGTATGTAATTATGGCTTGTCGGGATATCCCGAAAACAGAAAACGCGGCTCAAAGCTTAGGAATGTCGCCCGACAGCTATACAATCATACATCTGGATCTAGCTAGCTTAGACAGTGTTCGCCAGTTTGTCAACAGCTTTAGGGAAAGCGGTAGATCCTTGGATGCTTTGGTGTGCAATGCTGCAGTTTATCTGCCTTTATTAAAAGAACCTTTGTACAGCCCAGACGGATATGAATTGAGCGTTGCTACGAATCACCTCGGACATTTCCTTCTGTGTAACCTTATGCTAGAGGATCTGAAAAACTCAGGTGCTAAAGAGCCTCGACTCGTCATTTTGGGCACCGTGACAGCTAATCCCAAGGAATTGGGAGGTAAGATTCCGATTCCAGCACCTCCAGACTTGGGAGATCTCCAGGGCTTTGAAGCAGGTTTCAAAGCGCCTATCTCAATGATTAACAACAAGAAGTTTAAATCCGGTAAGGCATACAAGGATAGCAAACTCTGCAATGTGTTGACCATGCGCGAGCTGCATCGGCGCTATTATGAGTCAACGGGTATCATATTCAGTTCTCTGTATCCCGGATGTGTAGCAACAACAGGCTTGTTCCGCAACCACTTTCCCCTGTTCCAGAAACTATTCCCACTTTTCCAGAAGAACATCACAGGGGGGTTTGTGTCTGAGGAATTGGCGGGCGATCGCGTCGCCGAAGTCGTAGCTGATCCTGAATACAACAAATCTGGTTCTTATTGGAGTTGGGGAAATCGACAAAAGCCCAATCGCAAGTCTTTTGAGCAAGAGATGTCTAATGAGGCGCTAGATGATAAAAAAGCTCAAAAACTTTGGGATTTAAGCGTTAAGTTGGTTGGATTGGCGTAAGGAAGATAGTGCGTTTCCGTTCGTGGCGATACGCTCTTGATAAAGCTAGCGTTCACAACTTTGCTGCTGCGGGGCGTGCGAGTCCAGCATATGCCGCGAGGGAGGCGATCGCAAACAGTGCCATCACACTGGACATGGCGATTGCACTTCGCCCGTCATAAAGGAAGGCGATAAGCGCACTCGCTAAGGCACCACTCAGCATTTGCATAAATCCCACCGTAGCGGATGCAACTCCAGCAATTTCTGGCATCGGCTGGATGGCACCCTGGATTGCGTTTGGTCCGATCAGTCCGCGACTGAAGGTGTTAAGTATCAAAAGTGGCATTAGCGTTATCAATTGCGCCGCACCACTGATTGACACTAACACAAGCGCTATGGAGGACGTAGTGGCGATCGCCAGTCCAACACTCAGCAACCGTGACGCTGATACACCGCGAACACTCAAGCGTCCGTTGAGGAAGGAGCCAATCATAATGCCAAAAGCGGTCGATGCGAAGAGCCAACCGTAAATTGTGGTCGAGAGGCCCAGGACGTTGAGCATCACAAGTGGCGATCCCGCGATGTAAGTAAACATACACCCAAAGCTCATGGCGTTGACAAGCGCATAGCCTAGGCAAATTTTATTACTCAAAATGCGCGCGTAATTTCTTATGAGCCGACGTGGCTTGAGTGCATCTACATCACGCCTTGCAAGCGATTCGCCTAGTCCAAGTGTAATAGACAGCGCAAGCACAAACCCTCCTACAGCCAATGTTCCATAAATAGCCCGCCAATTTGCAATCGCCAGGATTCTCGCGCCGATTGTGGGTGCGATCATTGGTGCTACATTCATCACAAGATTAACGTAGGAGAGTTGGGCGCGTGCTAGCGAACCCTCAAACAGATCGCGGACGATCGCCAGCGTCAACACCATACCAGCACCTGCTCCTGCACCCTCAATAAAGCGCCAAGTAATCAGTGCATTGATTGATGGTGCTGCGGCACAAGCGGCACTTGCCAGGGTGAAGAGTCCGCAACCCATTATCAATACTCTTTTGCGTCCGTACCGATCCGAGAGCGGGCCGAAGATCAGCTGTGCTGTCGCAAAGCCAGCCATAAACAGACTCAGTGTTAGTCCAACACTAGCAGCCGAAGCTGACAGTGATGCACCAATTTTAGGGAATGCGGGTAGTCCCATGTCGATTGATAGTGGCGGCAGAGCTGTGAGTGCGCCAAGCAGTATCGTGAAAGCTAAAGAGTTAGGTCGAAGTCGCATATTTATCAATAATTAAGTAATGTAGGTGGGCGTAATTATTTATTGTTGAGACAAGGCAGCACTTCGGCTTCCCTTCGGCTAGCCCCTAAGGGGGCGCTACGCAAACGCTCAAGGCAAGATGCTGAGTGACGGGGTGCTGTGGAATTAATTATTTCTTTTCTTTGAGAGTCATCATATGTTTAATGCGCTTTGATCATCCACACCAAAAAGCTGAGAATTTGTTCGACAGGAGGAAGCGCGTAATCGGTTAAATCAATTGTCACGGTTTGTCCCTCTAGTTTGAGAAATCTCCATTGTGTGCCGCTACTTACACTACCGTAAATAATTGTAATGGGTTGTCCTTTGGCTTCATTAAATCGCTGTGCGGCTACCATTTCTGCAATACATTGTCCTAGTCCAGATTTCAGGTTTGATTTTTTCGCCTCAATAACCACAATTGCAGGTGCTTCTACCGTTAACTGTTCGGGTGAACGACTAATTAGGAAATCACATACTCCATTTAGTCCGACACTTGTATCAACGTTGAACTCTTCCCCGGAAAATACGCTGATTTGCCGACTAAGGATGCGTCGTACTTCCAGCAACACAGGATTGATAATCACTTCCGAACGAGCTTTTTCTGTATCGACAGCGATCGCCCAAGGTAAATCCTCTAAAATACTTTGGAGTCTTGGACTTGGAGTGATTTGTTCGATTGAGTCAGGGAAAAAGCGAACTCCCTCAACGGTTGTCAGACGAAAATCTTGCTTTACTTTATCGATAGTAAATTGACTGTAGGGCATAATCGCAAGCCAGGAAGAGTTGAATCGGTGCTTTATCACTCCATAACATTATAAGGATGGCAGGCTGAAAACTCCGGCAGAAGCAGGCACGCAGTTGGGATTGCTGAGTCCCAAGGGGACACGCTGCGCGTTCGCTCTTAGCGTGCGCTTTGCGCTTACACTACGCTGTCGCTTCGTATGCCCAGAGGGCACGCTACGCGTTCGCTCTTAGCGTGCCCTCTGGGCATACGCTGCGGACAAACACGTTTTTGTAAAATTGGGATGCTCCCTAATTTATAGTGTTATACTGCTTTATAAGCCCATATTTCAAACTTAGCTTTCGACGAAATAATTCTTGCCAAAGAACCATAATGCCTGATACAAAACTCTTGAAAATCTTTCATTTTCTTATCAAAGATTTCATCTGATACCTGCCAACAGAAACCATATGCACGGGATTGGAAAGAACTGAGTAACTCTTCAACCGTATTGCTAACTATCCATTCCTTAGCTACCAAGTAATTTGATAGGTACCCTTTTTGATGTAAATATCCTTTCACATCTATATCTTGTATTGCCGCATCAATACGCTTTGATTCTGGCTTTGATCCTTCATGTTTGCACAGTATCTCTCGGAAATAGCCTTCAAATTCTCTTCTGGCTGGTGGGGTAATCCATTGACAATTGAGATAAAAACCTCCAGGCTTAAGTACTCGATCAATGTCATCTAAAAATGCTGTCCACTCAGAGACAGTATGGAGCATGTGAACAGTTAATACAACATCAAAACTGTTATCTGGAAAAGGTAACTGTGAAGCATCAGCACGGATCAGCTTCAAATTGGCAGGAGTTCCATTTAATTTCTGACGCAACTGATTAAGCATTTCTTCAGAGACATCAATTCCCGTTACAGCATAGCCACGTCTGATCAAAGGAAGAACATTCAATCCTGTGCCAATGCCTGGTTCTAGAAAAGATGTCTCTGGTGTCGCACCAACAAGTTCAACAATAAAGTCAGCGACTGCCTCTGCTACTGTTTGTGTTAACCAGCGCGTTTGGTCATAGATCGGTGCAATATTGTCGTAGTAATTGGACTTATTCATATCTGAAAAATTCTGTTTTTCTGACAGGATTTATTCGATTTATACCCCATTCTGCTTAAACCATGCTTGCAGACGTTGCCAGCCAACTTTCGCTTCTTTCTCACGATAGGAGGGGCGATAATCGGCAAAAAAGGCATGGGGTGCATCTGGGTAAACAATGATTTCCGATTTGCTGCTGCCTGACTTGAGCCGATCGCGCATCTGTTCGACAGTATCCAGAGGAATTCCTGTATCCTTGCCACCATACAGTCCGAGAATCGGGACTTTCAACGTAGAGGCAATATCAATAGGATGCTTGGGTGTTAATTGGGTTACATCACCTACTAGTTTCCCGTACCAAGCGACACCTGCCTTAACTTGAGGATTGTGTGCCGCATACAGCCAGGTAATACGACCACCCCAGCAGAAGCCTGTAATTCCCAACTTATTGCTATTGCCGTTTGATGATTTCACAGTCCAGTCTACTGTGGCATCAAGGTCGGATAACACTTGAGCATCTGGTACTTTAGCTACTATCGGGCGAATTTCTTCTATATTGCTTAACTTCGAGACATCGCCTTGACGCACAAACAATTCGGGGGCAACTGCCACATACCCTAATTTAGCAAAGCGACGGCAGATATCCTGAATGTGTTCGTGTACACCAAATATTTCCTGAATTACTAGGACAATCGGGAAATTTCCACCTTTTGCAGGCATCGCTCTGTAAGCCGGAATTTCGCCATCTTGAACGGGAATTTTCACCGCACCCGCGACTAATCCCTTGCTATCGGTGGTGATGACTTTGGCAGAAACGGGTTGCACTGCTAAGGCAAAACCTGTTGCTATAGTAGCTGTTGCAATAAATTTACGGCGCGTTGTCTGTTTCATTATTATCTTGGGTTATGCGATAAGCGGAGCTTTAAGCATGAAGGCTTATCGCTTTTGCTGGAAATGACCTGTCATCAAGTCGCTATCGGGTTAATAGAATAGTTAGATAATCTAACTATTAAATTCATATCATGAATAATTGTAAGTCGAGCTGCTAACCTTAGCTGAAATCCCCGACTTCTGGTGAGAAGTCGAGGATCTTGTTTTTCACGAATCACTTAGGACAACTATAGTTATTTTTACTGGCAATTAATGACTATTTTAATACAAAAATAAGATATTTTTGGCAGAGAGCTTTTTTAACTTTGTCAGTAGATAGCTTGCTTGTTAAGGTATGCTGTGATATTGTTTGAAATTTTTAAATCCGGTTATACTATCAAATTAGTGTACTTTACAAAAGGACTCAATCACTTAAACTTAAATTAGTTTGTTAGTTATAAGCTGAAAATTAAGTAAAGCTTTCCATGCAGATTCAAACTGTTGGTATTTTAAGTCCGGGTGACATGGGGCAGGCGATTGCCTCCGTACTCAATCAACACGGATTGAGTACAGTGGCTGCTTTGGACGGACGAAGCGATCGCACTATTGCATTGGCAAAAGCAGCAAACATCGAGGATGTCGGTTCCCTCAAACAACTGGTGAGTGCATGCGATGTGATATTGTCAGTTCTGGTTCCCGCAGCAGCAGAAGAAGCGGCAAAGCAAGTAGCCGAGACAATAGGCAACGTTAGCAAAAGTGTGTTGTATGTTGACTGTAACGCTATTTCACCCCAGAAAGTGAAAAGCATTGCCCAAATCATCGAATCAGCTGGGGGACAATTCGTGGATGCATCAATTATTGGTCCGCCACCACGAGTTCCTAATCGCACCCGGATTTATGCTTCTGGAAAACAAGCTAGTGAATTTCAACAGTTACAAAATTATGGCTTAGATGTGCGAGTAATTGGTGATGAAATTGGTCAAGCTTCCGGGTTGAAGATGTGCTATGCAGCTTTAACAAAAGGATTGACAGCGATCGGCACACAATTACTGATTGCAGCCCATCGCTTAAACTTGGATGAGCAGCTGTGGGATGAATTGTCTAATAGCCAACAGGAACTAGCTAATATACTAACCCGTTCCATTCCCTCCATGACACCTAAAGCTCATCGCTGGGTGGGGGAAATGGAAGAGATTGCCGAAACCTTTCAAGCGTTGGGTTTGACTGAGCGGACTTTCCAGGGAGCAGCCGATATTTACGACTTGGTGAAAGAAACCTCCTTGGGGAAGGAAACACCAGAAGAACGTAAAGACACACGTAACTTAAGCGAAATTATTAGTATTCTTTCTCAAGAAACTAGATCTGATAACTTTCAAACTCATTCAGGAGACTTTCAACCATGAGTAAAATACGTGCCGTTGTTGTCGATCCCAATGTATCGGGACGTTTAGCACTGCGTGAGGTTGATGCACCAACACCTGCTGCTAATGAGGCGGTGATTCGGGTAGCAGCAATTTCTCTCAACCGGGGTGAAATCAGACGTTCCACTACTGCTGAAACTGGTTGGCGACCTGGTTGGGACTTAGCGGGAACAGTTGAAACCCCTGCTGCTGATAATTCCGGACCAACTCAAGGAACGCGGGTAGTTGGTTTTCTTCGTTCTGGTGCTTGGGGAGAATTGGTGTCTGTACCCACCCACTCTCTAGCAGAATTACCACCCTCAGTATCCTTTGCCCAAGCTGCTACATTACCTGTAGCAGGTTTAACGGCTTACCATGCTTTGCTCAAAGGTGGTTCGCTTCTTAATCGTCCAGTCTTAATTACAGGTGCATCCGGTGGTGTTGGTAACTTTGCTATCCAGTTAGCGCGGTTGAGTGGGGCGCAAGTTGTCGCACACATTCGCCGTCCAGAATACGAAACTTTTGTCAAAGATGCTGGGGCGCATTCTGTTGTCATAGGTGAAGATGTTTCAGCAGCCAGTCAGTACGGTCCATATCATTTGATTTTGGAGTCTGTGGGTGGGAATGTCCTGGGAACAGCCCTCGGTTTGTTAGCAGAGGATGGAGCGATCGTTCTGTTTGGGACTTCAGGGGGAAATGAAGTAACATTCAACGCTCAACGCTTCTATGGTACTGCTGGTGCAAGTTTATACGGATTTATCTTGTTTCATGAACTACGACGAGAATCAGCGGCAGTTGGGTTGAAACGGCTGGCAAATTTAGTAGAATCAGGACAATTGCGTCCTCACATCGATTTAGAAGCTGATTGGACACAAATAGCTGATGTAGCACAAAAACTACTTGATAGACACTTTCCAGGTAAGGCTGTACTGCACGTCAGGAATTGAAGACATCACAACTAAATTACGTTTTTGTGTGTAAATTGCTGTAAGCAACCCCGAAATTGAATTTGGGGGCTTCAGCAAACGTTGAAGCCCTAGCTTACCAGACTGAGTACTTCGTGTACTACGTTCAGAACAAGCGTTAAAGTTCCTACCTACAAATGCGCAGCTAGTTTGTAGCTCTAGAACCAAAAGATTAAACATCTGTATGGGTTAAGGAAGTGTCTTTTGGATAGTACCGATTCTGAACATTGTCAAAGCTCACATTACCCGAAAGGCTTGCCTTGAGCGTAGTCGAAAGGAGGGACATTTTATGTCCAAAGTTTTTGTAATAGATTCAGATAAACGACCACTAGATTCAATTCACGCAGCAACAGCAAGGCAGCTTTTAAGGAACAAGAAAGCAGCGATATTTAGACGCTTTCCTTTTACGCTAATACTTAAAGAATCACGTCCTCGCGCACCTGTTTACCCACTTAGAATAAAAATAGACCCTGGCGCACAATGCACAGGAATTGCATTGGTAAATGAGTTTACTGGTGAAGTAGTCTTTGCGGCTGAATTAAAGCATAGAGGTTTTGCAATTAGAGAATCTTTAACTTCTAGAAGACAAATTCGTAGAAGTCGCCGGAATCGTAAAACCCGCTATAGACAACCTCGGTTTTTGAACAGAACTAGAACAAAGGGTTGGTTACCTCCTAGCTTGCAAAGTCGAGTTGAGAACATTAAAACTTGGGTAAAAAGACTGCGCCATCTTGCACCAATTGAAGCTATCACTCAAGAATTGGTACGCTTTGATATGCAGTTAATGCGTAATCCAGACATACAAGGGAAAGAATATCAACAGGGAACTCTTGCAGGTTATGAAACCAGGGAATATTTACTAGAAAAGTGGGGTAGACAGTGCGCTTACTGTGGGGTTAAGGACATAAAACTGCAAATAGAGCATATTTACCCTAGAGCTAAAGGTGGTTCTAATTCAATCACAAACCTAGCTTTGAGTTGTGAAAAATGTAACATCAAGAAGGGGACGAAAGATCTTAAGGAATTTCTCAAAAAAGACCCATCAAAGTTAGAGAAAATTCTTAAGATAGCCAAAAAACCTTTAGCAGATGCAGCAGCCGTTAATACTACTAGGTTTGCATTACTGGAATCCTTGAGAGCAACAAACTTACCTGTAGAAACTGGCTCTGGAGGATTAACAAAATTTAACCGTGCTCAACACAGTTTAGATAAATCCCATTGGCTAGATGCAGCGTGTGTTGGGAAATCTACGCCAATTCTCAATGTCAAGAATGTAAAACCCTTGCTGATCGCAGCAAACGGGCACGGAACCCGTCAATTATGCCGTACTGACAAATATGGTTTCCCTAGTCGTCATTGCTCAAGAACTAAATTCCATTTTGGTTTTCAGACTGGAGACATTGTAAAAGCTGTTGTTACTTCTGGGAAAAAGATTGGTCAATATGTTGGAAGAATTGCAACTCGTGCAACAGGCAGTTTTAATATTTCAACCAAAAACGGATTAGTTCAAGGTATTTCGTACAAGCATTGCAAACACATTCACAAAAAGGACGGTTACTCATATGCCTAGTTTGAAGACTTTGACGGTTGATAAATCAACCGTGTCGTGTTTCCTCCGTGGCTTGAAAGCGCACGGTTTCCACACTCCTGTGAGGTCAGTATGAGTTTAGATCTACAACTATCAGGTAAAACGGCAATTGTTACCGGTGGTAGTGCCGGAATTGGACTAGCGATCGCCAAAGCCCTCTATAGTGAAGGTGTGAATGTGGCGATCGCCGCCCGGAATCCAGAAAGACTACAGCAAGCAGTCACTACTATTCAATCACTCCCTAGTAGTGGTGCCAAAGTTATCCCTATCAGTGCCGATCTCAGTCAAGCAGAGGGTGTAGAGAAAGTTGTCTCCAACGCACTCGAACAATTAGATCAGATTGATATCGTAATTAATAACGCTGGTTCAGCCCGCGCAGGAGCATTTCTTGACCTTGGTGATGATGCATTTTTGGATGCTTGGAACTTAAAATTATTGGGCTACATTCGGCTGGTAAGAGCCATTTTACCCCATCTGCAAAGTCGGCGTGATGGGCGAATTGTGAATATTATTGGCGGTGCAGGACGCACACCCCGTCCTAGTTTTCTCCCTGGTGGTACAACGAATGCTGCGCTGTTAAATTTTACGCGGGGGGTTTCTAAAGAGTTAGCTCAACACAATATTCGTATTAATGCCATTTCACCAGGTCTGACAGCAACTGAACGTGCCGAAAGTTTAGCACAGCAAAATGCTCAAACTCAGGGTGTGAGTGTGGAAGAAGTTAAGGCAGAATCTTTAAAAGCAATTCCTTTAGGGAAAATCGTCAAGCCCGAAGAAATCGCAGCGCTAGCTTTATTTTTAGTTTCCGATCTTGCTTCTTCAATTACTGGTGCAGAGATTCTTGTTGATGGTGGACAGACTCCTGGAGTATGATTTGCAGTTGAATATAAGTATATTTAGCAACGGGGGAGATATGAACGATCAATTTCATCAGAAAGAAGGTTGGAACCAATGTCTCAAAATGCTGAAGATACTCAGTTAGCTGCACAGTCAATCCCTTATGCTGAATTAAATCCACAACAACAAAAACAACGACTCCAAGAACTAGGACTTGTTTTTTTGAAATTGGGCGCGATCGCCTTTGGAGGTCCAGCAGCCCACATCGCAATGATGGATTCAGAAGTGGTGACTCGTCGCCAATGGTTGAGTCGCGAGAAGCTTTTAGATTTGCTAGGTATAACCAACCTGATACCTGGACCCAATTCTACCGAGTTGGCAATTCATATTGGGTATGAAAGAGCTGGATGGCTTGGACTGCTTATTGCTGGTTCGTGCTTCATTTTACCTGCCATGATTATTGTTTGGATTTTGGCAGCCATTTATGCTCGCTACCAAACCATTCCTCAAGTTGAATGGTTACTTTATGGTATTAAACCCGTAATTATTGCGATCGTCGTACAAGCAGTGTGGCTGTTGGGTAAAAAAGCTATTAAGGATATTCCAACAACTTTTGCTGCAATAGCCGTAATTGTCGCCTTTTTTCTCAAGGTGGATGAACTGCTGTTGCTACTGCTGGCTGGGCTAGGGGTAATGTTCTTAAAAAATCTGTGGCTGAGTAAAAATAGAACATCAGCAGCTTGGCTACTACCTATTTCTCTAGTTATGGGACAGACAGGAGGTGCAACTGTCGCGACTCCTGTAAGTTGGCTTCAGGTGTTTTTGTTCTTCTTGAAAATCGGCTCGGTGTTGTACGGTAGTGGCTATGTATTGTTAGCTTTCTTACAAAAAGAACTCGTAGAACAAAATCATTGGCTGACTTCTCAACAGCTTTTAGATGCGATCGCTATTGGTCAGTTTACACCAGGTCCGGTATTTACCACAGCTACTTTTATTGGCTACTTACTGGCAGGTGATGCAGGAGCGATAGCCGCAACGATTGGTATCTTTTTGCCTGCCTTTGTTTTAGTATGGATTGTTAACCCTTGGGTTCCTAAGCTACGTCAATCTTCTTGGGTGAGTAGTTTTTTAGATGGAGTAAATGCAGCTTCTTTGGGACTGATGGCAGTAGTTACCTATACCTTGGGACGCGCTGCAATTGTAGATTGGTTGACTGTGGTGTTGACACTCCTGAGTTTAATTGCTGTTTTTCGCTTCAAAATCAACTCAGCTTGGTTAGTCCTTGGGGGTGGATTCGTGGGATTTGTGGCACGATTTTTGAACGGTGCGATACTTCAGTAAATACTCTCCCACCTCGACGAAGTGGGATATCTAATGAACTCACCTTAACCAGAAAAATTTTGATTATTTATTTTAATTAATAAGATGATTAGTGGAATTTTTGAGAACTGCATCGGGTCGAATGATATTGAGATTAGCCTAAAATATTGGGCTGAGTTTGGCTACCAAGAGGTCAAAAAGGGACAACTGGAAGCAGCGCAGGCAAAGTTGCTTTACGGTCATGCATCGAATTTGACTTCGCTGAGATTGCAAAATGGCAACTCGTCGGAACATGGACTGGTACGGCTGATGTGGTGGTCAGAACCGCGTAACAAAGGTTTAGACAACACCTTACCCGTGGTGGTGGGTAGTCGTTGGTTCGCTTCTTTGACGAAAGATATTTACCAAGTAGCCGATGCTTTTACAGATGATAAATCTCACGGAGGAAACTGGATATATACTGAACCAGTCCGCGCTATCGAAGGCATTGGCAATCAAGGAAAAAGCTTGTATAACCGCTTTGTCGGAGTGCGGGAAATGTTTATCATTGGTTCCCAGACGCGACAGGCGTTTTTCCAACGATACAACTATAATCGCCCTGGTTACGGCACGATTGATCCGAGTTCCCCACTCTTGGTCAGCGAGGGGACTCACTCCAGTATAGTTACTGATGACCACACCTTAAGTTCTTTCTACACCGAAGTTTTTGGACTTGTGCCAATGGAGTGGAATGGTAAGCAATCTGGTTATCAAAATCCTTCCACTCGTCAGACTTTGATGTTAGAAGAGGGACAAGAATTTTATATTTCTGTTTTTTCTTCACCCAAAGCGATCGCCGGAGTTTTACAAGTCTACAGCCCGCTTTACCCTACCCCGAATAAATCTGAATACGCGCAACCAGGTTCGCTGGGGTTGAGTTTCTTTACTTATCGAGTTGAGGATATTTCTGAATTCTACGATCGTGTTAGTGCTAGCAATGCTACATCGGTGACTCCCATCGTGCCGAATGAGTTTGGGGAACCTTCATTTGGGCTAGTGTCACCGGATGGGATATACTGGGTGATCGTGGGTTATTGACTCTTGTTGATCCTAACTCGATGCCATGCGTTATTCATGTAACCCTTGAAATTCCAGACTTGTTCAAGGTTTTGCGGTTGGGTGTTCCCTTGCGAGTCCCAAGCTCGTACTATTAATTCGGTTGTATCTGATTGTAGTTCCAATTGGTGTTGCCAAAATTGCCACGTCCCAGGTTGTGGTTTCTCTAGCAATTGTACTTGTACCCAGGTTGTACCCAAATCCAGTGATAATTCAACTCTTTCAATGTGGCGATTGCCGCCTGCGATTGCATAACCCTCTACTAAGATTAAATTGGTTGATAGGATCGCTTTGTCTGCGGGCTGACAAATGACTGCATTGACAAACAACTCTTCCAACATTGGTGCTTGTTCCCAATCAGCAGTCTCTGCTTGCACATCTGGGGGAAACAACTTGTAAGCCTGTGTTTGAAAGTAGTTATCCGAAGGTGCAGATTGTAGAGTAATCTTAGATAGCCATTTGACACTACGCGCACCGATATAGCCGGGAACCACCACGCGCAAGGGAAAACCGTGCATTAAAGTTAACGGTTCTCCATTCATTTCGTATGCCAGTAGCACTTCTGAATTCAAAGCTTTGGCGATCGGAATCGAACCTCCAAAGTGAAATTTTCGCCCTTCTTTTTCAACGTCATCCAAACCGCTAAAAGCTACGTGTTGTGCGTCTGGTTCTACTCCTGCTTTGTGCAAGACTTCCGTTAGCCAGACACCACCCCATACTGCATTACTGATTGCAGACGCACCCCAAGCTTCTTCGTCTGGAATGGGTGCCACTTTCATCAACTCATCGCGGCGGTTCCCGGCACAGTGAAGCGTTGCGGTTATCGTCCGTTTAGGAAATGCTGCACGTAATTCGTCTAATGAGAAGTTGAGGGACTGTTGAACATTGCCTGTTACAGACAAACGGTAGTTAACTAAATCAACTTCTGGAATTGATCCGTGATTACGGACGAAAAAGCCTGACTCTGGCGTAATAAACGCCTGTCGCAGCAGGTTTAGCGGCGGTGCTGCGTTAAATGGCTTTTGCTCTAGGATAATAAGGTCTGGGTGCTTTGTCATTGTTTAAAAGTTATAAGCGATTGAATCAGGGATTTCGCCAGACAAACAGACTCATAATTCACCAATTGAAGCTGCAAACTCTGCTCTTTAGTTTGATTCTAAAACTTCCTCCCACTTGCATAGATAAAATAGTTTTCTGTCTCTTTTACATTAGCTTTAAAACCGACTTCTGTCAGCTTGTTTTGCAGTTCATCTAGGTGATAAAAAATTTTCACAATCTGATATTCTTGACCATTATTTAACTTCCGACTTATATATATGCTGTCGGTATCATCAAGGATATGGTTGTTAGCCGTGGATGTAGGTTCAAAGCGCGAGTCAACAATAAATACTTGTCCACCAACACGAACAGATTTATAGATTTTTGTTAAAAATGATTCAAGTAATTGTGGCGGTACATGAGATAACCAGAAGGAGAAAAATACTAAATCATATTCAGTATTGGGTTCCCAGGTAAATAAATCAATTTGGTGATATTCGACCTTTGGTGAATTTAACTTGCTGCGATTAATTTCAATCACTTCTTGAGAAGCATCAATTGCAGTAATTTTCTTACCAATCTTTAAAAGCTCTTGTGTCCAGATTCCCGTTCCACTGGCTAATTCTAAGATTTCCTCGGTTTCTCCAACTTGCTGTAAAGCCTCTCTAACAACATCAACTTCGTTAAACCAGCGCCCATTTGCTTGCTCACCGCGATCATAACGACCAAGGCGATAGAACCATTCATCATATTCGTTGGCTCTGGCGCGATAGTAGGCAATTTGTTGTTGAATAATTTTATCTGTCATTGTCCCTTTTGATCTGGTCTAGTCAAAATATTTATACATTTAGTCAAAATATACTGTAATTTTATATAAAATTAGTAGTATTATCTTAATAATTCCATAGCTTGCTTTCACAAAGCAACAGTTAACTGCATTTCTAGGCGATATCCTTAAGGGTAACCGCTAAGGGCGCGCAAGAGCGATGTTCATGCACTGCGCCTTCAGGCGATCGTCTAATTGCGTTCGTCAGTTGTCTGTTGCTCTGTGTTTAATTGGCTGTTTGCTATTAAACATAGCTTAGTAATACTTTTTTGTTCAGCTATCAAGCTGCAAGCGGGAGGATGAGAACCCCTGCGCTTCAGCGAGGGGATGAAATCCGATGGTTTATGTTGCTTACGATCCCTGGAGTCCCAAGGGTGAAGCCATCCTTGTTCCCAAAGATTCACCCATTAAAACCGTAGCTGACCTCAAAGGCAAAAAAGTTACCTTTGCTAAAGGCTCAAATACTAACTACTTGGTAGTGAAAGCACTGGAAAAAGCAGGACTACAGTACAGCGACATCAAAGTAGCTTCTCTCCAGCCTGCTGATGCCCGCGCTGCCTTTGAGGGAAAGAACATTGATGCTTGGGCAATTTGGGACTCTTACTTAGCCGCTGCACAGAAAGCAACAGATGCACGCACCTTGACAGATGGAACTGGACTAGCTGCTAATCGTGGTTACTATCTTGCTGCCAAGTCTTTTGCCGAAGTTCATCCTGATACCTTAAAAAAAGTTTTGGAAGAGGTAAATAAAGTCAGTGAATGGGCAAAGAGTAATCCGGCTGAAGTTGCTAAATTTCTCTCGCCTGCATTGGGCATTAATGCTGATATTTTAGAGATAGCAGAAAAGCGGCGTGATTATGGCGTACTTCCCATCACCGATGAAGTGATTGCTAAACAGCAAGATATTGCTGATGCCTTCTACAAAATAAAATTGATACCGAAACAAATTAATGTCAAGGAAATAGTTTGGCAAAGTAATCGGAGAAATTAGCAAGACAGATGATGAAATTTATTTTTGCATTTACTCTTAGACATTGGAGTTTAGACTAATTTTGCTTGAAAAACCGTCAAACCCTTATCCAGACGGACTTATGCAATTTCTAGACAAGTTATGATTCCGAAGTCTAAAATGCTTGCTACACAAGGTTTGTAGCGTGAACAATAGAATTTAGTCTAAACTCCAGTTAGACAAGCATTTCTAGAATAAGCCACTTTTAAGACTTTAAGCTGTTTGAGTGCACCAGCCTTAGCTCAAGCTGATGTACGCATAGCAATTGGTACTGGTACAGATATGGCGATCACCGCTAATGACCTTTTTTGAATTCAAAGTATGCCCTGCGGGCACGCGAAGCGAACAGAGATTTTTATTGCTGTTATTAACCAAGCATTGTTGCTGTAGCGAACCACTAGTAAAAAAACCTTATTGAATATCCTGGCTTAATATTTTATCATGAAAGTAAATATTTTTTGTAATATTTATGACGAAATATCACATTGTACTTCATAGATCTATTGACCTTGATAAAATTGCTACCGAAGCGGAGAACAATAAATGTCCTAGGCATGTAATGTGGAGCTTAAAGCAAAGACTCAATGCCAGCATTCATACACCATTCGGATATCAAGGTTCTTTTGTGGACAAACTTCTTTCCAAAATAGCAGGTTCGCCAGAGTCTTGGGCAATGGCACGTGCTTTATCATCTCGACTGGAATCGGATGACATAGTATTCTGCAACAGTGAGGCTGGAGGTATTCAGTTAGCAACACTTTGTGGGTTTAAGCGCAACCGCCCCAAAATTGCAGTGTTTTTTCACAATATTGATCGACCTCGTGGACGCTTAGCACTAAAGTTATTTAACTTGGCCAGCAAGATCGATTTGTTTTTAGCCTGTAGCAAGCGCCAAGTTACTTTTTTACGCGATTATCTAAACCTACCCGCATCTCGTGTTCATTTCGTTTGGGATCAAACCGATCTCAAATTCTTTGCACCTAAGCCTGCTTCACCAAAGAAGCCGCGTCCAATCATCGCTAGTGTTGGCTTAGAACAACGTGATTACAGAACTCTAGCTCAAGCAACCGCAAATCTAGATGTTGATGTGAAAATCAGCGGTTTCTCCAACGATGCACTTTTACTCAAACGAGCTTTTCCTGAAGAATTACCACGAAATATGTCACGCCGATTTTACGAATGGCCGGAGTTAGTCCAGCTATATCAGGATGCAGATATTATTGTGGTTAGCATCTTTGAAAATAGTTATGCTGCAGGAATACAAGCATTGATGGAAGCAATGGCGTGTAGGCGTCCTGTGATAGTCACTCACACTCTTGGACTCGATCAATATATAGCAGAAACTGATGCGGTAATCATGGTTAAGCCAGAAGATGTTGAAGGCTTAAAACAAGCTATTACTTATTTGTTAAATAACCCTCAAGAAGCGGATGCTTTAGCTGAACGTGGTTATCGCTTAGCTCTAAGTCGGCATAATAGTGACCAGTACGTAAATTACCTCACAAAAGAGCTTAAACAGTTTGAAGGTTAAGATTAATTTTTTAGTTGAACTTGGAGTTTTGTGTATATTTTTTGAAACGCAGAGTTTTTCCAGGTAAAATCTTGGGCGTTGCAGAATAGAAATATGAATTAGGGCGATACGGGCGATGCTCCTCCGGAGCCGCCCCTTTGGGGTGATCGCGCAAAGCAAGAGACGCGACGAGCGCGATACGCGCTTGCTTTCTGCAAAGTGTGGATCATCTCATATCGCTTCTTTGACGATAACTGTGAAGTGAAAAACTTTTGTTAGTATTGAGCTTTTGAGATTGGGAAAAAGTATTCACGCCCAGAAAAAACTGTCTGGACAAGGATGTTAGCAGACTTTGCTCTTAGTAACAGTTTCCGTCTCATCACCCTTGGGAATATCCTATTCAAAGTAGGTCAACCTTATATATAAGGGAATGGTTATATCCGGGCGGCACGTTTTTGGGGGAAGCTTCCCCCGGAAAGCTGCCTTCTTTGAGGTGGCAAAATGCCTAAAGCTATCTGACTATTTACTTCAAAAACGAGTATTTAGGTTGAGCCTTTTGCCAAGGGAGTTCCAAAGTAAACCGCTAGCCCCTAAGAGGGGCCGGAGCTAACGCTAACAATAACTTTGAATAATCTTTATAAAATCCCAAAAAATCTGATAGACAAAAGGAGCTAGTTGTTTATATGATACGTAATGTTACTGGTAAAATGAACTTAACTGCTACTGATGATTGGCTAAAAAAGCCTTGTTGAATATCTATCCTAGCTTAATCTTTTTCTTTCATTAAAGGCAAGATTTTTTGTAATATTTATGACGAAATATCACATTGTACTTCATAGATCTATTGACCTTGAGAAGATTACTACCGAAGCGGAGAACAATAAATGTCCTAGGCATGTAATGTGGAGCTTAAAGCAAAGACTCAATGCCAGCATTCATACACCATTCGGATATCAAGTTTGTTTTGTAGACAAACTTCTTTCCAAAATAGCAGGTTCACCAGAGTATTGGGCGATGGCACGTGCTTTATCATCTCGACTGAAATCGGATGACATAGTATTCTGCAATAGTGAGGCTGGAGGTATTCAGTTAGCAACACTTTGTGGGTTGAAGCGCAACCGCCCCAAAATTGCAGTGTTTTTTCACAATATTGATCGACCTCGTGGACGCTTAGCACTAAAGTTATTTAACTTGGCCAGCAAGATCGATTTGTTTTTAGCCTGTAGCAAGCACCAAGTTACTTTTTTACGCGATTACCTAAATCTACCTGCATCTCGTGTTCATTTTGTTTGGGAGCAAACCGATCTCAAATTCTTTGCACCAGAGTCTGCTTCACCTGAGAAGTCGCGTCCAATCATCGCTAGTGTTGGTTTAGAACAACGTGATTACAGAACTCTAGCTCAAGCAACAGCAAATCTAGATGTTGATGTGAAAATCAGCGGTTTCTCCAACGATGCACTTTTATTAAAACGAGCTTTTCCGGAAAAATTACCACGAAATATGTCACGCCGATTTTACGAATGGCCGGAGTTAGTTCAGCTATATCGGGATGCAGATATTATTGTGATCAGCGTCTTTGAAAGTAATTGTGGTGCAGGAATACAGGCATTGATGGAAGCAATGGCGTGTAGGCGTCCTGTGATAGTCACTCACACTCTTGGACTCGATCAATATATAGCAGAAACTA
Organism: Brasilonema sp. CT11; assembly: GCF_017982655.1. Taxonomy (GTDB): domain Bacteria; phylum Cyanobacteriota; class Cyanobacteriia; order Cyanobacteriales; family Nostocaceae; genus Brasilonema. The sequence goes on along the minus strand of NZ_JABXYX010000110.1, from coordinate 611 downwards.
ATGCGGTAATGATGGTTAAGCCAGAAGATGCTGAAGGCTTAAAACAAGCTATTACCTATTTGTTGAATAACCCTCAAGAAGCTGATGCTTTAGCTGAACGTGGTTATCAATTAGCTCTAAGTCGGCATAATAGTGACCACTACGTAAATTACATCACAAAAGAGCTTAAACAGTTTGAAGTTGAAAAACAACTCAGAACTCAGGAGTCAGAAGCGATTAGTGGGGAGATTGTGACTGCACCACTAATCGAAGACCACGCTCATTAAGGATTCAGTACAGGACTCTGACGCCTCTACTGATTCGCTCTATGGCTGACGCCATAGAGCGCCATATGTGTTTTTGAAACACAGAGTTTTTAGGGTAAAATATCGGGCGTTGCAGAATAGAAATATGAATCATGCGATAAGCCGAAGGCTTGACGCTAGCCCCGAAGGGGGCGCTTCGCAAACGCGTATCGCCTCAAGCTTGCGGGCGCATAGCGCCCGCAGCGCCACTATGCCGTATTTTAGATAATGTATTACCAATCGAATGGAATACTTAAGCATTTTCTCTGACGCGCGAGTAACAAAAGGTTTTGCGATGTAGTCGCGCAAGATAGTGCCTTAAACGAC
>NZ_JABXYX010000011.1 GCF_017982655.1 Brasilonema sp. CT11 | reverse complement strand
GGGAGCCACTGCGGGGGTGAGGCAGCGCGGTCTTGGGGAGGCAGTGCGTTGCGGAGCCAGTGCTGTTCGCGCAGCGTGGCACTTTGTGCCATAGACGGGTTTCCCGTCTATGGCATCTGGCGTTGGGGTTCCCAAGGCGCGAAGCTCGCGGGGTGGAATCTTCCATCCGGCAGACTTCGCAGCTTTTGGGGGGAAGCGGAGGAACATAACGTGCCGCCCCGTTGTAGCACCTGCCGTGGTTTCCCCCATGTTAGCGAAGCGAGCCGTAGGCTGCGACTGCCGAAAGGCTCTCCCGGCATAAAGGAGCCGCTTTCGCCTGGGCGGGTCTCCCGACTTGAGGAGCCACTGCGTTGCGGAGAGCAGCGCCTTGCGGGGGTTCCCCCCGTTGTGGCGACTGCGGAGGGTTCCCCGCGTTGTAGCATGTGGCGTGCGTCTGGCGTCAAGTGGCATCCAAGACGGGGGCTGGACTCACCGCTCAAACAACTCTTGGCAAAGCCTCTGAATGACAGTCAGATTGTCTGCCTTGATACAAAAAACACAAAACAAGACATTGTTTGATTAAAATTAATGAGACTTTTAGACATCATCTCAAAAATAAAAAATGAGAAAAATAATCTAAAATCAAATATTATCTTAATTTTTTTAAACAAACTACACATTGTTTTATTTTCTAATACTAAAGATAGATAAAAATTCCTCCAAGGGATTGATGAAAAAAAAATTAAAAACCTGGATAAATAAAATCGAAGGTACTTAAATAAGAACCTAGAAAATTAATTTTACTCTTGAGGTTAAGAAAGCATGGTTATGGGTATAAATAAGCGTGCTGTAGGTGTGTTTTCTAATCGTCGAGATGCAGAAGGCGCACTCTATGAGCTGAGAGAATCCGGCTTCCCAATAGATAAAGTATCTGTCATCAAGCGAGATGCAGACCGCAACGATGAGATTGCGGGCACCGAAGTGCGGGAAAATATCGGTAATAAATCTGATGAGGGTGCTACAGTTGGAGCTGTTTCTGGTGGTGTATTGGGCGGATTAACTGGTTTGCTAGTCGGTCTTGGCACATTAGCAATTCCGGGAATTGGTCCGATTATGCTTGCTGGAGCAACAGCAACTGCCCTAGCTACAACTGCAGCAGGAGCAGGTATTGGTGCTGCTGCTGGTAGTCTACTTGGTGCATTGGTTGGTTTGGGAATTCCTGAAGAAAGAGCCAGAGTTTATAACGAACGAGTAGAGCGCGGAGACTACCTGATCATCATAGATGCCACAGATGCAGAAATCGCTAAAGCAGAAGAGATTTTAAAGCGGCGAGGAATTGAAGAGTTTGACGTTTACGACAGATCTGGAGTCACAAGTGGGACAGCCGAATATGTCTCGCCAGCTACTGGACTCTCCTCTGCTCCACGTGGAGGTTTGGGTCAAAATAAACACGCCGTTGGTTACTTCTCCCATCTGCGCGATGCCGAAGCTGCAGTTAACGATTTGCGAACAGCAGGTTTTCCTTTAAGTCAAATTTCCGTATTTAACAGGGACTCAACCCGAAGAGAACCTTTTACCGGAGTTGACTTGAGGGATCGTATTGACGCCACAAGGTTTAGATTTCCTGATGCTCGCAATCACTTTTACAATGAGCGCCTGAATAATGGAGATTATGTCGTCGTTATTAACGGTACAGATGATGAAATTAATAGCGCTGGCACGATTCTAAATAGACATGGAATTGAACAATGGGAGATTCACGATCCAGCTCTCATCAGTTCTACACAGCCTGTTGGGGGCACAGCAACATTGCAAAGAACTAGACGAGCAATTGGTGTCTTTCCTCACCGCCGTGATGCAGAAGCAGCACTGACAGAACTGCGAGATGCAGGTTTCCCCTTGAATCAAGTGTCGCTGATTGCAAAAGATACAGATGGCAAGAGCAATATTGCTGGCGTCAATACAAATCTTGAAACAGGCAATAAAGCAGACGAAGGGGCAAAAGCTGGAGCTGCCACAGGTGGTGCCCTTGGCGGTTTGGGAGGCTTGTTAGTTGGTCTTGGTGCTTTAACTATTCCTGGTGTTGGTCCTATCATTGCAGGCGGTGCAGCAGCAACTGCTTTAGCTACAACACTTGCAGGCGGAGCGATTGGTGCGGCTGCTGGTGGTTTGGCAGGCGGACTCGTTGGTTTGGGAATTCCTGAAAACCGTGCGCGAGTTTACAGCGATCGCGTCAATAGAGGCGATAACTTGGTGATTGTTGATGGCACAAACGATGAAATCCACCATGCTGAACCAATTTTGAAACGTCGAGGAATTGAAGAGTTTGATATCTTTGATGCCACCGAAATAGATGGTGTTCATCACCAAGGTTATGACCGGGGTGTTCGTAAGGAAACGCCAATTGTAAATACCCCTTCTAGCAATTATTCAACAGGGTATGACGCAAATGATCCTGCTGTGATCATTGTTGACCACCGAACCGAAATTGCGTAGTCGTTAGTGGTTAGTTGTTATGGGTTAGTAATTGATGATTATTAACTCATAGTAAGTAATTGCTAAGAATTAACAACTAACTACTATTCAATTAGAAATAATTAATCAGAGAAAAAAACATGAACAAGTTGACTCCTTTTTTCATCAGTTGCGTTTTACTTTTTGGTGCTACTGCTTGTCAAAATCCTCCTTCCAAAACTACTGCAGATGCGCCTAGTTCTGCGACAGAACAAGCGACACAACCACCATCTGCACAAGCTACAGAAGCTGCTCAGAAAGATGCTCAGAGTGAGATCCGCAGAAAACAACTCAATTCTGACATTCGTGCTCGTGAGGGGCGGAACGATGCATTAAATAATGGAAGTGCGACAAAAAGAGCTGCACGTGACATTGAAAGCGAAGTTCGCTCTAAGTTAGAAGCTAATATCCCCAAGGGTCATTTAACAATTGCAGCTTCAGAAGATGGCACAGTAACAGTATCTGGAACTGTAACGAAAAAAGACGAGTTAGCTAAAATTGATACTTTGCCAAAAGAAATCAAAGGCGTTACAAAAATTGTTAATAAAGCCACAGTTGCTCAGGCAAAAAGCTAAAATATCTGATAAATCAGCTAACTCATAAAACTATTGGGATTACACAAAAGTAGGAAAACTATGGAACCCAAAGTTAATTAATAAGCTTGTTTTTTGTCATGAATGATTAGTTTTCAAAATTGCGGTCAAGTAGAAGTTAAATTTTCTATTTGATCGTTTTTATAATTTTGTTTTGTATGGTTTTTAATAGCTATTAAAGAATATTAGTATTGAGAATAATTAAAAAACTCTATCTTTAGGTAGAAGTGTTTGAGTAAGAGCACTTCTAAAGATAGTTTATTCTTGAGTACGGAAAAACATAATCTTATTATTGAACTAAATTTAACAGATTTTAACAAGGACGTCATTTATGGCTAGCGAATCACCTAACAAAGCAGTAGATTCCTCAGATCGCGTTGATAATAATAATTTCGACAGAGGAATTACACCTGCCGAAACCGCTGCTCGTCTTGAAAGAGAACAAGATCTGTTCAAAGGAACGCCTGAAGAAGAGGGAGGTAACAGTATTGATACCACCAAGGGTTTCACAACTGACCAAGAAGGTTTAACAAATAACCACGCGATTGAGCCGGAAATGTACTATGATACACCGGGTGATGCGGCACAAGTAGAAGCAGAAGAAATTGCAGAGCGTGCTGAAGACATAGAAGAAGCCAATGAAGATAAACAAGGTGAACTCACAGTAGAGGGTGACCAACGGGGTAAAGGTCCTGGAGCTATCTAATTTTGCTGCTGGAATATTTCTTTAGTGTTCACAAAGGCTGGGTAGCGATGATTGGGGTTTTGTCCTAATTATCGCTTTCTGTTTGCTAGAGGAGAATGTTCATATTGCGCTAGAACCTCAGCTGGCTGGTTGTAAATGGCGATAGATTCGCCAGCCTCACGCGCAAAGCGCTCAGCACTCGCCTTCGCCAGATCGCTTCACTGTGGTTGAGCATCGTCAAAGCCGGCGCAACGAAACGCAATCACATCCACACTAGCTGCGTTTGCAGACTCAATGCCGTAGGGTGTATTGCCAACGATGACTACAGAACTGGGTGGTATATTCAGCTTGCTCAGCAAAGTTTCCACAATATTTGCGGCTGGTTTGGAAGTATCAGCATCACTGGGCTTTAGCCGATGAAATTCTTGGGCTGAACTTGCCTGTGTTCGGTTGCCCTTATTGCAAGTCTTACGGAGATTTTCTTTAACATTGCGGCTTGTAATGCCATTTTGACATTTTCTAAAGTCCACTGCATAAAGACTTGTTTACAATATGTTTAGTGAAAAGTCGATGCAGTACCTCTTTCGCTATACTTAGCTTGATTCGGTACAAAAACTGTTTGTATTAATCCTGCTTTTGAGATGAAATAGCTCTAAGATAGATGATTTTCACTTGCTGACCATCGAAGATTCTTGTCAGAGCATCTTCAGAAATTTTGATAAAAATCATGAATCCACTGTTCGACCCTTTACTTGCTGCTAGTGCAGTAGCCCAAAAAGGTCCAATCAAGCCTCTTGGTCACCACGAGTTGCTACTGATATTGCTAGAGTTAGCTCTACTGCTTTTGGTCTCCAGAGGCTTAGGTGAGTTCATGCGTCGAATCAAGCTACCGCCTGTGGTTGGTGAGTTGCTTGCAGGTGTGCTGCTTGGTCCGTCAGTGTTCGGCTGGCTTCTGCCAAGTTTACAGGAGCATATTTTCCCTAAAATTCAGGCACAGTCTGATCTGCTTTCGGTCGTCTCCTGGTTAGGAGTGCTGTTTTTGCTAGTTGTCACCGGGCTGGAGACAGACCTCAATTTAATTGTCCGCAAAGGCAAAACAGCTCTAGTAATTTCGTTGGGAGGCATTGTGATTCCCTTCGCTACTGGACTGGGTTTGGGCTGGTTTCTGCCAGAGGGCTTTTTAGTTAACCCTAATCAACGTCTGATCTTTAGTCTGTTTATTGCGACTGCTATGAGTATCTCGGCAGTTCCAGTGATTGCCAAAGTGCTGATGGACTTAAAGCTGATTCGACGGGATATTGGTCAGGTGACTTTGGCAGCTGGTATGACTGATGATACCATTGGCTGGATTCTCCTGTCTGTGGTATCGGGGTTGGCAAGCAGTGGAAAATTTGATTTCCAGACGGTATTTCGGTCGGTTGGCGGAGCGGTTCTATTTTTGGGAATTGCCTTTACGATTGGGCGATCGCTCATGTCTTGGGTGTTTCGCTGGGTAGATAATTACATTGGTGGACCAACAGCGAGTTTGTCAGCTCTGCTTATACTAGCGTTAGGTGCTGCTGCCTTTACCCATACTTTAGGGATTGAAGCCGCACTGGGAGCATTTGTCACGGGAATTTTAGCAGGGCAATCGCCGCGTTTTAGTCGGGAGGCGGGGCTGACTCTAGAACTGATTACCTCTGGGTTTTTAGCTCCTATCTTCTTTGCTACAGCGGGATTAAAGGTAGACTTACTGCAAATACTCAATCCTCAGACATTGGGAATTGGCTTGGTCGTACTGGCAGTTGCTTGTTTCGGTAAATTCACTGGAGCCTATATCGGTTCTCGTATCGGTGGTTTGACCCATTGGGAAGGTATTGCGATGGGTTCGGGGATGAATGCCCGTGGCGCAATGGAGATTATTGTTGCCACTATTGGGGTTTCTTTGGGCGTGCTGAATCCGCAGATGTATTCAATTATTGTGATGGTGGCAATTGTAACTTCGTTGATGGCTCCTCCCTTGTTGCGTTGGTCATTGTCCAAGGTGTCAATGAGTGATGAAGAAGTCCAGCGGTTGGAGCAAGAACAATTAGCAAGCCGCAGCTTTATCAAGCGCATCCGCCGAATACTCATGCCCACCCAAGGAGGACCGAACGTCAAGTTGGGGGCACATTTAATAGGTTTTTGGGACAACAAAAATCCCGTAGAAGGGTGGGTTTTTTTTACAAAAAGTGATAAAAAAGCCAAGACGAAATCAGCTAATGCTGTAAAAGATACCACCGCAGAAACCGCTATTGCTACAGTAACCGAGAAATTTCATCTACCCGCCGAGTCGCTACTGGAAACTAAGGTGGAGTCGGGAAGCAACAAAGCTGAGGTGATTCTTAAAGAAGCTTGCAAAGGGTATGACTTGATTGTTATTGGCGCAACAGAACGTCAGCGTTCCAAAGGTGCTTTATTCAATTTACTAGTTGATCGGGTAGTTCAAGAAGCTCGTTGCGCCACAATGGTAGTCAAGTCTAATTTATCCGAAGCGGAGGAAGAAACGGATCTGGCTGCTTATCATAAAATTGGTCATATTTTAGTGCCAACCAGTGGAACCGAGTATAGCCAACATGCAGTTGAGGTCGCAAGTACGATCGCCGCTCAAACTGGGGCAACAGTTACATTAGTCAATGTCGTCAACCGGACTCAGCAGGAATACATTTTGTTTGAGCAGCAGACGATGAGCTCTGTAACAGATCTTGCCGAAAAGATTGTGAATCAGCAAGCTGAGGTGGGGCGGGGACTGGGGGCTTCTATCAAAACTGCAATCCTAAATGGAAGTCCAGAGTTGGAAATTCTCAAGTTTGCTCGGGTTAATGAAGTAGACTTGATTGTTATGGCTAGCAGTGTACGTACAGTTTCTGGTCGGGCGTTCTTTGGTCACCGCACCGATGCTATTCTCAATAAGGCAGCTTGTCCAGTCGCGGTGATTACGCTACCAGGTAACTCGAATCATTGAATTAGCGTCATGAACTACGCTGGTACTGTAGCCGCTTTGGTGAAAATTTGGGAAAAATACCAACCTTAAGAAGAACACAGAACGCAGAACACAGAACGCAGAATATCCCCACGGATGAAATCCAAGGGGATTTCATGAAAAAATTTTTTGTTTCCATAATTAAAATTAGGGGCTTGTGACCTCTACTGTGAACCCAGTTGTACAGAACTGGTTGATACAGAGTCTGACACGAAGGTTCGTTAATTCTGAGTTCTGACAACTGTGTTCTGAGTTCTTTGTTGGTCAAACTAGTTTCCCTTATAACTTCTGCTCGCTCTGGTAAATTTGTTGATTTGAGTTAAGCAATGCAATCTAAACCCCAATTCAATCCTTGTTACTCAGTTGAAACTATAGAAACAGACAATGTATTTTTGTTGTCTGAGAGAGAAAAAGTCTGGTTAAGCGATCGCCTTTCTTGTAGTTTAGCTGCTTTAATCGATGGCGATCGCAATATTGACGAAATTATTGATACCATTCAACAGTCGCTACTGCAAGATCCAAAATCTTTACAGTTAGCTACTACCTTCTTTCAAGAAGTTCTCAATCTGAGTATTAAAGCCCAATATACTTTATTCCAAATGCAACAAAAGGGCTATCTTGTTCAAGAAGATAACTCTCTGGCATCGCACTTAGGCATATTCTGTCATCATCTCAATGTTGCTCCCACAGTAGCCCATGAAAGATTGCAACCGACTAAAGTAGTAGTAAAAGCTAATGGTTCGGTTGCTGCATCTGACTTGATTGCTGTGCTTGAGTCTCTCCAAATTCAAGTAGCTGACGAAGGTGATTTGACAGTAGTTTTAACCGATGATTATCTCAATCCTGAGCTAGATAAGTTCAATCAACAAGCCTTAAAATCCCAATCTCCCTGGATGCTGGTTAAGCCATCAGGGACAATAGTTTGGATTGGTCCTTTATTTCATCCTCATAAAACAGGTTGTTGGAACTGTTTAGCTCAACGTTTGCGAGATAATAGACCAATTGAAGGGTTTATTCAGAGACAAAAGCACATTTCTTCCCCTTTAACTCCTCCTTTGGGATTTTTGCCATCTACAGTACAAACTGCTTTAGGAATGGCAGCCACAGAGGTGTTTAAGTGGATTGTCCAAGGGGAAAATAAACAATTAGAAAACAATTTAATTGCTTACGATGCGATCGCACTGCAAACTCAAAATCATAGCTGGGTTAAGCGTCCTCAATGTTCTAGCTGTGGAGAGATGGTAAATGGGTTAACCAACAACCCCCTACCTGTTGTTTTAGAACACCGCCAGAAAACCTTTACCGTTGATGGAGGACACCGTATTTGTTCGCCACAAGAAACTCTCAGGAAATATCAACATCATATTAGCCCCATAACTGGCGTTGTGCGAGAACTAAATAAAATACCTGGGAACGGATTAACTCATAATTACATTGCCAAACATCATTTTCACAGTATTTTTGACGATTTCAACGGCTTGCGCCAAAATTTGGGGGGTAGAAGTGCAGGGAAAGGTAGAACTGACTCTCAAGCGATGGCTAGTGGTTTTTGCGAAGCGATTGAGCGATATTCTGGGGTGTTTCAAGGGTATGAAATTAGAGAAAAAGGTAGTTACCAAAAAATGGGGGACAAGGCGATCCATCCCAATGTTTGTATGAACTTCAGCCAACAGCAATATCAGAATAGAGAGCAATGGAATGTTGAGTGTCAAGGCTGGTTTCAAAAAGTCCCCGAACCTTTTGATGAAGAAAGAGAAATTGACTGGACTCCCGTTTGGTCTTTAACCCATCAGGAATTTAAGTATCTGCCAACAGCTTACTGTTATTATGGCTATCGACCGGACTATAAACCCGACTGTTGGGCTGATTCTAATGGATGTGCGGCGGGTAATACTCTTGAAGAAGCAATTCTGCAAGGGTTTATGGAATTAGTAGAGCGGGATGCTGTCGCATTATGGTGGTATAACTCTCTGCAAAAGCCGCAAGTGGATTTAGATAGTTTTGACGAGCCTTATTTTCAAAGCCTGAAGCAATATTATCAAACTATTAATCGGGAACTTTGGGTTTTAGATATTACCAGCGATCTGAATATTCCAGTTTTTGCTGCTGTTACTCGAAGAAGCGATGACCCCAAGGGGGTCGCGCGGAGCGATCGCTCTTTTGAAGATATTGTTTTAGGTTATGGCGCTCATTTCGATGCCAAGATTGCTATTAGTCGAGCCTTGACTGAAGTTAATCAAATTTTACCTAATGTTTTATTTGCAAACGCTGATGGAAGTACTCAATATCCTCCATCAGCAGATGGCTTGGCGGTAGATTGGTGGAAAACCGCAACTTTAGCCAATCAACCTTATTTAGTTCCAGACAAGAGAATTGCTGCTAAAGTCAGTAACGATTATCCCCAAATGGCAAGTGACGATTTACTCGAAGATGTCAAGCTTTGTCAACAAATCGTTGAGAAAAATGGTTTAGAAATGCTGGTTTTAGATCAGACTCGTCCTGATATTGGACTGAGAGTTGCTAAAGTCATCGTTCCGGGAATGCGCCATATGTGGAAAAGGTTAGCACCCGGACGGCTTTATGAAGTTCCAGTGAAAATGGGTTGGTTGCCAAAACCGTTGACAGAAGAGCAACTCAATTCTTTTCCCATGTGGATGTGACGTTCTCCTTACATAGGGATGTGATTTTTCATGAGTTTTTCTATGAGTTCTGGGATGAGTTTTATGAGTTTCAGAGACCAAGAGAAAAACTAATATCAAAGGTAGTTCACTGCGATTGAAGCTTACATTCTTTCCCTCAAGTGTCACAACCTGAAGGAAAGAATAAAAGCTTTAGAACCGTACCTTAAAGGTTACCGCCTAGACGGCCTTATGAAGTTCCAGTGAAAATGGGTTGGTTGCCAGAATCACTGACAGAAGAGTGACTCAATTCTTTCGCAAATTAGGGAAGGTATTATACTTATGGATGTTATTTTCCATGAGGTTTTCTATGATTTTTGGGATAGTTTTTATAATTTTCAGAAAGTAAGAGAAGAACCAAGATTTGTATAGGCTTAACTTTGTTTCTAATTAGATAATATTGAGGATAAAAAAATGAGCATAAACCCAACTAAAGTCGAACTTTATGAGCAAGGAATTCTCAAGTTAGAACTTACTAGTTCCGATGCAGGTAGTCTCAATGGTAGAACTGGTAAAAATGGTAAATATAATGGTCAAGCAACATCAGTAAAAATTATTGGTTTAGCAGGGTCAGGAGTAACTTTTTATGATGATAGAGAATTTAGAACAACTGAAAATCGCGTTTATATAGAAAAGCTTACAGATGAGCCAATAGAGGTTTTCATCAGTAAAAACTTTGTTCTAACTGATGAGAAAATAGGCAGTGGCCTTTTTTCTGGTAAAGAACCAGGTAAATACAATTGGATACTTTACAAAAAGCCTAAGTCTCGACTGGACTGGGAAACAATTGTGAAGCTCGTTTTCGGTGGTACTTCAAACTTATTTAATGGAGTAATAGGAAAAATTATTGATGATGAAAATGATCCTAAATCAAATAATTATCGTGTTGATAACTGCTCTAGTGTTAAATTTGGCGACCCACCTATGGTTTAACTAATTACACATCATTGCAATAAAAGGTCGGAATTTAATTTTTCTTAGGTTACAGGAGTTTAATATGTCGCTGATTGAAGATTTAGCAGAAGCTTATAACCAAACAAGTATCCAGTATCCCAATTTAAAAGCTATTAGCTTGGCGCAGTGGATGCTAGAAAGTAGTCGTGGTACTAGCAAACTAGCTAGAGAAAATTTTAATTTTGGGGGTTTGAAGTGGCGTGATGAGATGGAAGGTTTTGCCACTAAGATTTTCTTCGATGCCAGCGATGGGTCTGATACATATTGTAAGTTTGCTAGTGTTGAAGCCTTTATTAGAGGATACTGGAAGTTTCTAACTAGAGCTCCTTACACTGGATGGGAGGCACACACTAGTACACCAGAAGCCTTTATAGAATTTATCGGACCAATTTATGCTGGAGATCCTAATTACATCAGTAAAGTTAAGAATTTGCTACCAGAAGCACAAAATCTATTAGCTAAAGTAGCAACTGATAACGGCATTCAGGGAACATGGATTAAAGAAACTGAAAAAGCAGTCTATTGGATGGAAAGGGAATTTTATATAGACAAGCTAGAAAAAACTTTAACATCTGATGGAAAAGAATACGGTGTAGTTGTCAGTGATATGAAAGAGTGGTTTGCTAGTGATAATCCTCCTAGAGTAATGAAAATCTCCAGGGGTGAGGGTCAAGAACCGGAGCATAAACCAATAGAGCATCATGGTTCTAGTAATAATGAAATAGATAAACCTCTTGTGGAATTTATACCTTCGCCTAACTATGAAAGTGGTAGAAATGGTACGAAGATTGACTCAATTATCATGCACAATACAGAAAGCGGTTTTCAGCCAGCCATAAACACTTTTCTTGATAACACTCCAGGCAACAGAGTTTCTGCACACTATATTATTTCCCGCAATGGGAAGATAGTTCAAATGGTTAAAGATTCAGACACTGCTTGGCACGCTAGAAGTAATAATCAAAGTTCAATTGGAATTGAACACGAAGCTGATGAATTACATACAGGTTTCACTCGTCCACAAGAGAAAGCTAGTATTGCTCTAGTTAAGTATCTAATGAAGATCTACAATATATCGCTCGCTAACATCAAACCCCATAGGGATGTTGGTAACACTGCTTGTCCAAGTTTTCTTTGGCAAGATGATGAAATTTTTAAAAAATGGAAAACAGATAATTTCACCTAATAGAGAGTAATCCGGTTCAGTTAATAAAAATTGTCTGTCAAGGCAAGCGCAAAGAGTAGGATAAATAAAGACATAAAAAAAGGTTTAACTGAATCATATTGCATTAACAACCACAGATCACATATTCAGTAAATGGATGCCACTTAGGTCGAGGGGGAGATAATATCACCCTCAACCCAACTGACACCCTAATACCCCATATTAAACATAAGTTAATCCAGACAGAGAATCGAAGTGGAAATGCAAATTACAATCGATAAACCTCAAAAGGATGCAGAGTTAGAACTGGAAGATGCAATCCTTTTTGAAGGTACTACCAGCACGAATATTGTTCGAGTAGAATTATGGGCTGATGACCGTTGGCTATTAGGTAAAACTTCAGCAAATAATGGTAAATGGTCACTCACTTATGATTTTAACAGTGGTGGCACTCGGCGGATTGTCGCCAAGGGATTTGATGCTAATAATCAGCTAATTGCAAGTGATGACAATTGGTTATTTTTAAATGCACTAACAAAAGTTAATTTGGACATGAACTTGAGCGAAAATTTTCAGCTTTGGGAATTTGTCATATCTCCGACATCTGATTTATTGAGAGTTGATAACACACCAACGCCAGGAGAAATCCAAAACTTAAAAAGACTCTGCCAACAAATTTTACAACCGGCACGAGATGCCTTGGGGCCATTAAAAATTAACTCTGGTTTTCGTTCCGAAGAACTTAACAAAGCAGTAGGAGGTGTTAGCAATAGCGCCCATCGTCAAGGCTTTGCTGCTGATGTCGTTCCAGTAAAGGTAGGAACAAAACAACTTGCGAAATGGGTGAATGACAATCGTGAGTTCGACCAAATTATTTTGGAATTTGGCACTTTAGACAATCCGAGGTGGATTCATCTTAGTGCTGAACCAAGAAATCGCAAGCAGGTTCTCAGAGCTGTGTCTATTAGTGGCAGCACTGTCTATCGTAACATTCAAATTTCAACCTAATACCCGTGAATGAAGTTGGGTGTCCGCCTTCCTTGTAGAGTCGAGGGGAGTGTTGTGACCCTCACCCCGTTTCGCACGCGGCAGCAAATGACGAATATTAAATAAAGTTGAAATAATATAATGTCTAAAAAACTTGCTGTTGTTATTAGTGGAGCAGTATCACTAGGTAGTTATGAAGCTGGCGTTATGTATGAAGTCCTTGAAGCGATCGCCAGACATAATGAAAAGGCGACAAGTGATGAGGAACGCATCGAAATTGATGTCATTACAGGTGCTTCGGCAGGTGGGATGACGGCTTGTATTTTAGCCCAGCATCTAATTTGTGGTGATCAGCCTTTACTGGATAATCAAGAACAGTCTTTACGAGAACCATATAACAATCCGCTATACAATGCATGGGTAAAGGAAGTTGATATTCGCCGGTTACTTGAAGTAGAAATAAAGGATCAGAAATATTCGCTCTTACAAACAAAAGTTGTCGAAGAAATTGGCGAAAAATATCTGCGAGATATACCTAAGATGAATCAGAGACATCCAGCTGCGGCGCCGAAAATTCACGTTGGTATTGCAATGTCCAATCTCTCTGGCTTTAATTTCTCCATTTCAACTAACTATGTTTGTTCACTTGAACAACAAAAAGAATGTGAAGCACAGGGAACAAAAAATTTTTCATATACTCGTTATAAGGATCAATTTTTCTGTGTCGCTTCTCGTAATGAATCTGGTGATGCGACCCTTGTTGAAATAGATCATTATACAAAAATAAACCTACAGAAAGAGCAAAATTTTGAAGACTGGGATAAATTCAGAGATAAAGATAAAGATACTAATTGGAAAGAACTACGCGAGGTGGGTTTGTCGTCGGGTGCGTTTCCCTTTGCCTTTAAAGCCAGGAGAATTAAACGTTTTGGCGGTCTTGGTAAGCGTGAAGCTCGGAAAGGTGAGTACCTGTACACAGATGGTGGTGTTTTTGAAAATGAGCCTATTGGTATGGCTAAAACCCTTGTTGAAAAGATTGATCAAACTGACTCATCTGAGAGGTACTACCTTTATATTGCAGCAAGTTTACGTACATTACCTAAGAATCCTTTTACCCAAAAAAAAGATGATGACTTCTTGGTAATAGGAGTTGCTTTGTTGAATTCAATTTTTCAACAATCTCGCTTTCAAGATTGGGTAATGGAAAAGATGGATGATCCGGTGTTCTCAATTACAGCTAACGATTTTGAATTAATAGGAGATGTTTTCTCAGCCTTTGGTGGGTTTCTTGAAGAAAAGTTTCGTGCTTATGACTACAACATTGGTCGTGAACGCGCTCGATATGAGTTGTCTGATCCTGATGCTAAAAGCCAACTCCGAGATTTAATAAAAATTGAAGTTGATGATATGCCACCTATCGAGTGGAAAGTTAATTGTCAGATTAGTGGTAAAAATGTAAAGGATTGGGAAGAAGCAAAAGAAAAGTTGAGCGAATTAGCAAAACCGCGTTCAAAAGAAAATAAACCATTAGATATACAAACTTATAAGCCTGCTGAAAGAGATCAATTTGCAGAACTACGTGAGTTGATGAAAGAAGTTGACGTAAAAACACGAAAACAAATTTTACAACAGTTAACTTTGCGGCTAGAATCTCTGATTGATCTAGTCAATGAATATTTAATGCAACATCATCAGGTAAGTGAAGGTTCTTCTGCACCTAATATATGGAGTGAGATTCAACTCAAAACAAGAAAAGATATTGGGATACCTTTGATAAAGAATGTTTTAACGATGGCTTTTAATTTCTGGATGGAAAGAACTATACTTCCGCAGAAAAATTTCTGGAATCCAACTGATAGGCTGAACTATTAAAAAGTGGCAACTGGGGGTTTAAGAGAATATTTGGAAGGGAAAATTGGTCAAAGGACGCAAGCGGGATTTACTCGTTGATACTCTTGGACTAGTCCTGATGGTCGTAGTTACCTCTCCATTTGAGCACGAGAAACTGTAGGATGTGTAAAGCTATGAAAAAATTTCAGCGCAGTAATCAGACTTGTAGTGTCACGCACCAACTCCCAATTCTGAGCCAGATTGATTACAAATCATGCTAAACGGATATTCGATTATTGATGCGGATTCCCACGTTATTGAACCTCCCAGTATGTGGGCTGAATATCTCGAACCAGAATTTAAACAGTTTGCTCCCTCAGCAGATATGAAAATTCAAGGGGAAGACATTGTAAAAAAAGTCTCTAGGCAAGTTCGAGATAAGGGGAATAAGCAGATGATGGAAGCTCATCCTAATGCTTATTTCCAAGGCTACAAAGTCGAGTCTCACGTTCAAGAGATGGTGCAAATGGGGATCGATCTGGCATTCCTTTATCCAACTTATGGATTGTGGCTTTGGGCGATCGATACTATGCAACCGGAAGTTGCTGGCGCTTTTACCCGCGCTTACAACAACTGGTTAAAGGACTTTTGCAGCTACGATCCAGATAAATTGAAGGGGGTAGGAGCAATTAATCTGCACGCGCCAGAGTCAATGGTGCATGAATTGCATAGAATTGCCGATTTTGGCTGGAAAGCGGTGTTTTTACGCCCTAACCCCGTAAAAGGAAGACTATTGAGCGACTCCGCTTACGAGCCTTTTTGGACAGAATGCGAACAACTAGGAATAGCAGTAGGCATTCATGAAGGAACTCACAGTCGTTTGCCAACTACTGGTACAGAAAGGTTTAACACTCGCTTTGCTACCCACGCTTGCTCTCATCCGATGGAACAGATGATGGCTTTATTAGCGTTGATTGAAGGAGGGGTATTAGAACGTCATCCAAAACTGAAAGTGGCTTTTCTGGAGTCCGGTTGTGGCTGGCTTCCTTATTGGCTATGGCGACTAGATGAAGAATACGAAAATTTACATTGGGAGGAGAAAATTAATGATAATGTCAAAATCAAGCCATCAGACTATTTTCGTCGCCAATGCTTTATTGCCATAGAGCCTTCAGAACCATTACTGGGTCAGGTGATTGAATATATTGGCACGGACAATTTAATCTTTGGTTCGGACTATCCCCATATGGATCATAAGCCGAATATTGTTGCAGAAATGGTAAAGCTTGAGGAAACTTTATCGAAAGAAACTGTGCAAAAGATTTTTTGGGATAATCCTCGCCGTTTGTACAATTTGTCTTGAATTATAGATTATATAGGAGGAAAAAATAATGAACAATAAACCTACTGATGCACAGAAACCTAATGGTAACAATAAACCTGCTGATGCACCTAAACCTGGTGATAGTACACAGACTTTTGGTATAGGAGAAACGCAAGGAGGACAGTGGTATCAACCCAATACTGTTTACCAGATATTAAAAGTAAGCAATCCTTCGCAAGAAAAGGAAAAAGAAAAAAAGGCAGAAGAAAAAAATATAGTTACAACTATAGTAGTAAAAGAAAGAGGTAATGGCTCTGCAGAGAATCGACAAAACAGTTTTGATCAGTATGCCCTTGATGATGCAACAATAACAAAGCTTAACGATTTCCCCAAAGTAGGTAATGGTAAGAATATCTCCTCATATCTGCCCTCGTCAGGAGTCATTTTTTCAGAAGCTTTTTTTAAAGTATTATCTAAATATACAATTCAAAAAGCCGAATCAACTACAAATCTTCAAATTGACATAAGTCAAGTTGAAATAAGCAATTTTTATCAGCCGATGCGGACTCTACTATATAGCCGTAAAATATCTCAATTGATTTCTAAAACTTGGTGGTCTTATTTAGAAGCAAAAAGAAATAAGGAAATATGGGAGAATTTTATTAATGGTAAATGGGATGAGATTATTGATTCTACTATTAATAATCAGTCTGGTATCAGTGGTTTTGATATTTTAGATGGTCTTATAGCGAGAGAGATTTTTTTGTTTGGTGGAGCAGATACTCCTGATTACCCCGACGAAGATGGAACGAACTTTTACAAGCATTTAAAGGACTATTCAACTGAGGTTGAGCAAGCAAGATTTTTAATTTTACCTAGCAGCAGAGGTTGGCAAGGAATTTGTTTATCACTCTTATTAGCCGGACAAGCATATTACGAAATAAAAGGTAAATACCACCAAATTTCCCAACCTATTTTTAGTACAGGTGAAATCACTATGCTGCATAGTTTAGAGGTAGATTGGGGTAAATTTCATGGTGACATCAAAGAACTTATAATCCACCATGACAAACCTTGGGTAGGTTATCATATTGTTATCCCTTATCCTCCAATACCTTTTGATGCCGTGCAAAACCCAGAGAATCTTAAAAAATGGGCGTGGGCTAAAGAAGAGTATTCAGACAAAGATCCAGTAAACGAACGTCATTTTCCCTTTTATATAAAGTATAGAAAGGAAGGTGAAACTACTGATAAATATTTAATAGATGTGGACTATTTTAAGCCTCCCTA
This sequence comes from Brasilonema sp. CT11, assembly GCF_017982655.1. Classification (GTDB taxonomy): domain Bacteria; phylum Cyanobacteriota; class Cyanobacteriia; order Cyanobacteriales; family Nostocaceae; genus Brasilonema. The sequence goes on along the minus strand of NZ_JABXYX010000011.1, from coordinate 97,902 downwards.
TCCCTATATTCCACTCAGTTGTAGTTAATTTAAAAAGTCACTCTTTGAACATAAGTAGTATATGTTTTTACTTTTGACTTTATTCTCCTTCAATAGGTAAAGATAGCGAAGCTGCAACGAAGGGGAGCATCCCATTTTGCAAAAACGTGTTTGTCATTGCGAGCGTAACAGAGTGAAGCGTAAGCGCAAAGCGCACGAATCGAGCGAACGCGCAGCGTGTACCCTTGGAACTCAGCAATCGCGCTCCTTCTAGGATTACTGAGCGCCAAGGGCGCACGCTACGCGTTCGCAATGACAATTCATAACCTGCGTTTAATCTAACTTACATTCAGATCTTGCACCTAACCGTATAAGTCCGGATTTAGTGAAAAGCAGCGGAAGAAAGTTACACGGTTTTTATTGTCTTTTCGCATAACAATAAGGGCTTGAGTCTTCGTACTGAGTGTGAAAAATTAATCAACTTTTCTTGGTGCAAGATGTGAGTACACATTTGGAATGCTCCCCAACAAAGTGTCATGCAATACCTCAAACCCTGACTCATACTGGAGTTAAAAAATTTTTTTGACTCTAAAAATCTCAAGCCGCATCAAGTTAAAGTCGTTTGTTCATATCTAACCGGAATATGCCATAAGGATTGATATGCTGCCAAATCAACAGAGTCAACGTCCGCACATTCTATAAGGATCATTCGCTTCTTCTAGACTGACTCAGCTAAAACCTTCTTAGATGCTGTGTTGTAGTGTACAATGTAGCCCCAATGAATGATAAAATCCTGGAAAGCCTTGAAAAAAAAAGATTCCAGGATTTTATGAACTTTCATATGAATTGTCAGCTAAACAATATTAACAATATTAAAGCAGACTATCAGATTATTCAAAAAATTTATGAAAGTGCTAATTCATTAGTTTATCGAGGAATTTTTAAGCCTAGTATTCAACCTGTTATCTTAAAGATTCTCAAAGAAAACTACCCCACTCCCTCAGAACTAAATCGATACAAGCAAGAATATGAAATTACTCGCTCCTTAAAGAACGATGGAGTTATTAAAGCATATGATTTGCAGCGATACGAAAATAGTTTAGTCATGTTATTAGAAGACTTTGGAGGTGAATCTTTAAAATTGTTAATGCGCGATCGTCAATTTAGTCTTAAGGAATTTCTCTCTATTGCCATCAAAACTACTGAGAGTTTAGCTACTATTCACGCTGCCAATATTATTCACAAAGATATTAACCCCTCTAATATTGTCTATAACCTAAAAACAGAACAACTCAAAATCATCGATTTCGGCATCTCTACCCCTTTAGCGTGGGAAAATCAGACAGTTGGCAATATTGAGCGCTTAGAAGGAACTTTAGCTTATATTGCTCCAGAGCAAACTGGAAGAATGAACCGAGGGATAGATTACCGCAGCGACTTTTACTCGTTGGGTGTCACTTTTTACGAATTGCTCACCAATAAACTGCCTTTTGCCACCACTGATTCTATAGAATTAGTTCATTGTCATATTGCTCAACAACCTGTTCCCCCACATGAACTTGTAGAAACGTCAAATTCAACGTTTCTACCAATACCTAAAGCCGTTTCAGACATTGTGATGAAATTATTAGCAAAAATCCCAGAAGAACGATACCAAAGTGCTTGGGGAATTAAAGCCGACTTGGAAACCTGTCGCGATCGCTTACAGAGTTTAGGGCAAATTGACGAGTTTTGTTTAGCAACTCAGGATATTTGCGATCACTTTGTCATTCCTGAAAAACTTTACGGTAGAGAAGAAGAAGTTACTCAACTATTAACTACTTTTGAGCGAGTCAGTCAAGGTAGCACTGAGACAATACTGGTTTCTGGTTATTCAGGAATTGGCAAAACTGCCTTAGTTAATGAAGTTCATAAACCGATATTACGCCAGCGAGGGTATTTTATTAGCGGAAAATTCGATCAGTTGCAGCGAGATACTCCTTATGGGGCGATCACTTTAGCCTTTCAAGATTTAATACGGCAGTTGCTTACCGAATCTGAAGCAGCATTACAAACTTGGAAACGAGAACTTTTAGTAACTTTGAATCCTAATGCTCAGATTATTATTGATGTGATTCCTGAAGTGGAGCAGATTATCGGTAAACAGCAGCCAGTTGAGCTATTAGGATCAACCGAGGCTCAACAAAATCGATTTAACTTATTCTTTCAAAGATTTCTTAGGGTTTTTAGCAAAAAAGAACACCCTTTAGTTATCTTTATAGACGATTTACAGTGGGCAGATTTAGCATCTTTGAAGTTAATTGAGTTATTAATAACTGATGTTGACAGCCAATATATATTGATAATTGGAGCTTACCGAAATAATGAAGTTGATGCAACTCATCCTTTGATACAAACCTTAGAGCAAATAAAAAAAGACGGTGCTAGGGTCAAGAATATTTTACTGCAACCATTAAAAATTCCATATATCAACCAATTAATTGCCGATACTTTAAGTTGCTCAATAGAAAAATCCAAACATCTTGCAGAATTAGTAAGTAACAAAACTCAAGGAAATCCTTTTTTCTTGAGTCAATTACTTGATTTATTTTATAATGAAAAAATCTTCTTTTTTGAATATAATAAAAATTCTTGGTGCTGGAATATTAAGGATATTAAAAGAGTAGAAATTACTAGTAATGTTGTTGATTTAACTATCGCTAAGATTACCAAATTGGATGAAAAAAGTCAAAAACTTTTGCATTTAGCAGCTTGTATTGGTAACAAATTTAATTTAGAAGTTCTTTCTGTAGTCAATAAGAAATCTCAAATAAATACAGCTAGAGAACTTCAAGCAGCAATAAAGGCAGGCTTGATTTTACCTCTGAGTAATGACTATAAAATACCTCTGCTTTGGAATCAGGAAGAATTCTCAAGCGGGACTTCTGAAATATTCGATGCTTTTAGTCCTGAAATTCCTAAATATATTCCCTATAAATTTTTGCACGATAAAGTCCAGCAAGCTGCCTATGCTTTGATTCCAGAAGAAGAGAAAAAAGCAGTTCATCTGCAAATAGGTCGTCTTCTACTCGAAAATACTCAAGAAAAGAAATTAGAGGAAAACATTTTTGATATTGTCAATCAACTAAACGAAGGGATTGAATTAATTACTGAGTGCTCAGAAAGAGATAATTTAGCCAAATTAAATCTTCAAGCTGGTAAAAGGGCGAAGGCATCAACAGCTTATCAACCTGCCCTGAAGTATTTAGAAACTGGGTTAGCATTATTATCACAAAATAGCTGGCAAGAACAGTATAAATTAACTTTAGAAATTTATGTAAAAACTTTAGAATTACTCTACTTAAATACTAAATACGATCAAATTGAATATTTTTCAGAAACTATTCTAAAACAAGCTAATAATATTCTCGATACGGTCGAAGTTTATAAGATAAAGATATTTTATTATTTTGCTATATTAGACAGTCATCGCGCAATAGATAATGCCCTTAATATTTTATCAAAACTAGGAATAGATATTTCTGATCAAGCTATCGATATAAATGAGAAAGTTGAGCAACAAGAAAAATATATTAAATCACTCTTTCCAAACAAAAAAATAGAAGATTTAGCTAATCTACCTGTAATAACCGACAAATATAAACTAGCAGCTATACAAATCTTACAGCAGATAATACCGCCTACGTTTACTGCCAACTTTTCATTGTTCGTTCAGGTAATATTAACTCTACTTAAGCTTTGTCTTAAATATGGAAATTATCCTCAAGCTTCTATGACCTATAGTTACTATGGACTACTGCTTTGTGGAATAAAAAAGGATATGAATTATGGATATAAGTTTGGAGAATTGTCTCTCAAGTTACTAAAGAAATCTGATAGTTCTCAATCGGAGTCTCTAGCTATTCATGTATATTATGGATTTCTCTGGCATTGGAAGATATATCTTAAAGAAAAAGTGGCACGAGATAAATTGTTAAGTACTTTTCATAAAGGAATAAATACAGGAGATCGTGAGTATTCTGGTTATGTATCTATAGACTATTGCTTGATAGAGTTTTTTGGTGGAGATGATTTAAAACAAGTTGAAAATGATGAAATAAAATATACTGTATTGACGAAAAAATATCAGCAAAAATATTTAACTGATTATTTAGAAATTTTTAAAAAAACAGTTAAATATTTAACGACAAAATCTAATAATAAAGAATTTTTCTTAATGGGTGATTCTCAACAAGAAGAAGAAAAAAATCTCCAAGAATATGTAAAATGCTCTAACCAATGGTTATTATATACTTTTTATTTAAATAAAACAATAGGTTACTATTTTTTTAAAGATTTAGATCATGCTATTGATAATACAATTAATACAGAAAAGTATATAGAAAGTATTGGCTCATATTTAACTGCACCACAGCATAACTTATACTCTTCTCTTTCCTTCCTTGGTCATTATCATAATTGTAATCTAGAGCAACAAAAAACAATTTTCAAAAAACTAGAAAAAAATCAGCAAGATCTGAAAAGATGGGCTGATGACTGCCCAGAAAATTTTAAAAATAAATATGATTTAGTAGAAGCAGAGAAAGCACGAGTTTTGGGACAAAATTGGCAAGCTCAAGAACTTTATGAAAAAGCAATTCAAGGTGCGAAAAAATCTGAATTTATTCACGAAGAAGCCATAGCTTACGAACGCGCCGCAGAATTTTATATCTCTCTGGGTAGAGAAGAAATAGGGAAACTATATTTAAGAAATGCTTATCATTGTTATAGTCGCTGGGGTGCAAAAGCCAAAACTGAAGCCCTAGAATTAGAGTACCCACAGTTTCTAATGGATATAAACAACCGAAAAGAAGACCAAAGCATTAATACAACTGAATCAACTGGTGGTACAAATCCCCAAGTACTCGATCTGATGACAGTTACCAAAGCTTCTCAAGTATTAGCTAGCGAAATTAAACTGGATCAACTGCTGGCTAAGTTAATGAAAACTGTAATTGAAAATGGCGGTGCTCAAAAAGGCTTTCTGATACTGGAAAAAGATCGTAAATGGGCGATCGCAGCTGAAAGTACAGTAGATTCTGATGACGTTACTTTACTGCGATCGCTTCCCATTGACTCTGTAGATGGCGACAAGCAGACACCTATCCTACCAGTTGCGATCGTTAACTATGTTGCCCGTACTCAAGAAAATGTAGTTCTTAATAACGCTACCGAAGAAGAACAGTTTATTCGCGATCCCTACATCGTCGCAACTCAACCAAAATCGATTCTCTGTACTCCTTTGTTAAATCAAGGCAAACTAAGCGGTATTTTATATCTAGAAAACAATTTAACCACAGATGCATTTACGAGCGATCGCATTGAAGTTTTAAGAATTCTTTCTGCTCAAGCTGCTATCTCTATTGAAAATGCCCGTCTTTATGGACAGTTAGAAGATTATAACCGAAATCTAGAGATGAGAGTCGAAGAGCGCACTCATGAACTCTCACAAACCCTAGAAGTTCTCAAAGCCACCCAAGCCGAACTGCTTTTTGAAAACGAGTTACTCAAAAGTGCTGAACAACCCTCTACTTTTGACTATCAAGTGGGAGGAAGTTTGCCGATGGATGCTCCCACTTATGTTGTGCGTTCAGCAGACCGTTATCTCTACAAGGCGTTGAAGCGTGGGGAGTTTTGTTACATTCTTAATCCTCGGCAGATGGGCAAGTCAAGTCTGATGGTACGCATGATACATCACCTCCGGCATGAGGGATTTAGCTGTGGGGCGATCGATCTGACTCGTATTGGTAGCGAAAACGTCACACCTGATCAATGGTACAAAGGCTTAACAGTAGAGCTATGGCGAAGTTTTGGTTTACTAAGAAAGGTTAATCTAAAAACTTGGTGGCAAGAGCAAGGAGATATTTCCCCGGTTCAGAGATTGAGTCAATTTATTGAAGAAGTTTTGCTAGTTGAAGTTGCTCCAGAAAATGATACTATCCCTAAAAACCTGATAATTTTTATCGATGAAATAGATAGCTTCTTAAGTTTAAATTTTCCAGTTAATGACTTTTTTGCGCTGATTCGCTCTTGCTATAATCAGCGTAGTATTAATCCAGAGTATCGACGTTTAACCTTTGCTATTTTTGGAGTTGCTACTCCTGGTGACTTAATTACTGACTACCAAAGAACGCCTTTTAACATCGGTCAGACTATTCAATTGGAAGGATTTAAAGAGCATGAAGCGCAACCTCTACTTCAAGGATTGGCAGAGAAAGTAAGCAATCCTCAAACAGTCTTAAAAGAAGTGTTAGCCTGGACTAATGGTCAGCCCTTTTTGACTCAAAAGCTCTGTAAAGTCATCCGCAATTCTTCATCTGCTATCCCTACCAACACAGAAGCCGAATGGATTGAAAATTTAGTGCGAAGGACGATAATAGACAATTGGGAATCACAGGATGAACCAGAACATTTAAGAACCATTCGCGATCGCCTCCTCAATAGCAAACAATCCGTTCGGCTACTAGAACTTTATCGACACATTTTGCATCAAGGAGAGATTGTTGCAGTTGATAGTTCAGAAGAAAGAGAATTGCTTTTATCGGGGCTAGTAGTCAAGCAACAGGGAAAATTGAGAGTTCAAAACCGTATTTATGAATCTATTTTTGTTTGATTTACGAAAACTTTTGTTTGATCTCGAAAGTGAAAGAAGAGGTCTATCCTTCTGGATAATTTAATCTGTCTAATCAATACTTTTGTACTAAAAAACAGCAGATATTATGTTACTTGCATAAGAGGGTGTTTTAAAAGTCGGGTATGTTGTAAAAAAGCTCTCTCAGTATACCCTGTGAATATATAGTAAACAGCACCGAGAGAGTGGTATGAGTAAAGCTTACCCTAGCAAGTTGACCAACGTTGGGTTGTCGAGCGAACTTTTGGATGGCTGATCGGATGTCGGCGATTGGTTAGAGATTATGAGTTATCGCCCGAAACATCGCAGACTTTTATTTATATTGCCATGATCCGCATTATGGTGAGGCGATTAACATAATTGTTGACCTCTAAAAACTTTTCAAACATGCTCTAACTCCTGTTATCTTAATTAGTAGCATTTGTCTGTAATCTCTATGAACCTTGACTGTCTCTTTGAGATTGTTGACCGCCAGTTAATTGAGAGCCACAATCGCCCCCTTAATTCCGCAGAAAACCTGATTCTGCATGGCATTTGGCAGTATAGAACTTATAACCAAATGGCGATAGAGGCAGGTTATAGTCCCGGCTACTTTACCAATGTCGTAGCCCCAGAGTTGTTTGGGCGACTCTCCGAGGTCATTGGTCAGCGCGTGACCAAAAAAAACTGTCGGATGTTGCTGGAGTCTTACGCCATCACCAAAGAAGCTCCAAAAACAATACCAAAAAGACAAGATCTGACGCAATTTTCCCCCATACTTAACCAGAATACGTCACCTAGCTACCCCAGCGGCTCAGTTCCTCTTAACTCTCCCTTTTACCTCAAACGTTCTTACCTTGAGGAGCAAATTTATCAAGAAATTGGGAAACCAGGAGCGTTAGTCAGGATCAAAGCTCCCAGAGAAATGGGCAAAACTTCACTGCTGCTGAGGATTCTTGACTATGCGAACCGCCAGGGCTACTACACTATCCGCTTGAATCTAGAACAAGTCGAGCGGGCAATTCTGAGCGACTTGAATCAACTTTTGCGCTGGTTGTGTGCCAATATCGCCCGCCAGCTTCAGCTTGAACCAATGTTAGACGAGTATTGGGATGAAGATTTGGGAAGTAAAGTTAGCTGCACCGTCTACTTTGAAGAATATCTACTAGAGTCAATTAATACTCCCCTGATCTTGGCGTTGGATGAAGTGAACTATATTTTCGAGCATCCCCAAGTAGCGAAGGATTTTTTACCTCTGTTGCGTTCTTGGTACGAAGAAGCGAAAAGACTGCCCATTTGGCAAAAGCTTCGTCTGCTCGTGGTTCACTCAACAGATATTTATGTTCCTCTCGAACTTAATCAGTCTCCTTTCAATATAGGGTTACCGATTCAGTTAGGCAGCTTTAGCCAAGAAGAGGTGGAGCAGTTAGCCCAACGCTATGGACTCAATTGGACAGATGGGGAAGGAGCCAAACAATTAATGGCGATGGTTGGGGGACATCCGGCACTAGTACACTTAGCACTCTATCATCTGGGTCGAAAGGAGATAACTCTGTCGCAATTGCTAGAAACTGCTCCCACTGCTAGCGGAATTTATTTTCATCATTTGCAGCGTCACTGGGCAACCTTGCGAAAACAGCCTGAGTTAGCACAAGCTTTTGATACCGTTCTGAATGCTAATGAAGCTGTTCCCTTAGATCCCATTTTAACTCACAAGTTAAGCAGTATGGGGCTGATTAAACTTTCTGGAGATCAAGCGATCGCAAGTTGTGAATTGTATCGACGATTTTTTACCAAAAAGGGAGAGTTATAGTCTAGCAACATTTCATTTACACGACGCACTGTTGTATCGATACCTTCTCCACGGTTCTCAAAACGCGTATTGGATGACTTCTCCCATCTCGTTTAATTTTTGGCGAACTATTTGTGCATAGGGACTGGTCATCAAACGATTTTTACCTGCTTGAATTTCATTGCTTGCTGCTTGAAAAACCTGATCATCTACAAATACTTCGATTTGTTCTACAAGATTTTTGAGATAATCTGGTTCAAGAGGTATTTTAATTAAATCTTCTTTTTGTGCTTTGCTTAAAATACGTTCTAGTAAGTTTTGCACGGTCTGTTGGCGGACTTTTGCTAGGAGTTCCCCCGGATTTAACACCCTTCGAGCTTGATCCCAACTGGACATTTGGAAAATTTCCGTGATTTCTCTCAAAGATTTTCCTTGCTCGTAGTAAAGTTGCAATGCAGGAATAAATTTTCTTGCTAAAGGTGCATACTTCCTGCTCGTTTTTAATTTGCTGATATGATTTTGAAGTTCTTGTTCGATAACTTGATTCAAAGTAAGCTGAAATTGGAAGTGTAAAAATTCCAAGAGTTCGCTTTCTTCGACATCAACTTCGCTCATTGATTTAGAGAGTAAATCACCTTTCAATGAATACTCTCCAATCTCTAAGTTTTGAAATTCTAGAGATCCGCGATAACTCCAAATGTCGTATTGTCTCAGTTGTTCTGCTAGGTATTTGAGAGCTTTCATCAACTCAGTGGTGTTGTTGATAGCGATACCCCGTTCCAGAAGTAGCGCCAGCATTTCTTGCAGTTGAGCATTGGTAGGATCGCTACATTGCTTTGCTGTTTGTCGTTGTTTTAATCGGTCGCGACGGTAAACTGCATGAAATATTTCGACTAAATTACTATCGTGTGTTGATAACTGTTTGATTTGGTTGCGTCGAGTGCGATTCAATAATGCCCAATCGCTGAAATGTTTAAATCCAAACTCTGATAAAAATTTTCTGAGTTCTGGATGCTGCTTAGTTTGTAAATATGCCCAGTTTTCCAAACTCATTAATTCTGGTTTAAATGTTTGCAGCACTCTCACTGTAAAGTATTGATACGCCGCCTCCGTTGTCTGAGCATCGTGATTGACAACAAGCTGTTTTTTACGCTCTTTATCTAAAATTATCAAATTTTTACCATCATCATTCAAAACAAACCCTAATAAATCTTGATATCTAAAACTTTCACCACCAAAAATATGGGTAATTTTTTTACAAGCTTTTAATATTGCTTCGCTAACATAGCATCGCAAACAAAGTCCTACATAAGCTTTCACTAAGTTATCAACAGAATTTTCGTCGCTATAAAAGCAGTTCAATAGAGTAACTTGTAAGCTGTCACTTGAAAAAGCATCAAGTTGTTGAGTGAGGAAATTTTGTGCAGTTTTCACAGAATGAAGTTTGTATCCGAGTCCTTCATTACTAAAATCAATTTGCCACATATTTCCATATCTAGAGAATGGATGTATTGGCGATAGCCTTTGTGGATCTTTAGAATTTGGATTTTCTTGAATTATACTAGATGTCTCAAAACCTCTTTCTATTTGCTCTGTGTATTGCTGTCCATAGTTTTGAGTTTGATTTTTTCTATCTTTAGCCATAATTAGTCTCCACTCATTATTGTGTATTGAATCTAAGGTTGGCTTAATATTTTTAATTCTCAAACAAATTTACAGTGTTAAAAATACAGCTAAAAAGGATTTTTAGTTGATACTGAGTGACAAAAAACCATCAATTTTTATTGGTACAAGATGTGAGAGGATCTGTCTTGACTTTTCACTTTTTGACTTACGTTTTGATATTAGCTTTGCTCTTAGTCTCTTAATCTCATAAAACTTATTTCATAACTCATTAACAATCTCATACAAAAACTCATGAAAAAATAGAAAAAATAAATCAATGTATCAATTGAGGTTATTTAGTACCTTTTATACTGAGAATTTCACTGGAGAAGGACTCCTTGAGTCTAATATCATGTCCGTTCAAAGAACCGTCATTGCGACCGTCCCTTGCGCGTGCCGTTAGGCATAGGGAAGCAATCCCAAAAACCCTGCGATTGCGTCGTTTCACTTCGTTCCACTCGCTGCGGACATATTAAGGGTGATTTGCCGGACATCATATAAACTCCAGTTAGAGGTTATAAACAAGTCAGCTTTATGGAGTTTTAAAAATTTATGTCTGTTAAGACAGTAACCTACGCTCTCGACTTTCTCGACAAGCTAAAACACTTGCGGAGTCAGGAACTTCCGACAAACCAGGAAACTTTCTTGTCCAATATAGAGCAGCGCGATACGCGTAGCGTCAAGCCTCCGGCTTATCGCAGAGCAGATCCTGTAACAATTTTATCCAGGCGAATCGAGAACATCGCGGCGAGTGGTTCTGGAGTTTCCTTCTTTGATCTAGAGCGTTTTCTTGGGCGTAATGACCTGCTACCCGTTAACTTTCTCCAAAAGGGGACGCTAGCTGCCCGTGCAGTTTGCCGGATTTGGATCGCAGACTCGTTTGGCTCAAATGGAAGCTGGGGGACTGGCTTTCTGGTATCTCCCCGCCTGCTGATTACAAATCATCATGTGATTGAATCTGTTGATGCAGCAATGCGAGCATCAGCCCAGTTTGGCTACGAGATGGACATTAGCGGTAAAATTCATCAAGGAAAAGCTTTTGCTCTGACTCCTGAGGAAGGATTCATCACAGATCCTGAGCTTGATTTTACCCTAGTCGCCGTTGCTGAAACCTCGGATGATGGAGAAGCTCAACTGGCAGATTATGGGTTTTTGCGTCTCGATCCTACGCTTCACAAGGTAGAACCATTAGAATTCGTCACCGTCATCCAACACCCGGATGGTCAACTTAAGCAAATTGCTATTCGGGAAAACAAAGTCCTCAAAATTGGTGATCATCAGGATGTCCTCAAGGACAATTTTCTCTGGTATGCTAGCGACACGGCTCCTGGATCTTCCGGGTCCCCTGTTCTCAACGATAACTGGCAGGTAGTTGCCATTCACCATAGGAGTGTAGTAGAAACCCGCACCCATGAAGGGGTTGAAGAAATTCAACTGACTAACGGCGACTGGGTAGTGAAGGAAGAGGCAGAAAATCTAAGTGAAAATCAAATAAAATGGATTGCGAATGAGGGTGTTCGGACAAGCAAGATTCTGGATCAAGTAAACAAAATCCAAACTCAACAGCAGGGTTCCGCCTCCCAGTTGGTTCAAGCTTTCCTTGAAGACGCTAAGGGTATCCGCATATTTCCGAATACGACTCCCCGCGAAAGCGTGGTCACTTCAACAATCACTACTCCTGTTCCAGTTGGAGAGACTCTCATCCAAACTCAGAGGAGACGTCCCCCAAGTTCCGGTACTAAACCAACCTCTGGGGGAAGTGTTCGTCCATTGAGTTACTATGAAGGTCGCAAAGGTTATAATCCTGATTTTCTTGGGGTTCCTATTCCCCTACCAGAATTGACACCAGCAGCTTTAGCCTTTGGTTCAGTTGCACAGGTAGAAGGGACACAGGACAACATCCTCCGCTACACGCACTTTTCAATTGTCATGTGTGAAACCCGTCGCTTAGCTTTCCACACCGCTGTCAATATTGACGGGAGACAATGGGTTGGACTGAATCGCAGCGATGATCAATGGTTTTTTGACCCCCGTATCTCCTTAGAGATGCAAGTCGGAAACGACTTTTACAGCAATGAACCTGGAGGGAACTTTTTTGACCGAGGGCATCTCGTCCGCAGAGAAGATCCAATTTGGGGACAACAAAACGAGGCAAAAACAGCCAACAGCGACACGTTCCACTTCACAAATTGCTCTCCCCAATACTTTCAGTTCAACCAATCACAGCAGCTGTGGCAGGGGCTAGAAAACTTCATCCTCACGAACACCGATCAAGATGATCTCCTGGCTACTGTTTTCACTGGTCCCATCTTTCAACAAACTGATGCAGTTCATCGCGGAGTTCAAGTTCCTCAATTTTTCTGGAAAGTTGTTGTAGTACTAGACAAACAGCGCAAGCTTTATTCCAGCGCCTACGTTGTCAGTCAGGAGAAATTCGTTCGGAATATTCCCTTTGAACTTCTGCCTGTTGGTCAATTCAATAACTTCCAGGTGTCCATCACTAATCTAGAGAACAGAATCGGCTTGAAGTTCTCCGATCAAGTCCGTAAAGCTGATGTCTTTACTGGTGGCTCTCAAGGAAGAGGATTGCGGGGTTTTGGTGACATTGAGCACCCTCGTCGCTAAAAAATCAAAACTACTCCCTTCGCTCCTGTATTTCCTCTGCGTCTTCTGCGTCCTCTGCGGTTCATTTCTAAGTAATCCTCCGGAGGCAAGGGAGTATCGTTGAGATAGGTCTTGCACCCAAGTCAAATCCTAAATGACTGCATTTCGTAATTGTGCCACTCTCGCTGATACCATTCAGCAACCAAAGGGCGGACAATAAACTTGGGTGTGGAACCTTCCTTAACATCAATACGCAGACATGAGTAAGGTCTTCGCTTTAGAGAGCCATGCCCGTTTCGACCAACAAACAGGCGAGAATGCGCTACTAACTTTTGGTCTTCCATCAAATCTGGTCCCTCAGTGCGCTGGCGTCGCAGGCTATAGCCACTCCCACCGCAGACAATCCAATGAATGTGAGAATCAGCACTGCCTGTGTCTAAGGTTGTAAGATGTTCCAAGCAGTGAGCATGACCGTTCAAGACTAAATCGACTAGCGGACGATCGCCTGTGTTGGAACCTACAACTTCAGCAACGGCATTTAGTACACTACGCAGGCGATCGCGCACTGCCAAAGTCTGTGACTGCTCCCATTTTGTAGCTTCACTAACGTAAGGAGGATGATGAAAATAAATGATTCGTCCCCGCACATCTGCGCTATCCCAAGATTTGATCAGTCTGTGCTTCAGCCATTCTAGTTGGTCGATATCGGTGACCGTTTTTTCGTCAGAGGTTAATTGCTTATCAATATCAACAATCATTTCCTCAATTTGTGATACCTGATGCTGGAAATCATCTAGTTGCTCAGCTTCGCTGTGGTTATCCGGATTCAGTTTTGCTGATTCCTCCATAAATTGGATCTTTTGTCGTTCCAGTTCATCACGGCGCTTTTCCAGTTGCTGGCGAGAAGCATCTCCTTCTTGTGTTGCAGGTAGGGGAAGCGGAGCATTAAATGTATTGGAATCTAATGCAAAGAAGTCAATTCCACCGTAGCGGAAGCTATAGTAGCGATTGGGAAGGCGGGTAAACTGCCCTGGCTGGTAGCGCAGACAGCGCCCTGTATCTGTTTTGGCGGTGTAATGTTCGTCTAGGTGACGAGCTAAATCCCCTGGAAGCATAAATGCTTTGAGGTAATCCAGAAAAGCCTTTGCATAGGCGTCACCTTTCCATGAACCATGACCCCCAACATCAAAGTTTAGCTTTGATGGAAATAAGTGACGTACTGGCATTGCTGCCAAGGATGCCAAGCCAAAGATAAGTGGCAAGTCGTAGTAATCGTGATTTCCTGGTACGGGTAGGATTGGTTGTTTGAAAATCATCTGGTCATAGGCAATGCGCCGGTAGTCCTCTCCCCCCAGAAGAAACTCTCGGTAAGGTTTGATAAAGTTTTTCTGGTAATACTCGCTTGACCCCACCAGATAGACAACATCACCTGTATGCAACATAAAACTGCATTCTTGATGATGGGGTTGCATGAGTTTGGCAACTTGTCGCTGAGGATTGTGTCCTGGGTGTGCCCCGGAACCGCTATCACCTACAACCAAAAACGAGAATTCTGCTTCGTCAGATCTTTTGTCGTCTAATACGAGCTGAGTTTGGTCAATTCCCCTTTCCATAATTGCAGGGTCTTGCCACCGCACCCGCTGCTTCATCTTGCGAATTTTGTCGGCAATTGCCGGATCGGATACGAGTTTCAACGCAAGTTTCTCCTAAATACATTTCTGATTTTAATCAGAAGTTGGTTGTTTCTCCTCAATTATCAAATTTGGCAGTCCCTCCAGTTTCTCTGTAAGTTCTTCTTGTTCGATTAACGGTACAAAGATTTTCAAACCTGCCGGGATGCAGCGAATTTCTACGGGAGTTGTTCCTACAAGCTCTCCATCGACAACAATTTTTTGCACAGGGTCAGTTGTGATTTTGAATTGTTTTGCTCGCAAGTAACCAATGTCATTTCGCTCGGCTGCATTGCCCACAGAAGCAGATTGAAACAAATGCACGGCTGCGGCGATCGCCCCCGCCTTATTGACCGGAGCCACTATTGTTATATCCAGTAAACCATCATCTGCAATAATTCCTGCTGGTCCCTGAGCCAAGATTGAAGAGGGAGGAGCTACATTTGCCACTGTAACTGAAGCTGCAGAAGTTTTAATGACTTTTTCTTCTGTCTCAATTTCCACATCAAAGTTCTCTAAATTCCGCAGTTCTTGAAGTCCTGCAAGAATATATGCCAGAACACCAAGCCGATTTTTTGCTTCTCGATCTGCTTTGTCTACAGTTTCTGCTTCAAAGCCAATACCTGCGAGCAGTAGCATCGGACTACCGTTACAATCGGCTGCATCAACAGTCCGAGTGATTCCCCCCAAAATAACTTTACACGCACCCTCAATCGTGTCAGGAATTCCCAATGCTGTAGCAAAAGCGTTTGCTGTTCCGCGTGAAATAATGCCAAACGGGATATTACTACCCACGACAGCGCCTGC
The DNA here is from genome assembly GCF_017982655.1 of Brasilonema sp. CT11. Classification (GTDB taxonomy): domain Bacteria; phylum Cyanobacteriota; class Cyanobacteriia; order Cyanobacteriales; family Nostocaceae; genus Brasilonema. The sequence goes on along the minus strand of NZ_JABXYX010000011.1, from coordinate 82,736 downwards.
GGCTGCAGAGAGAGTTCCATCTCCTCCTGAGGCAATAATCGTATCTACACCCCGCTCAACCGCTGCACGCGCTAGTTCATCTGCGCCAATTTCTTTGGTTGTCATTTGAATATCCAGGTCAATTTCCGGCTCTAAAATTGCCTTAATACTTGCCAAATCTTGATCTGAGTCTCCTTGACCAGCAACTGGATTAAAGATAAGGCACGCGGAACGGTTCATAGGGTGTAGCTTATGGTTAATGAATAAAATATCAATTTATCATCTTAATGGACGAATAAACTTCTGAGCTTCCATCTTGTGGGAGGTTTGTCGCTTGTTTATTGCTTTTGCCAGACAGCTAAGGGACCTACTTTCTGTTAACTTCCATATTTATTAAATACCGCAACTCTGCTCCTGTTATCAAAAGCAAGCACACTAAATGGATCTTTTTGATTCCCCATTTCCATCCCAGGAGTACCCATAGGCATTTGCGGAACAGATAAGCCGATCACATTTGGCTTTTCTTGCAGCAGTCGTTTGATATCTTGTGCTGGTACATGTCCTTCAATGACATATCCATTGATAATTGCTGTGTGGCAAGAAGTCAAGTTATCTGGCACATTGTACTTTTGTTTGACAGCCTCAATATCAGGTGTGCGAAAGTCTTTAATTTTAAAACCATTTCCCTTTAAGTGGTCAATCCACCCACCACAACAGGTACACTCAGGACTGCGATACACAGTAGCATGTTGATTCTGGATGTGGTTGGTAGTGCTTTGAGTATTGACTACAGAAGTTGGAAAAGCAGCTTGAGCATGACTCATAGGAGCATTGCTTCCCAAGAGGCCCAACATCCCGACAGTTAGACAAATCGTTACCACGACTCTAGCAACAATACGTCCCGTAGTGGGACGTAACGATTTTTGCCACGAATAAATAAATTTTTTCAGAAATAGTTTGTAGGGCATTTGAGAATTCCTAAGTCCTGTAATACATATAATATTAGTCAGATATTTTTTTTACTAGGCTCGCAATAACAGTTGTTAACTCATCTGGATCTACAGGCTTAGACAAATGCATTTGAAATCCTTCCGAGAGTGCTCGCGTCCTGTCTTCTACTCTGGCATAAGCTGTTAATGCAACTGCTGGAATCTCCCCACCTTCTTTTTTAGGCAGCATGCGAACTTTACGTATTAAGCTGTAGCCGTCTTCTCCTGGCATACCAATGTCGCTGACCAATATATCCAATTTATGTTGCAAGATCACTTGAATTGCTTCAATTGCTGATGAGGCTGCGATCGCTTGGGCACCACACATTTCTATTGCGGCGACCAGAAAATCTCGCGTATCAGGTTCATCGTCAACTACCAGTATTCGTACTCCATCAAGTATGTGCACAGGTGTAGAATGACTCAGTACTGAAGAAGACATATTTTCTTCCTCGCTTAAGAAGTCTTTTACTCCCCTGCTTTGTTTAACAAGTGGTAACTGAACTGTAAAGGTTGCTCCTTGTCCTTCACCAAGACTTTGCGCATGAACAGTTCCACCATGCAACTCTACCAGGTGACGTACGATTGCCAATCCCAGTCCTAATCCACTGTACAGGCGTGTTGTGGAACCATCAGCCTGTCGAAAGCGCTCGAATACATAAGGCACAAAATCAGAACTGATGCCCCGCCCTGTATCCGTCACCTTAATTTCGACATGAGAGTTCACACATTCTAACCGGACTTGAACTCGTCCTCCTTTAGGAGTAAATTTAATAGCATTAGATAATAAATTCCAGACAATTTGCTGCAAACGGTCAGAGTCACCCGCAACTAAACCGGCTGTTGGATTAAGCACCGACTGTAGTTGAATCTCCTTGGCGTCAGCAGCTGGACGAACTGTTTCCAACGCCGCCTCGATCACCCCAACCAGTTCAATGGGACGAACATTCAACCGCAACTTACCTTGAATAATACGAGAAACATCCAGCAAATCTTCTACCAGTTGGGCTTGTGACTTAGCACTGCGCTCGATTGTCTCCATTGCGCGTGTGGTTGTGGCTGCGTCAAAGCTGCGAGTATTAAGTAACTTAATCCACCCCAGCATGGCATTTAGGGGAGAACGGAGTTCGTGGGAAACAGTTGCTAAAAATTCATCCTTCATACGATTGGCGGCTTCGGCTGCACTTCGCGCCTCTTGCTCGCGCTCAAGTAGTTGAGTTTGTTCGTCTTCCAGCCGTTTTCGTTCAGTAAAATCACGCATAATTTTACAAAAGCCTCGTAGCCGACCCGCTTCATCTACTAAGGGTGTAACGATACCACTTCCCCAAAAACGGCTACCGTCTTTGCGTATATGCCAGCGTTCATTCTCCGCCCGCCCTTCTGTTACCGCTTTTTCCAGTTCTTTCTTGTCTGCGCCCTGCTGCAAGTCTTCTGGTGTAAAAATACAAGAGCCAGACTGCCCAAGAATCTCTGATTCCTGATAGCCCAGTATATACTGGGCTCCCAGGCTCCAGCCAGTAAGCCGCCCTTGCTGATCTAAGAAAAAAATTGCATAGTCTTTTACGTTTTCCAACAATAAGCGGAACCGCTCTTCGGTTGAACGCAACGCTATTTCTGCCTGCCTGTGAGCCGTAATATCAGCGAGGATGTAAACAGCACCAGTAAACGCTCCGTGCTTATCCAGCACAGGATCTACTCTGACAGAAAACCACCATCCCCTAGTATGGATAACTAAACTTTCACGACAATGAGTTTCCTGAACACGAAGAAAAAGATTGACATTGCAGCCAGATAGTGATTCAACCATGAGATCCTGATGCTGGCTCCCGATAATTTCGCTGAACGGTTTGCTCAAAAATTTCTGCATCGCTTTATTACAGCGCACGAATCGACCAGTGCCATCTAGTAACCCAACGCCATCACGAATGGAGTCAAAAGTGGTTTGCCACTCCTGCACTCGATCTAAAGCTAGTTCCTCCGCGCGCCTAATCCTTAATAACGCTCTTACCGTAGCAATTAATTCAATCGGCTCAACGGGTTGTGCTAGATAAGCATCTGCACCACTATTTAATCCTTGAGCTTTGTCGCGGCTTTCAACAAAATGGGCAGACAGATGAAGCACGGGAACGTTAGCAGTGGCTGGGTTGGATTTTATCTGATGACAAAGTTCAAAACCACTAATATCAGGAAGCTGGACATCCAGAATGACTAAGTCGGGTTTCGCTTCAACGATCGCCTCTAGCCCCACCTCACCCGTGTTCGCCTCTACAACTGCAAAGCCAGCGTTTCGCAACACGCGAGCGACAACATAACGATTGGTTTCGTTGTCGTCAATATGCAAGACAGTAACTAACGGCTCGGACATAGTTTTTTTTAGATATTTAAAATTAACCCAGCTTTTGTGAGGGCTTCTCGTAGTTGGGCGATCGCAACTTCCACAGTTGGGGTTTCTTTACAAAGAATGACCACACTGCGTTGGACCAGGTACTTTTCTTCTTCGGCTTCCAGCTGTTTTGAACTATTGACAATTACCGGAATAGTACAAGTTGCGGGATGACTTTTTAGCTGTTCTAGAACTTCCATGCCACTAAAATCTGGCATAGTTAGATCTAGGACAATACAGCAAGGATTTTCAAGTTGAGCTAAACGAATGCCCTCATGTCCATCCGATGCTTCAATAATCTCCAGAGAAGTTGTAACTAAAAGTTGCTTTAACACGTACCGGGATGTTGAGTCGTCGTCAATGAGTAAGAGTTTTTGTTGCTTGCCCTGTTTGACCAGTGTATTGAGTTTGTCCACCAGTAATAATCTATCTACAGGTTTAATTAAGAAGGCATCAGCTCCTCGCGCCATCGCCTGTTTCTCGTTATCAACAACAGTGCTCACAATAATTGGTATGTTTCGAGTTGCTGCATTGCTCTTTGTTTGGGCTAGAAACGCCCAAGAGTTTTCTCCTTCTAGCAAAATATCCAAGATGATGGCGACTGGCTTATGCACCCCTAGAGCCTGCTTTGCAAGGGACAGTGTTCGTGCCGAAATCATCTGATAATTAGAAGAGTAAAAATACTTCTCGTAAGTAAAAATGGTTTGAGGATTGTCTTCCACAACTAAGATGGGCTGCCGACTCGGGTCGATTTGCCAAGTTGGTTGTGACATTGAGGAAGCTTCGGTAGAATCCGGAAAAAGCACAGGGATAGAAGCAAAAAACGTTGAGCCTTTGCCTAATTCACTATTAAGCCAGACGCTTCCTCCTAACAATTCTGCTAGCTTGCGCGAAAGTGGTAGTCCCAAACCCGTTCCTTTGACTTTTTTTTGGAGTTTAGACTCTATTTGAATAAATTCCTCAAAAATCCGCTCTTGATTCTGTGGTGCAATTCCGATACCTGTATCGGCTACAGAGAAAGTCACGGTGTAACCTGTCATGATTGCTGCAACCCGAACTTCACCTTGCTCGGTATACTTTAGCCCATTAGATATGAAATTTCTGAGAATTTGGGCAACTTTACCTTCATCAGTGTAAAGCGTTGGAATGCCAACAGGTTCCTCTAAGACCAGCGCCACCGAGGAGTTATGAGCAAGCAGGGGACGGAGCATTCCTCTCAAAGTCGCGAACAAATTGCTGACTTCAAATTGGCTGGGATGGACGACTGTTTTTCCAGCTTCTACCTTTGACAAGTCCAAGAGATCGTTGACTAAATTCAACAGACTCTCGGCACCTTTTTGAATGAGCCTGACTTGTTTGTCTTGCTCGGTTGTTAAATCACCATCCATCCGCTCTAGCAAAATCCGAGACAAAGATATGACCGAGTTCAGGGGGGTGCGAAACTCATGACTCATATTTGAAAGAAATCGAGTCTTGAGTTCATTTGCTCGTTCTAGGAAATCAGCTTTTTCGTCGAGTTCAGCATACAAAGCCACAACACCCCGATTTGTATCTTCTAGTTCACGGTTAAGATAAATTAACTGCTCCTCACGCTTGCGTATTTGTTCCATTGCGCGGAGGAGTTCCTGGTTTTGCCGCTGAATTTCCTCAAACGGATTTTGGGGCGATCGATTTGCTAACTCATCTTGAATCTGTTGCAAGCTTTGGGGTGTCAGTTTCGGAAGGCGTTTCGGCAAACTCTTCCCCATGAAAACTTGTGTGCCCTGCATCGGTATCGACTCTATCTTAAACGTGTCCATCAGCCGTCGAGCGCCGATAATTCCTAATCCCATCCCAGTTGTAGACGTAAATTGCCCATCTAAAATCGCTTTCAAGTTGGCAATGCCAGGACCTTTGTCGTGTATGCTAATCCAGAATTTCTGGGGAAATTCATCATCTACGGAAAATTCAACAATTCCGCCGTTAGCATACACAAAGGCATTTCGAGCGATTTCTGAGACAGATGTGGCAAGACGTGCCTGATCTTGGGTATCAAATCCCAAAGCTTGAGCAACCTCGCGTGCCATTTTCCGAGTTAAAACGACATCTTGCTCGTGGCGAATTTCCAAGATGAGGAGAATTGTACTCATGGCAATGCATTCTCACGGACAACCAGCACAGTGACATCATCGCGAAGTCGGTAAAAGTCTCGGTATAAAACGCCAGCAATTAAACTGGGATGTTTATGGATCAGATCTCGATAGCGTTCTAATCGCCATTGGGTTCCTAAACCATCGGAATGCATAATCAAAAGTCCACCAGGATACCATTGATGCGTAAACTCCTTAATCTTGCGAACTTCACACCCGACTGTTCCATTGTAGGAAACCAGATTGTACTTTCCTTGAGACCAAAAGACAGAACTAGCTATGTTACCTACCCCGGCGAAACGAAGGGATTGATCTGCAAAGTCGATTTCTGCGATCGCCACTGCTGCTCCCCGTGTACTTCGTAAAGCCTGATGCGCTGCGGCTATAATTTCTTGAGGACTGCGATGGATATTTTCCGCAAAGACTCTCACAGCTTTTGTTGATGCTTCGGCAGCTAATGATCCATGACCTAATCCATCAGCAACGAACACTAAACTGCGCTCTTGACTTATTTCGCACGCCCAAGCATCGCCGGAAACTTCTTCTCCCGCTTTTGGCAGACACACCACTCCTAACTCCAGATGATCACAGGATGGACTTGTGGGTATGGGGCTAGCCCAGAAGTGGCAAAGGATAGCTGTCCCCATATTCGGAATCGAATAAATATCAAAAAAACTAGAAAGACGGCTGATTGCTCCTAATCCATTTCCCGGAGTTCCCTTTGTCGAAAACCCGTCACGCATATACTCGCTGATATTGCTTATCCCGGGTCCAGTGTCCAACCCCAGGATTTCCAGACCCTGAATGTTGTGTTTTGCAATGACTTGTAGCAACAGTAAGCCGTCCTTGGCGTGCTGCACAAGGTTATTTGCAATTTCCATCACCACAATACCAACTTTTCCCCGCTCGGTTTCGTTGAAACCAAGACTCATTGCTAGGGCGATCGCACTTCGTCGCGCTTCACCTGCCTGACTTGGCTCCACAATTGGTAGGGCGAGGGTTTCTGTGATCATCTAGTTATTTCCACTTTCTAATTGTGACGCGGGTACCCTCACCAACACGGGAGACAATATCAAATTCGTTTACCAGTCGCTTTGTACCGCTCAGCCCCATACCCAGTCCACTACCTGTGGTGTAACCGTCTTTGAGTGCCAAGTCAATATCTGGTATTCCAGGTCCTGAGTCCTCAAAAACAAGCTGCAGACCTTTACGCATCCCATATTCAAGTGCTTCTAGTCTAACAGTTCCACCGCCTGCGTGGTCTAATGTATTACGGGCTAGCTCGCTGGCTGCTGTGACAATTTTTGTTTGATCGACCAAGCTAAACCCCAGTTTGACAGCAAACTGCCGGACCTTTTGGCGAACGAAAATCACATCTTGTGAGGATTGGATACTCATGGTTTCACACCCGTGCATATCCATCTGCGCTTTCTCCAGCAGTCGCCTTTAGCGATTTTTGCAGAAGTACCATGCCCTTTTCAACGTTTAACGCGGTGCGAATGCCTGTGAAGGAAAGTCCTAGCTCTACTAGAGTGATGGCGACGGCTGGCTGTATTCCAACGACAACGGTGTGAGCATCGAGTACCCTTGACATTTTGGCAATATTTCCTAGGATTCTAGCTATAAAGGAATCCACAATTTCTAAAGACGAAAGATCGATGAGCACCCCACGAGCTTGAGTTTCACTGATGCGGTTTGTCAAGTCATCTTGCAAACTCATCGCCCTAGCATCGTGCATATCAACTTGAATCGTCACTATCAGGAATTCGCCCATCTGGAGTATGGGAATGCGTTCCATAATCAAATCTCCTAACTCCTTAGCAAGCTTGTGGGCGGTTGATTGTCACCCCAAGGCGTTTTAGAGCCAATAGCAAAGCGTCCGCTAAAGTCGATTTTGTCACCACCTCTGCCAAATCTACACCAAGGTAAACAATCGTTTGAGCAATCTGGGGGCGAATTCCACTGATAATACACTCTGCACCCATTAACCGAGCTGCTGTGACTGTCTTCAGTAAATGCTGAGCTGTGAGCGTATCTACTGTTGGCACTCCCGTAATATCGATAATCGCAATTTCTGAACCCGTCTGCGCAATCATTTGTAACAAAGACTCCATCATCACTTGGGTACGGCTGCTGTCTAAAGTTCCAATAATGGGCAGAGCTAAAATGCCGTCCCAAAGTTTGACAACGGGTGTTGAAAGTTCCAGCAACTCTTCCTGCTGGCGACTGATAACTTCTTCACGCATCTTTTGATATGTTTCTACGGTTAACAACCCCAGCTGATCTATAAGAGTGGTGGCAAGCCAGGTGTCTTCAACCAAAGCGGTTACGTCTTCAACGTGTTCCTGACGCAAACGAGTAAACAGAGGTTGTTTAAACGAGAAAATAAAGGTCGCTGTTTCCGACGGTGTAAAACCTTTTTGCGAACGCGTTCGAGAAATACTGGTTAGCATTTCGCGCACATCCCGCCATTGAGAGGATTGCACGTTGATCAAGTTGTCGTGCTCCACCGCCTTTTTCAACAAACTGAGGAATTCCCGACACTCGTGTTGTAGTTCGGTCTCTTTGAGCAAACCTTTGCGGGTGTTGCTAGCTATGAGCGCTTGCATCCAATCAGCCAACAAATCAGCTTCGTATTTCTCAATAACCTGTGAAATTTTACTTCCATTGCTCAAGCCCATACCAATGATCCTTTCTACCCGAATGGCATTTAGCCACTAGTTATATGCATTATCTATTAAGTGTCAATCATTTTGGCTTACAGGTAGACTAGCTCGCTGAAATTCCGTGTAATTGCTCAAAGAGGTAGTTCCTAAAGGCAAATATCTTCCATTTCATTATAAAGTTTGGCGGTAAGCACAAAATTCTTGAGTAGTAGTTAATTTTTGTGCAACCAAGAATGCTATTCGCTCAAGGGCACCAGTTTTTATCAGTTTTCGGACTTCCTAACTTTTTTCCTAAGTATATGTACTTGCGAAATCAACAAAGGTCAATGGGATTCGAGACGTTTTTCAGATGTTTATCTTTTGTGAAATTCCTACGATAAATACAGTTCCAAAGGGAGCATCGCCCATAAGGATAGTGCACTCGGCGCGAATCGCAATTTTATCTTTGTTATTCAAAAATTGTTACAGCTAAAAACAGTAAAAACACAGTTGTTGAGGAGTGCATCTCATTTAGTTGATTGAGTTGTGAACAAAAAATTATTCCAAATTCATAGCATATATGATGACGCGTGCAAATCCCTATCCCGTTTGCAGAGCAAAAGGATGTTAAATAATGACAGAAGTTTTACTAAAAGAACTCAGTAATAGTGATATTGACTGGATGCTTGCGACGGGTATTAGGGAGGAAATGACTGCTGGTGCAGTTCTTATCCGTCAAGGTCAATCCGTCAATGCATTACATATCTTATTGGATGGAGCATTGACAGTTTCCATTTCGCAGGCTGAAAACAATCCATTGGGTCGCGCTTTTGCTGCTCTTGAAGGTGGCGAAATGTCAGAGCGAGAAATCACTCGATTATCGAGTGGTGAGATGGTAGGAGAAATTCCTTTTGTAGACGCCTATCTGCCTTCCACAACTGTGAGAGCACTCAGAAAGTCGCTTATATTGTCGATTCCTCAACAACAATTGGCGGCAAAATTGGAACAAGATGTCAGTTTTGCGGCTCATCTTTATCGAGCGAGCGCGATTTTGCTTGCAGATAGACTGGAGAGGATAGTGACTCAGCTTGGTCACAGCACACTGGTCTTTGCCCAGCCTCAGTTAAGAGAAATCCTATTTATTTTTGCACAGTTGCATGATAGTGATATTGATTGGCTGATGAATGCAGGTCATGTAAACAGAATTCCTGCTGGCGATATCCTCATCCATGCAGGAAGACCTGTGGAAGCGTTGCATATTCTACTGGATGGGAAAATTACACTTTCTGCCTTTGAGGATGAGCGTAATCCCTTAGCTCGCGCCTTTTCAAGCTTGGAAGGTAGTGACACTCCAGAACGTGAGTTCGCTAGATTGTCTCGGGGCGATATGGTAGGAGAAACGCCTTTTGTAGACGTTCGCCCACCCTCTGTTACGGTAAAAGCGCTGGAAGACTCGCTTGTGTTGTCAATTCCTCGATGGCGACTTGCCGCAAAACTACTGCATGATACGAATTTTGCTGCCCGTTTTTATAAGGTGCTTACGGTTTTGCTAGCAGACAAACAACAGGCAATAGTCACTCGACTTGGTTATGGCAGGCTCATTTATAGCACTGGTCAGCCCTTAGATAAAAGCTTCAAATATGAAAATGAATTAAGTTCAGATTTCTTGGCTCAGGTGGCATTGGCTGGAGCTAGATTTGACTGGATGTTGAAAAGAATTCGTGGTAGTTGAATGCTGAGGGTAATGGCTAATAATAAAAGCCAACTAACAATTATAAGACAGTATCAATATGGTTAGTCCACAGAACAATCTGTTTCGCAAAAAAGCTTTAGAGCATTCGTCTTCTCCGGAACGACTCGATCAGCTCATGCAAGTTGTTAGCCCTATGAAGTGGCTACCTTTGGCTGCTCTAGGCTCATTAGTGGTAGCGGGGCTTGCATGGAGTATTGTAGGTCGTATCCCAATTACGGTTACTGGTCAGGGGGTGCTTGTTTTTCCTAGCAAGGTTATAGCGTTTCAGTCACCAACCTCAGGTCAATTGCAAACAATAAATTTACGTGTTGGGGACTTTGTTAAGAAAGGACAGGTGTTGGCAACAATTGGTCAAGGAGAACTGCAAAAGCAACTTTTGCAGCAGCATGCCAAACTAATGGAACTAGAAACACAGAATCAGAATGCTAGCTTGCTTCAAGGTCAACGTAGTGAACTGGAAATGAGGGCGATCGCACAGCAACGTCTCAGCTTACAGCAACGCCTCTTGCAAGCTCAATCTTTGAGTCCAATTATCAGAGAAAAAGACATCGGCGCTATTAAGCAGCAGCGACAAAACCTACAACAACGCATACAAGAAGCTAAAGCTCTAGCTCCTACTCTTAAAGATAGACTCGAAAGGCGTAAAAAGCTCAAGGTTGAAGGAGCGATTTCAGAAGATACATTGCTTGAGGCACAACAAACTTACTTAGATGGCATCAAAAAAATCGCTGATTTTGAAGACCAGTTGAAGCAACTAGACATTAATCAGGTTCAAGCAGAAAAGTCCTACCGCGAAAATCTCAGTCAAATCGCCGAGATTAAAACTCAGTTGCGAGAACTGGATAGTAAGGAAAAAACTGTGGCTGAACAAAATTTCCAAACTTCAATGACCCGAAAAAATGAGATTCAGGAAGTAAAACGCAATATTGCTCAGCTCCAACTCCAATTAAAAAATAACAGCCAGATAACCAGCGAATACAGCGGACGCATTTTAGAAATCACTGCAACTCCTGGACAAGTTTTAAGTCCGGGAACCCGCATTGGAACTATAGAAGCACAACAGCCATCTGCAAAGCTGGTTAGTATCGCATTTTTGCCAGTCAGCGAAGGCAAGAAAATTAAAAAGGATATGAAGCTGCAAATTACACCCTCCACAGTTAAGCGGGAACGCTTTGGCGGCATTATGGGAACAGTCACCAAAGTCTCAGCCTTTCCGATTACTAAAGAAGGTGCTTCTAATCTAGTAGGCAATCCTGAAATCGTGGAAAGTCTCATATCCCAAGGTCCTCACGTCCAAATTCTCGCCGAACTTCAACCGGACACCTCCACCTTCAGCGGCTACGAATGGTCTTCTTCCAAAGGTCCACAGATGAAAATGTCTCCTGGAACCACTACCTCTGTGCGAGTCACCGTAGAGGAAAAAGCCCCGATTACGTTTGTCTTTCCCATTCTCAGATCTTGGAGTGGTATTTATTAAACAATTCAAAATAGAAAATTCAAAAAAAGCAATTTTTGATTTTTAGAACTTACGCACGAGTTACGCAAGAACAACACTGTGAGATTGCTTCCTTACGTCACAATGACACAACTACGTTATTTTTGCGTAAGTCCTGATTTTAAATTTTTTAAAAAGCAAAATAACTTATGCTACTAAATATACAAAAATTGTTGACCCGTAAAAGCACACGGCGTCGTACTCCCACTCTTCTACAAATGGAGGCGGTAGAATGTGGTGCTGCTGCTTTAGGTATTATTTTAAGTTATTACGGTCGAATTGTGCCCCTGGCGAAACTCCGTCAAGATTGCGGAGTGTCGCGGGATGGCAGTAAAGCCTCTAATATCCTCAATGCTGCTAGAAGCTACGGGCTAAAGGCAAAAGGCTTTAAGTTAGACTTAGAAAGTCTACTTCAATTGCAATGCCCTTACATAGTATTTTGGAACTTCAACCATTTCCTAGTGGTGGAGGGATTTGGCAAAGAGCGTGTTTATCTCAATGATCCTGCTAGCGGACCACGTACTGTCTCTCTACAGGAATTCGATGAGGCGTACACAGGTGTTGTGCTGGTTCTAGAACCAGGTTCAGAATTCAAAAAAGGGGGACACAAACCCAGCACGCTCTTGGCTTTATGGCAACGATTGCAAAGGTCTGGTGGGTTACTTGCTTACTCCGTACTGGCAGGATTCGTACTGGTGATTCCTGGGTTGGCGATGCCAGCATTCTCTCAGGTGTTTGTAGATGATATTTTGATTCAAGGTAGAGAGGAATGGCTGCGCCCATTAATTTTGGGAATACTCCTGACAGCAGGAGTGATGGGACTGTTGACATTGCTACAGTTGCAATCTCTGCGTCAAATGAAAATAAAACTGTCTGTGGGGATGTCTAGTCAGTTCCTGTGGCATATTCTGCGTCTACCCGTCAGTTTTTACGATCAACGGTTTGCTGGGGAAATCAGCAACCGCGTTCACCTCAACGACAAATTAGCTAATATCCTTTCGGGTAAGTTAGCGACTACGGTGATTGCAGCAGTAACGGTGATTTTTTATGCAGTAGTCATGCTGCAATATGACGCGGTACTGACCTCAATTGGAATAGGTTTTGTCGTTGTGAATCTCCTTGCCTTGCAATGGGTAAGAAGACATCGTGTAGATGCCAATATGAGATTACAACAAGATGAAGGAAAAGTTGCCGGAGTATCCATTTCTGGTCTCCAGAGTATAGAAACACTTAAAGCCTCTGGTCTGGAGTCAGATTTCTTCTCTCGATGGGCGGGCTACTATGCTAAAGCAATTAATGCTAAGCAGGAAATGAATGTAACTAATCAGGCTTTGGGGGTGTTGCCGTCTTTTCTTTCCACGATTTCGTCTATGCTACTTTTGGTTTTAGGTGGTCTGCGGGTAATAGATGGGTATCTAAGCATTGGAATGCTGGTTGCATTGCAGAGCCTAATGCACGAGTTTTTACAGCCTGTCAATAATCTCGTCACTCTTGGAAGCGATCTTCAAGAAGTAGAAGGCGATTTGAATCGTTTAGATGATGTCTTACGCAACTCAACAGATTTGCAATTGGAGGAGGGGAGCAGAGGACCAGAGGAGCAGGTGCGTTTCAATTCTCCTCTATCAAAATTGCAGGGACATCTTGAGTTCAAGAATGTTACGTTTGGCTACAACCGCACAGCCCCTCCGTTAATTGAAAACTTTAATCTCTCACTCAAACCAGGACAGCGAGTTGCTTTGGTGGGAGGAAGTGGTTCTGGTAAGTCTACTATTACCAAACTGGTATGTGGGCTGTACGAACTTTGGCAGGGAGAGATTCGCTTCGATGGTACACCAAAAGAGCAAATTCCACGACAGGTGCTCGTCAATTCTATTGCTTTTGTGGAGCAAGATATTTTTCTGTTTGCTGGCAGCATTAAAGACAATTTGACCCTATGGGACACTACCATACCTGATAGTCATTTAGTACGGGCATGTCAAGATGCAGCGATTCACGATGTTGTCCTTTCAATGCCAGGAGGTTATGAAACTGAGCTTTTAGAAGGTGCTAGTAATCTGAGTGGAGGTCAGCGACAGCGCTTGGAAATTGCCCGCGCTTTGGTAAATAATCCTGCCATTCTAGTAATGGATGAAGCTACTAGCGCTCTTGATACAGAGACGGAAAAAATCATTGATCGTAAACTCCGTCAGCGAGGTTGTACTTGCATTATCGTGGCGCATCGGTTGAGTACTATCCGCGATTGCGATGAAATTATTGTCCTCGAACGGGGAAAGGTGGTTCAACGAGGAACCCATGAAGAATTAAAGCAAGTTGAGGGTGCATACTTGCAATTGATTCGTAGTGAGGGTGAAGCACTTTAAAATTCAAAATTCAAAATGTGCTGCGCACCGCAACGCTCCCCAAAATTCAAAATTACAAAGCGTCCTGAGCCAAAGGCGTAGAGGAAGCGAAGGCTCTCATTTAAAAAACTTATTTTTTTCTTTTTAATTGTACAGAAGCAACTGATGCTAAAACAAATTAAGTTAGAAATTCCACAAGAACAACAGTATCTTTTTAAAGGTAATGAACCGATACTGCTAGATGATCCGCAGACGGTTTGGATCGTAAAATCTGGTTCCTTGGCGCTATTTGCTATTAACGTCAAACATGGTATCACAGAAGGTTCTCGGCGTTATTTATTTAGCGTTGGAGCTGGAGAAGCTATGTTCTCAACAGCACCAAGTTCTCAAGATGAGAAACACCAAATTCTGGCAGTGTCGATGGAGGAGACAGAACTCCTGAGAGTATCAACAGAAGACTTTAGTAAGTGGATTGTTAACGACGATGGCACACAGCACCCGTCTTCTTGGGGCGATGCTCCAGCAGCGAGCCACCCAAGGGGCGATCGCAAATCAATAACTTTTATAGAAAACTGGATTCATCAACTCAGCTCAGTTCTTTCCAATATTACCGCTCCCAAGCTCCCAGTCCAGCCTGAAGGCATCAACTACTTTGCTTTAGGCTGTGGTGATATCTTCCAACCTCTGCAAAACAGCATATCTTGGATACAAATTCAGCAAGGAACTGCCAAATGGATGGGGTTTGAGGAACTGCTGTTGTTTCCTTCATCCGGTATGTTGCCCTTAGATACTCAGATGTGGCTACAGGCTGCGGACACAGTTGAACTATCATGTGTGAACACCTCTGCAATCAAAAATGCAGATATCTTAATAGATAGTCTGAACCTCCTACAAACGTATTTCCTCGACTGCATTGAGTTATTACAACAGCAGGATAAAGCCGCAGAATTACGTAGATTTCAGGAAAGAGAACGTCTCAATTATCAGGCGATGGAGGAGACATTACAAGAACTCTCATCTGTATTGCAACCACGGAAAACAGTCTATTACCCAACGGTAACACCAACCGATGACCCAGACCAAGCCCTTCTTATTGCTGTTGGTGCAGTGGGTCGAGCTTTGGGAGTTAAGATTTGTCCTCCAGCTAAGTCAGAAGATATTAGACGAGTTCAAGATCCTTTGGAAGCGATCGCCCGTGCCTCACGAATACGGATGCGTCAAATCACATTAACCGATGGGTGGTGGAAAAAAGACACTGGTCCAATGCTAACCTACACTGTGGAAGACAACCGTCCAGTCGCCTTGTTACCTGTGTCTGATACCCGCTACGAGATTTTCGATCCAATAGAGGGAACCCATATCCCCGTAAATACCCGCAGTGCCCCCAAGCTGAATCCCTCTGCCTGCGTATTTTATCGCCCTTTACCCGATAAAAAACTCAAAACCTTAGATATGCTTAGGTTTGCGCTGCGGGGTCACCTCAGAGAACTTATTATTATCTTGTTGACTGGAATTGCTACCACCTTGCTGGGGATGCTCACTCCAACAGCAACCGCCATTCTTATCGATAACGCAATCCCGGATGCGAAGCGGGAATTATTGCTGCAAATCGGTTTTGGTTTGTTGGCTGCTGCTTTTGGGGAAAGTATATTTGAACTCACTCAGGCGTTTGCTTTGATTAGGCTGGAAACCTTTGCAGATTCCTCTATCCAAGCGGCAGTATGGGATCGGCTGTTGAATCTGAGGGCATCCTTTTTTCGTCAGTACTCAATCGGTGATCTCAACTCTCGGGTCAATTCCATCACTCAAATCCGGGAAAAACTGAGTGGCGCTGTTTTGAAAACCATCTTTTCCAGCGTTTTTTCTTTGTTAAATTTGGGACTGCTGTTTTACTATAATACTTCATTGGCTTTGATCGCCTGTGTTGTCGCTATTGTAAATATTGCTATTACCATTGTCTCTGGGATTCTCACTCTGCAAAAGGTTCGCCCCTTACTAGAGATAGAAGGACAACTGTCTGGTGTTATGGTGCAGCTGATCAATGGAGTCGCCAAACTCCGAGTCGCTGGATGTGAAGCACGAGCTTTTGCCTACTGGGGTAGGCAGTATAGCCATCAACTCAAACTGATGCTGAGTACACAGGGCATTGAAGACATCGTCACTGTCATCAATAAAATTATGCCACCTTTAACGAATGCGGTTCTGTTTTGGTTTGCTACTAGCTTACTGACTCATACCCAAGTTCCAGGGAAAGGCTTGTCTACTGGCACTTTCTTGGCATTCAATGCTGCTTTTGGCATATTCATTGGCGGAGCAACTAGCTTGAGTAACACGGTTGTGGAAGTTTTGGAAGTTTTGCCTTTGTGGAATCGGGCTGAGCCAATTCTTTTAGCGACACCAGAATTAAATTCCAGCAAGACCGACCCTGGCAGGTTATCGGGTAAAGTGATTATAGACCATGTAATTTTCCGCTACCGGGATGATGGACCACTGACGCTGGATGATGTGACTATCCGAGCTGAGGCGGGAGAGTTTATTGCTATTGTTGGACCTTCTGGAAGCGGTAAATCTACTCTGTTCCGGTTACTACTGGGATTTGACTTCCCAGAATCTGGCACGATTTACTACGATGGACAAGATTTAGCTGGGCTGGATGTCAATGCGGTACGCCGACAGTTAGGTGTCGTCATGCAAAATAGCCGCATGATGTCAGGTTCCTTTTTCGAGAACATTGCCAGCGGTGCCTTAATTACTATGGATGAAGCTTGGGAAGCAGCCTTCGCCTCAGGGTTGGCGGATGATATTCAAGCTATGCCTATGGGTATGCACACTGTTGTTAGTGAGGGGGGTACCAATCTCTCTGGGGGACAAAGACAACGGCTGTTGATTGCTCGGGCATTGGTGTTGAAACCCCGGATTTTGCTGTTTGATGAAGCCACGAGTGCTCTAGATAACAAAACCCAGGCTATTGTCAGTCAAAGTTTGGAGCGGTTACAGGTGACGCGAATTGCGATCGCTCACCGACTCAGCACAATCCGTCATGCTAACCGTATTTATGTGCTCCAAGACGGTAGAGTAGTGCAGCAGGGAAACTTCGAGCAATTAGCAAATCAACAGGGGCTGTTTGCTCAGCTCATGGCTCGACAAATGCTTTGAGATAGGAAATTTGAATTACTATAGCAATCCTATTTAGCTTCTCATTATATCTGCGTTTTCAAAACCGAATTACACAATAAAATGAGTTAAGCTTTATTACAGCAATCCTAGATAAGTCGTGAACAAAAAAAACGTAGACGCGGAGCGGTGAGACAGCGCTGCAGGAGGGTTTCCCTCCGTAGGCGACTGCGTTAGCGCAGCGGAACCGGAGGTTCTCCCCGATAGCCGTAAGGCGTGGCGTTAGCCATAGGGCTTCCCGCAGGGTACCGCAAAGGACGCAAAGAAAAGAAACAGAAGAAGAGGATGTTCATATCCTATTTAGGAAGGCTGTACCTTTATGCCAAAAATACCATTACCAGAAAAGGTTTTGCACTACTGCCAGTTTGCACTGCCCCTTACCGAACTACTAAAATATGCCTGAAACTCCTGACTCACCCGTAACCCGCAAGTCCAGTATCACTCAGCATACGCTATCACTTGGCGAGCAGCAGATTAGCTATACTGCCATCGCCGAATGGCAAACCCTGTTTGAGGATGAAAAACCTGTTGCCGAAATGTTTCATGTGGCTTATCTAGCCGATGTTAAAGAAGCTTCGCAACGACCGCTAACTTTCGTCTTCAATGGTGGACCTGGAGCAGCTTCCGCTTATCTGCACATGGGAGCATTGGGTCCGAAGCGCGTTTATTTCGGAGGTAATGGTAGTCTGCCCAAACCTCCAGTTCGGGTGGTGGACAATGTCGAAAGTTGGCTTAGCTTTACGGATCTGGTGTTCATCGATCCAATTGGCACAGGTTTTAGCCGTAGTTTACCTCAAGATAAAGATGACCGGGATAAACACAGCGAGAAAACCAATACTCCGGAGGCAGATAAACCCAAAGAGATAGAATTCTGGGAAGTCGAGCGAGACTTGAAAGCACTGGGAGAATTCATCCAACGATTTCTCTCTGGTCATAAGCGGTGGCTGTCCCCTATCTTTATTGCGGGAGAGAGTTACGGCGGCTTTCGAGTTGCCAGGTTAGCCCGCAAACTGCAACAGGAATTTGGCGTTGGTCTTTCCGGTGCTATTCTAATCTCTCCTGCTTTGGAGTTCAGTCTGCTGGAGGGTAGTGATTACAACCTCACAGCTTGGGCAACCCTGATTCCTTCGTTTGCGGCGGCTGCTGCTCATCACAATCGTGTCCAATGGGCAGGGGAACCTGGGGATTTACAAGCTCACATAGCAGCTGCAGAACGATTTGCCCGCGCAACACTGATCCCACTTCTGGCAATGGGAGATACCGTGACATCCGATGAGCGCCAGATTGCCTATCAGCAACTGGCAGGGTTAATCGGCTTGCCTGTGAAACTTGTTGAGAAACAAGCAGGAAGGATCAGCATTGAAGTCTTTGCCAGGGAACTGCTGCGAGATGAAGAGCGGATTGTGGGACTGTACGACGCTTCGATTACGGCGATCGATCCTTTTCCTGATCGCATAACTTATCAGGGCAGCGATCCCACCCTTGATGGATTGGATCGCCTATTTACAGGAGCAATCAACAGTCACTTGCGGGACACGTTAGGCGTTGAAACCGACTTATCTTACCATCTGCTGAACTTGGAAATATTCAAAGCTTGGAAATTCGATCTTAAAGGCGAGTTTAAGCAGGGCTTTCTGGGGTCGGTGGACGATCTGCGCGCGGGGATGGCTTTAAACCCTTATATGCAAGTGTATATTGCTCATGGATTGTTCGATTTGGTCACTTCTTATTTTGCCTCAAAGCATCTGGCGGATCTGATGAAATTAAATCCAGAAATTCGCCCCAATCTGAGTGTGAAATATTTTCAAGGTGGGCATATGTTCTACACTTGGGATGAATCGCGCTGTTCATGGTTGGCTCAGATGAAAGCTTTCTACCAAAACGCGACAGTGTGACTTGAGTTTGAAAGGAATTAGGAATTTTCTTGAAAAAGTTAATCCTCTGTTTTCTTCAAATTTACAATACTTCACACGAGCACAGATTGCGCTTTTACTCCTAAGTTAGTATTGCTCTTACCTGAATCAAAAAGCTCAGTTTTTGATCATGCAAAATATATGTTATCCGATATATGTAAATGAGACCAACTCGTGATAAGTTGAAATATTAGGAAAATTTGCGAATCAACAAGGTCTACGCCAAAGGGAATTAATGAAAGCTCTTTGATCGACTTTTAGATTGCGCTCATATATAGCCTCCCTGCCTGCGGTCTTCGGTCTTGGGAGATCTCAAATGGCTCGCCAACACTGTTGTGCTATTGTCTTCAGGCTGAAGTCGATAGGCGGAAATCAATTTATATTAGGACGCGGGCGATGCACATTGGATTTCTCAACCCTCAGGGTAACTTTGATTCAAGCAGTAGTCATATATCGGAACATGCAGATTTTGGCGGTCAGTTGATCTACGTCAAACAAGTCGCTATAGCATTAGCTCAAAAGGGTCACAAAGTCGATATTCTCACGCGTCAAATCATTGACCCCCAGTGGCCAGAGTTTGCTGAACCTTTTGACACTTATCCAGGCGTCGATAACGTCCGTGTCATCCGGTTACCAGCAGGATCGGAAGAATTTGTGCCCAAAGAGTTTTTATGGCCTCATCTGGTAAGTGATTGGGTACCCAATATTCTGAAATTTTATGAAGAGGAAGGTGGCTTACCCGATGCTATGACTGCCCATTACGCTGATGGGGGACTGTGCGGTGTTTTGATTGAGGAGAAAACTAGTATACCTTTCACCTTTACAGGTCATTCTCTCGGTGCCCAAAAGATAGACAAACTTGAGGTCACTGCAGAGAATGTGGCGCAAATAGATGAGCAATTCCAGTTCAGATACCGCATCATAGCGGAACGCCTGAGCATGAATCGCTCGGCTATCAATATCACTAGTACACGACAGGAACGCTTTGAACAGTACTCTCACCAAGTCTATCGTGATGCAGTGGATGTCAACAATGACAATCGCTTTGCAGTGATTCCACCGGGAGCAGATTTCTCCATCTTTGGTGCTCAAGAGCGTTATGAAAACGAGGAAGGTATTTACCAACTGGTTCAGGAGCGATTGGCACGGGATATTGCAGAATCACGTCGGGATTTGCCCGCCATTTTGGCATCCAGTCGATTAGAACCTAAAAAAAACTTATTAGGGCTGGTGCAAGCTTTTGCAATGAGTCAAACACTTCAGGAACGAGCCAACTTGGTGCTGTTGACAGGGGCGTTGGACGATCCGCTGCGAGAGTTGACTAGCGATGAAGTCACCGAAGAGGTCTTAGCGCCCATCCGGAAAGTGGTCGAAGAAAACGACTTGTCGGGCAAGATTAGTGCATTTGGGTTGTCAGAAGGACAAGAAGCACTAGCTGCAACTTATCGGTTTATGGCTAAACGGCGCTCGGTGTTTGCATTGACTGCGCTTTATGAACCCTTTGGCTTGGCTCCCTTAGAAGCGGCGGCTGCGGGGTTACCATTAGTCGCAACTCAGAATGGCGGTCCTAGCGAGAGCCTGCGAGAGGGAGATACAGAATATGGCGTACTTGTTGACCCAGAAGACCCTGCTGATATTGCACGGGGCTTAGAGCGATTGCTATGCGATTCTGATGAGTGGGAGCATTTTGCCGTTGCAGGTCAGCAACGGGTACTCAAGACGTACACCTGGGAAACTACTGCCCAAAACTACCTCAACCAGCTCGAGCAGATTGTATCTTCACCACAGGCACGCGATCAAGCTGAACTGCTGCCAATCCATCCCTACTTTCTTAATCCAGAACAGCAGACGGATGTTTCCTTGGAAGAATTGAGCAGTCTCTACTTTGAGTCTAACCAAAATTTGACGACTGCACCTGCCACCTGAGCAAAAGAGATTTCTGGCAAGGAGTTTCCAAACTGTAGAGTAGGTGTAGGTTGTACGGGCACGAGCTAACTGTGCCCTCAGCATATAGTTTGTAGTTCATGCAAATCAAAAGTGCTGTAAATTTACAACAAAGCAAGTCAAAATCTGAGATAACTCTTCTCGCCCAAGAAACTTGTTATTTTGTTTGGAACGATGTGTTTTGCGATCTGCCGAAGGGCAGCAGCGAAGCTATCGCACTCACACCCTGTGTCCAAGGATGATTCGGATAGCGCAGACTGAAAACATCACTGCTACCCAATTGAAACATCTCTTCACAGACAGGTAAAATACTAGCCACAGTTGTGTTGTAAGTTTTTTGCATCTGTTGCCCTAAAACCTGAAAGTTGATTGTTGGTAGTGCCTTGTTAACAACCAGCAGCATTTTAGGCACCTCTAATTTGCGAGCAACATCTACAGTGACTGCCGTACCTTGGTAGTCCTGGTGGTCTGGACGCAGGATAATAACTAAGACATTAGAAAGAATCACAGAAAGCAAGGTTTCTTCATTAATACCAGGGTGAGTATCAATGAATAAGTAATCCAGTTTAAAACGGCGGATGAGATTGCCGAAACCCTCGTTGAGTAGGCGTGCGTCATATCCTTCACGCAATATTCGAGATATCTCGCCAGTTTTAATGCTGGAGGGAATCAGGTAAATATTACCTCTTATCCCAGTGTTTTTATGGCTCATCTTGAGAAGTGGAGTGACATCGTATGCAGCATCTTCAACAGCACAGCGTCCCCACAGATAATCATTCAAGGTGTAGCCTATTTTTTCCTCATTGAGACCAAAAAGAACGTGAATTCCAGGCGATTGAATATCGGTATCGACAATGCCAACTCGTTGACCAGAACGAGCGATGATAGTTGCTAGGTTCGCAGTTACGTTTGATTTACCAGTTCCACCACGGAAGGAATGAATGGATACAATTTTAGACATGATATTTTCTAAAAGATGAAAAGTAAAATGAGGTAAAATCTAATAATTTTTCTACTCTTATTCACGAGTCGGTTTCTGCCCATTTTTTTCTAATTTCTTTTGCCTGTATACTTAAATTTTGAAAATAATCAGCATCAACAATTTCAGCCACTTGACGAGCTTTCTTAGTTTCATCAATTTGGATACTTAGTTCTTGCATCTGTTTTTTCAAGCGTTGCTCACGAGTGTAAACTTGATGCACCATTCTCAGAAAAACCTGTCCCAATTGTCCTAACTCGTCATTGCGCTTAGCGATCGCGACCAAACTTCTAAGTTCAACTTTCTCATTTTGATCATAAACAAATGTATCAGTGCTAATTTTTTGAGCCAGTTGAGCCATTGGTTTGATAGGCTGGAGAACGTTTCGCTTCAGCAAATCATTAAATGTAAAAATCACTAAGGTAAAAATACCAAGAAAAATTGCGATAAATAATAAAAAACCTTGAGAAACTCTGTCAAAAATTTCACTGGCAGGAAAATAAACAACTTGAGTAGCAATAATTTCATTGAGCTTCCACCCAAAACCGTTTTCTGTTCCATAGGTTTCTACATAACTCTTAGGGGCTGTTTCTGGAGTGCCATGACAACGTAGGCAGCTTGAATCTTTAAGAGTCAGAGGACGAGCACTGTAAAATAATTTGTCTCCAGACATATTCCGAAAACCTGACAAGATTTTCAACTCTGGCTCGTTACGAAAGTTTTCTAGAAGTTGTCTTTCAAATTCATCTGCTTTGTCTCTTAAATTGGTTGGGTTGAGTGTGGCATCTTTGTAAAAGTAATCTTTATATTCTTTGTTTTTTCGTAAATTCTCAAATACCTCTCTCACTGCAAAACTTGGTATACTTTCGGGAATAAAATGTTGTTTAGTTTCCAGGTTAGGTGCAACTAGAGTAGTGATGTGGTTAGCAGTATAATCTCTGACTGAATTTATCATTTGTACGATAAGCTGCCCCCTATAGTTTATTTCATCTTCAGCTCTATGCTTAAGTGTTTTTGATAAAGCAAAACTACTCATTAACACAGCACCTATAAAAACTAGCGAAAGGAGCAAGGTAAATTTGACAGCAAGCTTAGAATGATTTCTCATTACTCTTCTTGTTTTTATCTATAAAAAAATGTCTTATGAATGTGAAGAGAGGCTAAAAATACAGAAAAACTCAGAAGTCAGAATAAGAAGTTGAGAGAGGATTATGACCCCTCCCAATTAAAGATATCCTAGAAGGAAGAGGTTTTAGATCCTTCGACTCAGAAGTTACTCATACAGAAGTATGTTCGTTTTTGGTAAGACTCATTCCTTCTGGCTCCTGACATTTGATCCTGGTTTATGACTAATAAAGCATACACTTTATACAAGTTTTTATTTTTTTTAACTGTAATCATCGTAAAAAAAAAACTAGTAATAAACATCTGAAAAATGTCTATCATCTTCTAACAAAATAGATATATTCTCTGGGACTAAAGTTAAGTCAATAAGTAGAATTAGCTACGACTAAAGTCCAAAAAAGTCGCAGCTATTGTCATTAACCTAACAGAAAAAGTACTCAGAACTAGTGAATTGGTGTAGTCAGACAGAGCAAACAATTTTTTCCTTGTTCGAGGATTTCATCCGTGAGGATATTTTGCCCTTCGGCTAGCCCCTAAGGGAGCTGGAGCTAACGCTCAGGGTTTACGTTCTGTGTTTTGCATTCTGAGTTATTCTTAAAGGACAGTTCTGCTCGTGCCTGTACACTATGCGTCCGTAGCACACGAACACTATTGCGAAGATCTTGCATAGTGCTAACTCCTAAGTGTTGGGCTTGTGCTAAAAACTTTTGTGCTTGACTAGGATCGATAGACCAAAGTTTTAGAGCAGTTTGTAACTGAATATTAATCCCAATTAATGCGTGTCCTAACGCGTCATAGCTTTCATATGCAACGCAAAGTTGTGCTTGGAGTGCAGTGAGATTCTCCTGTTGTTGAGTATACTGTCGCCATCGTTGTTGCTCTCGCGCTAGTTGCTGTTGTATTTTTCGCAATATAAATACAGTTTTCGTCAACTGTATTAGTAGTAACAGCACAATCCCAAACCAGAAAACATCACTCCACTCACTCAACCAATTTTGTAGTGACTGATTGAAGAAAGAAGGTGTATGACTGGTACTAAACTCTTGCACTCTTGTTAGTAACATAATTGTTAAAACAAACTCCGCCAATATCCAACGCCCAGGCAATGGTAAGAAAAAGTACTGCCAATCGCGATATTGTTTATTCCCATAACAACACGGAAGGAAGTGATTCAGGATACGCCAGTCTTAATAGTTGATAACCGATTCCAGAGGTGCCTTGAAAGAAACCAGGGTTGTAAATATCTCCGGAAAGTTCAGAAAACAGATCAAAAGTACCAACTTGTTTTGCCTTTGCTACAACTCGTGCTGCCTGTTTTTGAACAGTATTCCACAGATCCGGACGCGACAGCTTGGACGCTCCTACCAATAACACCTCCATTCTGCCAAAGTTACCGCAACACAGATGGTCGATGTTTTGTAAACCAAATTGTTGGGTTGTCTTTAAGGCAACTGCAATTTCTTGGTGAATTTCTGCTGTATCGAGTATCGAAAGAGCTCCCAAACGAGCTAAACCAATACCAGGAGCACCATGACACCAACTCGTCATAAAGGATAGTTTACTCTTGTTAAGGGAAAAATTTCGTACATCTGGCCAGTTACCATCATTGGGTGAGAAGACGCTGCGTTCATAGGCGATCGCTTCCTCTGCTGCTTCCAGAAAAACCGGGTCTTGAGTAGTTTTGTACAATCGCAGTAAGGCGTAGGCAATGCCGGCTGCACCATGAGAAATTCCCGTTGCTAACTTGTCTTCCAAAGTTGCCCAAGCTCTAAATCCAGTCTCGCTCTTGGTGCGGTTATTGAGTAGGTGATAACCTAGGGATTGGGCTTGATCGAGAATGGCTGGGTTTGGCTTTGCTTGGTACAAAGTTAGTAATCCTAGTATTGTCCCTGCTGCCCCAATGATTGTGTCAAATTGGCGATCGCTCTCAATGCTTTCTTGGCTTATCAATGAAGCTGCAAGACTCGCAATATCGAGAAGCTCCGGTTCATCCAGAAACTGACTGACTTGTACCAATGTATAAATAATAGACCCTAATCCAGTCGCTCCACCAATACCTATTTCCTTGGTAAATTTTACTTGGTCATTCGGTTCTGTGTGCTGTAAGGTTTTTTTCAGGTCTTGCAAGGCGCTCAATGCGAAACCTCGAAATCCCTCATCACCAGTAACTTTTGCCAACGCCGCAAAAAACAGAGCAACTCCGCAAATACCATCGTACAAGCCATAGCCCAAAGGCTGAAGTTGCATCCGTTGAGCTTTAGGGAGGTATCCCATGCCAATCCAGGTCACACTACCGTCAGGAGCGTAAATTGCTCGTTTTTGCAATTCTTTCGCAATCTCTACTGCCTCTTGTACCAGTTGTGCTTGTGTTAAAGGAGTGATTGCATTGAGATCCAAACCAACACTAACACGCTGAGTGGATGCAATATTAGTCATGCCACGAGCAACCCGTGAGTAAAAAGAACCCCGAATAATTCCAATCTGTTGAGCTAAATCTCCATCATTAAGCTGCTGTAGACGAGAAATCATGCGGTTATAACTAGGTTCTTTAAAATATCCCTTAATGACTAACTCAGAGTTGAGTGTCAGAGCATCACTGCTTGAGTCAGCAAAGAAATAAGGAATATCCATTTGTTCCATAGCTTGTAGTTCTAGTGCAAGCAGTGACCAGATAGAGGGTTTTTCTTTTGCTGCCAAAAATGCCCGACTCAGCACATCCAGTTCAATACTGCGGTCTACACCATGCTGCAAAAATTGTGGATAGAGGGTTTTTTCCAAAAAATGACCATAGACGTGAGTATTACGAAACAAAAATCTTACTCTCTGATGAGCTAGAGGAGGCAAAGGACTATCAGTTTTTAAAAGAGCCTCTCGTCGTTCTAACAAGAACTGATACATCTTTTGGAAACCATCTACAATTTCATTAACGTAATCACAAGGTAAAAGGGCGATGCCATTGAGCGAAGGTACATTGTTGGCAGCTGACATAATACCAGGCTCATACTCCAATGCCATGTTATCAGTATTGATGTTCTGCCACTTTTGTATGGGAACAGGAATTTCCTGCTCGCCAAATCCTCCTAAACCACTAATATCGTGAGCTTTGCCTCCATCTGCCCCAAATTCCCATCTTGGCAGTAGTCCAGTCCGCAACACTGAATCTTCAAACAATTGCAAACCCGCTAGAGATTGTGCGCCTACTTCCTCTTCCTCTGTAGGATTAACCTCGCGAGCATAGGGATGGAGAAGGGTTTCCAAATCTACCAGCACCGGATGTTCTCCACAGGCGATGAGATTTTCCTGATGGCAGTCATTGCCTTGGAGCAAATAAACTAAACACAGAAGCATTCCGACACGCTGATAGTATCGCTGTGCTGCTATCTCATATTCACAAGGCAAATGCTCTACATACTCCATCCAGCCATGAGTCTTGCAGTTAATAACTTTGATTATCTTGAACGGGTGTAGAGACGTTGCATGCAACGTCTCTACAAAATACTGATTACACCAAGCGAGTAACTGAAAATACGTAGCTTCTAAAGTTAAGCCTCTAGGTTTATATATTACCTTCAATCCAGACTCAAAAGTCACAGCCATTACGGAGCGTCCCCGGTTGTGAGGATCGGAGAGTTCAAATTGGATTGCAACAATATGAGCTGTTTTTTCTTGGAACGTTTGCTGGATGGTTGGTAAATCTGATGCTAACCGCTGAAAAAATTCCGCTTTTTCTTCTACCCAAAAATCTATTGTGGTCGCCACTAGCCGTGCTAATACACTGTACTTTTGAAAGAAAGATAACAGTCCTTCTGCTTTTAAGTCTTTAACAAAAGTTTGATACTGCACATTAGAATGTTCACTTTGCTGTTGGGTTAAGGAAATGTCAGCAGATTGCTTCTGTGCTTTAAATTTTGAAAACTCAAGGTCTAAAGCCCGGACACCAAGAGACGCGAACTTCGATAGCAGTTGACGTTCCAAGCTGATGTGGACTGCTTCGGACAGCAATTGCCAACTAGCACCAACCTGTGCAATTAGTTTTTGCTGCGCTATATAAACAAAGGGCAGATAAACTTCTTCAAAAGGAATTGGCTCTTCAGTTTCCAGACAGCGATTGGTACTTGTATAAGCTGTGTCCCAATCAGTTTGCAATGCTTCCCGCAAAGTTTCCGTCCAAACGGGCAGTTGTTCCCCATTGACGAGACGGACAGCACCGAGAACCTTAACAATAGTGCCAGAATCCAGCTCATCCCAGACAAGGCGTTTGGCTAACTTTTCTGGGTTGCTTTGTGCTACCACCTGACACCATGCTTTCAAGCGAGACATAGCTAACTTGTTGTTGTCCTCAGCTTCATCCGGAACAAAGCAATTACCCAATCTCTCAACGAGTGTACTGGCTTGCTCGGCTATTTTAAGTAAATCTTGCTGTGAAACATCCATGTTATTTGTATCCTTTGTTTTTATTGAGTTCAGAATATTTGTTCTATTAGTTTCAAATTTGAATTTTAGATAATATCAACTATGCATCACAATTCAAATTTTTTAGTTTTGACTCCAAAATCTTTAGATTATTTTTTTGACTGACTGATCATTATTTAGTTTGTCTTCTAAAAAAATCAAATTGACGCTCTCTTTGAAGCTAGCTATTGTAGTAAGTATCAAGAGTAAATTGACATCACAAATTAGAAAACAGGAGACAAAATCATGCAAGACGAACTGAAGAAAGTTATCTCTCAAGCTATGAACTCTAACTCTGAGTTTGAGCAAGAGTCAACCACACAATTTGCTGAAGGAGAATTATCTGACGAAGCTCTCGAAGGAGTCGCAGGTGGCCGTTGTAAGAACTGGAGCAAATATAGTGATTGTATTGGCTGGACTTTTTACAGGAACGCCAACAACGTAAAGTAAGGCTAAGTTTAACAAGCTAATAATCAGTAGTAAGTAGCTCAACAAACATGAAACATAAAATGTCATTACGGAGCGCGTAGCGTGCCCGGAGGGCATACGGAACGCAATGTAGATACGAAGCGGCTTCCCGTAGACCCTGAAGGATAGGGTAGCGAAGTAATCACAAAGAATCTATTTTGTGTTTTTCAATGTTGACCTACTTACATCCAAAGTACTATCGCCCAGTGAACCATGACAGAAAGTTCTGCTAGTATCACTGGGTTTTCTTGTACCCTTAACATAATTAATGTTTCAGTTTATTAGTCCATAGTTTGCGATGCTTAGTCGCAACCAGTTTTTCTTTTCCACATCCCGTGAAAAGTCAGATAATGAATTTGGTTAATCATTAATATGAGAAACAACAATGCCAAGGGTATGAAAAAAATACTGTTAGTTGCATATGTTGTACTTTTATACCACAACCTTGTAAAATGAAATCTTATATACTGAAACACTCCCTAAGATGCTAGAAGTCAGGAGGGATGGTTCACAATGCTAAAGACCGATTGTAAGTGTAATCTTAGCTAACCAATAATCAGCATTAAATTACACCTAAGCTAATAAAAGTGAATTTTGAGAAGATCCTTAAAAGCCATGAGAAATTTAAAACTCCTTCAAAGAATTGTTACTTCAGGGGTAATTGGGACGACTGTACTACTTGGAAGCTTTGTTGCTAAGGTTCAAGCGGCTACCTTCACCCTGCCGATGGAGCCAGCAGCCAAAGCTACAGGGATTGATATTTTACGGGATCGCTACAGTCTAGACGGTACTGGAATCACCATTGGAGTAATATCCGATAGCTTTGCCACAGCACAAACTTTCGACGTCTCTGGCAATGCAGACACCTATGCAACCAATGTAGCCAATGGCTACCTACCATCTGGCATTAATGTGCTGAAGGACTACACTGGGTCTGATGCCATAGATGAGGGTCGCGCCATATCGCAACTCATTCATGCTGTGGCTCCAGGGGCCAAGTTGGCGTTTTACACAGGTACAGGTGGCGTAGATTCCATTGGTCAAGCCATTCAAGCTCTGGCGTCTGCTGGAGCAGACATCATCGTGGATGATATCGGTTTACTCCCCCAGAATACTCCTGATGCACCCTCAAACCTTCTAGATCTAGAGCCTCCTAATGGTTCTATCAACCAGGCGATTGACGCGGTATTCAATCAGGGGATTTCTTACTTCACTGGCGCTGGTAATGATTTTCCCAATACCTCAATATACGGGCACGCAAATAACCCAAATGCGCTGACCGTTGGAGCAGTGTACTACGGGAACGCCCAATCTTACTCAAACCAAAGATTCGGTGTTGTTGTAGAGCAGGGACAACTGGAACCCTTCTCTTCAGAAGGTAACCCAGGTTCCCTGAAGCCTGATGTTGTGGCTCCGGATGTGCTGCCAATTTCTTTCAACTTAGGAGGAGATTCATCTATTGATGCCAACTCACGCTTCTTCAGCTTCTTCGGCACCTCGGCATCAGCTCCGTTTACAGCTGCAGTAGCAGCACTGCTACAACAGGCAAACCCGAACGCAACGCCCACGGAAATCTACAATGCTCTGAGAAATACAGCTTATAACCCTTCGCCGGGCTTCGACTCCAGACATGGCTTTGGTTTGATTAGGGGAGATCAAGCTATCCTCGCACTGGGTGTGCAACCCAAACCGACAACTATCCCCGAACCTTCTGCGGCCCCAGCTTTGCTGTGTGTTAGCGTTCTGATTGCTGGTCTACTCCTAAAACGGAATCAGGTAAATTCCCAAGCCCTCACCTTAGTTCATTCAGGACTAATCACTCAGGACTAGAGCGGTGTTGGTTTCGCCAAACTTGAGGAGTCGTTCCAAAGCTGATGCGAAACTGACGAAACAAACAGCCTGTATAATGATATCCCACTGCCTCAGCAATCTGCTCCATTGACTGGTTGGTTTCCAGAAGCAAGGAGCATGCCTTTGCCATCCGGCGCTCTACAATCCATTGATGCACCGTTTTTCCCGTCTGACGTCGTACGAGATCTGTTAAGTAAGCTGGGGCGTAACCAACTGCCTGGGCTACGTCACTCAAGTTAATTGACTGCTCATAATTGGCTTCGATAAAGTCGAACACTTCTTTTAGTTGAGGGAAAACAGGAAAAATTGACTGGGGATCTGCTGGCAGAGTAGTGTCAGTAGGAGGTGGTGCTGTGACTTGTTGTAACTGAGCAGCGTACCACTGCCTGATGGCTGCTTGTTTTTCTAGCCGGGTGGCGATCGCTCCCAATAATTCCTCTACAGTCGTAGGTTTGCTAAGATAGTCATCAGCTCCCAGCTTCATGCCTTGACGAACTTCAGCCGTGGTACTCTTGGCAGTAAGAAAAATGAAGGGAATCATCGCTGTTACCCGGTTTTGGCGTAACGAGGTAAGAACACCGTAACCATCTAGTTGCGGCATTACAATATCACAAAGTATCAAGTCAGGCACGTGTTCTTGTGCTTTTTCGACGCCAACAAGACCGTTTTCTGCACTAATGGCATCAAACCCTTCCGTCTCCAAGCATTCTAGAAAAAGATTTCTATTTTCTGCCTCATCTTCAATCACTAAAACTTTTGTCATGGTTTTCTTCAATGTTTAGTCATTGTTACTGGTTTGCATAATGGCAATGTGATTGTGAACGTAGTACCTTTTGCAACTTCACTATCCACAATAATTTGACCACCATGTACATCCACAAGCTTTTTGACAATTGCTAGCCCCAGTCCATTACCTGGGATATCACCAACATTCTCACCGCGATGAAATGGTTCAAACAATAGTTGTTGATCTGTTTTGGGAATGCCAATTCCTCTATCTTTTATCTGGAAAATAACTTTTTCATCTTGGCAAGAAAGCACCATATCAACTGTGCTGTCCTTTGGAGAATACTTGAGTGCATTCGAGAGTAAATTCGTGAGAATGGGCTGCAGTAATTTTTTATCCATACAAACTACTTGACAATCACCCTGACTGACAAAGGTAACTGTGTGCTGGTTACTTTCGCTCAAATTTATTTGAGCCAATATGTCATGACAGAATTGGAGTAAATTCAGTGGTTTCGGCTCGAACTTTAGCTTTCCTGCTTGTACTGTATCAATAATGAAAACTTCATCCATTAATTGATTCATCTGTTCAATTGTTGTTTGAACCCGTTGCAGACACTGTAACTTTTTCTGCTCACTCCAACTATGAAGATGACGTTTCAATAAGCTAGTGGAGAATGAAATCAGATTCAGTGAAGAGCGGAATTCATGACAAATCATGGATATCAATTCCTGTTTGTGCTCACCAATCTCCTCTTCTTGTGGTATGGTGTCAGGAGTTTCTTTTTCTGCTTGTAAACTGTTGGTGATGTTGCGAAAACTCCATACTGTGCCGATGATTTTATTATTAAGGAGCAAAGGTCGCCAGTATTGCTGGAAAATTCGACCATCTTTTAACTCTAGAGTAGAGTCACCCTCAATATCTGTTTCGCTATCTAGTTTTTGAATACGCCCAGTAAAGCTTTCTGGATCTTTAAGTTGGTTTTGATAAAAACTTAGGCATTGCTTATGGTTGCGTGATTTCATGATAGACTCTGGAATCTGCCACATTTGGACAAATTTATGATTAAAGCTAACAATACGTCCGTTAAAGTTGATTGCAATAACACTTTCTGTAGTAGATTCTAGAGTCGCCTGTAGTAAAAAAACCGACTTTTCTAGTTCTTCCTCTGCCTGCAGACGCGCAACTTTTTCACGATATATTTCTTCATTAGCATTACGTAATTGATCAAGAAGCTTTTCCACTTTGGACTCTAAAGCTTTATGAGTCCTCTGTGAAGTAAAAAAAGGTGGCTTGCAGTTGTGAATATCGCGAACAAACATACTTTTAACTGTTGTATTTCGCATAGAGAATGGTAATTTTTACTGTAAAGTTTTGACCTTTCTGATTTTTAAGTAGAGTTTCAAAGTATCAGTAAGCTGCTGTTTCACGACTCACGCAGCCTTGACAGCATTTTAGGAATATCAGACATTGCAAATCCTCTCAACTCTCTTTTTGAAGGAAGCTTTGTATAAATCCTGTATTTGATATATGAATCCGGTTTGATTTATGTTTGCTTGCGTGGCGTTAGGCTAGCCCAGTGGCGTGAGCGATAGCCATACTTACTCGTCAAGACAGGGAACGCTTAACAGGGAACTCTTAACGCTTAACATCAAATGTACCTAGCTGAGCAAAAATCAAATATGAGTCCTATAGTTTTCCAGTGCTTTAAAAAAAGTTCTAGTAATTTTCTTAGAAATAACTTAGAAAAGTTTATGCTGCACCAATCCTTTTTTTCGATAATATTATTTTTTTCAATTGAATAACATGGTTTTTATAGAAAAGAGTTCTCAACCACTTGATTTTTATTATAAAGTTTGAATCAGAAATCAATATCTGAAAAACGTCTGACTCCTACTGCAACGAATAGATAAATTTCCCTGGACTAAAGTTGACGCAATAAGTAAATATTCTTATAACTTTCATCACGATTTATCCTGATTCTTATCCCAGATGATAGAAGTGGCATAAATCGCCAACTGTGCTCGGTTCTTTAAATTCAAACGGTTAAACAGATTAGTCACGTAAGACTTGACTGTTCCTTCGGAAATAAAAAGCTGTTGAGCAATCTCGCGATTGGTAGCACCTGTCCCAATTAAACGCAATACATCTCGCTCCCTAGCAGGTAACTCAGCCAGAAGAGTTGGGGTAGATTCGTGATGTCCAGATGCTGAACTAGAAGCTTGAGTCATCAACTTTTCTATAAGTCCAGGGGCTAGATGCGTATAACCACGATGGACAAACCGAATTGACTCCGCCAATTCTTCAGACAGCATATCTTTGAGCAAATATCCTCTAGCACCAGCCCGCATTGAATCAGTAATGTATTCATCATCATCAAAGGTACTCAAAACAATGACTTTGATCTTTGGGAAGCGCTGAGTAATGATCCGCGTAGCCTCCTTGCCATCCATAACTGGCATCCGCACATCCATCAGGACTACATCTGGTTGCAGAGCTTCTACTTGCTGGATTGCAGCTTTTCCATTCTCAGCTGTACCTATAACTTGCAAATCTGGTTCTAAGCTCAGCATGGCTTTGATACCGTCGCGGACAAGACTTTGGTCATCTACCAGTAACAAACGAATCATCTTATGCACCTGCTTATGATGAGGACAAACTTTTCTTCTGGTTCCAAAAATACATCCGCTCTTTAAATTCAGCAGCCACCTGAGCATCGGGAATTTTTTTTGCTATCTTGTCTACCAGTTCTAATGGGGAAATTCCAGCCCAAGATTTGAGCGTTTCCTTGATCAGCAATGGAGCGAACGGTCCGATTAAATCTATCAGTTGTTGCTGGCATTGGTAAAGAAAATTCTCATCTATCATTTGATCGCTTGACGAAGTTGAGAAATCTTCTCCAATGCTTCCTGATTTGCTGAGGGTTGTGTTTAACAAAAGCGTTACCTGCTCCTCCAACTCAGTTGATTGAGCGTTAGGGATGTCATAGAACACTCTTGCAACTACTTCTTTACAGTTGAGCACCTGTTGTGTCATTTGTTGCACCAAGGATGAGCCGAGAAAACCAATATAGTCTACCAAAATCTTTTCTAAGCGTGAATTGTAATAGAAAGCCAAGTCTGTTGTTGATTCTGTAGCAGTCAAAGCCAAAATATCAGCAGCAATATCATCTAGTGACTGCTCTTGCTGGAATGGCAATTCAATCGTAAACGGACGACTGATACTTTGCTCTGTTTCAATATCGAGCTGGCTGTTCAAGGCTTGTCGAAATTCGGCAGCAATCTGAGGATCGGGAATTTTTGCTGCTATGGTTTCTACTAGTTCTCGTCGGGAAATACCAGGCGAAGACTTAAGCGTTTCCTTTATTAGAACAGAAGCGAACGGTCCGAACAAATCCGTTAATTTTTGTTTACATTGGCGAAGAAAACTCTCATCAATAGCTTGATAGGTTGAGTTTGATAAACCTTCTCCAGTGGGTTTCTGTTGGCTGGGGGATGGGTTCAACTGCGAAGAATATTTGTTATTAATAACTGAGCTTGCTGTTGGTCGTGCAGCAATCAATATACAAAAATCATCATTATTCTGAGCAATGTTATTCTGACTAAAACTCTTTGATGATTTCTCTGGTGTCACTTCTTGCAGAATTGGCAGTGAAATCTTGAGCCGACAACCCTTTGCTGGCTCTGATTCGATGTGCAACTGACCGTTTAAAGCTGCTACTCGTTCTGCCATTCCTTGTAGTCCAAATCCTTTTGATCCTTTTGGCAATGTATTTGGTTTAAATCCCTTGCCATTGTCTGTGATCACAACCTTCACTCTACCTGGGATGGTTCTGATCTGAATTTGGACTACTGTTGCTGCTGCATGCTTGCAGATATTGGTTAAGGCTTCTTGTACAATTCGATAGATTGTGCTACTAACATCTTCAGGCAGAGCAGTAGATAGGTTTATACACGTCGAGATTGATAAGCCACTAACTTGCTGAAAATCTCCTATTAGAGATTCAATTAGTTGTTCTAAAGGCTTGTTGGTATTTTCTGTGGCTCGTAATGAGCAGACAGACTGTCGTACTTCTTTAATAGCATTGGCACCAAGCCGTTGAGCCCGCGTTAGAAAAAATTTAGCCTTGGTTGGATCGAGCTTCCAAAGCTTGACAGCAGTTTGCAACTGAATATTCAGCGCTGTTAAGGTTTGTCCAAGTGAATCATGGAGATCGCGAGCGATACGTTGACGCTCCTTAGCTTTAGCGATTTCCTCAATTTGGACTGCACATTCGTGTAGTTGCTCGTAGACTGATGAGAGTTCTTCCCAAGCCATGCGTTTGTTCCCTCGCAATTGAAACTGCGATACCTGAAATTCTGTGACGCTGCAACTAGTCATCTGTCAATTTTAATTTCAGGGGCTTATTTTTCTAAAGTTCTTTTGCAAAATCTCTCGAAATCTAGCCATTCCCCAGAACGTCCTTGACACAATACAATAGCTCAAACTTTTTATAAAGTATAAGTTGTACTTCTGTTTCAGTACTGTATATTCCGTAAAAATATCTGCTTTATGTAATGATTGTAAAACAACTTTAGAAAGTAAGAACTTAAATTTTAAATTTTAATTTGAACAACTGATATCTCTTATAACTTCATATAACTTAATAAAGTTATGTAAAGACGACTGAGAATAATCGTAAACTCAAATCAGGCACAAAGCTGATAAGTCACCCACTGCGGTAGTCTAGATAAAGTGAATTTATCTCCCAGCTTGATATATTTCTTTATGACATCTGTTGTTTCCACTTCCGCCCGCACAATTCGCATTGGTTCTCGCAAAAGCCAACTGGCTCTTATTCAGACTTACTGGGTACAAGAACAACTCAAGAAAAGCTTTCCTGATATCTCTTTTGACGTCCACACCATGTCCACTCAGGGTGACAAGATCCTGGATGTTGCTTTAGCTAAGATTGGCGATAAAGGATTATTTACCAAAGAACTTGAAGTAGGAATGGTGAACCAGGAGATTGATTTTGCGGTTCACTCTCTTAAAGATTTGCCGACTCGCTTACCAGAAGGGTTAGTTCTGGCAGCAATTACAGAACGAGAAAACCCAGCAGACGCTTTAGTTGTGCATGAAAAACACAAAGATAAGCAAATTGATACACTGCCAGAGGGTGCTGTTATCGGTACGTCTTCCCTACGACGCTTAGCACAGTTGCGGCATCATTTCCCTCACCTGCAATTTAAAGATGTGCGGGGAAATTTAAACACACGTATGTCAAAACTGGATGCAGGTGAGTATGACGCGCTGATTTTGGCAGTTGCGGGTTTAGAGCGATTGGGAATGGGCGATCGCATCCATCAAAGTCTACCAAAAGAAATTTCTCTGCACGCCGTTGGGCAAGGTGCTTTGGGAATTGAATGTCGTGGAGACGATAGTGAATTGCTCTCGATCCTCAAAGCTATTGAACATCCACAAACACGCGATCGCTGTCTTGCTGAGCGAGCTTTTTTACGCGAACTTGAGGGCGGTTGTCAAGTTCCTATTGGTGTAAATACTGAAATAAATGGAGAGAATTTAACTCTAACGGGTATAGTTGCAAGCGTAGATGGTCAAAAATTCGTCAAAGATACAGTCACAGGAAAAGCTCAAAATGCTGAACAGCTAGGTCAAGAACTCGCACAGCTATTGCGTCAACAAGGAGCACAAGAAATTTTGGATCAAATCTTCACTGAGATTCAACGGGGTTCCTGAAACAGCGAACAGCAAAGTCAGTGAACAGTTAACAGTTAACACTTAACAAAACAAACAGATCCGTATTTTCTGTTGTAACTGATAACTGATAACTGATAACTGATAACTGGTTGAACTTTTAGGTGACCAGTATATGTGGTTATATTGTAGGGTGGGCAGTGCGCATCAACACTCTCTGTGTGGGGCATTAGCCTATTAGTCATGGAATTAGAACCTAGGCAGAATCGAGGGAACACACATTATCATGCGGATTTTATTTGTGGCTGCAGAAGCAGCTCCCATTGCAAAAGTTGGTGGAATGGGTGATGTTGTCGGAGCACTCCCCAAAATATTGAGGGAGATGGGGCATGATGTGCGAATCTTCTTGCCTTACTACGGTATGCTACCAGACAAAATGGAAATTCCCACCGAGCCAATTTGGTGGGGATCTGCCATGTTCCAAAGCTTTGCAGTTTACGAAACTGTTCTACCTGGTACTGATGTTCCCTTGTACTTATTTGGACATCCGGCTTTTTCGCCCCGTCGAATTTACGGTGGAGAAGATGAAGATTGGCGGTTCACATTCTTCGCCAACGGAGCAGCAGAGTTTTGTTGGAATTATTGGAAACCGGAAATTGTCAACTGTCACGATTGGCACACAGGAATGATTCCTGTGTGGATGCATCAATCTCCTGATATCAGCACTGTTTTTACGATACACAACCTGGCATATCAAGGTCCGTGGCGTTGGTTTTTAGAGAAAACGACTTGGTGTCCTTGGTATATGCAAGGACACAACACAATGGCAGCTGCAGTACAGTTCGCAGATAAGGTGAATACTGTCTCCCCAACTTATGCCGAGCAAATCCAGACAGCCGATTATGGTGAAACTTTAGAAGGGTTATTGTCTTTCATCAGTGGCAAGTTGTCCGGTATTATCAATGGCATTGATACAGAAGTTTTTGACCCAGTCACCGATAAGTACATAGCCCAAACCTTTAGTGCTGATACTTTAGAGAAACGCAAAGCAAACAAAATTGCTTTGCAAGAAGAAGTAGGGTTAGAAGTAAATAGCAATGCCTTTTTTATTGGTATGGTGACACGGTTGGTGGAACAAAAAGGCATCGATTTGACGTTGAATATTTTGGATCGCTTTTTGGCGTACACAGATGCACAGTTTGTTTTGTTGGGGACGGGCGATCGCTACTACGAAACCCAAATGTGGCAACTCGCATCCCGCTACCCCGGACGCATGGCAACTTACTTACTTTATAACGATGCCTTGGCTCGTCGCATCTATGCGGGTACCGATGCTTTCCTCATGCCAAGTCGTTTTGAACCTTGCGGTATTAGCCAAATGATGGCTTTGCGTTACGGTTCAGTGCCAATTGTGCGTCGTACTGGGGGATTAGTTGATACTGTATTCCACCATGATCCAACGAACCATGCAGGTACTGGTTATTGCTTTGACCGTTATGAACCACTGGATCTGTTTACCTGTATGATACGGGCATGGGAAGGTTTCCGTTACAAGGATTATTGGGAACAGCTACAACAACGCGGAATGAGTCAAGACTTTAGTTGGTATCAATCTGCCAAGGAGTATGTGAACCTGTATCGGTCGATTTATGGCTTACCACCTGAGGAAGAACAGCAACAGCCACAGCAGGAAGAGGCGCAAGTTGATGAGCCAGTAGCTACTGGCAAGTCCTAAATGCACAACTTTCAGGTAGCGCAACAAGCGATAGTACCGCTACTTAATGCGATCAGTTACTCTGTTCGCTAAACGAGCATCAATTTGCATCAATTTTCGGCTACTGTAACTATATTTTTCCATTAGCCGTCAAAACTGCCTGGATTTGTAACCAGCAAGCTGGTTACTTCTGTTTCTGGGCAGTTTCCAACCACCTTTTACCCATTTCAATCGGGATACCCAATGGTGGACAAAGGATTTTAATTAATTCAATTCCTCCAGCTAAAATGACATCCCGAACGCGGGAATTAGTTTTCACTTCGTCATTAAATTTATTGACAAACACTTGTTTTTCGTATTCTGTTGTTATCGGGTAATTTGTTTGCAGCTGCGCTAATAAATCTTGAATTTCCTTTGCAGCTTCGGCTGGGGTTTTCTCTGCAACATTTTTAGCGATAACAGTACCTTGATTCTCTTCGATAATTTGTACTATTTCAGGTTTTTCAAAGTTGTATTTAGACGCTTTGGATTGTTCTGACATTTTTTACCTCTGGAAATATAGCGGTTCTCACTTCGGTGCAATACAGTCGTCACCTCACCCCGCATTTGCTGACGCAAACGCTCCCCTCTCCTTACCAAGGAGAGGGGTTGGGGGTGAGGTTGAAAAATGTACTTCATGCAAACGAGAACCGCTATATAGCAACACAGATTTAGATTGGTTAGGTTTCAGTTGTTTTTTTCCCGATGACATCACCTTCATTTGTCTCTATAATTTGTACTATTTCGGAATTAATTATAGTTGTAGAGCTAGTAGGTGTTGATTTTGTTTCTTCTATTGGGAGTGAATGGAAAATTTCATGGTTGTAAAATTTGCAGCGTTCTTGAATTTTTAAAATTATATGGCTTGTGTCCTGAATGTCAGTTACCCACAGTTCAAGCCTCTGAGACAAGTTTTGAGTTGTTTTGTGAAAATCAGTTAACCATATTTCCCACATTTTGGGCAAGTTTTTCAATGTAGAAATATTCGCTAATGCTGTATGAATTCTCCCACGAATGTAGTATTCATCGTCAAACAAAGCAGATATTAGAGCTTCTATAGCCCGTTCATTGCCTATTTTTCCTAACACATCTGTGGTTTTACTTCGTTTGTTAAATTCTTTAGATTTTAAGAAAGGAATAAGAGCATCAATAGCTCTATCTTTTACTCTGTCGTTGCAGATTTTTCCTAGTTCTTCTATTGCAGCTTCAGGAATATATGAACTTTGATTTTGTAGGCATTTAATTATAGCGTTTACAGCAGCGTCATAACCTTCTGCCTCCAATGTACAATCATAAGTCAAAGATATATGCCATGCTGCTTGGTTTACCTGATTTATACAATAACGCTCTGCATCTTCATCAATCCAATCACGATTCGGTTCTTCATTTTCATAATAAATATCTACCATATTAAGCACTGCTTCATCGATGCTGACGTAGTCTTTCGATACATCTAATGCATAAGCAGCACAGGAACGAATTTCAGATTCTTCATCTTGTAAAGCAGAAACGAGAGGATTTATTGCCCTAAGATCGCCAATCCACATGATGCAATTCTGCAATGCCCATACGGCTTGGCGACGAACCTCAAATTCTTCATCTTGTAAAGCAAAAATAAGAGCATCTACTACTTGTTGATTGTGGATATTTCCTAATTGACATGCGGCTAGACTACGAACTTTATAGTCTTTATGCTGTAAAGCCTGTATTAAAGCATTAATTGCTCTAACGCCACCGATATTTATTAATTCAAAGATAATACCGGAAGGAATAGATGAACTTTGCTCATACAGTCTACGTTCTAAATATACAAAAGCAAATTCAGAACGAGTAATACCCAAAAGCTTAATCTTTACTAACTCCCTAACCTCCAACCTCAAAACCAACCCTACTGTCTTCTCCTGAAACTCCTCCTTAACCTCCCCCGCTAACCGCGCACCTAACATCAAATCCACATCCAACGCTAACCGCACCACCCGCACAGCTAAAGCTTCATCCTCCACCAAAGCTAATGCGATCGCTATACTTTCCGTCCACTTAAGATAATTCAAATAATCGCGCTTTAACTTCGCATCGCTCAAGTTAGGTAACAACCGCAGCAAATATTCCGCCGCATAATATTCTTGAAAAAGCTGATGGTGAAATTGAATCAAAACTTGCTCGGATTCGGAAGCTTTACTCTCCAGCAAGCAATATTTCAGCAAACCCTCTAACCAATCCTTGGCTTTTTGCGTGGCATACTCTACCCTACCTTTGAGAAAATCCTCTAAAATTGTTTCCGCTTGACTGCGAGAAATTAATAGTCGAAAATTTGTAGGGTTGGCTTGGGGATTTTCGGGTTGCATCATCACAAATGCTAGATGCTGCAATAAATCCTTTTTCCAGAGTCGCAATCCTTCCGCAACCGGAACAGTTTCTTTTTCTTCTTTGAGCTTGTTAACTGTACTGTCAAACTGACGAAATAAATCTCCCCGACTTTTGGGAATTTCCCGTTTTTGAAAAAATACATCGCACAGCATCTTCAATATCAACGGAGTTTCTCCCAACTCGCGCAGTCTATTTCCCAACTGCTGCAACATTTGCTCACCCTGTTCTGGGAGATAGACAAGCACAAACTCTCGCATCTGTGCTTCTGTCAGGGGTTGCATTTCCAGTTGCTTGTCAATTCCTAAACTTCCCCCCACACCTAAATCCCGCGTGGTAAAAATCATTAGTGTTTCCGGGTAATCTTGACGGAATTGAGCGACTTTGGTGCGTGCTTCATCGGAGGGTAATTCGTTCAACCCATCCATCAACAGCAATAATTCCTCGTCAATTAGTAAGTCTTCAATTTTATTAATATCAACGCGCTGCTTGTGCTTTCGCAAAAACTTGTAAATTAAAGTTTCTACAGAAGTATCCCACTTGCGGAGTTCTACCAAAACCGGAATTTTTACCTTTTCTCCCTGAATTGCTGCTTGTGCTTCTTCCCACAGCAACCGTTGTAAAGCTGTGGACTTTCCCAAACCAGGTTTCCCTACCAGTAAAACATGTTTGTCCTCTTCAGCATATTTACGGGTAGCCTCCAACACGGGCAACCGCTCAACTTTTTCCTGTCTTCCTTCACCTGGCATTCCTTCTCGTTGTTTAGGTTGCCGTGTTTGCACCATCAAAACGACGTCAAATATTTTACCCTCGGCATCGGTCAAAGTATACATATTCGACCATTGCTGATACTTCTGGGCGATATTTTCTAGATATGTCTGGAATTCAGGACGAGGATATAGAGGCGATACTACGGAGGATTTAGGCGATCGCTGAAGTTCTTCTCGAATTCGTTGCAGCAGTTCATCTATGCTTAGCTTTACGTCTGTCCCTACATCTTCACGAATCACTTCCAACAACGCACAAAGTGCAGGTTTACTAGCAGTCGTTTCGCTTAAAGCTACCAGTTCCCTCAACATATCTGTGATGAAATTATCCACAGGTTGATTGAACAACAAGCGATTTAATACAGGTGTATCCATGCCTAGCGATAGCTTCGCTGCTGCGCAAAGCGCAGATCGCATTAGATATCCTTTACGCTCGCTTTCGCTTTGCATAAGCGGTCTAAGCAGACGCAATAATTTTTGGATGATGTCGCTACTTATCGCCATTGCCTAACTATATCGCCAAACGAGCATAAATTTCTGGTGCGTTGTTTCTCAGGTTATTTAACACAGCGATAGCTTCGCTGCTTACTGTGCAGATTAATATTTATGTAATAAATATAGCGCTCACGTTGTGCCAGTTGCGTAAGTCCTGGATTCGTCAGGCAGCAATCGAGTAGGATAAGCAGCAAAAATCAGAAGATGCGTTTGCATTATCCAAACAATCCAGATTTTTGAACCAACTT
Organism: Brasilonema sp. CT11; assembly: GCF_017982655.1. Classification (GTDB taxonomy): domain Bacteria; phylum Cyanobacteriota; class Cyanobacteriia; order Cyanobacteriales; family Nostocaceae; genus Brasilonema. The sequence continues at coordinate 41,067 of NZ_JABXYX010000011.1, read as the reverse complement.
GAGGCAGATTACAGCACATTGCAGGTAAGTGAGGTGTAATATCGAGGTCTAAAAGCTAGACATAAAGACCTTTTTACTTCTTATTCCTGAATTCTGCTGTATGTCAACGGTTGTGTAGAGTTGCGCGATCGCCAAGAAAAAGAAAAACAAGCTCGTCGTCGCGAACTTCGGACAGCTTTGAGCTAAGAAGTTGGGAATTTTAATTAGTTACCGTTGTACTTAGCGAGAGGATTCAGATCACTGACTTTTAAAAATGGTATAAATTACCCCTGGTATTTACATGCAATTATTCCAGACAATAATTAAAAAAGCGAGCGAAAAACAAGCTAATAACAAATATAACGAAAAGACCGGCTTACTTCCGGATATATCAAAATATGACATCAGATCAATTTATACGTAGAGTTTGTGTAACAACAGGTTTGTACAATGCTAGTCAGCTATTTGGGTATAGTACTGCATTACTCATTGCTTCACCTTTGTACAAGTTTGTGTTTGTTTTCTTCATTTTGGCGTTGACGCTTTGTCTGTGGTACAAGTGCCTAATTGATTATATGAATAACGACTCCACTCAAGGTGAGTACATATTCCGCTATTCCTTGCCAATAATCGCAATTTTAGGGGTGATGTTAGGTACATTTGTTTCATAAGCTGGCGTTGCGGGTGATCACGATATGAGTACGCATCCCATCGCAATCAACTGCAGAACTAACAGAATCACCGTCTTTTTTTTGAGCTACCCACAAATACAGATGAGATTGGTACTAGTATCAATATTATTGAAGACAAGCAACCAAAACAAGGGTTGCAACATCATCAAGCAGCGCGGGAGCAACCGCCCAACGTATTCGTCAATCTCTAGATTTAGAGACAATTCTCAATCAGACAGTAACGGAACTTCGGCAGTTTTTAGTGTGCGATCTGCTGCTTTGCTGCAGCGCTAGCCCCTATGCCCAAGCGTGCCGTTAGGCATAGGGGGCGCACTCAAAGGACGCTATCGCGTCATTCTCAACCGCTTTGAGCCAGATGGGAGTGGTGTTATCGTTGTATAATCAACTGTTGTAAGTTGTCCACTTTTAGGAACCATCATCAAAGACCCCTGTTTTACAGGGAAATACATCAAGGCCTACAAGCAGGGTTATATTCACGCGGTGGAGAATATTCTTGCAGCAGGGCTAGCTCCGTGTTAAATTGACTGACTTGCTTCTATGCAAGTCAGAGCGGAGTTGATAGTTCCAATTTTACTAGCACAAGATTTGTGGGGCTTGCTAATCGCCCAGCAGTGTCATCAACCGCGTCAATGGCAACAAACAGAAATTGATTTACTTCAGCAACTGGCAGATCAATTAGGAATTGCTATTCAACTGGCAGAATTACATAAGCAGATAGAGTGTCTAAAAGTTCAACAACAATTGCAGTCGCAAAAACAAACAAGCGAGTTGCAATACTTTCTTAAGTTTGAGCCTGTAGTCCGCGCATTACGCAACAAATCTGTGACAATCTAGATGTAATTCCGGCGTTGCAAGCACCAATGCAGGAATTAGCACAGGTACTACAGGCAGACTGCTGTCAAATTGAACTGTATAGCAATGACCAGATAATTGCAACTGTTGCCTACGAGTACACTACGACTGAATTATCAAGAACAAATGTCACTCACTCTAGACCAGCAAACAGTCTCAAAGCCCTACAATGCACAGTAGGGAGTGGATGAATTAGTTTAAAGAGATAGATAACATAGGTGAAAAAGGTTTATTCGGACATCACGAGGCAATTATTAAACTGAATAAGCCGAAAGGATTCGGATTTGCAGCGTAATACAGCGCTGTGATGCAACTGCAAAATACAAGTAAGATCGGAGTAAGACACGTGGATATTCAAGCTGCTACCAAGTATTACATTGCCAACAAGCCTGTACAGCATAAAGCTCTAGGTTTAATGCTCATCGTCGATTTGTACCCATCCAGACTTGACACTGTGGGGGTGAAACTTCCTAACGGTGTAGTCATGAATTGCGAACTGAAGTTTCTGGATGAACCGGATAAAACAGCTAAAAACCTTTAGGCTTTGGAGGAATCTGCTATAGCTGAAGTGTAAATCTTAGGGTTGTCCATTTTTGTCTATGGAAAATGAAGCGGCATGGCTAGGGACTTGCAATTGTGCAGGCGATAAACCAGAGGCTTGACGCTCCGCGTATCGCCCAAGCTGATGATGGATTGAGACAATTAGAGGAATTGGTTGCCGTCTGCGAACATGAGAATAGAACAACCAGACATAAACTTCTTGGCAGATGAGTAATTGGAAAATCCAAAATCGTTTATTAATGTACGTACCATTACTGGTTATAGCAGTTTTAACGCTATTTCCCCTGTTTTGGCTAATCAGTACAGCGTTAAAATCATCAACAGAAAATATATTTCAATCCCCTCCGCAGTTATTGCCAACTCAACCAACCATCGAGAATTTTGTCAATGTTTGGCAGACAAATCCCTTTGGGCAATACCTATTGAACAGTACCTTGGTGGCGGTGCTGACTGTATGCTTAAATCTAATTTTTTGCGCTTTAGCTGCTTACCCACTGGCAAGATTGTCTTTTCCAGGCAGAGACTGGATTTTTCTTGCCATTGTTTGCACGATTATGATTCCTTTTCAAATCGTGATGATTCCGCTGTATATTTTGACAGTCCAGTTGGGTTTAAGAAATACTTATTTGGGAATCATTTTTCCTGATTTAGCTTCTGCTTTTGGGATTTTTCTGTTGCGACAAGCTTTTATGAGTGTCCCCAAAGAGATGGAAGAAGCAGCACGCATGGATGGCTGTTCGGAGTTAGGCATCTGGTGGTATGTTATGATTCCGGCAATTCGTCCAGCACTCGTCACTCTGTCAATTTTCGTATTTATTGGTTCTTGGAGCGACTTTCTATGGCCTTTAATAGTTATTCAAGATGAAAACTTATACACTCTTCCTTTAGGAGTAGCCAAGCTTGCGGGTACATTTTCCTTGAACTGGCGGTTAGTCGCCGCAGGCTCAGTCATTTCTATCGCTCCAGTACTATTATTATTCCTGTTTTTACAACGCTACATTGTCCCCACAGAAACTGCTAGCGGTGTCAAAGGTTGACGCTCCTCCTGGCACAAAAATAATTAACGTACAAAATTGCCAAAATTGTGTGGTAGTGGAGTCGTTGGAGGTGAAGTATTTTGCCAGACTGATTGATCAGGTTGCTTCTGGGACGATGTTATCTGAAAAAGTGCGCAGATGAAAACTATCAATGCCAAACTCGTGATTACGCCAAAGCCTATTCCCAACAGCAAAATAAAATTTCTACGAAGTACCAAAAGATCATTCTCAGCGCTTTTGTCAGCAGCAAATAGTTCTTGAGATTCGACTGGTAACGACAGTTCGGTAATCCTTCGTTTTTCTGTGACTGGAATCAAAGGGAGCAAAGTAGCCTTTTCAACGCTTTTGTCAGCAGTAAATAGTTCTTGAGATTCGACTGGTAACGATACTTCGATAAGCCCTTCGTGTTCCTTGGCCGGGATAAATAAATCTATGAATTTTCCCTGCTTAAGGTTCATATGAATTTGCTGACGGGTTTCCCAGGAAATCAACACTCCTGGCTTCGCCTCCTGGTAACTACTCACGTCTTTTAGAATCAGGGATTTTAAGGAATTTGAAAAGTTGTGGCGATCTACCAGTGCTAATGGTCCCTTTTGCAGGCAAGCACAAACTTTTTCAACCTGGAAAGAGTGTAGTGGTTTCGTTAGGTGGTAGCAAATAAAGTACGGTATGTAGCTGTAATCAGTGTTATCCCACTCATCGTTGTACAGCCAGCCAAACAACCAATCTTCTAGACTAACCTGAAGAAGATAAGCAGCTCTGTTACTATGGTTTCTACACTCAAAGGCGTTCCTGTAGCGGAAAACCACCTTTTTAAGAAACGTTTGCTGAATGTCCAAGGGAACCTGCTCACTGGTAAGCAGCTCAAAGCCCACATTAGTAAAGTTAGTATAAACTAGTAAGTTGAGAGGCAAATCCATGTTTAATAGGATTCATTGCGGAGGTTTATATATTCTTCCTTTGTGTCTTGTGAAGTATGCATCCTGCTTGATATCTAATGTAACTGTATACACAAAGGAATTATATAAATTTAAGGAACTCTAACGAATCCAGCTTGCTCAATTGCCTTTTGCCCTTGCTCAGTCAGTAAAAGTTTGGCATAGGCTTCTCCTGCTCGCTGTTCCCGACCATTGTTATGCTTAATAATCACAAACAGGTTTGTGGTGAGTGGATAGCTACCATTTTTGATCGCTTCAGTATTGATCTGATTGCGCTTGTGTAGGCACTCCTCGTTTGGCACTTTGGGTTCACGGTAGGGGGGGATGAGCGAAGTCGGAGTCCGACCAAGTGGCAAATGCCTCACACTACATTGAGGGACTAGTGTACGAGCAGAAGCGTAATACAAACCCCCTGGGGTTTTACTGACCTGGCGCAGCGCTTGTGTAGTATAGTTGACATACTGCACGCTAGAGCTAAATCCTTGATTGTTTAAGTCTTTGTTGCTTGATGTGCCGCTTGATTTGTTGGTTGAAAATATTAGTGTATCTGCGTCTTCTGGACGTTGGGCAAAAGGAGTGATGGGTAAGTCTGGTCCATCTACTTGTTTCCAGTTTGTAATGTCTCCGTGATAAATTTGTTGCAATTGGTCAATTGTTAAACCGGGCACCGTGAGTGATGGGTTCACCACTACAGCTATTCCATCAATACCAACTTGACGTTGTTCAAGCGTGAAGCCTCGCTGCTTGGCTGTGTTCAACTCTTCAACTGTCAGCGGACGAGAAGACTGTGCAAAATCCAATTGCCCGTTAAGCAACATACGAATACCTGAACCGGAACCAGGACTGCCGTTAGTCGGTTTTACGTAATTTAACTGCAATTCTGGATGAGCATTTTGAATTTGAGAATCTATTAATTGTCGAATAGGTGCCCAGGCTGTACTGCCACCGTATTTGAATGAACCGATAGGAATATCAGCAGTTGTCTCAAAGGCTAATTTAGGACTAGAGGTAGAGGTAGTGTTTATATTTTGACTAGGCGAAGAGTCAATGCTGTTGGTAATCAACAAGCGTGGGCGCACTAGCCACCAGAACAGTCCACCAATAACCACAAGTGTCAAGACTTTGCCAATAATTAAGCCTCGCAGAAGGAGTGCCATTTCTCCTTGAATGACAATTTTTTTTCGATTTGTATTGTCCATAATTTTTTATAAACCCTCCTAGAGAGAATCTGAGAGTATTCAATAGCCATCATGTACTTGGTGTACACCAAAAGGAATGAAAAAACTTTTCTTCCCTTGTGCCATCTGCCATCTGCCACGGCAGTTACTAACTCCTGCACCAGGCGCTCTTGCAACAAGTCGGGCATTACCCGCTGTTCGCACCTGCCTCCTCTGCCTTTTTCAAGTCGAGCTTGCAGACTGTTGTTTCTCCTTGGCTGGAAATGTCAAGCAGAATGAATTGCTTACCCTGAATCGTTGTAAATATTTCAGTATAAATATGGCTGTTATTTATAAGATTAGTATTTTTCGCCCAGATCCATACAGAAATATTTTTCTCTAAAAAAAAAATTTAGGTAAAGTTGAAAACTATGATTTTTGTCCGAAAAGCCACTCTCCAGAGAGAGGTATATGCACGCTTTTTTGTTCGAAGACTTTGACTTGGTAAATGCTTTCGAGCTGATTGGCAATTAGCCTACTTTGATTTCCTACAGATATATGAGATTATCACATCTTGCTTTGCGGAACCAGAAATGATAAAAAAAATGTAGAAAATAACCGGAATGCATCCTCCAGGAACGCCCATCGCCGTGAGAGCGGGAAACCTTCGTGCGCCCTGCTTGTCTCACCAATTGCGTTATTGCAATATTTGTAAGGGAGCCAGTGCTGCAGGAGGGTTTCCCTCCGTAGGCATCTGGCGTTGGGCACTGGCTTCCGTTCGCTCAAAATCTTTTTTTTTCGTTGTGGGCAGTGCCCACCCTACGGCTTCAAAGTCCCCTCTGGAAATAAGGGGACAAAGTGCTAATCAACAACTCCCAACGCGAAATTAACTGTGTAAGGTTCCTCTAGGGATTGCTGAATATTAGGTTTTATGGCGTCGAGATAGCGAGCAACAGCCTGCAGTTGTTCGGTATTGGGACGAAAAGTGAGACTTCCTTGTTTTTCAAAAAGTGGTGCGCCTGTTATCGCCTTATAGTTAGAATTTTCACACGAACCTTGGGTGAGCCAGATGGCATCTATGCTGTTGGGGATCAAGCCAGAAGGTAACTCACCTTCCAAGAAAGCCAGCAGACGTTGCTCACAACTGCGGGTATTAATGCCACGATTCTCTAATAACTGGATAACTTCGCTAAAGGATATCGCTCTTGATGGCAAAATTTGCAGCAATTCTGTGAACAGGAAATAGTCGGTGTACTGTTGTCTGGGAACGTCTAAGACTTGAGGATGCAGCGGGAGTACTGCTAAACCATATGCAACCCGACTGCAATTGGGAGAGCCATTTTCACCAAGATACAAATCTTGGATAATTTTAGCGTTGGGCAGTTTCTGCCGCAGCCAACGACTCACCGCCGCAACACAAGCAACCCCACCTGTGAGGATAGCTTGATTTATTGCTTCTGTTGGTATGCCTTTGGCAACAAGTAAGCGATTAATTTCTCGGTTGAGGCGTCGAACAAATGGCACAAACACCTGGCTTTCTAAGTCTCGTCGCTGCAAAACCCATTGCTGATCTGCCAGTTCTAAAGTAAAAGATTCTTGGTGTTGCAAAATCAGCTTCAGAGCGATCGCCGCCTCAATAATCGCCTTTCCTAAAAGTGAACTTTCTAACCGTTGCTGTAGGCGAATGCGTTCTCCAACATCTGGTTCCCCAGCTCGAGGCAAATTCAATTCTTCCAAGCTTAAACTAGAAAACGACATCTGATCTAAACCAGGAATTGATGGTTGCCAATTATTGGATTTTGTGGTAATTGTTTTGGTATCTTCTTGAGAAATTGTGCGTGGTTGTCGCCATTTAGATGGCAATAGCAATTGACAAATAATGTCTTGCTCTAATTCTTTGCCAGCAAAAGCAAAACCGTGAAGCATAAAATCACTATGGGTGAGGTCTTCCAGGTTTTGCGGCAAATCAACTAACGCCATTTCTGTTGCAGCAGCACCGATATTAAGGACGAAAGTATTACCCACAACAGGGCGATCGCTGCTTCTTGCAGAACGAGTCCCCTGATGATCTGTGATTTTGACGATTTCACCTTCAGCGCCGTCAAGTTCTGAGAGCAAACAAGCAATCCCTTCCTCCAAGAAAAAGACTTGTTCCGGATGCTGCACTAATTTGCTGATAAGTATAGCTTCTCGGATGTTAAAGCGATATTGTTCCGACCAGTTGGATGGGCAAGTGCAAATAACACCAGTAATCTCATTGATAATACCACGGAAGGTTTCTTGCTCTAGACCAACAGCAGCTGCAGTTAAACCCAATGTCGTGCTGCTGCGATCCGAGGTGAATGTTAACAGCAATTTCGAGAGCGATCGCACAACCCAAACCAATGGAACACTATAAGATTCGTTTAATTGCAAAACTGGTTCCCATTTTTGTCCCTCACTCTTGTAAGGTAAGGCAATTTGCAGATAGGGTTTCAACTGTGCTGAGAATAAGTTATGCGTTGCAGCACCTAACTGAGGTGAGCCAGAACCCGTAGCCACATTCTCAGATACTTTTTCTTCAGCCACAGCCGCTGGTGGTGTCGCATCTTGTGCAAAAGAGTTTTCTGTTTCGCCGCCACTCACCGAAGCAGTTGGCAGATAAACTTCTGCTGGTAAACGAAACGATCCTTTTATAGAAGTTGCTTCCTCTTGGGTTTGTGCTGCTGACCAATACAGAGGATACACCTGTGTTGTGGAGCGATTTAATAAAGCAGCAGAAATTCCGGTTGTACCCAAATCTATTCCTAAATACCAAACAGATTTACGAGCGTCGTTATTTGTTGAACCAGAAATGAAGACAGAAGAAGCGTCGATTTCTTCTGTTACCACATTTTTTTTGAGTTCCGCTTGTGGTTCTATTGTGGTTGAGTTTGGCTCAGTCTCTGCTTGTTCTTGATTTTCGCTTTGAGTTAAAGGGTGCAACAGAGCATTTATCTCGCCATCAAAACTCGCTAAATCCTGTTCCAACTGCTCCAACTGCGCTTCTTCCAAGGAAATATCAACCATTTCTGTAGATTGATTTTCTTCTTGAAATCGCACATTCTCTTGTGGTGAACCAAGAACGTTGTTATCTGAAGACTCTTGTACATCACGATTTTGAATCTCAGCGGCTGTTGATTCAGCAACATTGCGTGGAGAACTTTTTAGGGTTTCTGAAGTGATAGGTGCTGTGCTTACTGTCAGTGACTGCTCGCGGTTTATATCAGTCAATAAATCAGTCAACACTGTAATTATATTTTCAGTTGTTGGACTAACTGGGCTGGTACTGTCAAAAGAAACAACTTGAGTGTACTCTTCCACAAGTGGTAATTCTGGCAATATATTTTCCCGAGGAATGGATGATTGTTCTGTGGTTTCCAAGATCAGACCTTGTGTCTGTTTTGGCTCATCGCTACTGAGTTTTACAAGATCCGCTTCTAGTTCCTCCAACCAGGGATCTGGAATCTCAACAACAGAATCAACAAGTTGATCTTGATTAGTTGCAGCGTTTGGATAAGTTTGTGAGAGATTCGACACTGGTGAAGCTGGGACTTGCGGTGCTTCAAAAGTTATCTCATACAGGAACTCTGATTGTGGTTGAGGAGTTACAGTTGGTGGCGAAGTGTTGGCAGATGAGATAAGTGTTGGTTGGTCAGATGATAACTCATTTGTGACATTTGTGTCGGTCTGCGTCACATCTTTGTCATCATCTGTTGTCACCGGTGGTCTGGTTGTCGTTTGTCCCTCAAAAAATTCATCTATAAAAGTTGTCAAATCAATGGCATCAAGTTCAGATAATTTATTTGTGATATCTATAACATTTGTTACTTGACTTTCAGCAGGTATGGTTGTGGTTTGCTCAAATAACTCATCTGTAAATTCAGGGAATGTGGAAGTAGACGATTTTTCTGTGATATCCGTGACTTCACTGGGTGCTGATACAGTTGGCGTTGGCTGATCAAAGAAGTCATCCGTGATATCGGTGACTTGATGTGTTGGCACATCTGTCACGTCAACACCAAACAGACTGGCATATAGTTGGTCTACTTGATCACGAATCAATGGAGAACTACCCTGGTGTACAGCACTAATATGAGCAGTCTCTACAAAGTTTTGTGTGTCTTGGCTGTCCTGAACAACGACTGCATTTAAATCTGATGCATTCGCACTCTCCTGTTGTACTTCCAAGCTAAGTACTTGGTTATTTGGTGTTACTTCAGATAGCTCTGAAGCTAACTGATTAGATTCTACTAACTGTGGTGTTTCATCTTTTATATTCTCAACAGACGGTTGGTTGATGGAAGTTTGTTGTTGCAACTGCTGCGTAAAATTGGTGATTAAACTTGCCAGTAACTGTTCTCCTTGCACTCCTTTGCTGTGCATTCTCGCCAGCGCCTGGGACAAAGACTCGTGATAAGTGTGAATATTGCCTTGTAATGCCTCAAAAACAACATTCACAGTTCCATCAAGGGCGAGTAACTTTTGATCTAACTTGTTTGTAAGTCTTGATAATCGTTCCACTTGCTCTGGTGACTCAACTACGGGTAGAGTCGAAGAAGTTGCAGGATCTGTATGATCTTGATGAGTTGTCACCAAATGCTGGATTTGAGAATTGACTCCAGTTTCTGTCGTTGATAGTGTAATATCGGACACAACGCGGCTTTTAAGCACCTGCAAAAATTCGGAAATCATCCGCTCCTGATTCGCCAATTGCTGTGCTAAGGAGTAGTTATGCAGGCGTTTTTGTTCTAATTGCCTGATTTCTTCGGCAAGATTTGATCGCTGTTGCAATAGTACTTTAATTTCTTCTTGTAACGGTGCCAGTACTACGGCAAATGGATTGTTTTCTTGTCCTGCCACAACATTAATATTTTCCTGTTGCTGTAAAGATTGCTGCTGTGGTAAAGATTGTTGTGATTGTAGCTCCTCGTAGGTTTGAACTTGAGGATAACTTTCTGATAAATTGACTAAAAAGTCGCGAATTCGTTCTAAAACTTGCCGTAGTTCTGATCCTTGATTAGAGAAAAGTCTAGGTAGACGCTTGTTGGTGAGTAAGCGGTCAATGTCTGCAATCAGTTGTTGAGTTTCTGTTGCGCGGGAAGTCACGTTAATTTACCTTATCTAGAATTTTAACTCAGGTGGCTATAGAAAATTTTTTAACTGTTGCAACTATGTTAGGCATTAAACGGGTATGCGGCAATATTCTTGTAGTTTGCAGCAAAACAGCTAAAAATTATAGGGTAGCAAAAATTAATGACCATGAGTATTATTTATTTAGCTTGCCTATAGTTTTGAGTTGTAAGTATTGATGTTTACAATGCTGCTAGTCTTTAATCTGGGAACTGTAAGCTGTAGACTATTTATTATTGCCATACTTTTGCGATTTTTTTTGCTACAAGGTAATACTTTTGCTAAAAAACGTTTGGCTCGCTTTATTGTGTAACATAGTTTATTCTTAGATTTTAATGCCTGTACTTTAATAGCCTAGGCTTATAAAAGTAGCGTTATTTTTTGTGTATATTACAGCTTTTATCAACAAAATGTCGTAATGGAAGACCGGTATAGCGTACAAGCACTTACCAATCCCTTAAGGTATTTGGCACCCTTTTTCCAAGGGTTACCTGAAACCGTTGTAGAACAAGCACTTACTCATCTAGTAACCCGCACTCATCCAGCAAATCAAGTGATTTTGTTAGAAAATGACTGGGGTGGTTCCGTATATTTTATAATAGAGGGTTGGGTAAAAATACGGACTTATAATTTAGAAGGCAAAGAGGTAACACTGAATATTCTTGGCAAAGGAGAATTATTTGGTGAAATGGCAGCTCTTGATGAAGTGCCTCGTTCCACTGACGTCATTACGCTAACTTCTACGATCATTGGTAGTATGCCAGCACAAGATTTCGTCAAGTTACTTCAAACAGAACCAATGGCGGGAGTCCGACTGGCGCAACTGATGGCACGTCGTTTGCGTCAAATAAACCGGCGATTGCGCTTAAGGGAATCTGACAGTCAATCGCGGGTAGCAGATACGTTATTGTTTTTAGCAGAGGGGCAGGGAAAGAAAGGAGAAGAGGGAATAAAAATTCCGAATTTACCTCACAGGGAATTGAGTAGTTTAAGTGGGCTGGCAAGGGAAACAGTTACACGAGTCTTGACTAGACTGGAAAAAAAAGGATTGATTAAACGAGAGCAAGAGGTGATTTGTATTCCCGATTTGTCAAGCTTAGAAAAAATGATCGTTTAACAGTTGTTCGTTCTTCTCATCTTACCTCCTTTGAAATTAATGGTCAGGCAAACAAAAGACTCTAACAAAAACTCTATGAAGCTGGAAGTGCCGTTAAGAATGGTGGAAACGGCGTTTTTAGCAAGCACCGCTAGCTTGATTTGGTTTATTAATTTCTACTTTCCTTTAGGACCTGTATTACGAATATTTTTTCCCGTGCCGATCGCCCTAGTATACCTTCGCTGGGGCAAACGAGCGGCATGGATGGCGGCAGTGACATGTGGATTGCTGCTTTCGGTGCTGATGGGACCAGTCCGCAGTCTACTGTTTGTCATCCCCTTTGCCTTTATGGGCGTACTTTTGGGATCAACATGGAATCGTCGGGTTCCTTGGATTGTTTCCATCACCTTGGGTGCACTATTGGGAACCATAGGAGTCTTTTTTCGTATATGGTTGATGTCTGTGCTGACTAGTGAAGACCTTTGGATTTATGTCATCAACCAAGTGACGGACTTTGTAGAGTGGGTTGTTCTCAAACTGGGAATTTTGGTCAATCCCAGTGTATTTTGGATTCAAGTGGGGGCGATCGCCTTAATTATCTTCAACAACTTTATCTACTTATTTACAGTACACTTAGCAGCATGGCTGCTGTTGGATCGCCTTGGTAACCCCATCCCTCGCCCCCCACGCTGGGTGCAGGTCATCATGGATTATGAATGATAAAACAGGGAATAGGGAACGCTTAACAGGGAACACAACGACCACGCTCAGTGCATCGCGCTTAACAGGGAACCCCTACACCCCTGTGTTTCTTGAAAGTACTAATGACTAATAACTAATGACCAATGACTTTATTCGTATTTATACTCAGACTGATCAGGCTCAGGAATGGATAACAAAATATCGCGGTTGTTTACCGCTATTTGCCTGTGTTTTAGGATTTACTGAAACTGGTTTGATTCCTGGAATTTCCGCAGCTGGTCGTACTTGTGAGGATAGAAAATACACCGCTTGTGCAGATGCTGAGTTTTTATACTATGGTGCAAAACATAAACCCAAATATTCTTTACCACCATTAGCGGCTGGGGCGTCTCCGGTGATCATTTCCCGCGCTGTGGTTGAGGCGCTAAATATTCCACTTTATTTATTCAATGCTGGTTTACCTCAGTCCCCTGCTGTCCCAGCTATTGATTTAGGTGGTTCTTCAGCTAGGTGTTTAAGTCAAGGCGCTGCTATGGAACTTGCAACGGTACACCACTTGTTCAAGCAGGGGTTCGTTTGGGGAGAACGACTGGGTAGAGAAATCCAAAATCGATATTTTATTTTGAGCGAGTGTGTCGTAGGAGGAACGACAACTGCCTTAGCAATTTTAACTGGCTTAGGCATACCAGCAGTCGGAAAGGTTAACAGTTCTCACCCAGTTTGCAATCACGCGCAAAAGTGGGCAGTGGTGCAGGCTGGACTGGAGAAGATGAGGAGTCGAGGACAACCAGAGGAGGAAAGGAGGGAAGGAGGAAAGGAAGGAAGGAAGGATATTTTCCCACACCCTTCGGGGAGAACCTCCGGTTCCGCTGCGCTAACGCAGTCGCCTCTGTCGGGAAACCCTCCTGCAGCGCTGTCTCACTCCCACACTCCCACACTCCCACACTCCCAACCTACGGCGATCTGGCCCCTAAGGGGCAAAGCGAGCCGGGGGGATACTCCCCCCGGCAGACTTTGGCGCTGCGCAAACGCTAACACTCCGCTATCCTCATCCCCTGCTTCCATTGATCCCCTTCATCTAGTTGCAGCAGTGGGCGATCCCATGCAAGTTGTAGTTGCTGGGATGGTGATCGCCCTTAGCCGCAGTTGTGGTGTTTTGCTTGCTGGTGGAACACAAATGCTAGCAGTATATGCACTGATCAGTGCCATTGCTCAAGTTTACGCTTTATCCTGGCGACCAGAAGAAGTCCTTATCGGAACAACCCGTTGGGTAGCACAAGACCTTACGGGGGGCACAATTGAACTAGCCCAGCTAGTTGGCAAGAGCAACATAACTCCTAACGGAGTGACTCCACCGCTACTAGCGACTGAACTGAGTTTTGCTGATTCCCGTTATCCTCAACTAAGAGCCTACGAACACGGTTTTGTCAAAGAAGGTGTCGGCGCTGGGGGCGCTTGTATAGCTGCTCATCTAGTCCAAGGTTGGCAGCAACATCAACTTTTGCAAGCAATTGAAGACCAACTAGAGGAATATGAAAAGGAGTCAGAATACAGAACTCAGAATTGCGAATGATCCCATGTCTAGAAGCCAGGGGTCAGAATTAAAAATATAGCCAAGCAAAAAACATGCTTTTATCAAGCTTTATAAGAATTTTGCAATTGGTTTATATGTAAATCGAACAAAAATGCAATGAAATTAGCTAAAAACTGTGTAGAAATTTTCAACCTGAGTTGCTATGGCGGGAGTTCAATGTTGTTGGTTGGTTAAGAATGAATTCTTTTGAGCAGCAATTGTTCTTCCAGAGCAGCAATGCGATTGTATGCTGCTGTTAATTGCGCTGTCAGCCGTTGGATTTGAATTTCTGGTGTTATACTTTTATCTCCGCCTTGAAAATTCGTGGTATCTGGATAAATGCCATCTATGATGACATCCTTATGTTCAAGCTCTGAACGGAAACTGGTTTGCCCTTTTAACTGATAGCGCTTTGCTTCGCTATTTTCCAAGAAATGATTCTGAGCCTCTTGTGCTTTCACTAGGCAGCCTTCTGATAAAGCTTGAGAAACTTTACTATCAAGCTGCGAAATCACCTCAGAGAGGGCATCCAGTTTGTTACTCAGAGTTTGGACCTGGTTTTGTAATGGCTCCATTGAATACCCTCATCCGCTTACTTTATCTATAGTATTCAATCAATTGACCATGTTAACTATACTTATGATTTTTTTAACTTTTAATATGTTCTGTTGAAATGCAATACTTAAATTTTCAATTATAAATATTTCTATATATTCTCTAGAAGTCTTATTAACATTTTTTATTTACAAAAATTAAATTAGCGATTTTTTTGGAAAAATACTTGCGCTTAACGTTTTCTTGGTGCTGAGTGCATAGGCTGAGTTCTCAGTAAATCCCTCCTGATAAATCCTCTGGATTCAGCGACGATCGCCCATGCTTGTGCCATAAATAAATTCACGACGTAAAACCTTTGCCTAAGCGCCTTGAATTTTAGGGACTGTAAAACAAAAAGTCAGACACTGCGTACTCAATAACTGGCTGTTTATGTAAATTCTTACTTAGGTAAAATATCACTAATAGCTTACACCGGTATCAAGTTAAAAAAGGAAATTTCAAATCGGATTGTCAAAAAACTCTGACAATTAGCTATATTGACTAGTATGCCCTAAAAATAAATATCTTTTCATATAAAAATAAAAACTATAAATCAAGCGATAGAGATATCTTTTAATGGTCTAAGTTAATTGTTGCTACACTTAGGTTTGTAAAACTGCTACTATTAACGCTTTTCCAAGCTAAAAGTCAAAATCAATGGAGCGACGGTCTTTTTTGCTAGGTACAAGTACACTCGCGCTTTCACAACTGCTTGTTGGGTGTGCTAACAACAAACAGGTGTTAAACGTGGAAATATTGCAAGGTTCTATCCCTGGTCAGATAGTTAATCAATTCAGCCGCTTGCAGCCAAAAGTGCAATTAAAATTTACTCCTGTAGAGCAATTACACGATTTATTTCAACAATTGCAAACTTGGCAGAAAAAAACGAATAGCACTGATGAGGAAGGATGGCGTCGCTTCGTACCATTTGTGAAGTCTCAAAAAGTTACCAAAGCTGATTTAGTCACTTTAGGAGATTACTGGATAAGTTATGCAATTGAGAAGAAACTTATACAACCACTGGATGTGACAAAGATAAAACAGTGGTCTGGTTTGCCCAAAAAATGGCAGGAATTGGTAACACGTAACGACAAAGGTTTGGTGGATACCAAAGGAAACGTTTGGGCTGTTCCTTACCGTTGGGGTAGTACGGTGATGATTTATCGCCGAGATAAGTTCCAAGAATTAGGTTTGACGCCGCCGAGAGATTGGGGTGATTTATGGAATGAAAAACTGCAAGGGCGCATTTCTCTTTTAAATCAACCACGGGAAGTCATTGGTCTAGTTTTAAAAAAGCTGGGAAAATCTTACAATACAGAAAACTTAAATACAGTTCCAAATTTAGAAAATGAATTACAACGATTAAATCAACAGGCTAAATTTTACGATTATACTAGATACTTGGAACCTCTACTTATTGGGGATACTTGGTTAGCAGTTGGCTGGTCAAGCGATGTTGTATCAATCATTGGGCGCTATCCACAATTAGAGGTAGTAGTTCCTCAGTCAGGAACAGCACTTTCGGCAGATGTATGGGTAACTCCCGCAGAGCAAGATAAGCAATCTTTGTTATATCAATGGATAGATTTTTGTTTAAACCCTGACGTTGCGGAAAAAATATCTTTACTAACTAAAACAAATTCACCAATTCCGACAAAAATTACTGCTGCTGATTTTCAAGAACCTTTACGCAGCTTGTTACCTATGAAACCTGAAGTGTTTGAGAAAAGTGAATTTTTACTTCCTTTATCTCAATCAGTAACGGCTCAATATGAATCTTTATTCGCCAAAATGAAGGGGTGATCATAGAGTGAGGAGGATAAAGAAAACTATCGATATAGCCAAACGCGTAAAAGAGAAACCAACTGCTCGGTGTCAACAGGCTTAGAAATATAATCGGATGCACCAGCTTCAATACACTTGTCGCGATCGCTTTGCATAGCCTTAGCAGTCAGAGCAATGATCGGCAAGGGTTTGAATTGATTATTTTGCCGAATCAGACGAGTGGTTTGGTAACCATCCAATTCTGGCATCATCATATCCATCAAAACCATATCAATGTCTAGATTGTTTTGCAGAACTTCAATGCCCTCCCTACCGTTTTCGGCATACAAAACCTGCATTTGATAACGCTCAAGCATACTTGTCAGAGCAAAGATATTACGCACATCATCATCGACAATCAGCACTTTTTTACCTGCGAGTACAGGATCAGACGATTGCAATTGTTCAAGCATTTGTTGTTTAGGTATCGGCAAGTTTGCCTGTACTCGATGCAAGAATAAAGCAGTTTCGTCCAGCAGACGTTCGGGTGAGCGTACATCTTTGACAATAATCGTTTCTGCAATGCGTCGCAGTTGAGTATCTTCGGCTCTGGTCAGTTCTCTGGCAGTATAGATGATGATGGGCAATGCTTCACCATTTGGTTGCTGCTTAATTTGTTCAATCAGTTCAAACCCACTCATGTCTGGTAGTCCTAAATCCAGCACCATACAGTCATAATGCTGTGAGCGAATCGCCGCTAGTGCTTCTGCTCCCGTTGCAACACCAGTCGTTTCAACATCGCCGTTACCTATCAGTTCCACAATGCTGTACCGTTGAGTGGAGTCATCTTCCACGATTAGCAGATTCTTCACACTGCGATCCACGAAACCCCTCATTTTTGTCAATGCTTGCTGCAACGTTTCATTACTAACTGGCTTTTGTAGATAGGCGATCGCCCCTTGTTGCAAACCGCGCTGTCGCCCCTCCTCAACTGTCATGATATGTACTGGGATATGACGCACAGAAGGATCATGCTTGAGGCGATCCAGCACTGTCCAACCATCCATTTCTGGTAAGCGGATATCCAGGATGACTGCTGAAGGCTGAAATTCCTGTACCAATCTTAAACCGGTACTGCCGTTGTGGGCAAGGATGACCTTAAATCCTTTTTGGCGTGCCATGTCTAAAAGGATACGCGCAAACATCAGATCATCTTCCACAATTATAAGCAGGCGATCGCCTTGTTGAATGTTAGCTCTATCGTCAATTAGGGGAGTGGGCAGATCCGGTGTTCGTGTCTGTGCTTCAAAGTTTGGCATAATTGAAGGAGTCAAGGACAAACTCACAGAACTTTCCATTTCTCTGTCTGTCTCCCTCTCTGTCTCTCTCTTTCTTCCTGCTTGGGGTAAGTAAAGCGTAAACGTGCTTCCTTGACCTAAGTGACTCTCAAGCTTGATTTCGCCACCCAATATTTCAGTGATTTTACGGCTGATTGACAAGCCTAGCCCTGTACCCTCATACTTCCGACTCGTACTACCATCTGCTTGTTGAAATGCCTCAAAAATAATCTTTTGCTTTTGTGAGGCAATACCTATGCCTGTATCTTTGACAGCAAAGGCTATAACCATAGGGGCACAATTCAAAGTTTCCTGGTCGGAACTCCATCCCTGGTTTGCCACAAACATCCGTAAGCTGACTTCTCCTCGCTCTGTAAATTTAAAGGCGTTTGCTAACAGATTTTTCAAAACTTGTTGTAAGCATTTTACATCGGTTTCAATTGTTGTTGGCAGTTCTGGAGCTAATTCAATGGTGAAAGAAAGTTTTTTGTCTATTGCGACTTGCCGAAATGTACCTTCTATGTTGTCCCGCAATTCGAGGAACAGCATCTGGTTAATGTTAATTGACATAGTTCCAGATTCAATTTTTGCCAAATCTAAAATGTCGTTAATTAACACCAGAAGATCACGACCTGCTGAGTGAATTGTACGGCTATATTCTACTTGTTTTGCACTCAAGTTCCCCTCAACGTTATCTGCTAATAAGTTCGCCAAAATCAATAAGCTATTGAGCGGTGTCCGTAATTCGTGGGACATATTCGCCAGAAATTCTGATTTGTATTTTGACGATAGCGCTAGTTGCTCTGCTTTCTCTTCTAATGATTGCCTTGTTTCTTCCAGTTGCTGATTTTTGCGTTCAACTTCCTTTTTTTGCGTTGATAGTAGCTCCGCTTTTTCTTCTAAATTGGCGGTTAACTCCTCCAATTCTTCGTTAGATTGCTGCAACTCTTCCTGCTGCTGCTTCAAAAGTTCTTCTGATGCTTGCAAGGTCTGAGCCTGTTCTTCTAATATCTTATTACTGTGCTTAAGTTCTTCTTGCTGAACTTGTAGCTGTTGTGTCAAAGCTTGGGATTGTTGGAGTAGTTCTTGAGTGCGAATATCGGCTGCAATTATGTTCAGCACCACACCTATGGTTTGTGTAACTTGCTCTAGAAAAATCAGATAAATCTCTCCAAAGCGTTGAAAAGAAGCTAACTCAATCACGGCTGTCACCTGATTTTCAAACAGCACAGGTAACACAATAATATTTAATGGTTTGGCTTCGCCTAAACCAGAACTGATATGAATGTAGTCACTTGGTACATCTGTAAGTATAATTTTTTGTTTTTCTAGAGCGCATTGTCCTACCAGTCCTTCACCTAAGGAGAATCGGTTCGACAGATGTTTACGCTGTTGATATGCATAGCTACCGATAAGCTTGAGGATTGGCTGTTCATCAACAGAGTCCATAATGTAGAAAACACCACGTTGTGCATTAACCAATGGGGCAAGTTCAGAGAGAATCATACTAGCGACAGTTTCCAAACTTCTCTGACCTTGCAGCATCTGGCTAAATTTAGCTAAATTGGACTTTAACCAGTTCTGTTCATTATTTGTCTGAGTTGTTTGGCGTAAATTGGCAATCATCTCGTTAAACGCCTGCGCTAACGTACCAATTTCGTCTTTGCGATTGTCAGTAGTTGTACTTACCGATAAGTCTCCCATTGCCAGTTTTTCTGTGACTTGAGAGAGTTCTTGAAGAGGTTTAGAAATGTTCCTACTTAAATAAATACCAATTAAAGTTAAAAGTAAAAAAGCCAGAGGAATACCATAAGTGATAGTATCAATGGCTTGATGAGTTGCTGCTTTAGTCCACTCAGAGCGTTGTTTTAATAAATTCCGTTCTTCGCTTTCCATATTTAACATTATGCGACGGATTTCATTACTTGAATTGTTGCTATTATCCATCAATTTTTGTTTGCTTATAGCATCTAATCGTTGACTGCTACGCAAGGAAATCAAGCTTTGCATTATCGCTATTTTTTGTTTAATCTCTGGCTCCATAACATCAATTCTACGCTGTTGATTAGGGTTCTCCACCGTTAAGTTTCTAAAGGATTTAATACTCTGTTCAACCAGTGGAATCGTAGTATTGTAAAGTTGTAAATCACTTTTATCACCTGTGGCAATATAATTGCGTTGTGCTTTTTCGGCATCTTTTAGCTGAGATCTTAAATTATTCAATTGCCCAAGAACTTGATAGGTATGGGTTTGCAAGTCAGAGCTTTCAATAAGATTTTTTGTTGCTTTGTATGAAAGAATTCCAATAGCGGCAAGCATCGTTAACCCAAATCCAATGCTTGCACCTATTTTTTTACCTATTGTCAGATTATTAAGCATCTCTATAGCAGTCCTATTTGAGTTGTAAATTGTCTCATGAGGGCAGGGAACAGGGAACAGGGAACAGGAATTGTTTACAAATGATTTAGGATTGCTATATTTAGTTATATTTAGACAATCGCCACTATTTTAGTTAACTGTTTGATTACTATTGTAGAAAAATTAAGACTTATAATATTTTTTTGTGTTACTGCTTACAAAAAATATATAAATAAGAAAGTTTTGTTAAAATATTCCTAATAATACATTATGAATGATAGCTGAAAGCAACTTGATTCTTTTACAAGAAATAACAGAATTTCTAGACCAATTCTTTGCTGTTGAGCTATACTCTCAAGAGGAAAGAGGAGGTGTATATTTGCCTTCAACACGCCCGATTAAACGTTTTGGCTTGGCACTAGAACCTGGGGCGCAATTACAGGAATGGGCAAGCACTCAACATATAGATGCACTCTTCTTACATCGTCCTTGGAAACTTGAACCAGGACAAAAAGCACCAGATATTGGTGTTATATCTTATCATTTACCATTTGATCAGCGCTTAACGTTTTCTTTCAATTCCAGGTTGGCCCAAGTTTTGGGAATGTCTGGTTTAGAAGTGTTGGGAAACAAAGACGGCAGAGCGATCGGTATGATAGGAGATATTCCGACTCAAAGCTTTGCCCGTTTGTGTGATAGTGTCAATCAAATATTTGGTGGATACGAGCAGGTACGTGCAGCCCAAACCACTGAAGTCACACGAGTTGCTGTTGTTGGTGCAATGACTGACTCGCTTGTGCGTGAAGTAGTAACTCGTGGTGCTAATATTTACATAACCGGACAGTTGCGACAGCCTGCTGAACAAGCATTGCTAGAAACAAAAATTAGTGCGATTGCTGTTGGTCATCATCGAGGAGAAATATGGGGTTTGCGATCGCTTGCTGGAGTCCTACGCGAACGCTGGTCTGACTTAGAGGTGGTTGTGCTTCACCATTCATGAAATGATTGGGGTTTGAGACGTTTTACAATTCTTTACATAGTTCGGTTTATTTCTACTCATCTACTTATAGAACTTTTTCAGAATCTTTAGTCTGCAATTTGGTCACTTTATAAAAAGTAGGAGAGTAACATAAATTTTTTTCAAAAAAATCTAATATTTAAAAGTATCAACTACCTAAAGCAAGCTCACAAGTCGTGTATCAGGGTAAGCGGATCTTGTGAATAAAGCTTTAGTACATTTTATTAATATTTGCTTTTTGACAAGATTTAGGCAAGCGCTTTCACACTTATAAAATCAATAAAACGAGAAATTTTGATTTTTAAAGCAAAAAAAACATCATGTCCTCAGCACTAGTTAAGCCATTAGATGGTGAATCAGCCATTCCAAGTGACGCAGTGAGTGTGCAGCACCAAGTCGTAGTCGTCGGGGGTGGAGCCGCAGGTATCACAGTTGCCGCCCAACTGCTGAAAAAAAATAAACAGCTTGATGTTGCCATTATTGAACCAACAGACAAGCACTATTACCAACCAGCTTGGACTCTAGTTGGCGGTGGTGTTTACAAAGCTCTTGATACTGTAAGGGATGAAAAAGATTATATTCCTGATAGTGCTACTTGGCTCAAAGATTATGTAGCTAAGTTAGATCCAGACAACAATACAGTTATTACTCAGGAAGGAAAGCGTATTTGTTATGAATATCTGGTATTAGCTCCAGGTATTCAAATTGATTGGCATTTAATTAAAGGGCTAAAAGAAACAATTGGGCAAGATGGCGTTTGCAGTAATTATGCTTATGAATACGCCCCTTACACTTGGGAACTCATCAAGAACTTCAAAGATGGTAATGCTATATTCACTTACCCTAATACTCCGGTAAAATGTGGAGGAGCACCACAGAAAATTATGTATTTGGCTGATGATGCCTTCAGGAAACAAGGGATACGCCCTCAGTCAAAAATCATGTTTTGCACAGCGATGGGAGTAATTTTCGGCGTTAAAGAATTTGCGGAAACACTGCTTTCTGTAGTAGAGCGTAAACAGATAGACGTAAGATACAAACACAATCTCAAAGAAATTAAAGCAGATACCAAAACAGCAATTTTTGATGTTCTAACAGATTCAGGTGTCGAAGAAGTCGCTATCCAATATGACTTGCTCCATGTCACACCACCTATGAGCGCACCAGACTTTATAAAACAGAGTAAATTAGCTGTACCAGATGGGGCAAGTCAAGGCTGGGTAAATGTAAACAAATATACGCTACAGCACAATGTTTACCCCAACGTTTTTAGCTTGGGTGATGCGGCGAGTCTCCCAACATCGAAAACAGCGGCTGCTGTGAGAAAACAAGCGCCAGTTCTTGTTCATAACTTACTGGCTTTAATCAACTCAAAAAACCTCACTCAAAAATACAACGGCTATAGTTCCTGTCCAATAACTACAGGATATGGCAAGGTAGTACTTGCTGAATTTGGTTATGACAACAAGCTTTTCCCCACATTCCCAATTGATCCAACTAGAGAACGGTACAGTATGTGGCTGCTAAAAAAATATGGCTTTCCCTATCTCTACTGGGATATAATGTTGAAAGGTTACCCGTTATAAGAGAAACTCTTAGGAATTTACTCTGGAACTTCGGAAATAATTTGTATTCTTGAATAGCTGAATTATTAAGTGTGTGACTGATACTATTGTCCAAGTAAATTGGGGACTTTAAATTAGAACTATCCGGAATAGAAAAAATGCTAGAACATAATTTTTAACATCGATCTGCAAAAACTCTCGGTGTGCATTGATTATATCAATCGTCTAGTTACTAGGGACGAGATTCAGGCAATGTTGCAACAATATGATTATCATTATTAATTTATATTATTTTCTACACTTGGACGTATTGATAAATGTGGATTTTTCTGATCTGGATCTAACTTAGCTACATAATCTTTCAGCCAAGTAGCACTATCAGGAATATAGTCTTTTTCATCCCTGACAGTATCAAGAGCTTTATAAACACCACCGCCAACTAGAGTCCAAGCTGGTTGGTAGTAGTGCTTGTCTGTTGGTTCAATAATGGCAACATCAAGCTGTTTATTTTTTTTCAGTAGTCGGGTGGCGACTGTGATGCCTGCGGTTCCACAATTGGATTCCCATAACACCAATAAAAAATTAAGATCGAGTTGTGACAAATCTATTTCATGCATACATACTATTGATTTCATGCATTTGACAAAGAATCATGAATTGTTTACTATCAATATGTTTTTTGAAAGCAAGTCATAGGCGGATAGTTTGCCACGCAATAATTTGGATCTGAATTAGTAAAAAATCCCTGACTGAAAATCAGAGGTTGGGATAACCTAGCTTACCCTTGCATCTTTTTAGCTTGTACGGTTTTCTACGGTTAGGTGCAAGAAATGAGGTTAGTACTTTTAAAAATAAAATTTCTTTTTGTTTGAAAATTTTATGTAGTTATCCTACTTTTTCTAAAGTCATCACATTCCAAACTTGATTTATCCGCTACATGGCAAAAAAATCCTCATCCAACTCTTCGAGTATGGATGGGGTGGGTAGGGCTGCGTAAGTAACAGTTAATCTTGACACATTCAAGTAACAGGGACTAAAGAACTATGGATAACGAGCAACAACTCCAGCAAGATTTAATTAACTTCATGTTCCTTCGCGATGATGCAGGAAATCTCGATGCGATGGCGTGTCTTTCCTTATGGTTTGGGAAAAGTCAAGATACAGATAACGAAATCCGTAAAAAATATGGGGACTTGGTGTCCAGTGCGATCGCAGGCAAACTCGACCATTGGATGGAAACCCCACGCGGTTGTCTTGCCTTGATGATCCTACTGGATCAGTTTCCCCGTAACCTCTATCGCCACACTGTCCATATGTACGACGGCGATAAAAAGGCAATGCAAATGGTTAGTTCGGGGCATGATTGGCAAGCATCACTTACCCCAGAAGAGTGCCTGTTTATGCCCTGTTTGATTCTAACGCACCAGGAAGATCTTGATGCTCAGAAACAGTGTGTCAGCTATTACGAGAAAATTGAGCCGCATTTGCAATCAGAATTCCGCATCTTCCGCACTATTTTTGAAGAACATCTAAAAATCATCAACATTTGCAACTTCTTTCCCCATCGAGATCACTACTATGGACGAGAAACTTCGGAAGCCGGACGGATACTAATGGAAGATTCAACGCTGCGATTTGATTTACCCCTGATTGCCGAAAACGGCAGTGTGCGGTTTGGTACTGATTCAGGTCGGCTTTGGCAAGCGACAGCGCACACGTTCGATGTCCTTGATCGGTTAGATTCACTCTCCACTCAGCGCCAAGCTGGTGGAAAAAAATCCGTCACTATTGACTGGATGAGCGATGAGCAAATTGCCTTCTGTAAAGACACATTTAGAAAATTTGATAAAGACGGCAGCAATTCCATGTCTGTTACAGAACTTGCATCTGTATTGAAAGCCGTTGCTCGCCCCTATTCGCTCCAACGGGTTCAAGAAGCGATGGACATGATTACAGGTAGACCGAATAGTCAAAGCATTAGCTTTGAGGAGTTTGCTACCCTGCTGGAATCAGATCTCATGGACGATCAAGATAAACGGCTTTTAGAACGTTTTAAATTGTTTGATGCAGACGGTTCTGGTCAGATAAGTCTAGAAGAGTTGAAAATTTGTATTCGCAGCCTTGATTCTCTGGTTACGAGTGCCGAGATTCAAGACATGCTAAAGCGAGCAGACACCAGCGGTGACGGACAAGTCAGTTATGAAGAGTTTCTAGAACTTTTTCAGAGTTTAAAATCTAAAAAAGTTTGAACAAGTTACCTAACTCCGTCGCTCCTTCTTTATTTGCCCAAGTGCGTGCGTCTGCTGATTTTTCCAGGAACCCCGTTCCCGATGAAGCAATTAAACTCAGCCTTGCTGAGTTTAATCAAAAAAACAAGATGTATGTGAGGTTGGTTCACAGATTTTTTTTAATCCAGTGTTGTATTCTATCCAGCCCAATTTCTAGATCCTTCCCCCACTCTTTTGGTATTGATTCGGTTTCGCGTATGCTTGGAATTGCTCCGACAAGGTAGGTAGATTCTTGATTAGCTCGATGTTTCTGTTTGGAATTTAGAGCATTTTTGAGATATACCAAATGAGTAGGAATCTCTTTTTTCATTTGTCCTCCCGTTGGTTCGGGTAGTTTGGGAAGAACTTCCTTAAAGTGTTTATCAACCTTTTCTATTTCGGCATTTACTTCATGTGCTTCTAGCTTTTCATGGAGTAAATCACCCTCTAGAATCTCCTCCTTCCCAGATTCATCTAATTTTACTGAGACTTTTTTAAAAAAAAGACCTTGCGTCTCACCAGTCACCTTGCCATGTTGATCTTTATATGATCCACTCTTCACAAATACGCGATCGCCAGGTTTAAATGTATCACTCATAATCAGTAGCACACTTAAGTTCAACTACTATCTGCTACATTCTCATCTAGTGTTATTCCGGTTTAAACTCATAAAGATTTCTTTCACTCTGCATGAAAAGTCGCCCTTGTCTTGCTAGATTTCTACAGCAAGACAAAGGATTTTGAGCAAGCAGGTTGACAATCACCGACTTGCATTTACTCCCATTGGACCACGAGTGACACCAAGCTGATTTTGTAACTTTAACTCCCGCCACAGTTGAGAGCCAGTCATTTCACCTTGCAGCAGTTGTTGATAGCGATGTATCGTTTGCGTCACTTTTTCATGAGTCTCATTGACAAATTCAATCCGAAAATTCCGTACACCAAGCTCTATCAGGTGTTGTACGTATTCTGCTCCGGTTTGAGCAGTGCCATTAAATACAGTATTTCGACAACCTGCATCAGCTTGGAGAATGTGTTCTGTTCCCACCCTGTCACGCAATTTCACTTCATGTTTCTCACAAGGGCGTCCGCAGTTGGTATAGTCAGTTCCTTGAGAGAGAAAGGCACAAAAGACACAATGCTCCATATGAAACATGGGCATATGTTGATGAATTGTCACCTCAAACCACTGGGGTGGACAACTTGTCAGCAAGTCTTCCAACTGAGTAATGTTCAAATCGTAAGATGCACTTACCCGTTCTAAACCAAGTTGATTCTTAAAATAATCTGCTGTTAAGGGATTAGCAACGTTGAGAGAAAAATCCCCTATGCAACGCTCATTGGCAAAAAACTGGAGATGGTCATAGTTGCGTATCAGATAGCCATCTGCCTCGCAGGAACGCACCTGTTGCAAAATCCAATTTTCCCCAGGTTTGGTAATTCTCGGAGGCGCAACCCAGATGGAGTGCTGAGTATTTCCTTTGCTTGCTTGGCGTACGATCTGCACTGCTTCCCGATAAGCGCGGGGGTCTTCAAATTCACAGTAGAGTGTTTCGATTCCCGCTTCCAGTGCAGCTTGTAGTTGCTTGAAGTTTCGCACTAGCACAATCAGGGAGGGGGATGAAGGAGGGAGGGAGGAAAGAAGGGAGGAGGAAGCAAGTAAGTCTGAGAGGGAGGCTTCAGGACGGAGTTGCCAACGTTTGGGTTGGGAACGCAACTCTTCCAACTGCACCACAATCTCTCGTCGTAAACGGTTCAACTCACTCACGGGTAACGTAACAGCACCATTAAGGTGATTTGTCAAGGTTCCCAAACAAAAGGGTGTGTTGCCCAGACGACCAAACTGTTCTTGTAAACGTTCTGGGGTGAGGGGTTTGGTGTGCGCCTCTTCAAGGGGGATTGTAGATTCTACTTGGACAATGTGACCTAGTTCGTCGCGGGCGATAAGCCGGAGGCTTGACGCTCCGCGTATCGCACTCACGCACTGACCAACTTCTCCATGCACCTCTATGTGAATTGGACGCTGAAACTGCGGATTTTCTCCAGCAAAAGTCTGACGTAGTTGCTTATCAAGTTCTGGATCGCTGGTTTTCCAAATCTTGTCCCCTACGTGTATTCGTCGCAAGTTGAGATCACGGCGACCAAAAGTCAGCAGCACTTCCTTTCCTTTATCTTCCACCGCATAAACTCGACCGCCTTGTTCTTGCGCTTCTGGGTGACCGCAGTCAAAAACAACACCGTCTCCTGGTTTCACCGGGGCTTGTAACCGTACTGTTACTTTTTCGTTACTGATGCGAGTGACTTCGCCCAAGTAAACCCCGCGCTTTTTGCCAAAGTGGGCATGAACTAGTTCTTGATTGTTAACACCGCCAAACCAACCCGTATACTGTCCGCGAGAAAACGCCATCTCTAAGTTGTAGTGTTCTTGAAAAGATGTGGAGAATTTCTCCTTGTCTCCTACATCCAACTGAGCCATTACCCGATCCAAAGCTTCACGATAAACGCGGGTCACATTCGCGACATACTCAGGAGTTTTCAAGCGACCTTCAATCTTGAGACAACTCACCCCCGCTTTCACCAATTCTGGCAGTACTTCTAACCCAGCCAAGTCTTGAGGACTGAGTAAATATTTGCGATTTCCTAAATTTACACTTTTGCCATCTGAGATTAACTCGTAGGGCATTCGGCAAGCTTGGGCACATTCGCCACGGTTAGCAGAACGTCCTCCTAAAGCTTCACTCGTCAAGCATTGACCAGAATATGCTACACACAAAGCACCATGAACAAAAACTTCCAGAGGAAGTGAGGCTTGTTCTGGAAGCTGGCGCTGAATTTTCTCAATTTCTTTTAGGGAACATTCACGCGCAAGTACTACCAACTGACACCCCAAGGATTTAGCAAATTCCACCCCTGCTGCACTGGTGATAGTCATTTGCGTGGAAGCATGGATAGGAAAATCTGGAGAAAGGTGACGAATCAGACGACAAATTCCAATATCTTGGACAATGACTGCATCCACGCCAGCAGTGATAATCGTGCGAAGATATTGCTCTGCTTCTCTTAGTTCTTGCGGAAAAATCAGTGTATTCAGGGTGACATACCCCTTCACACCCCGACGGTGCAGAAATTCCATCAACTTGGGCAAATCTGCCTCCGTGAAGTTTTGCGCCCGCATTCGCGCATTAAAGCGATCCAACCCAAAATAAATAGCATCTGCCCCATTTTCCACAGCAGCTTTAGCACAGTCCCAGTAACCTGCGGGGGCGAGTAGTTCAGGGCGATTAAAGGTAGGCAAAGTCATTTCAGGAGTTGGTTTGCGATCGGCTTTCATCAAGTTGAGGATGGATTACAGAGCACCATTGCGATTCTATCGTATGAATTATTTATGTCGTTCTAGCTTGAAAATAGGGAACGCTTAACAGGGAACAGGGAGAGAAGAGAAAATTTTTCATGCTCAGGAGTGTACGCAGTTCATGATGGCTACTTACTCACAGTAACAAAAGTAGATAATTATCTATTAACCACCTATAAAACTAATTATCAGCCCAGTCAAAACAATCACAGTCAAAATAATATAGGTGATATCTCGCTGACGCATAAAAGCTAATAGAGAAAAAGCAACTCTCGCAACAGGAGTAGCAATTAATAACAACAATCCAAGTTGAATAATGCCACGACGACGACCTGATAATACGGAATTTGCAACTCCTTCAGGAGAGCTAAAAGCTGGAGGCTCACCGCGAAAAATTTGATAATTTGGAGCTTCCTTTCCATGATAAATTAGGTACAACACCCCGCCTAATAAAACGATAGCAGTAGCGAGCAGTACCCCGTATCTCAATAAATTACCAACCAAAATTTCGACTTGTCTTTCACTCAAATTACGTCGAGTTTGGGACACTTTAAATCCTCCCTAGGAAGCCGTTATAAATCATTTGAATAGCTAGCAGCACAATAACTACACTAAAAATATTTCTTAAAACGCCTACTCTGGCTTTTACCAATACCCTAGCCCCGATCAATGCGCCTAAAAGTACTCCTAACATGACAGGCATTGCTAGTCCAGGATCGATGTAACCTCGTTTCAGGTACACACCCGCGCTAGCTGCTGCTGTCACCCCAATCATAAAATTACTGGTAGTGGTAGAAACCTTAAACGGAATCCGCATAAATTGATCCATCGCTAGTACCTTGAGTGCGCCAGAACCAATACCAAGTAACCCGGAAAGCACTCCGGCGACATACATGAGACTAAATCCTACAGGAACAGCACGGACATTGTAGGATTGTTCACCTTCAGGCGTTGGGTAAGTGCTATTTAACTTTAAACGAGTTGCTAGAGAATCAGGTGGAGTGTTATCTAAATGTTCAGAACGAGGTTGACGTGAAAGGTAGGCACTATAAAGTAAAACAAATCCAAACACCACAGCCAGTATTCTGGTGGGAACAAAAGCGGCTATAGTTGCACCTGTAATAGCTCCAAATGTTGTTGCCACTTCCAAGAACATTCCCAAGCGTAAATTGGTGTAGCCTTCTTTAACGTATGCAGCAGCAGCACCTGAAGAAGTTGCGATTACCGATACAAGAGAAGCACCTATTGCGTAACGAATGTCAACACCAAAGGCTAAAGTTAACAAGGGGACAAGTACCACTCCACCGCCTAACCCTGTTAGCGCTCCCAAAAAGCCTGCGCTAGCAGAACTAAGCCAAACCAATAAAGTAAATTCTAAAATATTCAAGCAATCGCACCTTCGCTTTTGAATGAAACGTTGGTTATCGAACAGCTCAATGGCAATGTTTGGATTGTATATTAAAACGATTTCCTAATTTTATGGTGAATCAAACAAATGATAAATTATTTATACTGAATCAGCACTAGTCATGAATAAAACTCTTACAGCACTGATAATTAGTAGAAAAGCAAATATTTTAGTTAAAACCCCATTCGGTAAACTCGTTCCTATTTGAGCACCGAACCACCCACCAAAAAGAAATCCAAGACAGAGAAGCGCTGCTACTTTTAAGTCTACATATCCCTGGTTATAGTAAGTCCATGCTGCTAATAAATCTATTGGCAGAACTAACAATGCCAATGTAGTTCCTTGGGCTTGGTGCTGAGAAAATCCTAAGAAAAGAATCAAGGCAGGTAAGATGATTATTCCACCACCAATACCGGTCATACCACTAATAGTACCCGCTACCAGTCCCAAAATTAAACAAACCCAAATGTTAGTCATGATTAAAAGTATTTCTAGAGATAGTTTTCTGTTTGCGGCAATTTCTTAATCATAAAATGATATAAAGTCGCTGAGCGACTTTATATCTGAATAATTTGGTCAACATTAACTAGTTATACCAATTTTATGTGAGGTTGCACATTATCGCCCGCACACTAGAAGTGTGGGGCTACACAAACAAAGCCTGCCTCCGCAGGCTAATTCTATACATCTTTAAAAAGAATTGGTATTAGATAGCTGCTTATCTTATCTTATCTTTATGTTGTCGTAAGATACCCAAAGCTTGTTGCTCTAGTTGTCGCACTCGTTCTCGACTGATACCCATGCATTGACCAATCTGTACTAAAGACAGTTCTTTTCCATCTGTTAAACCAAAACGTAAAGTTAATATTTCCCGTTGCTGAGGAGTTAATTTCTCCAATAAATTTTGAAGATTTTGTTGGAGAAATTTCTGCTCAGCGTATAATTCGGGAGAGAGTCCGTCATCCTCCAACATATCCTGTAATTCTGTATCTTTTTCTGAGCCAACTCGCAATTCCAAAGAAACAGGGCGACGTGCTAAGAGTAAATAATCTCGAATTTCCTTAGGATCTAGAGATAGTGCTTGGGCGATATCAGTAGCGGTGGGAATACGACCTAATTTTTGAGCTAATTCACGTTGAATAAGTTTGATTTTATTTAATTTTTCAGTAACATGGATAGGCAAGCGGATAGTGCGTCCTTGTTGGGCGACCGCCCGTGTCATTGCCTGACGAATCCACCAATAGGCGTAAGTTGAAAACTTGTATCCTCTGCTAGGGTCATATTTCTCAACCCCTCGCTCTAAACCCAAACTTCCTTCTTGAATTAAGTCGAGAAATTCTAGGTTACGTCTTTGATATTTCTTGGCAATAGATACTACAAGCCGTAAATTAGCCTCAATCATTTTCTGCTTGGCTTGATGTCCTTGCTGGAGTTGTTGCACTAATGAGTCTTCACTAATATTTATATTTTCAGCCCATTCTATTTGTGTTGGTTGACGCTTGAATTGAATAGTTAATTTTTCTTTGACAGCAAGTAAAGCCATCATTTGTTGGACTTGCTTGCCAAAATGTTTTTCTTGCTCATAAGTTAACAAAGGTGTACGTCCAATTTCAAGAAGATAGATATGCACCAGATCAGCAGTAGATAAATATTTTTCCTGTTTATCGCTTACTTTTATAGATTTCTGAGATAGGTTTTTCATAGTTTTTCCAGCATGGCTTAATACTTGATAGTTCAGGACTTACGCAAGGTAAAGGTAGTTGTGTCATTGCGACGTAAGGAAGCAATCTCACAGTCTTGTTCTTTCGTAACTCGTGCGTAAGTCCTATAGTTGATAGATATTCATTTCAATAATTTATAAAATTATATACGCGCAGATTTTTTCTCTGATTTTTCCATTTTTCTTTACTTTGGTTAACCTGAAAATATAAACAGGTTAATTGATAAATCCAATTCGGTTGAATGGATAAAAGCGAACAATTGCTCGACCTACGATGTTATTACGGGGGACAAAACCCCAATAGTGACTGTCATAGCTATTATTGCGATTGTCTCCTAAAACTAGATAAGAATTCTTTGGTACAATGACAGGACCCCATTTATAGTCTGGTTTAGCTTCAATATAATTTTCTTTTAAAGGCGAGTCATTAATATAAACGAGTCCATTTTTCACTTCCACTTTATCTCCTGGCAAGCCAATTATACGTTTAATGAAAGCGTCATGATAATTTTCCGATTGTAGTGTTTTAGTTGGATTAAAAACAACAATGTCATCTCGCTGAGGTGAGGTAAAGTCATAGCTAACTTTATCGATGATTAAGCGATCGTTAATCTGGAGTGTTGGCTCCATAGAACCAGAAGGAATATAACGAGCTTCAGCAATAAAGGTGCGAATACCAAAGGCAAGAACTAGGCTTAAACCAACAGTTTTTATTCCTTCTATAAAAACATTTTCTTGTTTTTCTTTTTTTTGTTGAGGAATATGAGACATAGTATGAATAAAAGGTAAAAAGTATGTAAATGTTAAATTTAAATTCTGTTAATTCATCAAAAACTTAGCGCTCTTAGTTTTCTTCAAAAAGAAGATCATTTTCAGGTGATACAACGACATAAGTAAGCTAAAA
This sequence comes from Brasilonema sp. CT11, assembly GCF_017982655.1. Classification (GTDB taxonomy): domain Bacteria; phylum Cyanobacteriota; class Cyanobacteriia; order Cyanobacteriales; family Nostocaceae; genus Brasilonema. The sequence continues at coordinate 9,042 of NZ_JABXYX010000011.1, read as the reverse complement.
CTGCTATTTATAATTTAGAATCTCAATGTGTCGGAGTTGTGTCAAACAGATGAAGAATTTTACACCTGTCAAAATAAAGCTGTAGTAGATAATTTATTCGCGGACGACTTTCGCGATCAAATCGCCTTTTTCACAGAATGTGAAAAGTCAGAATCTAAACCTGTTGATTTTTGAATGCGTAAATTGTGCTCAAGACGCGACTAGGGGCAACTTCCCCGCGATTCCCCTTTATACAAGGGTAATCCCAGAGGCGCTGCCCCTAGCAATTAATCAAAAGATTGTGCTAATGTTTACTCAGCAGTTGCGAGTTCGGTACTACCGCGTGTGCGACGACGTGTGATGCTGTTGAAAAGCATGATTCCAACTGCTTTGATAAGATTTCCTTCCAACTCTTGGAACATCTTCATGTTCATGCCAAAGGCGGCGTTTGCTTCATCAACAATGCGATCAGCAGTCGCATCATCTATAGCTAATTCATCCAAAGTTTGACGGTATTTTGCTTTGAACCCCTTCTCATCTGGAATCTCATCAAATTCATAGAAGGCGGTTCCTCCGTCAGAAAGGTTCATCGCAGTTTCAGCAATTCCTTTGAGAATTTGTCCACCAGATAAGTCCCCAAGGTATCGGGTGTAAGAGTGAGCAACTAATAGTTCTGGTTCGTTTTGAGATAGTTCCCGAATCCGTTGCACATAAGCTTCACCCGCCGAAGAGAGTTGGATTTGCTCGCGCCAGTTTGCCCCATAGTAGTAGGTGAGGTCTTGCTCCAAAGTTTCCTTACGGTGAAGTTGAGGAAAATTGATTTTTGAAATAATCGGATGATTGGCATGCTTCTCCATCTCCTCTTCCATCGCTGAGTAGATGAAGTAAAAGTTAGCTACCAGCTTCCGATAGGAGTTTTTTTCTACGACTCCTTTTAAAAAACACTTGACAAAACCAACATTTTCTGCCATTGTATGGGCTTTTTTGGTTCCGACACGTAATTTTGTTGCTAAATTGCTGCTCATGCTAAATTTGCTCGACTATAAAATGTCAACTGCTGAAGTCTAATTTACGAACGGCTACACAAGCCACTAAAACGTTACAGTAGAACTATTTGATGAGAAATTATATTAAAAATGTTTAAGTTGAGACCATCTGAGATATTTGTAAGTTCCTAGTGATAAGTCTTGAGAGCACTTTTTGATGTAGCCCAGTAGTTTACAATATCTTTATAAATACAAAAAAATACTTAAAAAATACTTACAACGACTTTGAGTCAAAATGAAACAATAAACAGTAAAGTATGCCGATTGAAAGGCATCCAGCAGAAATTGTTGAATATTGTTGAATATTGTTGAAAGTGCTATTCTCCAGTGTGAGTGTGTGGGGTTTTTTTACTTATGGTTTCATACATAACTCGAACTCAAGCTACTGTCTCAGAAAATTCAACAACTAATGTTGTTGAATCGGAAAACAAACTTAATGAGGGCGGTTTTGGGTTGAACTTAGCATCACTTGTGGGTACACCCCTGTTTGGTACAGATGGTATTCGAGGACGAGTGGGAGACTTGCTGGGTGCACCCCTAGCATTACAAGTAGGCTTTTGGGCAGGTACTGTTTTGCGTAGTCATGCTTCCAACCCAGGACCAATTATCCTCGGCCAAGACTCCAGAAACTCTAGTGATATGCTGGCGATGTCGTTAAGTGCAGGGTTAACAGCCGCAGGATTAGAAGTGTGGCATTTGGGACTATGTCCTACTCCTTGCGTTGCATATCTTACCAGCGTCACCGATGCCATAGGTGGGGTGATGATTTCTGCTAGCCACAACCCGCCAGAAGACAACGGCATTAAATTTTTTGGCGCGGATGGAATGAAGCTATCTCAAGCTTTGCAAACAGAAATAGAAGCAGGAGTGCGTGGTATGGCTTCTGCAAACTGTAGCGATTGCGGACGGTATTACTCGCGCTTGGACTTAGTGGGAAGTTATGTTGAAGCATTGAAAAAACCCCTGCACGGTGCGATGAATTTTCAGGGTATGAAAATTGTTTTAGACTTGGCATGGGGAGCAGTTGTTGGTCTAGCACCATCGGTATTTAAGGAGATGGGGGCCCAAGTCATCTACTTACATAACGAACCAGATGGCGATCGCATCAACGTCAACTGCGGTTCCACTCACCTAGAAATTCTCCAAGCCGCCGTACAAGAACACAATGCCGATTTAGGCTTCGCTTTTGATGGTGATGCAGACCGCGTTTTGGCTGTAGACAACACCGGAAGAGCGATCAATGGGGATTACATCCTCTACCTCTGGGGACAAAAACTAAAGCAAAACCAACAACTGCCAGGTGACCTGATTGTTTCCACTGTTATGGCAAACTTAGGTTTTGAAAGAGCATGGAAGCAAGTTGGTGGTCAATTCATTCGCACAGCAGTTGGTGATCAGTACGTCCAAGCGGAAATGTTGCGGACTGGAGGAATGCTAGGGGGTGAACAATCAGGTCATATCCTCTGTCGTCACTATGGTATGACCGGAGATGGCTTGTTAACAGCCTTACATATAGCAGCGTTAGTGCAACAAGCTGGTGTCCCGTTATCAGAAATGGTGACTCAAAGCTTTCAAACCTATCCCCAACTGTTGCAAAATGTCCGAGTCGAAGACAAATCCAAGCGTTTGGGATGGAAAGAATGTGAACCGCTGCAACAGGCGATCGCCCGCGCGGAAGCAGCAATGGGAGATTCTGGTAGAGTTTTAGTCCGCGCCTCTGGTACAGAGCCACTCATCCGAGTTATGGTAGAAGCCGAAGCCGCAGAACTCGTCAATTACTGGACAAATGAATTGGTGATGCAGGTTCAACAGCACTTACTAGCTTAAAAATCAGTACTGTTGAGTTAAAGATTGTTTTGAAAGACCGCCACCCCTGGTGTCGCGGCAAGACTCTATATCCCTTACACCCCTAACTGTTGACTAAATAACAAAAACATTGTTTGCACCAATCCCACAACAAAGCCTAAAATACCGCCTAAATTCACAATTGCTTGCAACTCATTTTTAACAATCCCTTCTATTGCTGCTTCTAAATCAGCAGGTGAAGTTGATTTCACCCGGTCAACAATCACTTGGTCAATTGCCAAAATGGGAATTGCCTGAGCTACAATTGCTTCCAAGTCTTTCTCCAAATACCGCTCTAAAACAAGAGCTAGTTCTTTACTGACTACTTCCAGTGAAGCATTCACAACAGGAGAGGAGCTGAGGCGATTCACCAGCAACATAGCAACATTTTCCCAGTCAACGGAACTACCTAATCCTTGGAGTAAGTCGCTACCACGCGTTTGTGCGTAATTGCGGACGGTTTCGCGTGTCGTCTTTCGCAGCTGTCGTACTGTACCTATTGGTAAACTTTCCAAAGAAAAACTTTGTAGAAGTTGCTTAAGGCGATCGCGCAGCTGTAACTGTTGAATCAATTCCTGCAAGCGAGTATTGGTAGCATCTTTCTCATCCAAACAGTAAGTCCGTAGGCGCGTCAAAGTATTGCGTAAACCAAACAGATTTGCCACAACCCAATAGGTACCGCTGGTTTTTTCCCGAAAACTTTCGTCAATAGTTTGAATCGTACGATCCGTCAAAAAGTCAATAACTGCTAGTCGCAAAATCTCCGGCGGTATGACAACCTGTAACAACCAATCACCCAGACGAGTGGCTTGTTCGTCGGTTAATTGAAAGTCCAGTAATATCTGGTCAAAAATTTGATTAACTTGCGCCTCTAAAAAGTCTTCCCGCCGCGCCAACACCTTCAAAAGACGCGGTAAGGATTCTCCTAACAAATCCCGCAAAATTCCCGACAAGATTTTAGCAGTTTTCTGCTCTTTATCGGATTTTAGTTGGTCAATTGCCAGTCGCAAGATCCAGAGAATTGCTCCTTGGATGCGTTCTGTTTGCAACAATCGCCGCGCTAGTTTTTGCAACTCTTGGGGTGTCAATAGCGACCCCATAATTGTATCTGAGACATTCTTAGCAAGCCGTTCCTGATTGCGGGGAATCAATCCAGGTGTAAAAGGTATTTTTCGTCCACTGATGTAAATTGCACGGTAGGGACGAAATAACATTTTGATGGCTATATCGTTAGTGAAGTAGCCAATAATTCCACCCACTATTGGGGGAGAGACATAAAGCCAAAGATGAGACCAATCCAAAGTCATTAGTCATTTGTTATTAGTCATTAGTGAGACCAGCGCTGCGGAAGTATTTCCCTCCGCAGGCGACTGGCGAACCCGAAGGGTCATTAGTCATTAGCATTAGAAGCAAAGTACTAATAACTAATCATTAACAACTAAGCTTTCGTTATTACTAGCATTCCCATCATATCGTTTGCAACAGGGTAATGTGTTACTGCTGCAAAACGAACTTTTTGGAGCTATCTCTATAAATTTCCTGTAAACTTGAATTTGGATTAGTGTTTATTTTGTTGTTTCATCGCGACTTTGTGTCATTCATAGCCAATGGTAGCGCTTCCTGCTGGAGCTTGATCATGAGCAGACACTGCGCGCAGCGCGATCGCTATCAGTTCAGCAGACAAATCAAGGAATTTAAGTTCATCTTCGCTCAAAGTCTGGGGTTGTTGCCACTGTAGTGATAACACTGCCAATACTTCTTGGCGATAGGTTATCGGAATAACCAGATGTGCTTGAACTTTGTTATCTGAGTAGTGACCAACACCAAGTAACTTTTGGTCATTAAGTACATTGAGCGAGACTTGCATTTCGTGAGTGACGATACGCTGTGCGTCAAGCCTTGGGCTTATCGCCTCAATTGTGAGTGGATCTTGAGCGAGCCAGTTTTTCACTTTACCTGTCGTACTGTAAGTTCCTTGATTTGCAGCCAAGGTATTACCGTTTACTAACTGCAATATACAGTTATGAGTTGCAAAATTTTCACCAAATGCCCTAGCAATAGAGTTGAGAGTTGTTTCCAAACAAGTATATTCTTGAGTAACCTGCACTAAAACACTCAGTAGTGCTCTTTGAGCATGAGCACGTTGCAATTCTTCTGTACGTTGCTTGAGCAAATCGTAAGTTTGGGCTGCTTGTTGGACAACTGCCTTCAATTGCCCTGGATCCCAAGGCTTGGTGATAAACTTATAAACCTGTCCTGTATTAATCGCTTCTACTAAGTCTTGAACATCAGTAAAACCTGTAAGGATAATTCTTAGGGTATCTGGAAACTGAGGCACTGTCTTACTTAGAAACTCAGTTCCCTTCATTTGGGGCATTCGTTGATCGGATATAATCACAGCTACTTCCCCTTCAGTTGCTAAGATTTGCAGAGCCTTCATACCACTGTCTGCTTTCAAGACATGAAAGTCGCGCCGGAAGGTGCGGTAAAGTAAATCGAGATTATCTTGTTCGTCATCAACTACCAAAATTTTTTGCTTTTTTGGTTTTTCTATAGTCAATAATGGATGGCGAATCTTATCCAGTTCAGGAGTTTGATTATCCATAAAAAATTTTTAAATCCTTATCGGACACTTTTGTTATATTTCATACCAGCTTCGCTTGGAAACATCATACAAGCAGAAGCAGCAGATACCCGGATCATTTGTGAAGAAATTGACTATTTAAACCTTTTGTACTTATTTATACGAAAAAATTTAGGCGACTAATTTTGATTTTTCAGTATAAAAACGTAAATTAAAAAATAAAAAAAATTGCTATAAGACGTAAGCAATAATATTGTAAAACTTCACTTGCTGAATCGATAGAAATACTCAGCTATAGGAAATATAAAGAAACATCGGTTGAGCGTATGAGGACGGAGGCGATTTAAATCGCTGTTTTTGGTAAAATGCAACAAGCAATGAACTGCTCTCCCTTGAAGTTGTTAGTGGATTATGACTGACCTACCACCCAATGCTCAAAATTCGGATAATAGTGAAATCGCACAAGAATTGGTGCGAAAGCTCAGACAAAAGCAAGGCACCTGGGTGGAATGGGGAATTGCGATCGCCCAACTGCAAAAACTTGGTTATGATCCCCAAACCATCTTTGAAGGAACTGGATTTGAGCCGATACAACAAAATCAAGTCGTTGTTGGCGCTCAAGTGTACAATTCTATAGAAAAGGTCGGTGCATCCCAAGCAGCGCGATCGCATTACTCAACACGAGGTAGTGATGTTTTGTACGAACTACGCTTACTCACCCAAGAAGAACGCGCAGCAGCTGCAGAACTCACCTTCCAGCACAAACTTGATATTGATGAGGCGCGGGAAGTCGCCAAAGCAGTAAAGGATTTCTCTCGCCTTCGTACCCTACCAGAGGGGTTTGAAAGTTATCCGGGAGATGCAGTAGCATATCATTCTTGGAAACTCGCCCGCCAAAACTCAGACTTACAAGAACGCTCTCGCCTCATAGCCAAAGGTTTGCGTTTCGCTCACTCACAAACAGCAAGGAAGCAAATCGAACAGTTATTAACAGATTTTACGGTAGTCCCCAAACGTCCTGCTCCCTTGTTGCCCTTTTATCGCCTGGACTCTGAGGAAGAATTACCGCGTATGATACCAGTTGTGGGTGAGTTGCCAATAACCGCACAAGATTTCAAAGCAGTACCCATAGTAGAAGGGATAGAACCATTTGGTATGGTCAAGTTTGCTGGAGAGCAAGCTTGGGTACCGTTACCAGGTTGGCAGATTTTGTTGAGTGCAGAAGATCCAGTGGTGATTTTGTGCAAGAGCGATAGCTTTCCCAACCAAACACAAAATTCCTCACAACCTGTGTTAGTTGTTGTAGACCGGCAAGAGCGAGAATGGGACTCTAATAGTTACTTTGTTGTTGATAACTCTGGTGAATTAGATTTCCAATGGTTTGAAACAGCACCGGAAATTCCTTTGCTTGGTAAAGTAATCGTAATTGTGCGACCAAAGAAGATTTTGGATGAAAATGTGACCAAGGACTTTTGGCAAATTGACGAGTAAATATTGACTATTAAGCTCTAAGCAGGTGAAATCCTGGAAAAAACAGGACTTCCTTCACCTGCTCGTGTTCGTTTCGAGGATTGATCTTTGAGGGCGGTCAAATTGTCCCTGTCCAAAGATGTCGGCGAGTACAGACAGTTGATTTGTGAGGCAATTTCGACGCTTGGAGATATTTTCTGGACTAAATGGTACACTATACCAACAAAAACCCCAACTGACACAAGCAATCAGTTGGAGTCAACCGGGGAAATATTCAATTAGCGTTTATTTCGCGCAAAGAGGCTTGATCACTGAATGGTGAATCCTTGGGGTCTTATTGAGCCTTCCAAATCAGCCCCTTGCAGGTTTGCCCCCACTATATTCGCATCTGTGAGATTTGCTTTCTCTAAGTCCGCATCAAAGAGGTTTGCTCTCTCTAAGTTTGCTCCTATGATGTTTGTCTTACCTAAATCAGCTCCTTGCAGGTTAGCACCAGCCAGGTTAGTTCCTTGTAAGTTTGCTCTTTCTAAATCAGCACCTTGCAAGTTAGCATTTTCTAAGTTTGCAGCTTGCAGGTTTGTATCTTTGAGCTTTGCTCCAATGAGATTGCAGCCTACACATTCGTTGGTTTGTAGTAAATGCCTAACATTTGCTACTACAGATGTTATGGGAACAGGTGTAGATTGCGTGGTTATAGATGGTGTTTGTGATTGAGCGATCGCATTAGGCTGGTTAAACAGAGAAAATGCGACTACAAGTACTAAAAATACTGTAGTTACGAGCCAGCTAGTTAATTTTTTTAAGTTTGATTTATTCACTAGAGTTCGGCGGCTTTACTTCTATGAAGCCTCCACTAAAGTACTTGATGTTTTCACTTTAAATAAGTTGATTGATAGAATCAAATATTATTTTTATTCAAACTTATAAATTCAACTAATCAAACGATGAAATCTACCAGTCGCCAGGTAGATTAGGACACGAACTAATGAAAAAACGCGGTCACCACTCGCTGCGCTCAAATTCAAAATTAAAGAATTCTTTTTTTGTATGCGCAAAGTGCACGCCGGAGGCGTTCACGCAGCGTGTCCTCTGGACATAGGGCATACTTTGAATTGTTTTGTTCCCTCTTCCCTGCAATACAACAAGAAGAAATCTTAAGTCTTCTTTCTTCCTATTCAATAACAAAATTCAACAATTTTCGTAGTAAAAAGTCTTCACAAAAGCTTCAGTCCTTTCTAAAAGTAACAACCGATTGTTCCAATTGAGGGTGCATGTATATGGGATATAATTTTGTTACTTATTATGTCAAAATCATGTAAATATGTCATATGCAAACAATTAAGACAAAAATATCTGAGGGTGGCAGAGTTGTGATTCCATCTGAGTATCGCAAACAATTAGGATTGGAAGTAGGCGATGAAGTTATGATTGGGCTAGTGAATGGGGAATTGAGAATTTTTACATTAGATATGGCAATTAAACGAGCACAAGAAATAGTGCGTCGATATGTTCCCCAGGGGCGATCGCTGAGTGATGAACTCATAGCAGAACGACGTCAGGAGAATTTGAGTGAGTGATTATATTTTGGATGCTTCTGCTATTTTGGCGCTTTTAAACAATGAACCTAGTAGCGAAAGGGTCATAAATGTTCTCACTGTAGCTGCTATCAGTAGCGTGAATTTGAGTGAAGTTGTAGCAAAACTTGCTGATACTGGAATGTCTGAGGCAGAAGTGAGGGAAGTTATCAGTAATCTCGGGTTAGATGTGATTCACTTTGATACTGAAATGGCTTATTATGCCGGATTGTTACGTCCGTTAACAAGACAGGCTGGATTATCTTTTGGCGATAGAGCTTGTTTAGCGCTGGGTAAATCCTTGGATTTGCCAATACTAACTACCGATAAAACTTGGGCTGATTTAGAATTAGGGATCAATGTCCAAGTGATACCAATCCGCGTTCTGAAGCGTAAAAATAGTAAAATGGATATAAGTTAAAAGAATTACAAGGTTATGGCAAGGGTAAGCAGGGTTCAACCGCATCTAAGGTTAGAACAAATCAAACAAAAAATAGCCACAAGCGACAATCCTCGCAGGCAACAGAAGTGGTTGATTGTCTAT